>NZ_MDVC01000106.1 GCF_002777425.1 Snodgrassella alvi
TGAAAATATTACCCTTTTTTCATCACCTTCACTCAGACTAGCTCTACCATATCATCAATATACAAATAGCATTAATATAACTTAATTTTGATGTGATATAACTTATCTTATATAATCAATTTATTGGTAATTCTTTTTATTTATCAACAAACATTATATTTATTATATATATAGTAAATCTTAATTAAACATTTAAATTTTATCTTAGATATTTTACACAATTTAGGAAAACTGATGAATAACATCTACAAATCCAAATGGAATGAATCTACCCAGACATGGGTAGCCTGCTCAGAACTAGCGCGAGGAAAATGCAAAAGTAATGGTCTGAAAATAGTAGCAGCCGTAGCTCTGGCATTAGCTAGCACCAGTGTTCTCGCTGCTGATGATGTTCCTGATGATCGTGAAATTTGTCCTACTCTTGATTGTACTAAGCTAATTAAACAAGGAAACACAACAAGCGATTTTATTCATAGTGACGGTACCATTTCTGGGAGTAAGGTTGATCTTCGGTTTTTAGGTCGCTCACGCCATAAAGCATCTGGTAATATCGTTCAAAATGAGTCGGAAGATTTTAACATCCTAATTCAGGATCACTTTATCCTAGAAGGTAAGATCCGTAATACGACTAACAGTGACAACGCAGGTAATCTGATTATTCGAAACAATCATGGAGAAATAAAGGGTGGTATTACTAATGAAGGAGCAGGTGATATTACAATTAAGAACCAATTCCTGATAGCTAGTGATATTACAAGTACAGAAAATAGTACTGGTAATATCACTATTGAAAATAAGAACGATCTTCCTCTTTCTGATCATAAAGATGATTTGAGCAATAGAACCATAATAGGCAAGATTATTAATCAAGGATCCGGTACTTTCGAAATTAATAATGAATCTAAGCTAGAAGGGAATATCTCCAATACAGGTGCCGGTAAAATTATCCTAAACAATAGCGGTACAAGCACCGGCAATATTATTAACAGTGGTTCAGCCTCTTCTCTAATAGATGTAACTAATGAGCCTGACACAGAGCTTGAAAGTACGATAAGCAATACACAAGCTGGTAAGATTATATTGACTAATAAAGGTAAAACTACCGGTGCTATTACCAACTCAGGTACTGGTGCAATTACCCTAGGCAATAGCGGTACAAGCACCGGCAATATTACCAATTCAGGTATTGGCGCAATTACCCTAAATAATAGCGGTACAAGTACCAGTGAAATTAAGAATACGGCTGACGGTAAAATTACCTTAAACAATAGCGGTACAAGCACCAGTGAAATTAAGAATACGGCTGACGGTAAAATTACCTTAAACAATAGCGGTACAAGCACCGGCAATATTATTAACAGTGGTTCAGCCTCTTCTCTAATAGATGTAACTAATGAGCCTGACACAGAGCTTGAAAGTACGATAAGCAATACACAGGCTGGTAAGATTATATTGACTAATAAAGGTAAAACTACCGGTGCTATTACCAACTCAGGTACTGGTGCAATTACCCTAGGCAATAGCGGTACAAGCACCGGCAATATTACCAATTCAGGTATTGGCGCAATTACCCTAAATAATAGCGGTACAAGTACCAGTGAAATTAAGAATACGGCTGACGGTAAAATTACCTTAAACAATAGCGGTACAAGCACCGGCAATATTATTAACAGTGGTTCAGCCTCTTCTCTAATAGATGTAACTAATGAGCCTGACACAGAGCTTGAAAGTACGATAAGCAATACACAGGCTGGTAAGATTATATTGACTAATAAAGGTAAAACTACCGGTGCTATTACCAACTCAGGTACTGGTGCAATTACCCTAGGCAATAGCGGTACAAGCACCGGCAATATTATTAACAGTGGTTCAGATGATTCTTCTATACACATAAACAATGAAGGCTTACTTAAAAGTAAAATTGCCAATATGGGGTCTGGTCAAGTTACCTTAATAAATTCAGGCATCAGTGATAACACTGAAATTATCAATGCTGGTGACGGTGGAATTACGGTACGCAACAATAAAACCTTAAACAATACAAATATTATCAATGAGATGCATGGAACTGGAAATATTTCATTTACCAATAATGGTGAATTCAAAGGCAATCTTATCAATAATACTGGCTTAGGTCTTATTGACGCCACAAATACAAAAACAGGAATCTTCACTGGCACTACCGACAATTCCGTTGCAAACGGAAAAATAAATCTAATTAATCAGGGCAGCTGGATAAATACCGGAGATTCCACGTTATCACAACTGACTAACACCGGCATTATTGAATTTTCAAAAATACCTTTAGCTGATATCAATGATGAAAATAAATACCATACCATCACAGTACAAGGTAACTATACCGGTGGCGGCACAATATATGTTAATACGCTCTGGAATGATGATTCCACCAGTAAAAATGGCACTGGTTATACCGACCGCGTTAATATTGGAGGTGATGTAACCGGTGACGTCACAACAGTAGCGACCAGAGAAGGTATCTACGGAGACATAACACAAAAAGAGATACCGATCACTCATCCAAAAACTGTTATTCACGTAGATGGACAAATCACTGGACAAGGTTTTGAGGGTACATCTGCAACTAAGAATGCTGGTGAAGCTCAGCTCAGGAAAATAGATCAGAGCTTATACGGCGGAACTGGCACTGATTATGCATGGACATTAACAGCTAAAACACCTACCAATCCGGCTAAACCTACTCCACCTAAAGAAGTACCGATTTATGCGGAGCCGGTATCTGGCTACGTACAGATGCCTACAGTAAATATGGAGCTGGGCTTTACCACTATTGGTACACTATATGAGCGGCGCAGTGACAATCAGACCTACAACATTACTGGCACCAACAATACTGCCCTTGGCGATAACCAGCAACAGACATGGGGTAGAGTTCTGGTGAAACATCTGGATAAGAATGGCAAACAACGTCTGGATACAGTTGGTAATCAATCCGTACTCCAGATTGGCCACGATTTTATTCTGGATAAAAACAATAAAACCGGAACCCGCCGGCATATAGGTGCCTATGTGTCCTATGGGCATAATGAAAATGATTTCCGCGATCAGTATCGCGCCAAGAATGGCTATGTTGTTGACGACCATTACACCGGTAAAGGCCGTACTGATGCAGTAAGTGTTGGCGGTTATGGCACATTCTATGCCAATAATGGCAGCTATATTGATTTGGTTGGTCAGGTAAGCTATCTGCGCAATAAATACAATGCCCGTTCCAATGAATCTGTACACCAGAACGGCTGGGGTGCAGCAGTGTCAGCCGAAGCCGGTAAATCTTTCACTGTCTATGGAAATAACTGGTTTGTCGAACCACAGGTTCAGTTGGCATACCAGTATCTGTCTCTGGACAATTTCAATGACGGAATTCGCCATATTGATCAGCATAATCCATCTGCCCTGCGCGGCCGTGTGGGTATGCGTTTTGGTTACAATGGTGCTACAACTGATAATTTACCGCCTTCATCCTTCTATGGTATTACCAATATCTGGCACGACTTTGTCAATCCGAAATCTGTTGATATCGGCCGCGACAGCCTGAAAGAAGAATATGCCAAAACCTGGGGTGAAGTAGGTGTAGGCATCCAGCTACCGATAACCCGTCAAAGCCATTTCTATGGCGATGTGCGTTATGAGAAAAACTTTGGCAGTGCTAAACATAAAGGTTTCAAAGGCACACTAGGCTATAAATACACTTGGTTATAACCACACTCATAGCAGTTGCTGTGTGATACAGCCACTGCTATGTCTCCTGACAGAGCAAAACTGTTTACGGTTTTGCTCTGTTTTTATTTATATAATTAACTAAGATTACTTTCTGGAAAGCTGGCTTTAGCTTCTATACAGGTAAATAGATATATACAGGCAACAATCACGCTCAAGCAATGCAGCCACAAACCCTTGAAATGAAAAGCCCCGCAAAACCAAAAGTTTTGCGGGGCTCGCTATTAAAATAAGGTTATTCAGGTGCGCTGGTACGAATCAGATAATCAAAAGCACTTAATGCTGCTTTAGCACCCTCACCTGCGGCAATAATAATCTGCTTGTATGGTACATTGGTGCAGTCACCGGCAGCAAATACACCCGGTACATTGGTTTTGCCATGGGCATCAATCACAATTTCATGCATTGGTTCAGTTAACTCAACTGTGCCCTGCAAAAAGCCGGTATTGGGTAACAGACCAATCTGCACAAATATACCTTCCAATGCCAGATGCTGTTCTACATTGCTTAACCGATCCAGATAATTCAGACCACTGACCTTGCCATCAGCACCGGTAACTTCCGTCGTTTGAGCATTGCGAATAACCTTTACATTTGGCAGGCTGTTCAGCTTATGCTGCAATACTTCATCCGCGCGTAATTTATCGGAAAATTCCAACAAGGTAACACTTTTAACCAAGCCGGCCAGATCAATAGCAGCTTCCACTCCGGAATTGCCTCCGCCTATCACAGCCACATCCTTGCCTTTGAATAATGGGCCATCACAATGCGGGCAATAAGTCACCCCTTTGGTACGATATTCCTGTTCACCGGGCACATTCATGGAACGCCAGCGCGCACCAGTAGACAAAATCACACTACGCGATTTCAGAACAGCACCGCTTTCCGTATGTACCTCAATCAATCCACCTTTGCTGGTAGCGGGAATCAGCGCGCTGATTTTTTGCAGATTCATAATATCCACATCATAACTGCGTACATGGCTTTCCAGATCACGGGCAAAACGCGGGCCATCGGTACGCAAAACTGAAATGTAATTTTCAATATCCATCGTATCCAGTACCTGCCCGCCAAAGCGTTCGGCCACAATACCGGTACGGATTCCTTTACGCGCTGCATACACCGCTGCGGCTGCACCGGCCGGCCCGCCACCTACAATCAGTACATCAAAAGGCTCTTTTGCATTCAGCGCCTCAACTGCATCATTAGCAGCATTGCTGTCCAGTTTCGCCACAATTTCAGCCAGTTCCATCCGTCCCTGACCAAAAGGCTCGCCATTCAGAAACACTGCCGGTACGCCCATAATCTGTTTTGCTTCAACTTCGTCCTGAAACAGAGCACCATCAATAGCAGTATGGCTGATATTCGGATTAAGAATGGCCATCAGATTTAGTGCCTGAATCACATCCGGGCAATTATGGCAAGTAATAGAATAATAGGTTTCAAAATGATAACTGCCTTGCAGATTCTTTATCTGTTGCTGCAAAGATTCTGCTTCCTTGGAGGGATGGCCGCCCGCCTGTAGTAAAGCCAGCACCAGTGAGCTGAATTCATGCCCCATCGGATTACCGGCAAAAACCAGGCCAGTATGTATACCAGGATTGGTAATTTCAAAAGAAGGTTTACGCTCAGACTGGCCATCAGTCCGCAGGCTAACTTTATCACTTAGCGCTTCCACTTCCTGTAACAGTGCCAACATGTCGCGAGCACCTGCACTATCGTTAAGCGTAGCAATGATTTCAACCGGTTTGGTTACATATTCTAAATAAGCTTTTAGTTGGCTTTTCAGGGTGTCGTCTAACATATTACAGCTCCGTTACATTAATATTAACAATCGATATTCTATTTTTGATAGCCTATATTTTTATCTTACTAAAAAGCCCGGATACCGCAGCCGGTATTCGGGCTGAATGGCTGTTATTTAACAGCAAAAATAGTGATGTGTGTGTTTAAGTGTTATTAGATTTTACCAACCAGCTCAAGTGAAGGAGCCAGAGTTTTGTCGCCTTCTTTCCATTTGGCTGGGCAAACTTCACCCGGATGAGAAGCAACATATTGTGCGGCTTTAACTTTACGTACCAGATCAGCAGCTTCACGGCCGATACCTTCGGCAGTTACTTCTACGCTCTGGATAATGCCTTGCGGGTCAACCAGAAAAGTAGCACGGTCAGCAGAGCCCTGACCTTCACGCAGTACGCCAAAATTGGTAGCCAGAGTGGCATTGCGGTCGCCCAGCATAAAATATTTGA
Source organism: Snodgrassella alvi (assembly GCF_002777425.1). Lineage (GTDB taxonomy): Bacteria > Pseudomonadota > Gammaproteobacteria > Burkholderiales > Neisseriaceae > Snodgrassella > Snodgrassella alvi_B. The sequence goes on from NZ_MDVC01000106.1 coordinate 6,009, forward strand.
TTTTAGCAATGGTTTCTGAAGCATCGTGCCAAGCTTTATGAGTGAAATGAGTATCTGTAGATACAGAGTACACTTCCACACCCAGCTTTTGCAATTCTTCATAGTGGTCAGCCAGATCACCTAATTCAGTAGGACAAACAAAAGTGAAGTCGGCTGGATAGAAAAAGAATACAGACCATTTACCTTTAACGTCAGCATCGCTGATGTCTACAAATTTACCATTATGAAAAGCAGTGGTATTGAATGGTTTGATTTCAGTATTAACGTTGGCAACCATGAAGTATCTCCTTGAATGTAACAGGTTGAATTAAGTAATGCATGTATAGTACACAAGTTCACATCATAAATATAATCAAATGATTTTATATAACCCATAGTTTTTATTTAACATAAAAAACAAAGACTTATAAATCCACTTTAAACAAATAGCTAATATATCCGCAAAAAAGCCGCAAAATTACACTTTAGTATCTGCGAAGACAACCTCACATACAGCTACAAATACAGATATATCTTAGTTATAGCAAAATCAAAAAAAACCTTTTCCAGCCATCCAGCCTAATTTGCCTGAACAGTTTATTCAGATTAAGATACAGATATTAATACAAAAACCGATTAGACATTATTTTTATTGATACTGTTTATTAAACCAGCAGAGATTGTTTTCCTTTTATTCATATCAAGCAGACAGTGCTTCCGGACACTTGCAGCAGAGGTATCCCATGAAAACCCATATTCTGCAATTGATGATATTTATAATAGTATTACTTTGGTCTGCCTATCGGCCACATGACTATCCAACCTGGTGTCTGGAAGTTTTTCCAGCATTAGCGGGTGTCGTGATACTTGCGTACACATATACACGTTTTCGCTTCAGTAACCTGATGTACTGGGTAGTACTAACTCACGCAATCATTCTGCTTGTTGGCGGACATTACACTTATGCAGAGGAACCGGTTTTTAATTACCTGCGCGGCGTATTTGACTGGTCACGCAATAATTACGACAAACTCGGACATTTTTTTCAGGGCTTCTCACCTGCCATCATCGCCAGCGAATTACTCTGGCGCTTACAGATTGTGCGCCGCCGCGGCTGGGTAGTTTTTTTAAGTGGCTGTATTTGTATGACCATTAGTGCCATCTATGAGCTGTTTGAATGGCTGGTAGCCGAAATCAGCAATCAGCAAGCAGTTACTTTTCTTGGGACACAGGGCGATGTGTGGGACACACAGCAAGACATGCTGTGGTGCCTGATTGGCTGTAGCATCATGCTAGCTTATTTGTATTGCAGCAAACAGCACTTGCAACAGGCTGCCACAGAAAAAAGCGGGCACCAGAACAAATAGCGAATCTAATTACCCTCAGCCAGCCACAGCAGAATTGATACATCAATCTACAAAAGCAGCTTTGTACAAAAGCTGCCTTCTCTAGCTACCAAGGCAAATCAGATAGAAACAGATGCTGTTTTTTCTGCTGATTCTTCCAATTTGATTCTTATTTCATTGATATCTTCTTCAAATATCATAATCACCCCCAGATAGGCCATGCCAAACATCATAGCCGTGATAAATGAACTGGCAATTGCCATTACATTCATCCACAGCAAACCTAAGGCAAATACCAAAAAACACAAGGCAAAAATAACATTAAAATAGAATTTTACCCTTTTAAATTTTTGTTCCTTTTGTGCTAGCTGCACGCTTAATTCATTACCGGCTGTTGCAGAATCAATAGTTTGGTTCATCTATTCAAACTCCAGCAAATGTAAAATTAATAAATATTAGTGTAATGATTAATTACTTAACAGCACTATTTTAACTTATATCGTTATTCAGAATGAAGCACTATTTTTAGCAGAAATACGATTAAAATAGCTTATTAGTACAGATTTGTCTGATATACACATACACCAGCATAACATATATGCCTGTATAAACATTAACTCGCTCATAGTAGTTTTACATTAAAATGCATATAGATAAAATTTATACTTAGTTATCAAAAACACATCCTGTAATTAATCTTATGAATAAAATTTAGCTTAAACAGTATATCCATCAGCCATACAACCATAATCACTTGTAACGCACTTTACAGAAGGCCCGGTAAACAGCTATTAGCCTTAAATACCAAATCAGATATAAGAAAAGGGCTAAAATCAGCAGATTTCAGCCCTTTTTACTTCAATATAATTTTCCCGCGTCTCAGGAATAAAGCTTACCTGAGAACAACCAGCTATTTGACAATTTTCAGCCCCTTTTTGCCGCCGGATTTACCACTATCTTCCGCCGGTTTACTCTCTGCTGCATCCTCAGGTTCTGCTGCCTCATCGGCCTCAGTTATCGGCGCATCATCATCGGTAAGCGGTTCCACCTCAAAACCCATACCTTCGCCGGTTTCACGGGCAAAAAGGGTAATGACATGGCCAACCGGAATCCAGATATCATGAGATACACCGTTAAAACGGGCAGCAAAATTAACCCACTCATTATCAATATTCAGATTGTGCGCGGCAGCCGCTCCGATATTGAGTACAATCTCATTATCACGTACATACTGACGGGGTACGCAGGTTTTATCATTTACCCACGCAACAATGTGCGGCGTATAACCACTGTCTAGCGCCCATTGATATAATGCACGCAAAATATACGGTTTGGTACTTAGCTTGCTCATTGCCTTCTCCCCTTATCAAGATTGTTTAACGGCGCATTGCCTTTTCTGCTGGCGTTAATGCATCAATAAATGCTTCACGCTGGAAAATACGCTCAGCATACTTCAGTAAAGGTGCAGTTGATTTCGGCAGCTTAATATCATAGTGGTCCAGACGCCATAAGAGCGGAGCCAGAGCCACATCAATCATAGAGAAATCATCACCAATAATGTATTTATTTTTGCTGAATGCCGGTGCCAGCATGGTTAAGCCCTGGGTAATCGCTTCACGGGCTTTATTCATATCCTTATTACTGGATTCTGGATTTTCCAGCACCAGAACATGACTGAACAATTCTTTTTCCAGACGATACAGTACCAGACGACCACGGCCGCGCATAATCGGGTCAGCTGGCATCAGCTGTGGATGAGGAAAACGTTCATCAATATACTCGTTAATAATATTGGATTCATACAGAATCAGGTCGCGTTCAACCAGTACAGGCACCTGATTATATGGATTCATTATAGCCAAGTCTTCTGGCTTGTTGTATACGTCTACATCCTTGATTTCAAAATCCATGCCCTTTTCATACAGGACAAAGCTGCAACGCTGACTAAACGGGCAAGTCATACCCGCATATAATGTCATCATAATCAATTTCCCAAGATTACTGTATAATATCAATACAGTGTAGTGTCTAAATTACCCAATTATAGACAAATGACTCTATTTTTACCAGAAAAATAGCTTAAGCTTATGTTTATTAAAAATTTTTCCTGATAATTATAATAATTATTCATACAATGACGGCTTAAGCCGGATTGAGCTCATCAAAAAACTGTTGCCTGATGCCAAACTGCTCGGCCACTGCAAAAGCAAGTGCCTGTATACCGTAGCGCTCCGTGGCATGATGCCCCGCAGCAATAAACGCCACCCCGCATTCTTGTGCCAGATGATATTGTGGTTCAGATACCTCACCCGTAATAAACGCATCCACGCCGGCATCAATCGCATACTGAAAAAAGCCCTGACCACCACCAGTGCACCAAGCCAGCCTGCGTACCGGCCGCTGCGCATCGGCACATAAAAGCATCGGCGCCCTGCCAAGACTAAGCTCCATTTGCCCTGCCAGCTCAAGTGCTGATTGCGGGTGCACCAATGAGCCATACTGCACCAGATTCTGCTCTCCGCCACAACCATCAATCTGCCAGCCCAAATGCCGTGCCAGCTGCACATTATTGCCCCATTGCTGATGCGCATCCAGTGGCAGATGGTAGCCAACCAGATTGATGTCATTACCTAACAATGTCTGGATACGACGTTTTTTCCAGCCAGTAATCGCTACGGCTTCATTTTTCCAGAACATACCATGATGTACCAGCAACATATCAGCCTGCTGTGCTACAGCAAAATCAATAGCAGCCTGACTGGCCGTTACCGCACAAACAATACTATTGACCTCATCCCTGCCCTCTACCTGCAATCCATTAGGGCTAAAATCACGAAACTGGGCGATAGCAAGCTGCTGAGCACACCAGTCTAGAATTTCTTTTCTCTTGGCCATCATTTTCCTTTAACCATGCTTGATCAGATTAAACATACCATTTATATTTTTCTGATAATAGCATTAGCCTGATTCAAACCGGCATATTTTATATTCAGGCTTCTGTACGCAGCCCGTTATGTACATTACAGATAGCCCTTTGCTTTACCAAATTAATACTCATTCAATTTCAGATACACAGTTTAGTCCTGTCTATACCATATATACTTTAAAATTTTTTCAGGGGAAGCATTTATATTTATCAATACAATAAGATAATTGACTCACAATTAAATATTTAAAAGATTTTTAATAATCATGATGTGGTTAGCTAATATAAATAAATTATTTATATATCGTTTTAGCAATAATGTTATTATCATTAGTAAAATAATATAACAAGTTTGGGATAGATTTTCCAGAAAATAATCATTAAATTGAAACAGCTAATAATATATTTTAAACAATTAATTTACTGTTACTATTTATCAATCTACTTGTATAAATCAATAAGATAACCCAATTGATATAGGTGAAACAGCGCTATGTTATGGTTAATTTATACTATTAGTGCATGAGATAGCCAATTTAATCTGCTGAAAATTGGTATTAGTAAAGTTTGTTTTTATCTGTATATGAGTTTTTCTGTTTTGCATATAAAACCAGAAAAGGATATTTTTATTTTAATGTAAATTAAATAATTTCTACATTAAAGCAAACACAATACTGAGCATAAGTGCTTATAGGGTCAAAAGGGTATCTATCTTTTAAATTTGAATTTCAATAATGATAATTATGAATATAGTGTTTTTATTTATGCGCTTTTTCAGCTTTGAATAGTTTGGTTTGCTGATCTAGAAAACTGAGTAAATCAGGCAGGCGATATTTTCCCGCCATTAATTTAATGTTTGCCGCCGTATTTTCTAATGGTATGCCGATTGCAGTAATATGTAATAGTTGTTTGCTTTGGCCACGAGTAATTTTTATTAAATAGCTAGGAATGATTTTATTTAAAACATGCCACGTAAGCCGATTTTTCTTTCTGCCAGATGTACATATCCCTCGATAACAATGCTGAAATGGTTGATAAATTAGTTTTAGCTAATAGTGCTATGATGCATGGCTAATTTGCGTCAGTAAAACTGACCAGACTGATAATGGGCAATATTATTTTGATAATCAGTAATTATGGTATAGATATCTGGTTTTGTATTAGTCCAGTGTTGGAACAAAATACCTACGGTTTTTGCCTAATTTTCTATATAGTAAACATCAATTGCTAGTATCATTTTTTGTTATTTATGTTTTTATTTATATTTAGTATTTAATTTCGAATATGACTGGTACTACTAAATGATATTTTCTTTAACTGACAGGCGTGTTAGATAGCTAAATTTAGTCAGTATTGGCACTGAATTAATCAGTAAATTGCTTTAACACTATATTAATTAATCATTTATTAGTATTCAATGTTCGTTATGTGAATATACTGTAATTGACTGAAGTGTTTATTTTATATATAAAAGGCTACTAACTGCGATGAATGCTGTTAGTAGCCTTATGCTATTTAAACAAATTAGTCTTGCATTGTTACTGGTTCTATACGCTGGTGCAAATTCTGGATGCTGTACACTTCGGTATGAGACAGCTCGCTTGCGCCTTCACTCATGGCCAAAGCACCGGCGATGGTGGTATACAGGGGTATACGCATATTGATGGCGCTGTGGCGGATGGAGTGGCTGTCTTGTATTGACTGCACATCGCTGCTTACTGTGTTTACTACCAAGGCAATTTCGCCATTTTTGATTGCGTCTACTATATGTGGCCTGCCCTGCGTTACTTTATTGACTATCTGCACGTTGATTCCGTGCTGCGCCAGATATGCTGCTGTACCGCGTGTAGCACACAAGCCATAGCCAAGTGATTGGAAATTAGTGGCTACCTGTACTACATGTGGTTTGTCTTCATCGCGCACGGCCAGAAAAACTTTGCCAATTGCGGACATACGCTCACCTGCGCCAAGCTGGGCTTTGAGATAGGCTTCGGCAAAGGTTTCGCCTACGCCCATTACTTCGCCGGTAGAACGCATTTCCGGCCCGAGAATGGTATCGACGCCGGGAAATTTGATAAATGGGAAAACGGCTTCTTTTACGGCGAAAAATTCGGGAATTACTTCATGGGTATAGTTTTGCTGTTGCAGTGATATACCTGCCATTACTCGTGCACCGATTTTAGCCAGTGGTACACTAGTAGCCTTAGAAACAAATGGTACAGTACGTGAAGCGCGCGGATTGACTTCAAGTACATAGACTACGTCATCCTGAACGGCAAACTGTACGTTCATCAGGCCGATAACCTGCAATTCTCTGGCCATGGCCGCAGTCTGGCGGCGGATTTCGTTTTGAATGGCGTTGCTGAGCGAATACGGGGGTATTGAGCAGGCGGAGTCACCGCTATGTATGCCAGCCTGTTCTACGTGCTGCATGATGCCACCAATGACAACTTGCTGGCCATCACAAACGCAGTCTACGTCTACTTCGATGGCATGACTGAGAAAGTAATCCAGCAATACGGGGCTGTCGTTGGATACTTGTACGGCTTCGCGCATATAGGTTTGTAATTCGGCGGCAGAATGCACTATTTGCATGGCGCGACCACCTAGTACATAAGATGGGCGTACTACGAGTGGGTAGCCTACTTCTTCGGCCATTTGCAGTGCTTCGGCCTCAGTACGTGCTGTACGGTTTTCTGGCTGGTGCAAACCTAATGTATGCAGAATCTGCTGGAAGCGTTCGCGATCTTCTGCGGCATCAATGGCATCCGCAGATGTACCAATGATATTTATTCCATTGGCTACCAGTTCATTCGCCAGTTTTAAGGGAGTCTGTCCACCATAGTGCACAATTAGTCCATCTGGCTGTTCGGTATGGCAGATTTCGAGTACATCTTCCAATGTAAGCGGCTCGAAATAAAGCCGGTCGGAAGTATCGTAGTCTGTGGATACGGTTTCTGGATTGCAGTTAACCATGATGGTTTCGAAACCGGATTCGCGTAATGCTAAAGCGGCATGTACGCAGCAATAATCAAATTCAATGCCCTGCCCGATACGATTCGGTCCACCGCCAAGAATCATGATTTTTTTGCGCTGGCTGGGTTGTGCTTCACACTCTTCTTCGTAAGTGGAGTAAAGATAGGCGGTATCGGTGGCAAATTCGGCCGCACAGGTATCTACGCGTTTGTATACTGGATGCAGCTTGAGGGTATGACGATGCTGGCGTACGCTGGTTTCATCACTGCGCAGTAGCTGTGCCAGCCGTTTATCGGCAAAGCCTTTGCGTTTCAGTCTGCGCATGCAGGTATAGTCTATTTCATTCAGGTTGCGACTGATGAGCTGCTGTTCTTCTGCCACCAGGTCGGCAATCTGTGCCAGAAACCATGGGTCAATGGCACAAATCTGCTGGATTTCGGTCAGTGTGAATCCGGCACGGAAGGCATCGGCCACATACAGGATGCGCTCTGGCCCGGGGTTGGCCAATTCACGCTGAATAGCTGCACGATCACTGCTGCGACTGTCAAAGCCACACAGGCCAACTTCCAGACCACGCAGGGCTTTATGAATGGATTCTTGAAATGTACGTCCGATGGCCATCACCTCACCAACTGATTTCATTTGGGTAGTCAGGCGGTCATCAGCTGTGGGAAATTTTTCAAAGGCAAAACGCGGCACTTTGGTGACGACATAGTCAATTGATGGCTCGAAGGAAGCTGGTGTACGCCCGCCGGTAATATCGTTCTGCAGTTCGTTCAGGGTATAGCCTACTGCCAGTTTGGCGGCAATTTTGGCAATCGGGAAACCGGTGGCTTTGGAAGCCAGGGCAGAAGAACGGCTGACACGCGGATTCATTTCAATCACGATCATTTCGCCGTTTTGCGGATTAATTGCAAACTGTACGTTGGAACCACCGGTATCGACGCCGATTTCGCGCAATACGGCTAGTGAAGCATCGCGCATCAGCTGGTATTCTTTATCGGTGAGCGTTTGTGCCGGTGCTACGGTAATGGAATCACCGGTATGCACACCGCAAGGGTCGAAGTTTTCAATGGAACAGATGATAATGCAGTTGTCGGCGCGGTCGCGCACTACTTCCATTTCATATTCTTTCCAGCCCAGTACTGACTGCTCGATAAGTAGTTCATGTGTAGGCGAGGCATCAAAACCACGTTCACAGATGGTGATGAATTCATCTTTGTTGTAGGCAATCCCGCCACCGCTGCCACCCATGGTAAATGATGGGCGAATCAGTGCCGGAAAACCTACCTGCACCTGTGCCTCCAGTGCCTGATCCATGCTGTGACAGATAAAGGATTTGGGGGTGTGCAGGCCGATTTTGTTCATGGCTTCTTTAAAGCGGCCACGATCTTCAGCTTTATCAATGGCGTCTTGCGATGCACCAATCAGCTCAACCTGATATTTTTTCAGGATGCCGTTATGAGCCAGATCCAGAGCGCAATTGAGTGCAGTTTGCCCACCCATGGTTGGCAAAATCGCATCCGGGCGTTCTTTTTCAATGATTTTCGCTACTGTTTGCCACATAATCGGCTCAATGTAGGTAACGTCGGCCATGTCTGGGTCGGTCATGATAGTGGCCGGATTGGAATTAACCAGAATGACTTTGTAGCCCTCTTCACGCAATGCCTTGCATGCCTGAGCACCGGAATAGTCAAACTCGCATGCCTGACCAATCACGATGGGGCCGGCACCAATAATAAGAATGGATTTTAAGTCTGTGCGCTTAGGCATATTGATACCTTTATTAATGATTATCTGTTTAATTTAGTAGCTCGGCAGCAGTTCTGTACTGTAGTTAAATATTCAGTCGATACTTGCCGTCCATAATTTCAGTGCAAACGCTATAAACATCAGCCCAACTGTGGCTACTGCACCGGCAGCCAGCCGCTGATAATGACGAAACCACTTTACCAGCGATAAACCACTGAATATCAGTACACTCAGATAGGTTAGGCTGCAAATTTGCAAAATAATAGCCAGCAACAGAAAGCTGAATGCTGGATGTGCATAATGCGGGTCTACAAACTGGACAAAAAACGCCAGAAAAAACAATATAGCCTTGGGATTTAACAGGCTTAACAGTAGTGCGCGCTGAAATAAATGGTGTGCTGAAGGTGGCTTATCAGCTGTATCGGGTTCACGCAGTGATTGCCTGAAAGCTTCTGCTGCCTGCTGCCTGCTGTTCCATTGTCTGGCTGCTGAGCGTAGTAACTGCCAGCCCAGATAGAACAGATATAATCCACCAGCTAGTTTCAGTAATAAAAACAATACAGGAATGGTTTTTATAATTGATGTTGCACCAGAAGATGAAAGCAACATCAACACGCTGTCGCCCAGAAATATACCGGCTACAGCACAATAGGCTGCTCTGGCGCCATATTTTCCCGCCATGGCCAGACAGTACATGGAGTTGGGTCCGGGCAATAAAACGATGGCAATGGCACCGATAATATATGTTCCCAGATCAGTGATACCAAACATGGGGAATCCTGTCCATTTTTGTTATTTTCAAGAGACTAGTTGGTAAAAAATGGTCATTAGTTCTGACGCGCTGCCTGCATATGTTCGATAAACCGGTCAAACAGATAGGACACATCATGTGGTCCCGGGCTGGCTTCAGGGTGTCCCTGGAATGAAAAGGCCGGCTGTGTGGTCAGGCTGATGCCCTGTAATGAGCCATCAAACAGTGATTTATGGGTAATGCGCACGTTTTGTGGCAAGGTATCTGCATCTACTTCAAAGCCATGATTCTGGCTGGTAATCACTACCCGGCCAGTTTCGAGGTCCTGTACCGGATGATTGGCACCATGATGACCAAAAGGCATTTTACGGGTTTGTGCACCCAACGCTAAGCCGAGTAGCTGGTGTCCCAAACAGATACCAAATAATGGCAGTTTATGTGCGAGAATTTCCTGTACGGCAGCGATGGCGTAATCACAGGGCTCTGGGTCGCCGGGGCCGTTAGACAAGAATACGCCGTCCGGATTCATTGCCAGTACTTCTTTAGCCGGCATGGTAGCGGGGACAACTGTCAAGCGACAGCCGCGCTCGCTGAGCATGCGCAGGATATTGGTTTTTACCCCGAAATCATAGGCGACAACATGGTATTGGGCTGCTGGTGGCTGAACATAGCCCTGCCCGAGTTGCCATTCACCCTGTGCAAATTGATATTTTGCGGTACAGCTTACTTCCCGAGCCAGATCTTTACCGGCCATGCTGCCAAAAGCTTGTGCTGATGCCAGTGCCTGCTCTGCACTGGCATCAGCACCTGTGAGAATACAGCCGGCCTGTGCACCTTTATCCCGCAGCAGACGGGTGAGACGGCGCGTGTCAATATCGGCAATTGCCACAGTATTGTGGCGTTGCAAGTATTGAGCCAGACTTTCCTTAGCGCGGAAATTACTGTGTAATAAAGGTAAATCGCGAATAATCAAACCGGCAGCATAAATTTGCTTACTTTCTGTATCTTCGCTGTTTACGCCGGTATTGCCGATATGCGGATAAGTGAGGGTAACCATCTGCTGGGTATAAGATGGGTCGGTAAGAATTTCCTGATAGCCAGTCATGCTGGTATTGAAGACTACTTCACCAACTGCCTGCCCTGCCACACCAATGCTGACACCATGAAATACGGAACCGTCAGCCAACACCAGAATTGCGTTTGTAGTCATGAATGATTCCTGTAGATTTATGCAGACCATTGCCATGGCGACAGTCTGTTTTTTATGGGTAAATAATCGTGCTTCCTGTTACCAGTTACGGGCAAAAAAAAACACGCCATCTCACGCAAAATGACGTGAGCTACGTGCTTGATAATGGCAGGGATAGGTATATCTGACACTGCCATGTAAGCAATGCATTCTAGCTAATTCTTTTCGTTTTGGCAATGTTGGTCTGAATAATAAAAAAGAAAATTTATTATTGCACTGGGCTGCCGGCAGATTGCCCAGTGCATTAGCATCAGATTTTACAATAATAATTTAGCGAACATGGTAATTTGGTGCTTCTTTGGTAATCTGCACATCGTGTACATGCGATTCGCTCATACCCGCAGCGGTAATTTCCACAAATTCAGCTTTGCTATGCATATCCTGAATGGTTTTACAGCCAAGATAACCCATGCTGGAACGCAACCCACCCACTAACTGGTGAATAATCTGGTTAATCGGCCCTTTGTAAGGTACACGGCCTTCAATGCCTTCTGGTACATATTTATCGGCGCTGGCCACATTATCCTGAAAATAGCGGTCGGATGAGCCTTGGCTCATGGCACCCATTGAACCCATTCCGCGATAGGATTTATAGGAACGCCCCTGATACAGCTCAATTTCGCCCGGTGCTTCTTCCGTACCGGCAAACATGCCACCCAGCATCACTGCTGAAGCACCAGCAGCCAGGGCTTTGGCCAGATCACCGGAAAAACGGATACCACCATCAGCAATCAGCGGCACGCCGGTGCCTGCCAGTGCCGTAGCCACATTATGAATTGCTGTTAATTGCGGTACACCCACCCCAGCGACAATACGTGTAGTACAGATGGAACCCGGGCCAATACCCACTTTAACGGCATCAGCACCCGCAGCTACCAGATCACGTGCGGCGGCTGCTGTAGCAATATTACCGCCAATTACGTCTACATCCGGGTAATGCTTTTTCACCCAGCGAACACGCTCAATCACACCCTGACTGTGTCCATGCGCTGTATCCACTACCAGTACATCCACACCGGCTTGCACCAGAGCTGCCACGCGCTCGTCTGTATCCTGTCCCACACCCACAGCAGCACCAACGCGTAATCGGCCTTCGCTGTCTTTATTGGCATTGGGAAATGCGGTATTTTTCAGAATATCCTTGACGGTAATCAAACCTTTCAGTTCCCATTCAGCATTCACCACCAGTACCCGCTCGATTTTATGTGTATGCATCAGTTCACGAGCGTCATCGATGCTGGTGGTTTCACTTACTGTTACCAGACGTTCACGCGGCGTCATGATATTGGCTACTTTTTGTTGCAGATTACGTTCAAAGCGTAAATCGCGGTTGGTTACCAGACCAACTACCTTGCCATTTTCCAGTACCGGCAAACTGGATACCTTGTATTTGCGGCCGGGGCCAATCAAATCGCCAATCAGTGTATCCGGAGTAATGGTTACCGGGTCTTTGACTACACCACTTTCATAACGCTTAACATTGGCAACAGTACGTGCCTGCCGTTCAGCACTCATATTTTTATGAATAATACCAATACCGCCCTCCTGAGCCATGGAGATGGCCAGTTTGGCTTCAGTAACGGTATCCATCGCAGCAGATACCAGCGGTAAATTCAGATTAATATGACGGGTAAGCGGGGTTTTCAGGATAACGTCGCGCGGCAGTACTTCAGAGTGAGCAGGTACAAGTAGCACGTCGTCAAAAGTGTAAGCTTTTTCGACTATACGCATTTTAGAGCTTCTTTTTTAGAGGAAGATGGAGAAAAATTAGATAGGGGAATTGGCGAGCAATTTTAACAAATTTACGACACACTGGCAAAATATACTTTTACACAATCTTGCCAATCGGCAAACAGAAGTTTTTTTTATCGTATAATAGCCAAAACATATATTTTCAAACGCGAAGGAAAAGTAAATATGCGTCACAAAATACTGAAAATTTCACTGGCAATAGTCCTGACAGGCAGCACGATAATGGCAGGTGCGGCAGATGTATACACCTGGCGTGATAAGCGAGGTGTGACTGAATATTCAGATGCACCTGTTCAACTCACTCCGGCCAAAACCCAGCGTTTCAATGTACGCACACATAGTTCCACTCCGCTGGCTACACCACAGCCTAATGCTCAGGCCAGTTCCGATTCACTGGCTGAACAACAGGCACAGCTTAACCGCAAGATTGAAGAACAGAATAAGCTGAGAGACGAACAAAATAAAAAAATTGAGGCACAAAACAAGAAAGCTCGTGAGGCTGCCTGTAAAACAGCACAGCTAAACCGGAAAATGGCTGACAGTCTGCGTACCAATAACCGCGATGCACTGATTCAGCGTTATGATGAAGACGTACGTCTTAATTGTAACTAAATCTTTACTCTTGACTATTTCACTTATCATCCATAAGTTGTGTATGCAGCTTATGGATTTTTTATGGCTGTACAGTTGTTAACCTGATCAATCACCATCATGAACGATACTGCCGCCACTTTATCCAGTCCAACAGGCAATAATAAATTTGATTTAGCCGTGTTTCTCAAAAACCTGCCTTTAGTGCCGGGTGTATATCGCATGCTGGACGCTAATGACAAGGTGCTATATGTAGGTAAGGCTGTGAATCTGAAACGCCGGGTTAGCAGTTATTTTCAGAAAACCGATTTATCGCCCAGAATTCAGCTGATGGTCAAACAGGTAGCGCGAATTGAAATCACGGCAACTCATTCGGAAACAGAAGCATTGATACTGGAAAACAATCTTATCAAGGCACTCTCACCGAAATACAATATTCTGTTTCGTGATGATAAAAGTTATCCTTATCTGATGCTCAGCGGCCACCGCTTTGCGCAGATGGCCTATTACCGCGGCACTTTGAAAAAGCCTAATCAGTATTTCGGCCCCTATCCCAATGGCTATGCAGTACGCAACAGTATTCAGACACTACAAAAAGTATTCAGGCTGCGTACCTGTGAAGACAGTGTATTTGAACACCGCGACCGTGCCTGTCTGCTATACCAGATTAAACGTTGCTCCGGCCCCTGTGTCGGCCATATCAGTGTTGAGGATTATCAGAGTAATGTAAAAGCCGCAGTAAGCTTTCTACAAGGCAAAACCAGTGAATTAACAGCCTCATTGCATGCAAAAATGCAGCAGGCAGCTGAACAGCTGAATTTCGAAACCGCTGCACAGATTCGCGACCAGATTCAGGCTCTGGGGCTGATGCAATCGCAGCAATTCATAGACAGTAAACATGCACGCCACAGCGATATCGATATTCTTGCCCTCACTGAACAAAACGATATCGTGTGTATTCACTGGGTAAGCATTCGTGGCGGCCGCCATGTTGGAGATAAAAACTTTTTTCCGGATACGCGCTATCGCGTCGCTGAAAAACTTAATCATTATGGAGAAGCTTTTGTTGCCCAGCATTATCTGGGTAAAAGCAAACCAGATATTATTATCAGCAATTTTCAGTTGCCCAAAAGCCTGTGCGACGCGCTGAATGCAGAAAACAGCAGACAGATACAGTTTGTACATAATACCGTTGGGGAAAGGCGAATCTGGTTACAGATGGCAGAGCGCAATGCACAACTGGCCATTGAACAACACCGGCTGCAACAGCACAGTCAGCAACACCGTATTGAAGCACTGGCACAACTACTGGATATGGATGCTGAAAGTCTGAACCGTATTGAGTGTTTCGATATCAGCCATACTCAGGGTGAAGCCACTATTGCTTCTTGCGTGGTATATGAAGACGAAGCCATGCAGCCGGCTAAATACCGCCGCTACAATATTACAACAGCCAAAGCTGGTGATGATTATGCCGCCATGCGTGAAGTATTAACCCGCCGCTATGGCCGTCTGGCTGACAATGATGAAAGCATTGGCACATGGCCGGATCTGGTACTGATTGATGGCGGTAAAGGTCAGGTACATATGGCACTGGATGTATGGCAGGAACTAGGCATTCATATTCCAATCGTTGGCATTGCCAAAGGCCCGGAACGCAAAGCCGGTCTGGAAGAGCTAATCATTCCACATCAGCAGCGCAATATCCGGGTAGAACCACATAATCCGGCTTTACATTTACTGCAAACAGTACGTGATGAATCACACCGCTTTGCGATTACCGGCCATCGCCAGAAACGAGCCAAAGCCAGAGTGACTTCGTCACTAAACGATATACCGGGCATTGGCAGCAAACGCCGGCAGGCATTATTGACCCGTTTTGGCGGGTTACGGGGTGTGGTTGCTGCTAGCGTGCATGATTTAAGCCAGACTGAAGGTATTAGCCTGGCTCTGGCTGAAAAAATCTATGCGGCTTTACATTAAGATACATACATAAATATAATACAATGATACTTAATTTTACAGAGAATAATAAATGTTTGAGAAAATTGTTACTAACTTACGTACAAAAAAACTGTTTAAAGAATTAGTAATCTTATTAGCAAGTTATTTTGTATTTATATTAGGTACTGTTGGCTGGTATTACTTTGATAATTGTGAACAGGCTGGTTCGTGTGCTTTTTTGGGTATATGCGGACTAATTACCTTTTTTGTATATTTAGTTATTGTCAACTATAAAACCCTTAAATCTATCTTTTCACGTTCTAACGATAACAATTCGCCTTCTTTTAAGGCATTGTTTATTCAATTAACATTATTCATACTTGTATTTTTCTTATATTTTTATGGCTGTGGATATTTATTAGTTTCATTCGATATTGGTTTCAATCCGGAATCAATGCTTACAGCTGTTTATATATGGATACTCTTCTTTTTGCTTTGTTGCTGTATAAGCTTATTTATTCTTTTTGTTGCCAAAACCATAAAATTGCTTTTTTTGCGTTCAGCTCACAATAATACCGTTTCTTGAACAGAGGATAGGAATCGCTATTTATTGATAACGGGTTAAGGCCGGATAATACTGAATCAACAGAAAATAAATTTTTTCTTACTGGTAAAACTGATAATTCCATATCAGTAATGTAATATCCGGCTAGATTACACTACTCTCTTCTACACTTATTGTACGGTGTGCATGATGAATCACACCACTTTGCAATTACCGGCCTCCGCCACAAAGGTGCAAATATCAGAGTGATTTTATATCTGTACAATATTCTCGGTAGTTATAGTAAACAGCAACAAGTACTATTAACCGGTTTTACAATTTGCACGGGATGGATGCGGCCAGATTGAAAATATCATTCTGAATACTGACTATGTAAGTCTACACTACTTTACATTAAAACAAATATATCAATTCAATAATACATATTTTATTTAGAGAAAATGAAAATATTAAAAAGAATTCAAAATTATATACGTAACAGACAACTGATTAAAAAAACAGTGCTGTTCTTAATTTTTCACTTTATATTCACAATGTCAATATTTGGCGGGATATACATTAATAATTTTAAGCAGATTACACTTGATTTTATTTTATGGAGTGGAGTAATCAGCTTTCTTATAATGTTAAACATTATCATCTTTTTTAAAACCATCATAGATATTTTTTCTTGCTTTGGCAATAGCCAGCCACCTGCATTTAAGTCTTTATTTATCGAATTAGCATCAGCAGCATTTATACTTTTATTATTTTACGCTGGGTGTTTATTATTAAGTTATTTACCTTTGAATTGGGATTCAGATTCAGCTATTACGGGTATTTTTGCTTTTGGTTTTATTTATTTAACAATACTTTTCTTTTTGCTTTGTCGCGGTATCATCCTTTTTATTATTGTTTTCAACAAAACCACTAAATACCTTTATCTGCGCTTTGCTAGCGATAAAACCACCGTTCGTTGACTTGGTCGGAAAATTTGCTTATTGGTGGTAGTGGTATGATGCAAAAATTAAAGCACATTATATCGCTCAGTTTAAAAACTAGGGATACCTGATAATGCAACTATTCTGAAGCAGTTAAATCACTATGACTATGATATTACTGGTGCAGATACTGATGCAGTACAGTTCAGAAAATTAACCCGTGCTTTTCAGCGCCACTTTTGTCCGAAAAATTATGCTGGCACTCTGCCCAGTGAAACCACAGCCAGTCTGTATACTCTGGCAGAAAAATATTTTTCCGCCACATAAACTCTGAATAAACAGATAAACGTGTTTTAGTGCATTCTCAGGTATGCTGCCACGAACGTATCGTTTTTAGTGCGTGGCTTTTTTATGGTTTTTCTCTGAGACAAATTGATACTCTGCCTGACATACAAAAAGTATATCCTATAATCGCGTCACAGCTAATACGCCTTTTACATCGCTCAGTTGACTTAGTACCCGCGGTAAATCATTTACCTGATGGACTTCAACTGTAAAACGCAGCTGCGCTTCGAGGTCACGCGATAAAGTTTGCACGGCGGTAACATTAAGGCGATTACGTGCCAGTGTTTCAGAAATATCGCGTAACAGGCCACTGCGATCCTGAGCACGGATTTCGATATCAATGGCAAAAACCTGATTGGCTGATTCATCAGCCCAGGAAGCAGGTAATACCTTGTCTGGTGAGATATGCGCCAGATACTGAAATGAGGAACAATTGCTGCGATGAATGGAAATACCCCGTTCACGCGTTACAAACCCGATAATATTGTCTCCAAACGCTGGTTTACAGCATTTGGCCAGCGTAGTGAGCAGGCCGGATTCGCCATCCACCAGCACACCGCCAAAATTGTTTTTGATTTTACTGCGTTTGACTAAATGGTTTTCGGTTACTGGAACTTCCGGTTTTTCCAGTAAGGTATCGACTGCCTTCTGAATCATGCGGCCGGTAACTTCTCCATGCCCCATGGCCAGATATAAGTCGTCTACATTATTGAACCCAAGTGCCTCAGCCAGTTTATGCGTATTCGGCTGTACCTGCATTTTCACTAGCTGTTTTTCCAGTGCGGTACGACCGGACTCGCGTATCGACTCGCCATTCTGCTGACGAATATAAGCACGAATCTTGCTGATGGCTTTATTGCTTTTCACCCAGCCATCATGTAGCCAGTTTACTGAAGGTTTGCCTTCCCGTGCGGTAATGATTTCTACGCGCTGACCATTTTCCAGTGGCGTGGATAAAGGCACAATCTGTCCGTCCACCTTGGCACCACGGCAGCGATTACCGATATCGGTGTGTAAAGCATAGGCAAAATCAATCGGCGTGGCACCTGCTGGTAAGGAAAATACTTTGCCATGCGGAGACAGGACGTAAATGGTATCGTTAAAAAGTTCAGTCTGGAAAGCACGCGACAAATCTTCGCGGTCATTACCGCTTTCCGCAATATTTTCGCGCCAGTCGAGTAACTGGCGTAGCCACGCAATTTTGTGCTCGTAGGCTTCATTGCTCTTGCCGCCTTCTTTATAGCGCCAGTGCGCTGCCACGCCGAATTCAGCATACCGGTGCATATCAAAGGTACGAATCTGGATTTCCACTCCTTTGTCATCCGGCCCCACCACTACGGTATGCAGACTTTGATAATCATTGGGTTTGGGATGGGCAATATAATCATCAAATTCACCCGGAATAGGCTGCCACAAGCTGTGCACAATCCCCAGCGTGGCATAACAGTCTGCCACAGTGTCTACCAGAATGCGCACAGCACGGATGTCGTACAGGCCATCAAAATTCAGCTTCTTTTTTACCATTTTGCGGTAAATGGAATAAATATGCTTTGGCCGTCCTGCTACTTCAAAGTGCATATTCAGCCGGCTCAACTGCTGTTTGAGGGTTTCGACAAAATGCTCAATATAATTCAGCCGCTCTGTCCGTTTTTCATCCAGCAGGCGCGCAATTCTTTTGTATTCATCCGGGTTCTGGTAGCGAAAGCTTAAATCTTCAAGCTGCCATTTCAGCTGCCATACCCCCAGACGATTGGCCAGAGGTGCAAATACTGTCATGGTTTCCTTGGCAACCGTTTTTTTCAATACCTCATCGGTAACCTTGCTCAGATAATTCATGGTTTGAGCACGCATAGCCAGCTTGATTAATACCACCCGGATATCGGACACCATCGCCAGCAGCATCTGGCGCATTGCTTCTGCCTGCTGCTGACGCTCCTCCTGAGTAGCCGGCGGGCTGATGCTGACAAAATAGGTAAGCTTCTGTACCTGATACAAACCAGTCACCAGCTGCATTACACTGTCACCACATTGTTCTTGTACAATGTTTTTCCAATCGGTTACATAGTTAGGCAGACAGCTCAGCATGGTAGCGGCTACAGCATCAGCCATTAAATCCATATCTGCTACTGTTTTGGCGGCAATCATCAGATTGGTATACAGGTTTTCGCCACAAAAAGTAACCGCATCCTGCGGATAGCTACTGTTGACCAAAACCTGTGCATGCCGCAGCATTGTTCCCATGGCCGGCGATACAGAAGCAATATAATCGTCTAACCAGACACAGGGTGAGCAGGAATTGGTGGCAAGAACTTGATCAGGTGTGCTAACCATGTTATCAACCTGTTGATTTGTGTAAATTATGCTGGCAATTGTACCAAAAGCCATCATTTTCTGCTTCATAATGGGCTGTAGAAAAATGGGAATAGTGCTATTATGCGCACCTTTCGCATACACTATATGCAAATAACTTCGCTCGTCCTGCGTTTATAACTTTCGCATATAGTCTTTATTTTTAAAGGATTTATAATGCAGACTCACCCAGAAGTCATAGGTATTGACGCGATGGCTGCAAAAATTCGCAAAATTCCGAACTGGCCACAGGAAGGCATTTTATTTCACGACATTACTCCGGTATTGCAAAGTCCGCAGTACTTTCGTTTGCTGGTGGATCTAATGGTTTACCGTTATATGGGGCAGAAAATCGATGTTGTTGCCGGTCTGGATGCACGTGGTTTTATTATCGGTGCTGCGCTGGCGTATCAGCTAAATGTAGGTTTCGTGCCCATCCGTAAAAAAGGCAAGCTGCCTTTTACTACCATTGCAGAAAGTTATCAGCTTGAGTATGGCCATGCTACCATTGAAATGCATACTGATGCGGTAAAATCCGGTACCCGTGTATTGCTGGTGGATGATCTGGTAGCAACTGGCGGTACCATGACCGCAGGCGTAAAGCTGATTCGCAAGCTGGGTGCAGAAGTGGTGGAAGCCGCCGCGATTATCGAATTTACCGATTTACCCGGCGGCAAAAAAATCCGTGATGAGGGTGTACCTCTTTTTACTCTGTATCAGAATTCCGGTTCAGTTGAGCAATAAAAATTCTTGCTGCCTGATTTTCAGCCAGACAGATAAAAAAGCAGGGTTTTTAAAACCCTGCTTTTTTAGTGTCAGTTTATGTTCAGTTAATATCCAGTACCGGCATGGTTTTCACCAAATCATCTACTGCCTTAACCTGTGCCAAAAATGGTTCAAGCATCGCTAATGGCAAAGCGCTGGGACCATCACAGAGAGCTTTGTCTGGGTCTGGATGCGCTTCAAGAAACAAACCAGCCAGACGGGTGGCCATACCGGCCAAAGCCAAATCCAGTACCTGACTGCGACGCCCGCCTGAAGCGGCTGCATCTGCCTGACGTTGCTGCAAGGCATGGGTTACATCGAAAATAATCGGCAAATCAGCACAAACTTTTTTCATTACGCCAAAGCCCAGCATATCAACCACCAGATTATCGTAACCAAAGCTACTGCCACGTTCGCACAGAATAAGTTGTTTATTGCCGGCTTCATAGAATTTTTCCACAATATTTTTCATCTGATGCGGGCTTAAAAATTGCGGTTTCTTGATATTAATCACTTTACCAGTTTGTGCCAGCGCCACCACCAGATCAGTCTGTCGGGCTAAAAATGCAGGTAACTGCAACACATCAACCACCTCGGCCACCGGCGCAGCCTGAAAAGGTTCATGAACATCAGTAATCACCGGTACATCAAATTCCTGCTTCACCGCCGTAAAAATCTTCATTCCCTCTTCCAGACCCACACCACGATATGAGTGAATTGAAGAACGGTTGGCCTTATCAAATGATGCCTTAAACACCAGTGGAATACTCAGTTTACGTGTTACCTCTACATAATGTGCACAGGTACGCAAAGTCAAATCCAGATTTTCCAGTACATTCAGGCCACCAAACAACACCAGCGGCAAATGATTAGCTACTTCAATATTGCCTACACGAATAATCTTGGTCACAATCAATCCTCAGTAAGGTTGCGGCTCATGGACATCAATGCCCAGACCACCACAAAACCAGCATTCTACAAAATAGTCAGCCCAGCGTCCAAACCGGCATGACTCTGATAACCATTAACCATATCAAACCTTTTAATACAAATTTACAGATATATTTTACTCTAATCTGCAAATAGCACCGTTTCAGATATAGGTTTAGCAACTATTTTCGCGCTACAATAACAAAATAACTTTGCCACACCCACTTGACATAAATTTTATCCTTTTAAAAGTAACAACTTTATAACCATTCAGGATCAATCTTGGCATACTTCACGCAGAAACGCTTGCACTGGTTGCTATTGAGCATGTTACTGTCTTCCCTTACCTCACTGGTATGGGCAGCCAGCCTGCCAGCGGATAGTGATGATGTAGATGACGATATTCCACCACCTAAAACCGGATTGCTGCACAGACTGCTGCATGGCCGGGAACATCGTGAAGAAAGAAAACCCCAGCCACCTAAAACGCCGCGGGTTCCTGTCATCATTGATATAGATAATGCAACCCTGCACAAACTGATTAATGACCATTTGCCACTGATTACTCAACAGCTAATTGAAGATCTGGATGACGAACAGGTCAGCTTTCTGGCCGAAGAAGCGCCGGAACAGACACAAACCATGCTTGAAACTGAAGGCTATTTCAATGCCAGAGTAAATGTGGAGAAACAGGCCAATGGTTACATTGTCCATATTGAAACTGGTCCTCGTACCCACATTGAAAATGTGGATGTTTCCCTTACCGGCAATGTTACTGCTGATGACAGTTTGACCAATTACTACAAAAGCGCCATTGACAACTGGGTGCTGCCAGTAGGTGACCCATTTACCCAGAGTAACTGGTCGGCAAGTAAATCATCTGTACTTACCGCCATAGTGCGCAAAAAATATCCGCTGGCAACCATCAGTGCCAGCCGAGCCACCATTGACCCGCAAAGAAATCAGGCCGAACTGTCGCTCACGGTAGACAGCAAACAGCCTGTCTATTTTGGTGATATTCAGGTTAGCGGTAATGAGCGTTATCCTGTTTCCATTGTTACCGGCATGGCCAGCTTCAGCCCGGGTTCGCCCTATGATCTGGACAAATTGCTCGACTATCAGCAGGCACTGGAGCAGGATAGTCATTATGGCAACGCTGTTGTCAGCGCAGACTTTGACCATATGCAAAACGACCATGTGCCAGTGCTGGTAAAAGTAAGCGAAATGCAGCGCCAGAAACTCACCTTTGGTTTACGCTACGATACCAAAAATGGCCCCGGTTTCCGCGGTGGCTATGACCACTATAATGTTTTTCATAAAGGCTTTGTTGGTTCTACCCTGCTCGATACCGACCGCTACGAAACCACTTTCGGCATCGGCCTGAGCCAGCCACGTAATAACCGCGGCCACTACTGGACCAGCAATCTCAACTATACCTACTCTACTGTACAACACCTTCAAAGCCGCGCCTTATCCAGCGGCTTCTGGAAAGTACGCGACCGTGACGAAATTGACTCCCGTGTTGGCGTTGAGTATGTTACCGAAAGCAGCAAAATTGAAAACGGCCCCGACCTCGGACACAGCTACGCCACCATGCTTACTGCCTCGTGGAAACGGCAAAATATCGAAACTCAGCTGCGTCCGGCCAATGGCTATTATCTGGAAGGTAAAATCGGCACCACCATGGGTAAACTGCTGTCATCAGCATCCATGCAGCGGGTAACTGCCAGTGGCGGCTACTATTTCACACCAGAAAACAAAAAATACGGCACTTGGGTATTACGCAGCCAGATTGGCTATGTACATACCGGTGATACAGTCAATGTACCTTCCATCCTGATGTTTCGCGCCGGTGGTGCCAACAGCGTACGCGGCTATGAAATGGACAGCATCGGTATCAACAGCTCACAAAACTCGGTTTTACCCAACCGTACACTGGCTGTAGCCAGTGTGGAATACCAGATTCCGGTGTATAAAGATGTTGCACTGGCACTGTTTCACGATGCCGGTTCTGTCTCAAAAAACTTCAGTGACATGCAATGGCGTCATGGTAGCGGTTTCGGCGTACGCTGGTTTAGCCCTGTGGCTCCATTTGCATTTGACATTGCCTATGGCCATCATGATAAAAAATGGCGCTGGTCTATCAGTTTGGGAACCAAATTCTAATGGCTGAAACCACACTCAATTCAGGCGAATCATCAGCCACCACTACTGCACCCGTACCGCCACGCAAACCACTCTGGAAACACTGGCTGAAAGCCAGCCTGTATTTTCTGCTTGGTTTACTCATCATGATTATCGCCATATTATGCTGGCTGGCTGGTACCGAATCAGGTCTGCGTTTCAGCGTTCACACCATCCCAAAATGGTTTGGCGTGCATATCAGTACGGACAAGCTAACAGGCACCATCTGGCGTGGTTTTGCCGGCACCGATATTCGCGTCAGCCACCGCGATTTTGACTTATCCATTGCTAAAATTCAGTTCAACTGGAACAACCGCGAACTATGGCAACGACGCTTTCACGTACAGCTACTGGACATAGGTAAAATCAACTACATCAACCACAGCGTACCCCAATCCAAGCACAAACCTGTTTCCACCTTGCCCAACAGCATCAGTCTGCCACTACAGATTAATATTGATAAGCTTCAGCTTGGCGGCTTTACCCTTGGCAAAAATCAAACGCCGATTATACTCGCCAGTCAGGCCAGCTATATTTATGATCATCGCAAACACCAGCTTGTCCTCAATGAGCTGAATACCCCGTGGCAAAACCTTCAGGGCACAGTAAGCATCGCTACCCAGACGCCGTTTGCCCTGAGCGGACAACTTGACGGCAACGGTACTCTTGATAAAACCGCAGTTGAAAGTGCAGCCCTCATCAAGGGCAGCCTGCAACAGCCCGACCTCTTTGCCCGTCTGGATGGTGGCAATATCCACTTTCGTACCCATGCCATCCTCAAACCCTATGCCCTGCAACTAAATCACAAAATCGTCAGCATCAACCTGCAAAGCCGCCACATTAATCCGGCAGCTTTCAGCAGCAGCCTACCTTTTGCCGACCTTAATCTCAACCTGGACCTGAATCTGGCGCCAGTCAATGACAGCAAAAACCAGCTTACAGGCCACATCAAACTCGGCAATGAACAACCCCGTGCCTATAATGGTTCCAAAACCACTGGACTACCTATTCGCAGCATCGATGGCGACATCAACATCGACAGTAATGGCAAACTGATATTACCTGCCCTGACCACACGCCTGCTGCAACAGGGACAAATCATCACCCGCGGCAGTGTAGACAACGCAGCCAGACAGCTCGACATCAACAGTGAACTGTTACGCATCTACGCCAGTGATGCGCTCACCACACCGCTGTCTGGCTCACTCAATGGCCATATTCGCGTTTTCGGCAGCTTTAATGGCTTAACCACTCAATGGCTGCTGGCCAGCGAAAAAGGCAATAGCGACGGTGCCATCCAGATTATTACCGATGAACAAAAACATCAGCAAACCCTGATACTCGACAAATTAAACCTGACACCAAATGGCGGCGGCAGCTTCAATGCCAAGGGCAGTCTGGCACTGTATCAGAACAAAGCTTTGCAACTTATCATCAACAGCAACAACTTCAATCCTGCCAGAGTCAATGCCAGCTTTCCCAGCGGCAGCATTAACGGCCACATTAAAATTAACGGCCAGCTGGCACAACAACCAGCCATTCAGGCAGACATGCTATGGCATAACAGCATACTTTCCGGTGCAGCCCTTTCAGGCAAAGCCACTATCCGTTACCGCAATCAGCATCTGGAACAGGCCAACATCAACCTTATTGCCGGCCAAAACCGGATTTTCACCAATGGCAGCTTCGGCAAAGCCAGCGACAAGCTTAATCTCGACATCAATGCACCCAATCTGGGACTATTCGGCTTTGGCCTGAAAGGCCTGCTCAACACCAAAGGCTTTATCGCCGGCGAACCGAAAAAAATCACGGCCAATTTAAACGGCGCAGCACGCAACCTGCAAATCGGTCAGCTACTCAACATCAATCAGCTGGATTTCAAAATCATTGGTTCTCCAGACATCAATCAGCCCCTGCTGGTAAACATGATTGCCGACCACATCGACATCGCCGGCAGTGACGGCAGCAAACCCACCGTAATCAACAACACCGACATCAAAATCAACGGCCGCGGCAGCCAGCATCAGTTACAGGGCAGCAGCAACTTGTCTCTGGATGGGAAACCCTATCATCTGAATATCAACGCTCATGGCGGTCTGGACAAAAACTACCAGTGGCGTGGACGAGTTAACGCTCTGGATATCAGCGGCGTCCTCAATCTGAAACTGCTCAACCCCATCCAGCTCGAAGCCGGAACCCAGCGCGTGAACATGCAGAATGCACATTGGGCAGCACTGGGTGGCAACCTTAACCTGAGCAATCTCAACTGGGACAAAAACAAAGGCCTGACTACCCGGGGGACAGCCAGCAATCTGGCCTTGCGCGAACTGCACAACGTCATCGAATTACCCGTCGAACAGAATCTGGTCATAGGTGGCGACTGGAACTTCAGCTATAGCCATAATATGCAAGGCTATCTGAAACTCTATCAACAGGGCGGCGACATCACCCTGCCCCAGCACCAGCAAAAACTTGGCTTACAAAACGTACGGCTGGATACCCAGTTTCAGAATGGGCATATCAATAACCACCTGAACGGCCTTACCCGTTATGGCACTACCGATGCCATACTGATTATTACCCCTAACAGCAATGGCAAAATCAGCACCGCGCCCATCAGCGGACACATTAAAATCGACAGCCCCGACCTCAGCACCGCCCGTAACCTGCTGCCCATCGGCATGCAGCTTAAAGGCAATATGCATGCAGATGCCACCATCAGCGGCCACCTGAATGAACCCCTGCTCAATGGCAACCTCATCGGCGACAACCTTTATTACCGCGATCAGGCCAACGGTACCATCCTCGAAAACGGCAGCCTCCGAAGCCATTTTCAGGGACGGCGCTGGCTAATTGACAGCCTCAGCTTTGCCCGCCGCGATGGCACCATCAAACTCAACGGCGTTGTTGACATGACCAAACTCACGCCTGATATCAACGTTACCGCCCACCTTGACCACTACAACATCTTCGACCAGGTAAACCGCCGCCTCACCCTCAGCGGTGACGCCCAACTACTTTACACCATTGCCCATGGCATCGTTTTAAGTGGCAAACTCAAAGTAGATAAAGGCCTCTTTGGCATGCAGAAATCCGGTATGCCCCAACTGGACGACGATGTTGTCGTACTCGGTCGCGAAAAAACAGCCAAACAGCAGCGTGCTACCCCAATCCGCCTCAACCTTGATTTAGACATGAATGACGCCTTCCGCTTCAGCGGCGAAGGCATTGATGTCCTGCTTGGCGGTCAGCTTACCGCCACCGCCAACCCTGGCAGCACCATCCAGATTGTCGGTACCGTAAACGTCGTTCGCGGCCAGTACAAAGCTTATGGACAGTATCTGGTCATTCAGCATGGCAGCACCATCTCCTTTGTCGGCCCGATGGACAATCCCAACCTGAAAATCCGTGCCAAACGCCGTTATTCACAGGTAGGCGCCGGCGTTGAAGCACTGGGTCGCCTCGACAGCCCGCGCATTAACCTTATAGCCAACGAGCCCATGAGCGAAAAAGACAAACTGTCATGGCTGATACTGAACCGCCCCAGCAGCGGCAGTGCCGGCGACGAAGCAGCCATTGCTGCCGCCGCCAGTGCCTGGCTGGCCGGTGGCCTGAACGACAAACTCGGCCTGCTCGACGAAATCGGCCTCACCAGCCAGCAAACCCGCAATAGCCAGACTGGTGAAATGAATCCGGCAGAACAGGCCATTACCATCGGCAAGCATCTGTCCAACAACCTGTATGTCAGCTATCTGTATGGTATTGAAAGTGCCACCCAGACAGTTAGCATTACCTACCAGATCAGCCGCGCCCTGCAAAGCATCATACATGTGGGTACCGAATCAGCTGGTGGTGAAATCCGTTATACCCGCCGTTTTGATTAAAGCACATCACCAATCAGAGTTTTCAGAGTGTAGAACCAGCATAATTTTTTAACATGGGCACAAGCACTCTGAAAACTTTATAACTGGCTTAATCTGTTCGGGGCTGATTAATTAAATTAAGATAAATAAATAATCTATACCCATACTGGCTACTTAATTCTCTATAACATCCAAGCAAATTAAAACTCCAGAATCTTTTTTGCATATACTGCACATCTGGCTTTATTATTTTACCCAGCATTAGGTATATTTAATTATCATAACAATACAGATATCAGCAATTTACAGACTTACAGCCGAATTTACTGATAAAAATAATAAAATTTATAATCATCAGCACAAACAAAACCAAAAACAGCGCCAATATTGGCAACAAGTCAACATTGTTTATAATAAATTCTCACCCAGAATAGCAGATAACAAAGACAATCGAATACACAAAAATAATTTAATCGTATATCTATTCGATTTTTTTATCCTTATCATCTTTTTAATATAAGATTAAAATTCGAATTATTTTATTAAGCAACTGACAGCAATGTAAGCTAAACAATTATTTTCGACCAAAGCATTGCAATGCAATATGGATGCTATTTTTAGCGTAAATTTAAAGTTATTTTAATTTTATCGAATCAAAATCACGCCGCTAGTAAATGCCGAATAATTATCCATAAGTAATATAAAACCATCACCAATACCTGACAGTTTTTTCAAAACTGGCATAATTTTACTAGCATTGCGCGTACCCGGCTGATATTGCTGTCCAAAAGCACAGTTCCAGCAGGTATGCCAGCTACATACCTGCTCCTATATACATCAGCAAATCAATTACTGACGCTAATCCAAAAAATTATTTACGCTGGTTATCCAGCGCCAAACAGCCGCCACCTGCAACAGACAGATACAGAAAAATAAAGCAGTATAATACCGCCATCTCTCCCTTATTCAATTGTGGCATAAGCAAAGTATGGATACCGGCAGACGGCATATGAATAAACAGGTACGCCACTGCCATCTGGCCGCAGAGAATAAAAGCCGTAGGCCGCACAAACAGACCAAGCAACAATAAAACACCACCAATTAACTCCAACACACCTGCCGCGCCCATCATCGAGAATAGCGGCACCGCACCATGTCCATCAGTCATGGATAGCGGCCATTGCCAGAATTTCGCCGTGGCATGCTGAATATACAAAAACCCTGTAACCATACGCAGTAAACCTAGTGCATAGCCGGCATCCTCAGCATGAATTTTTTGTATAGAAATCATGGTAATTCCTTCTCTTTGTTCATAAATAAAGAAAACGAACGGCAGTGTATTGAATTTACCATTGAGAAACGATATCATTTTTATAGAATAATTATTTCCTGTAAAGAAAAATAAATGGACACATTACAAAGCATGTGGGTTTTCCGTAATGTAGTAGAATTAGGCAGCTTTACCAAAGCAGCTGAATTCATGGATATTTCCACTGCAATGGCCAGCAAGCACCTGCATCATCTGGAAAAAAGCATACAGGCAAAACTGCTCAACCGCACCAGCCGCCGCATCAGCCTTACCGAAGCCGGGCAGGAATACTATCACCGCTGTGTAGAAGCACTTGATACGCTTACCGAAGCCAAACACATTGCTCAGGCTGGTACAATCAAACCACAGGGTTTGCTTAAAATTACCGCCCCCAACTGGTGTGCCTCACGTCATTTTGGCGAACTGATGGCCGAATACCGACAGCAATATCCGAATGTAAGTTTATCCATCTACCTCGACAGCCGGCGTACGGATTTAGTGGCCGAAGGAATCGATCTGGCTCTGCGCGTTACCAATCATCCCGAACCAAACCTGATTGTCAAACCCATTACCAAAATTGATTTTTTATGGGTAGCCAGCCCGCAATATCTGCACCAGCACGGTATACCGCACACCATCGCCGATCTGAAACAGCACTATGGCCTGTTACCACAGTATGTCCATCTTGATTTACCCCTTATCCCTGCTTGCACCAGCAACAGCGCCCTGCTATTACACCAGATGGCACTCAACCATATGGGACTGGCCTACCTGCCCGAGTGGATGATAAAAGGAGATATCGAACACCAGCGTTTACAAGCTGTTGACCACTTCGCCTGTCCCCAAAGCCATACTCTGTATGCCGCCTATATGAACCGCGAATTTCTCAGTGCCAAAGTACGCAGCTTTATCGACTTTCTGGCCATGAAATTTGCAACCGACCAAAACCACTAAAATTCAACCAAACAGCCCTAGGAGAAACTGCATGCTCAACCACGCCAACGCCATCAGCTTTTTACAGCAACTGTTTCATTACACCGTCAAAGAAGCCAGCCCGATTAATAAAATGAGCGCGTGGCTGCCAGCACAAAAGCCCTGTGGACGGGTAGTTGTCGTAGGCGCAGGCAAAGCAGCAGCAGCCATGGCCGCTGAATGGGAAAGAATCTGGCCACACGATTATCCGCCACTATCCGGCGTAGTTGTGACCCGTTACGGCCACAGCGTACCCACAAAGCATATCAAAGTACTGGAAGCCAGCCATCCCCTGCCGGATTCTGCCGGACAGGCAGCCGCTCAGGCTTTACTCAATGCGGTAAGCGGGTTAAATGCAGATGATCAGGTATATTATCTGGTATCAGGCGGTGCCTCAGCCCTGACTACCCTGCCGGTAGCGGGTATTACACTGGCCGATAAACAATATATTAACCGCCAGCTGCTCAGCCACGGCGTCCCCATAGAAGCCATGAATACCCTGCGCAAACATCTGTCGCGCATCAAGGGCGGCCGGCTGGCAGAAGCTGCTGCGCCAGCACATATCACCACACTGGCCATCTCCGATGTAGTCGGCGACGATATCAGCACCATTGGTTCCGGCGCCGCAGTAGCTGATCCAACCACACTGGCCGACATTGAACATATCGTAAACCAGTATCAGCTCAACCTGCCTGCCAGTGTAGCCACCTATTTGCACACAGCCGAAGCAGAAACGCCTAAAAAACTGCCTAACAGCAGCGCACATATCATCATTACCCCGCATCAGGCTTTCAGCGCCGCGCAAAACTGGGCACAAAATCAAAATATCGATGTACTTTATCTGGGCGACCGTATTGGTGGCGAAGCACGGGAAGTTGCTCAGGTTATGGCCGGAATTGCCCTGTTTCAGCGTCATCAGCGCCAGAACAGCAAACCACTGTTAATTCTCAGCGGCGGAGAAACCACCGTTACTCTGAACCAGCAACAGGGATGTGGCGGCCGTAACAGCGAATTTCTGCTGGCACTGGCTATTGCCCTGAATGGTGTCGATAACATCTACGCCCTGGCTGCAGACACCGACGGCATTGATGGCAGCGAAGACAACGCCGGCGCATGGCTTACCCCAGACAGCCTGCTCAAAGCACAGCAGGCCGGACTATGCGCTACTACCATGCTCCAGCAACACCGTGCTTACGACTTCTTTGCCTCAACAGAACAACTACTGCTGACCACCCCCACCCGCACCAATATCAACGATTTTCGTGCCATACTGGTGCTATAACAGAACTGAATACAACAGAAATTAGCCTGCTCAGACTTAATTCATAAACAATTAATATAAATCATATATTTATATATACAACTGCCAATATAAATAATTCCGTATTTACAAGGATGCCTAACAATTATGAAAAAATAACGTTCTTATTCATATTATTTCTTTTAGCGGCATGTGCTCAAAAGATTACTTTTAGTTGTGATAATTTGCCTACTACTATTGCAGGAATAGCCATATTATGCCGAACTTAAAATCTTTACTGGAGCAAGTAAGGCAAGATTGATATCTGCCGCTATGAATCTTCCTATATTAATCGTTGCAGGTATGCATAAAGGTGATTTAGTTGATTATAATCATATAATTATTAAATGATATTTATAAATTTATAGAAATAGTTTTCTGAAAATATTATAGATAACTTAATAGAAATTTATATTGTCTGTTGGTACTATAAACAAATTTTTTGCAATGTAAATTTGAACTTTATATCCCATATATCTGACCTGAAATTTGTGGTTAGATTTTCAATATCATCTCCATCTTGACTATATGATTTATTTTAATAAATGCCAAATCAATTAACAATTTAATGTTAACTTAAAAGATATTATCTAACTGAATTGATTCTGTTTACTTTTTTATTTTCCCATTTATTTGATAGCCATTCTATTTCTTGATGATAGGTGAAAACTTCTTTTCTTCTGCGAATCTCTGCTACTATGGGTGCAACAGCTTCCCAGATTTTTAGCAAATTTGTACAAATATATTCTTTATAGATTTTCTCATCAAAAGCTTTTCTACGGATACCTAAAGCAGTAAATTCAAGTCGATTCAATACGTATCGTATATTATTTAATTGTTCATGCACAGTATCAATAAATTCAGCATAATTAACCAAACAAACATCATTATTAATTAATTTGCTGATACTTGCATATTTTCCTTATAAACTTTGTCTTGTTCCGTAGCAATGATTAAATCAATAGTAGTTCGTCTACGCTCCCTTTTCCCATTTAAATAAATAACATAAACAGCAGTAATCGCAGATAAAATTACTGCTCCTGTTTGCACCCAGAAGCCATACGATTCGCCAAGTATTAAATTGGCCTGCTTTGTAATTTCAATTTCCATCCCAACCTTCAAAATAAATTCTTTTCATCAATTCAATCCTTTATGGCTGGCATAATTCGTTTTCAAAATAAATAAACTTACCATTTACATAAGACATTATTATCAAAAAGTTACCAATAATCAATAATTATTTATATAGTTTAGCATATGGTTACTCCGATTATTACTGTATCAACAACAGCCTGTTTACTATTATATCTAGATCGCAGCCAGCACACTCATATCCAGATCGAAATTTTCTATTTATTTACTTAAACTTATCTTCAAGCAGATAACATAAAATCTGAGTATTTGAAGTAGTTCACTGTTCAATAAGTTCCATTGATAAATTTATCTATAGAGACGATATTTATTCTTTTTAAAATTATCAATTCAGCATTTTATACCTATCTCAAAACAGTTTCTTCTGCGAATGCATAAATCATTATTAATAGTATAGCTATTTTCAATAACAATACTGAAACAGGAAATATGCTATGACTAAATTATCACCACAATTGGCAGACGGTGCCGCCACTCTTCTGCTCAATGCTCAGGCTATAGGTATTATTCGCAATCCAGATTTATCGGTAGCAGAAAAAGCCAGACTGATTAGCCCAGAAGACCTTGCACTGCTGCTACACTGCTGCGAATCAGAAGATTATATTTTACAGGAACTAATGCAAATACTGGGCAAGCTGTTAATAGAACGTGAAAATCTGGGTGGCATGGCTACGGTGAGTATGACAGAAATGCTGAGTTTTTCTGGCAGTTTGAATACACTGATAGGAGGATTGTGGTACTGTATGGCCGAAATCAGGCAACAGGCACTTGCTATCAGCCTATATCATGCGAGCACCATAAAACAATAATGCTTTGAGGCTAAAAAGCAGCCAGTGTATCCGTTCGACAGATATACTGGCTTTTTTGCCACATACCGGCGTGATTCACAACTATTTATGCAGCTATGTTCCGAGTATTACAGGGTTAGCTCCATCTGGATATTCACTCGCTTAAATGAGCTGGGATGGTCGGTGATTTCTTTAAAGCCAGCTTTCTGGTACAGATGAATGGCCGGTTTCAGGCTGGTATGGCTTTCTATATACAGTTTTTTCGCGCCCTGCTCTCGCGCTTTGGCTATCACGGCCTCTATTAGCTGTGAACCAATGTGCTTGCCCTGAGCTTCTGGCGCTACAGCCAGTTTGGCCAGTTCAAAATCGTAGGGATCACCATCCAGTTTTACCAGCGCGCATACGCCTACGGGCTTTCCATTATCCAGTGCAACCAGTATGTAGCCACCTTTTTCAATAATGGCCTGTCTGGGATTATCGAGTAACTGATAATCGCGGTCATCCATTTCAAAGTATTTGGCTATCCATGCTGCATTTAAATCCCGAAAAGCAGACTGATAGCGGTCGTTATAATCGACAATCTGCATTTTTTCTGTTGCGCTCATGCTGCATCCTTTACATGAAATTGAGTATCGGCCAGCCATGGCGGCGCGCATATTGCGCCAGTTTTTCATCAGGATTAACGGCCACTGGGTCGGTTACTTCCTTCAGCAGTGGCAGATCATTGTGCGAATCACTGTAGAAATACACTTTGGCAAAATCGCTCAGCTGCTGCCCGCGCTGTACCAGCCATTGTTGCAGGCGGGTAACTTTGCCCTCTTTAAAGCTGGGTGTGCCAATATAGCGTCCGGTGTAATTACCTGCTGCATCCGTTTCTAACTGTACGCCGATAATATTCTGAATACCAAATGTTTTTGCAATCGGAGCGATAATAAATTCATTGGTAGCGGATAACAGCAACATTTCATCACCGGCATCACGATGCCCCTGTACCAGCATTTTTGCCATGGTAGAAATATGCGGCACGATAAAGTCGCGCATGTATTCGGTATGCATTTCATCCAGTTCAGCACGGCTGAAACGTGCCAGTGGAGCGAGCTGAAATTGCAGAAATTCATCTATATCCAGGCAGCCATTGAGATAATCCTGATAGAATTTGTCGTTTTTCATATCGACAAATGATTTGTCTACCAATCCTTTTTGCAGCAGATATTTCGGCCATTCATTATCCGAATCACAGTTAATCAGGGTGTTATCAAGGTCAAAAATAGCCAGATTCATGCATGTTCCTGTTGTTTGAGTAGCTGGCGCAGTAATGTGAGGGTGATGCGCCGTCCCTGCGCCAGTGAGTAGTCATTCAGGGTATTGAGCATCAGAAGCAGGCTGTCCAGATCGCGCCGCCAGTGAGCAAGCAGGTAGCGGATAACTTCGGCATCCACAGGTATCTGCCGCGCATGTGCCATGCCTACCAGAGCATTGAATTTTTCATCATCGCTTAATGGCTTGATTTCGTACACCAGACAAAAGGCCATGCGTGTACGTAAATCTTCACGAATCATGAGCTGCTGGGGCGGGATGGCTGAGCTCAGGAGTAAGTTACCACGACGGCTGTTACGAAAATGGTTGAAGAGAGAAAATAGTTGCTGCTGCTCGGTGGCACTAAGTAATTCAATCTGGTCTACGGCAACGCAATCGAGATCAAACAGCCAGTAGCCAAGGCCTTCTCTGGCGGCATCAACATATTCAGCTTTCAACCCGCGCGACTGTGCTTGTGCCACCCATGCTTTGAGCAAATGGCTTTTACCGCTGCCGGCCTCTCCCCAGACAAAAATAAATGGGTCGGCCTGCTGTTGTAATACGTAAATCAATTCTGCATTGGTATGGCCAAGAAATTTATCAAATCCGGGATAGCTGCGATCATCAAAGTCAAATATCAGTTGGTTCACTACGGTAGACCAGTTTGAAAAGGTAGTGCGGCCTTTGATTGTACGCTGTCTGCTTTGTTTATTTCAAGCAGCACAATGGAGTAATTCTGCTGAGGAATAAGGATTTTATGTCTGCCAGTACTGTTTGGACAGATACACAGAAATATTCATTCAGTCGGCACGGCGGCAAACACTTGTGTCCATAGCTGCTTCACCACCTGATAATGCGCCAGTAAAGTGGCGTCTATGGGGGTAGTGACGGCATCACGCAGGCGGGTATTATGCTGTTGCTGACGATAATAGCGGTAGGCAGCGCGGCCGCCTTCGGCCAGACTGCTGTCTACCAGTCCCAGTTCGGCTGCGATGCTGAGCAGGGCGATATTGCCATAATTCTGTAATAATTGCGGGTACTGATGTGCATAGGCCAGTATCAGATACTGCACGATGAATTCGACATCCACGACGCCACCCCGGGCATATTTCACATTGCTGTCTACGGGTGGATGAGTAGGAAACATTTTTTCGCGCATGGCAATGATTTCAGTGCGCAACTCATCTGTATCACGCTGACGGCACAGGATTTCGTCCCGCACCGCATCAAAGCGGGTACCCACTGTACTGTCTCCGCCAATAAAGCGCGCCCTGGTTAAGGCCTGATGCTCCCATATCCACGCACTTTCGCGTTGATAGCGTTCAAATGCCTGTATATGGGTAACAGTAAAACCTGAATCGCCGTTCGGACGCAGGCGTAAATCAATATCATAGAGCATACCGGCACCAGTAGGTACGGTAAGCCAGCTAGTCAGACGGCGTGCCAGACGGGTATAGATATCGATAGCATCCGGATGATCATCGGCAAATACATAAACCAGATCCAAATCAGAGGTATAGCCTAGCTCTTTGCCACCCAGTTTGCCATAGCCAATCACGGCAAAATGAGGAGTATCGGTGTGCCGGCGTGGCAATTGTGCCCACACTCTTGCCAATGCGGTTTCAATGATTAAATCGGCCAGAGCAGAAAGCTGGTCAGACAATGCTTCCACCGTCCACAAACCTGCCAAATCCTGCACGGCCAGACGGAAAGTCCACGCATGCTGAAACCGGCGCAAAACATCCATTTGTGTTTCAACATCCCCATGGCAGTCATCAAGTACGCGTACCAGTTCCTGTGCATGTGCTGCCCAGTCGGTATCTATGCGCATTAATTCATTGCTGAGCAGTTCATCCAATAACACCGGATGCTGTTGTAAATAGGTAGCCACCCAGCTACTCTGGCTCATCAGTCCGGCCAGTTTTTCCAGCGCTTCCGGATGCTCATGCATAAAGGCCAGATAGGAGCTGCGCCGGCCTATGGCTTCGAGAAAATCCAGTAAGCGAGTTAATGTGGTGTCGGGCTGGGCATATTTGGCCGCCACACTAAGCACAGATGGTATCATTTCATCAAAACGCTGTTGCGCTGCGGGCGATAACTGTCGGTACTGACTACCATGATGTAGCTGTTGCAGACGCGGCAATACCTTTTTAGCATCAAATCCATACGTTGCCAGTAGGGCTGTTTTTTCTTCGCAGTCGCTTTCATCCTGCCATACGCGTACCATATCCGGGTTTTGTGGCTTGGCTTTATCATCCGGATCAATAAATATGGCATTAAAAATCTGGTTTACAGCCTCTCTGTGCTGATTCAGTGCAGCCAGATAATCGGCATAATTGCCATAACCCATACTCTGTGCCAGCATTTGCTGTTGTTCTGCGCCTGTGGGCAGCATCTGGGTTTGCTGGTCATCCCAGTATTGTAAGCGGTGCTCGGTATCACGCAGAAAATGGTAGGCTTGCAGCAATGTATCCACGTTATCCTGTGTCAGCATGCCTTGCTGTAGCAGTGTTTGCAGGGTTTCCTGTGTACCTTTCAGTTGCAGGCTGCGTACTTGTCCGCCACGTATCAACTGGAAAATCTGTGCGACAAATTCCACTTCGCGGATGCCACCAGCGCCAAGTTTGATATTATCGGCCATGCCCTTACGGGTAACTTCGCGCTGAATCTGCTGATGCAGGCTGCGCATAGCATCGTAGGCATTAAAATCCAAATATTTACGATACACAAACGGCCGCACCAGTGTCGCTATATTATTCGGATAATCAGTAATCAGACGCGCTTTTGTCCATGCATAACGCTCCCATTCCCGTCCGTGCTGAATCAGATACTGTTCCAGTGCCGTTTCATTAATCACCAGCGCTCCGGCATCACCATCAGGCCGCAGACGCATGTCAACACGAAAAACCTGCCCGTCGCCAGTAATATCATTTAATAAAGCAATGATTTTCTGACCAACTTTGGTAAAAAATTCCTGATTGCTTTTCTGTCGTTTGCCATTAGTGTCACCGGCTTCGGGAAAAACAAAAATCAAATCAATATCAGAAGAAACATTCAGTTCATAACCACCCATTTTGCCCATACCCACTACACTGAGGCGCTGAGGCGTGGCACTGTGATAACCAATCGGTTCGCCATATAGGCCAGCATAATAGGCATGCACATACTGCTCGGCAACATTAATGGCAAAATCAGCCAGATGGGTAATGGTGGTGGTAACTTCAGCCAGGTCACTCACACGTGCCAAATCCCGCGCCATGATATGTGCCATCACATAACGACGAAGTAGGCGTAACTGCCGTGCCAGTTCGGCTTCATTTTCACTAACCTGTAATTGCCTCCAATCAGCAAAATCATGAAAATCATCTGCTGTCAGACGCCGTTGCAGCCATGGATACAGCTTGTCCTGATCAAGTAAATGATTATCCAGTAAACGACTAAGAAATAGTGAATATGGGCGGGCAGCGGCGAGAATTTGTGAGGGAGTCATGATGCTATCAATAAGAAAATTAACGCATAGTTACATCATACCGTCTGGTTCTAGTGCTGTGAACTGGCAGCCAAAATACAATCGTTTTCTGGCTAACCACGCAACACTGGTCAGCGCCAGTTAATTAGGTAAAAATAAAGGGAATATTCAGCCCTGAGCAAATATTCCCTTTATTTCTGCGGACAGCCACTACGTGGCTGTACCAGTCATTAGTGGTGATGGTCGTGCGCGCCATGCACATGGCCGTGTTCCAGCTCTTCAGCAGTAGCTGGGCGAATGTCTTTCACCGTTGCGATGAAGCGAATGCGCTGGCCTGCCAATGGATGATTACCATCCACCACTGCTTTGCCATCGGCCACATCGGTAATACGGTATACCATTACCTCACCAGTTTCCGGGTCGTCAGCTTCAAACATCATACCCACTTCCACTTCAACCGGAAAAACATCCAGCGGTTCAATGCGAATCAAATCTTCTTCCTGTTCACCAAATGCGTCATCCGGTGACATGGTTACATCCACTACATCGCCTACTGCTTTATCGTGTAACTGTTCTTCCACCAGTGGAAAAATACCATCATAACCACCATGCAAATAGCTAATCGGTTCTTCAGTCTTGTCTATTAGCTGGTTATCAGCATTAAACATTTCATAATCCAGCGTCACAACAGAGTTTTTGGCGATTTTCATAATATTTTTCCATAATAAACTGCATTCGCAGCAAACAGTGTCTAGTTTAACATGGAACAGGTAAAGCCACATGCAACAGCCGTAAAGTGCACTATCAGGATTGCAGACTATTCAGCCGCGCCATCATACTGGCCAGAATACTTTTGCCTTCCGACTGGCTAACAATGGGTTCACTGCCCTTGCGTCCAAGTAAACGAATATCTTCAGCCGGCATCTCGTCAATAAAACGGCTGGGTTCATGAAACTCCCATGAACCGGCACGTTTGCGTTTATGACAATGAGTCAGCGTCAGGGTTTGCCGTGCCCGGGTAATACCCACATACATCAGCCGGCGTTCTTCATCAATATTGCCTTCTTCCACACTGTCGGCATGGGGGAAAACACCTTCTTCGCAACCCACCAGAAATACATGCGGATATTCCAGTCCTTTGGAAGCATGCAGCGTTGACATGCTTACCATATCCGCATCTTCATCTTCTTTGCCCTCAAGCAATGTCATCAGTGCAATCGTCTGGGCTATTTCAAGGATATTTTTGCCGTCTTCTTCACCTTTTTTGCCTATCCAGCCAAGTAAATCCCGAACATTGCACCATTTGATTTCTCCGGCGCGCCCTTCTTCGGTATTGAGCAGATGAGCCTCATAAGCGATATCAGCCAGCAGATTATGCAGCAGGCTACCGGCGGCTTCTGTACTGGCACGTGCCTGATAATCAGCCAGCATAGCCATAAACTGCTGTAAAGGTTCGCGGCTTTTTGGCGACAGTTCCGCTAAGGCATCCATACTGCGTGCTGCCTCAAACAGACTACATTGTGCCACTTTGGCATAATTATTCAGTTTGGCCAGCGTGGTTTCGCCCACTCCTCGCCGCGGTGTCGTCACTGCGCGTAAAAATGCCGGATCGTCATCGGGATTGGCCAGCAAACGCACATAAGCGAGCACATCCTTGATTTCAGCCTTATCAAAAAAACTTTGTCCGCCGGAAAGCCGGTACGGGATACGCCGGCTGCGCAAGGCTTCTTCAAATACCCTTGCCTGATGATTACCTCGATACAAAATAGCAAAATCCCGGTAATGCACTGCATCACCACCAACCAGCTTCTGATGGGCAATCCGGCTTACCACCAAATCAGCTTCATGGCTTTCATTTTTACAGGCAATCACATCAATCATGTCGCCAAGGCCATATTCACTCCATAAGGTTTTGGCAAACAGCTTGGGATTATGCGCAATTACCTGATTGGCAACCCGTAATATGCGTGCTGTAGAGCGGTAGTTCTGCTCCAGCTTAATAATTTTCAAATCCGGATAATCCTGCTGTAACAGGCGCAGGTTTTCCATATTGGCGCCACGCCACGCATAGATACTCTGGTCATCATCACCCACGGCGGTGAATTTACCCTCCGCGCCGGTAAGCAGACGCATCAAGGCATACTGGCAGGTATTGGTATCCTGACATTCATCTACCAGCAAATAACGCAAACGTAATTGCCATTTATAACGAATCTCTGCCTCATTTTGTAACAGCTCAACCGGAATGCGGATTAAATCATCAAAATCCACCGCCTGATAACTGGTCAGGGTATCCTGATAGGAAGCGTATAACTGCCCGATCTGATGTGTCCACGGGTCTTCTGCCTGCTGAATAATTGCTTCAGGTGTGAGTAGGCTGTTTTTCCACAGTGAAATCTGGTGTTGCGCTTTAAATACCATTTCCCGGCCGCTACTGCCCAATAACTCACTGATAATTTTGCCGGCATCGGCACTGTCCAGAATGGAAAACTGTTTCTTATATCCGGCCGCAGCCGCTTCTTCGCGCAGAAAGCGCATGCCCAGTGAATGGAAAGTACATATGGTCAAACCACGCGTTTGCGGTTTACGCAATAAATGCCCCACCCGCTCTTGCATTTCACGTGCTGCTTTATTGGTAAAAGTGATAGCGGCAATCTGCTGTGGCGGATAATTTGCCTGAGTAATCAGATAGGCAATTTTCTCGGTGATAACACGCGTCTTGCCGCTGCCGGCACCAGCCAGTACCAAGAGCGGCCCAGCAAGATAATGAATGGCTTCGTGTTGTTGCGGGTTTAGATTTAACATGGTTTTAATGATGCTTTCCAGCAAGGCAGAACAAGGTTATTTACCTGAAAACCGTAGCTGCGGCATGCTGGCCGATAAACAGCATACTATAGCTGCCAGTCTATCGGAGTCAGGCCGTGCTCTTGCAGGTATGCATTGGCTTTGGAAAAGTGCTTGCAGCCAAAAAAGCCCCGATAAGCCGATAACGGCGAGGGATGTGGCGCAGACAATACCAGATGCTTATGTCGGTCTATCATGGCACCCTTTTTCTGTGCATGGCTACCCCACAGCATAAATACCACGTGCTCACGCTCGGCATTGAGCACAGCAATAACCCGATCAGTAAAAGTTTCCCAGCCCAGTTCAGCATGTGAATGCGCCTGTCCGGCGCGTACGGTTAAAACAGTATTCAGCAGCAGTACTCCCTGTTCTGCCCAATGCTGCAAATAACCATGCTGTGGAATATGAAAGCCGTGAATATCATCCGCCAGCTCTTTATAGATATTGACTAATGAAGGTGGAATGGCAATACCCTGCCGTACAGAAAAAGATAAACCATGTGCCTGTTGCGGACCATGATAAGGATCCTGCCCAAGAATCACCACCTTAACCTGAGCAAACTCAGTTGCCTTGAATGCGTTGAACACATCCTGAGCAGGCGGATAGATTACCTTGCCGGCTAGCCTCTCCGCGCGTACCACTTCAAGAATATGCTGAAAATATGGTTGCTGTTTTTCTGCACCAATTGCCTGATGCCATGTCTGCATTAGCACTCCCCTGTCTGAAAAATGGCAATTACTGCCTTACCCTGATTAGCTGTCAAGCAGCCAATTTTAGCATACAGATGAAACCACTAATCACGTTTTATGCGCCAGAAATGGGCTAACGGACCATAACCATGTCCAAGATGCCAGTGCTGGCCCACCTCAATCGCACCATGCACATAGCTTTTAGCTGCTGCAACCGTATTGGCCAGATTCTCATGCTTGGGGCGCAATGCGGCTATCGCAGCTGAAAGTGTGCAGCCGGTACCATGGGTATGAGAAGTATTAATCCGTAAACTTTTGAAACATACTGGTTCGCAATCCACCTCCAGCAGCCAGTCAGTAGCTTCTTCAGAATCATTACGGTGCCCGCCCTTTACCAGTACAGCCTGACATCCCTCATCCAGCAATATCTGCCCTTGTTCCAGCATTTCCTGATCCGTGGTGGCAATCGGTTTCTGCGTTAACGTAGACAGTTCAAACAGGTTAGGCGTAACAATATCAGCCAGCGGCATTAGCAGTTGCTTCAATGTCTGTACTGTATTCTCTATAGACAATGCCGAACCAGACGTAGCCACCATCACTGGATCTAACACAGTAAAAGGCAGATGATACCGCTGTAGCGTCTTTGACACTTTACGAATACTGTCAGTATCGGCGAGCATACCTATTTTAACCGCATCAATCCGAATATCCGACATCACAGCAGCACACTGCGCCTCAATCATATCAGGAGGTACAACCATAACCTGATGTACACCAAAAGTATTTTGTGCAGTGATGGCTGTAATGACACTGGTGCCATATGCGCCAAGTGCAGCAAAGGTTTTTAAATCCGCCTGAATACCAGCACCACCACTGGAATCAGAACCAGCAATAGTCATTGCACGAGGGTAAGGCTTGGCCAGCGCCATAGGCATCTCTCTAAATATTTCTATTAGTCAAGGAATTAACTTATATATACTTCCTGCAAAAAAAACAAGCCTGTAAAAATATCCGCCCGCTGCCCAATCTGCCCGTTTGTAAAGACAAAATTGCGCAAAGCGGGGATGCTTTCAAATAAAAACAAAAAATTAACTAAAACAATCAGTCAGTAAAACTGTGCTCTACGCCCGGAAAAACTTTTGCCTTTACCTGATTTACATAAGTACTGATTGCCGCCTGAATAGTGTCATGCCCCTGCATAAAGTTTTTAACAAATTTAGCTGTTTTACCCGGATAAATACCCAACATATCGTGCATTACCAGTACCTGACCATCACAATCCACTCCAGCACCGATACCGATGGTTGGGCAGCTTACTGTAGCAGTAACCTGTGCTGCCAGCTGTCTGGGTACACATTCCATCAACACCATATCCGCCCCTGCCTGAGCATGCGCCTGAGCATCAGCCAGCAATTGTGCCGCAGCCTCACCACGCCCCTGCACTTTATAGCCGCCCAGCGTATGAACGGATTGCGGAGTTAGACCAATATGCGCACAAACCGGGATACCACGCTGCTGCAAAAACTGCGTGGTTTCTGCTATCCACGCACCACCTTCCAGTTTAACCATGTGCGCACCAGCCACCATCAGACGCACCGCGGCAGCAAAAGCCTGCTCCTTACTTTGCTGATAGGCACCAAACGGCAAATCAGCCAGAATCAGTGCCTGCTGATTGCCACGCGCCACCGCTGCCGTGTGGTAGCAAATATCCTCTACACTAACCGGTATGGTAGAAGTTTGCCCCTGTATCGCCATGCCGAGTGAATCACCAATCAGCAGCACATCAACACCTGCATCGCTCATCAGGCGGGCAAAGCTGGCATCATAACAAGTCAGCATAGCAATTTTTTCGCCAGCTGCTTTCATCTTTCTTAAAGTGTGAATAGTATGCATAAACAGATAAATCCGTTAATTATGTTCATTAGAAAAATACTGCCGGTGGCTACTGCTTATTTACCTGTCGTCAGCACACTGACAAAAGACATCTGTGTAAGTTAACGCAAATAGCATCCAGCCTGGATTAATGACCGGCAAAATACCACAGCCGCCCGCCATACCAGAGCAGATTAACAAACATTTTGCCAGCAGCCGCATTTTCATTAGCCTAATAAATAATCTCTAACATTTAATTCAATTCGAGCAAAATAATCAGGCTATGCAGCTAAAATCGGCAGCACTCGTTTACCACCAGACTTTATCTGTTTTATTTACTGCTGAATTTTGCGTCCAACAACCAATTATTCAGTTAGCCAATATACAAAAACTGTACTTTTCCAATGGAAAAATACAGTTCACTACCATGCTCATTTGTAAATCAGTCTACTAAATACCAGACAAAAAGCATAATATCATTGATATATTTTTACCTAGGTTAAACAGCGTAGCTAGCTAAAATAGCACATTTACGACAAACACAGGCTTCAATAATTACCAGAACCAGCAGATATTAACAGCCTTTTCGGAAGCCACATCAGAAAGTTACTCGCTCAAATTCAGATAGTTGCGACTACCCTTCATATTGGCAATGGTATTGAGCAACAGCTCAAAATGGTCGTCATTACCCAAAAAATCCAGCTCATTGGTATTAGCAATTAACAAAGGCGCGTGCTGGTATAAATGAAAAAAACGACGATACTCTGCATGAATCTGTTGTAAATAACCCGCAGGAAACAGGTTTATCATCCCATCTTCACGCTGATGCAGACGTCTGTCCAGTAAATCATCATCTGCTTCCAGATAAATCACCAGATCGGGTACTGGAAATTTCGGCATCACTTTCTGTTTGATTTGCCAGTACAGAGTCTGTTCACCTTCACGCAAAATTACCGGTACATATATCTGGTCTTTTTCCAGCAGAAAATCAGCAATAATCCGTGAACGCCGCTCATCCTCAGCATAAATCACATTGATTGCCTCACAACGACGCATCAGAAAATGCAT
This sequence comes from Snodgrassella alvi, assembly GCF_002777425.1. GTDB lineage: Bacteria > Pseudomonadota > Gammaproteobacteria > Burkholderiales > Neisseriaceae > Snodgrassella > Snodgrassella alvi_B. Next base: position 49,955 of record NZ_MDVC01000106.1, read on the forward strand.
CTCGGTGGCCAAGCCATGATTAGTGGCATTCAGATAAAATTTTTCCAGAAATGGATTGCTTTCCGGTATTTCCGATAACAGCAAGGCATCGAAATACTGCGCCAGACGACGGCTTAAAGCTGATTTGCCACTGCCTATAGACCCTTCTACGACAATGTAGCGATAATCCATATTTTCCTCCGCCCTAGTCCTGACCGTCTGCAATAATCGTCACCGCATCTGGCTGTGCCTTTAATAATTTTGCGGCCAGAGTTGAGGCACTACCGTGTGTACCAATTACATAATACGGCGCAATAGCCGCAAGCGGAACCATCACAAAGGCACGCTCATGCGCACGCGGATGAGGCAGAACCAAATCAGCATCATTAAAAATCTGATGATGATAATCAATCAGATCCAAATCAATTACACGCGGGCCATTAGGGATATCGCGTACCCGGCCCTGCTGCTCTTCCAGTTTTAGCAAGGTGTGTAACAGCTCCGATGCACTCAGCGAGGTATGAACCAATACCACCGCGTTAACAAAATCAGGCTGGTCAGTCAGCCCTACAGGCTTAGTAGTGTAAAGTGGTGAAATTGCCTTAACTCGAATTCCTTTAACCTGATTTAAAGCAGCCATGGCTGCTTCAACCTGCTGGCGCGGATTTTCCAGATTAGCCCCTAAAGCAATAACCGCTGTCACTGTATTCATGCTTCCTCCTGCTTAGATTGCTTAGTTCGTTTGTTACGATATCGTTTTTGTCTTATTGATGTTTTTTCCATTTGCATGGCAGTACCAATCAACTGCTCACGTTCTGTATCCGAGCCATGCTGAAAAGCCTGCCACCATTGAACAACTTCTTGTGGCACTTCTCCCAGATTTGCACGCAGACACATAAAATCAAAAGCGGCGCGAAAACGCGGCTGGCCAAGTAAACGATAAGGCCGTGCCCCACGCATAATTTCAAACTGAGGTTGTAAAGACCAGATTTCACGCATGGTAATACTATACCGCTGCGGCACACCCCAGCGTTTGTCCACATACTGGCGCTCCGAAGCGATTGCCGCATTCATAGCCGCATTGGTACGCATGCCAGCAGCCTGTTCGCGCTGCCATGCATCTCTGATGTGCGGCCATAATACAGCAGCGAGTACAAAGCCCATCGAAACCGATTTATCTGCCCGCAGACGTTCATCCGTATTATGCAGAGCCAGTGCAACAATATTATCATTACTTTCACCGCCCGGCATCAGTGCATCCAGCAATGGATGAACATTTTTCAGCCCAAGAACAGCCATCTGGTGCAGGCATGCTTGCGCATTCCCACTGAATAAAATCTTCAGCACTTCGTCAAATAGCCGGGCTGGCGGTTCACGCTGTAGTAATTGCGCACATTCAGCAATCGGCCTAGACGTATGTTTATCCACAGTAAAATCAAGTTTGCCTGATAGTCGAGCCGCACGCAACATCCGTACCGGGTCTTCCTGATAGCGTTCCAGTGGATTGCCGATCATCACCAGACGCCGGTTACGGATATCTTCAACGCCATGATGGAAGTCCAGAATAACCTGACGTTTCGGATCATAGTACAAAGCATTGGCGGTAAAGTCGCGGCGCATTGCATCTTGCTCAAGAGTGCCGAAACTGGCATCTTTCATAATCCGACCCAGCTCATTGTGGCTGTTGACGACTCCACCCCGGAAAGTTGTTACCTCAATCGTTTCCGGGCCCACCATAACATGTACAATCGGAAAACGCCGGCCAATAATGCGGCTACGTCTAAACAGCTTACGTACCTGCTCAGGCGTGGCATTAGTCGCCACATCAAAGTCTTTAGGTGTCACACCAAGCAACAAATCACGCACGGCACCACCCACCACATAGGCCTGATATCCTTCTTTCTGCAAGCGGACAATTACTTTTTCCGCAGCAAAACTAAGCTCATCTGCCTGAATATGGTGTTGTGCTAATGGTATTTCCCGTTTTCTGCCACCGCGGGCAGTCTTTCGCGGTAAAACCCTGTGTAACCACTTTGTTAGCATAAATAATACAATAATTTATGAAAAAAATACTCGCGTGCCGCAGCAAACACGACCGATAAAGCGGCATAGTATAACCTATCTGTTCACCTCTCATCATTCCCTGCTGCTAAAACCAGTGCAATTAGACCAGCATTTACACCAGTACGGTCTAATTTGTATATAATAATACTCTCGTTTCTGAATACCATATCCAAGAAGAAACCAATATGTACAATTATCAGTCTGACACTACCCAATTTCTGAATGAATTTATGGCTAAACACCCCGAAGAAGCTCAGGTTCAGCTAAAACATCGTGCCATGTTATGGGATGTTCAGCTCAATCCAGAAGATGAAGCAAACTTCGCCGCAGCCAAACTGCCAAAAAAAGGCTATACCTATCTGACTGAATAATCGCTGGCTGACCTGTCATGAGTCAACATACCTGTCTGAGTACGCCGGCACTGGAGCAATATCTGGCCGGGATTAATCCTGTAGAAGAGCCATTGCTGGTACAGCTGCGGGCTGAAACTGCGCGGCATCGCAAGGGCGCCATGAGTATTGCACAGGAACAGGCAAAATTAATGGTGTGGCTGGCACAGCTAATTCAGGCACGCAACTATCTGGAAATCGGTGTATTTACCGGCTACAGTAGTACAGCAATGGCACTGGCACTGCCTGAAGACGGGCACATTACAGCCTGCGACATCAATGTTACTTATACCGATATTGCCCGTCGCTACTGGCAGCAGGCTAATGTCAGCCACAAAATACAGTTACACCTGCAACCGGCGCTAATCACACTGGATAAACTGATTGCCAGTAATCAGGCTAATCATTACGACATCGCACTGATAGATGCCGACAAAACACCCACTCCCCATTATTTTGAACGCTGCCTGCAATTGGTTCGCCCCGGCGGCATTATTGCCATAGATAATGTACTGCTGCATGGCCGTGTTGCTCAGGCAGCCGGTGGTAGTGAGTCTGAAAGTGTCCTTATCATGCGTAAGTTTAATGCTGGCCTGATATACGATCAGCGCATACGCCCATTAACCATACCGCTAGGCGATGGCCTGACACTTATTCAGAAAAAATAATAACGATTACCCAGAGGAGAAAAGCATTTCATGCCACTTTCAAACTATCGCCATTTCAGTCTGGCACTAATAGCCATTCTCACCATCAGCGCATGTAGCACCATGTCTTCCTCTGGCGCACCGGTTACCGTCACTTCAACTAAATCAGCATCTGATACTACCCAAACTGCTGACCAGCTCAGCCAGATTCAGACACAACTGGCCAGCCTGCAAACCCAGATTGATGGTCTGCAAAATCAGATGAACGATATTCGCCAGCAACAGACAACCCTGTCGCGTTATATAAATGTACGTATTCCGGCCAGTGAGGTGAGTGCGACCAGCGACTCGGCCGCTAACGATAATACCAGCGAAGCACGCCGCTTATACAATGCAGGGCTCTATGCACAAAGTATCCGATTGCTTAAAAATGCTGATAGTGGTGGCAATGGCAGCGCTTCGGCACAGGAACGCATGTGGTTACTCCTGCAAAGCCATGCCCGATTAAACAACTGCGAATCGGTTATCAATATTGGCAAACGCTTTACCAACTTATTCCCGCAGAACAGCCATAGTCCCAATGCGCTGTATCAGGTGGCACAATGTCAGGCACATTTACAGCAGCAGGATATTGCTCGTACCACCTATCAGCGCATTATCAGCAGCTACCCCAACAGCAGTGCGGCCAGCAGAGCCAGACATTTGTTAAAAAAATAACCTGTTATAGTAAATAAGGTACAACATGAACACTCCACTAATCGGCATCATTATGGGCAGTAACAGCGATTATCCGGTAATGCAGCAGGCAGAACAGTTTCTGCAACAATTCTGCATTCCATATGAGATACACGTTGTTTCCGCCCATCGTACTCCGGATTTAATGTTTGAATATGCCGAAAATGCACGTGCTCGTGGTTTGAAAGCGATCATTGCCGGAGCCGGAGGTGCTGCTCACCTGCCAGGTATGGTTGCCGCCAAAACCACCATTCCAGTACTGGGTGTACCTGTTCCTAGCAAATATCTGCGTGGTGAAGATTCATTATTGTCTATTGTACAAATGCCTAAAGGGGTACCCGTAGCCACATTCGCCATTGGTGAGGCTGGTGCAGCCAATGCTGCCCTGTTTGCCATCTCACTACTAGCCAATGATAATCCCGAGCTGGCACAAAAACTGGCTGATTTTCGTGAAAACCAGAAACAAAGCGTTCTGGCCATGAATTTACCCAGCCAGCCTGCCTGATTGCCATAACTTCTTATAGCCATCTTCTGAATAACAGCCCGTGCTGAACAGAATTACCCTATTGCTGCTCCTACAGCATTTTATTCAGATAAAAACCTGTATAGTATTGCTGCCACGACACATATTCATTACCTGTTCAGATTAGTTATCACATCATTACCTGTTTGCTGCTCTATTGCCGAACTTTAGTGCTGAATCAATACATTTAATAAAATACAGAGGTATTGAATGTTTAAATTAACTAAAAAGGATATTCATTTAAATCAAAGTGCAACCGGTAAAATACAAGCAATCAAGAGTATTGCCCAAGCTTTGGTTGACGCAGATTTAGTAGAAGATGGCTATAGTGAAGAGATACAGCAATGTGAACAACAAGCGGCAAGCTATTTGGATAATGGAATCGCAATAATATCTACAACCGTATTCCGTCATTTAATTAAAAAAGCCGGAGTACAAATATTTCACTTTCCTCAAGGTATTGTTTGGGGTGAGAATGGTAAATTGGCTTATATCGTAATCAGCATTGCAGCAAATTCAGATGAACAACTCACTTTTCTTGACAAATTAACACGCAATATAAGTAAGGACGGTATTGAAGAAAAAATCAAAAATATAAAAACTGTCGAAGATGTTATTAATATTTTGACTGGAAAAAATGATAAAGTAACATTGCTCGAGCACACCATTGACGCTTTGCTAGACTCAATAATTTTTTAATTTTTAGATTCATTATCAAGCTCTGACTATTTATGCCATCGGTGCAACCGAACTCGTGCGAAATAGTCAATAAATTAAACGCATAATTACTTATTTTCATTTTTACCCATAATCTAGTTATACGCAAACGAACATTATTGAATTTTGAGAATTCTCGCCTACCCCGCATAGGCTTCATTTCTATTTTAAATATTGACAACAAATCATTTAATCAAAAATCCTATACATCATAACAATTAATTGATTAATATAATTTAAAGTCATTGTTTTTTTATAAATATATTTGCAGACTACCTATTTTCATTAGCTAAAACTATAAATAAAATACGAATAAAATTTAATCACAGCTAAATATTACAAACTGAACTGACTAATGAGTGATTATATAAATCATTAGCAGATTATCTGTTATTTAGACTTTATAACATAGTTATTATCATATCACTTATTATAGAACTAGCTATTATCCTGTCTGCTGAGAATGCACACGGATAGAACAAAAACGGTTACTGCATAATAGCAGTAACCGTTTTTCTGTACCTGAAAAGTTATTTGTTGGTGCGTAAATCTTTACGCAGAATCTTGCCTACCGCAGATTTAGGCAATTCAGTGCAGAACTCAATATCTTTTGGCACTTTATAGCCAGTCAAATTCTGGCGGCAATAAGCAATAATCTGTTCACGCGTCAGATTGGGGTCGCGCTTAACCACAAATAATTTAATCGCTTCACCACTTTTCTCATTGGGTACGCCAATACAGGCTACTTCCAATACTTCGGGCATAGCGGCTACTATTTCTTCCACTTCATTCGGATAAACATTAAATCCCGATACCAGAATCATGTCTTTCTTGCGGTCAACCAGACGCACATAGCCTTTTGCATCAATTTCAGCCATATCACCAGTAGCCACAAAGCCACGGCTATCCAGCACTTTAGCGGTTTCTTCCGGCCGGTTCCAGTAGCCTTTCATCACCTGCGGCCCCTGTACCCATAATTCGCCTACTTCACCAATACCCAGCACTTTACCATTATCATCACGGATTTCGATATCCGTATTCGATACTGGCAAGCCTGCTGTACCTGTGTATTCAGGATTATTTAAAGGATTAGCACACACGCCCGGGCTGGCTTCAGTCAGGCCATAGGCATCGATAATCGGTACATTGGTAATAGCTTTCCATTCCTGCGCCACTACTTTCTGAGTAGCCATACCGCCACCCAGAACCAATTTCCATGATGAAAAATCAATCGTTTTAAATTCCTCATTATGAATCAGGGCATTAAACAGTGTATTGACTCCGCTCATTACCGTTACCCGATTCTTTTTCAATACTTTAACCAAAGCATTGATATCACGCGGATTGGTAATCAGAATATTCTTGGAGCCAGTATTGGCAAAAATCATAATATTCACAGTGAGTGAAAAAATATGATACAGCGGCAATGGCGTTACCACCACTTCCTCGCCCGGCGTGAGATTGGCCTTAATCCATTCCGATGCCTGCTGCATATTGGCCACAATATTGCCATGTGTCAGCATTGCCCCTTTGGAAACACCAGTTGTGCCGCCGGTATACTGCAATAGTGCCAAATCTTCCAGTTCCAATGGTACTGGGGTAAAACGCTGCTTTTTCCCCAACGCCAATGCCTGAACAAAAGTAATCGACTGGGGCAGATGAAAAGGCTTCACCATTTTTTTAACTTTGCGCAGCATGAAATTGACGAAGCTGCCTTTCAGCCGGCCAAGCATATCGCCCATACTGGCCACAATTACCTGTTTGACTGCTGTTTGCGCCAATACTTCGGCCACTGTATGGGCAAAATTTTCCAGCACGATAATGGCAGTAGCACCCGAATCAATTAACTGATGTGCCAGCTCTCTTGGTGTGTATAGCGGATTGACATTTACCACTACGCCACCGGCCTGCAATACACCAAATACGGTAATCGGATATTGCAATACATTAGGCATCATGATGGCCACCCGCTCACCTTTTTGCAGCTTCAGTACATTCTGTAAATAAGAAGTAAACTGATTCACATAAGTAGCAGTTTGCGTATAAGTAAGCGTTGTGCCCATATTGGAAAAACTTGGCTGCGGGCCAAACTTCTTCACACTGGTGTGCAGCACGTCAATAATCGACGAATAAGCACGCACATCCACCTCTGCCCGCACCCCTTCCTGATAACTTTTTAACCAGATTTTTTCCATTATCTTTTATCCTTTGCAACAACGCGTCTGATTTAAAAGGAAGTAAGGAAATTTCAGTCGAAACCGACTGTAAAGAAAACATCAAATCAGAACTTCAGCATCATTGCCAGTAAGATGACTGCCTGTATCCAGACAATCTGTTGAAACCAAACTAATTATTATAAATACTGTGACTATCGGTATCGCTGATAATACCACCACCCAGACAAATATCGCCAGCATACAGTACTGCAGACTGCCCGGGCGTCACTGCCCATTGCGGTTCATCAAACACCAGCTCGGCACAACCATCATCCAGATAGCGCAAAGTAGCCTGTGCGTCTGGCATCCGGTAACGGGTTTTTACCCCATAACGGCCTTCAGCCGGTCGCTGTGGAGTAGTAAAACTCAAATCATGCATAATCAGGCTGTGGCTGAATAATAGTGGGTGATCATGCCCCTGCACCACCACAAGCTCATTACGCGGCAGATTTTTACCGGCTACAAACCACGGTTCGCCATCACCACCGATGCCCAAACCTTTACGCTGCCCCAGCGTGTAATACATCAGGCCTTCATGTTCACCTACCACTTTGCCTTCCGGCGTTACCATTGCACCCGGATTAGTTGGTAGATAACGCTGCAAAAACTGTCTGAAAGGCCGCTCACCAATAAAGCAGATACCGGTACTGTCTTTTTTCTTTGCTGTCGGCAATTGTGCCTGTTCAGCCAGCAGACGTACCTGAGATTTTTCCAGCTCACCCAGCGGAAATAAAGCGCGTTGCAACTGATAGGGTTGCAGACGATACAGAAAATAGCTCTGGTCTTTATTCTGATCCAGCCCCTTGAGCAGATAATGCACGCCATCACGCACATCCTTGCGCGCATAATGTCCGGTAGCAATCAAATCTGCGCCACCGGCCAGTGCGTGTTCCAGAAAACACTTAAATTTAATTTCAGCATTGCACAGCACATCCGGATTGGGTGTGCGCCCGGCCTGATATTCCTGCAGGAAATACGCAAAAACATTGTCTTTGTACTGGCCGGCAAAATTGACAATATCGATATCCATACCAATCAGGTCGGCCACTGCTACCGCATCAAGTGAATCCTGCTTGATAGAGCAATACTCGTCATCGTTATCGTCTTCCCAGTTTTGCATGAAAACACCGCGCACATCATAACCGCCCTGTCGGAGCAGCCAAGCAGTGACCGATGAATCCACACCACCGGACATACCAACAACAATACGTTGTGATAAATTTGCTTTTATATTCATTTACATTCATCCAAAACCGGCGCAGATTGTGCCACAGCCAGAGCTTAGCCACAACTTACCGGCATCATTAGTCCTGTAGCAAACTAACTTTCTGCCAGCATAAATACACAGTAATAATCAAAAAACAGCATTATTTAACATAAAAAAACATCTGGCAGAGTAGCAACAGAATAAATAACGCAGGCTGCCGGCACTGCATTATTTGCCCATGGACAAACAATCACAATACCGGCAGCCTGTGCAAATGCAAATCAGACTCAATTCTGGCGCAGGCGGCGCAATACCTCATCACGCCCCAATAACGCCAGTACCTGATCAATCGACGGAGTCTTACCTGTGCCACATACAGCCAGACGTAAAGGCATACCCAATTTACCCATTTTAATATTCTCTGCTTCACAGAATGGCGCAAACAGCGCATGAATACTTTCTGCATCCCACTGTGGCAGCTGTTCTAGCTCAGTAGCAAAGCGCTGCATGCGCGCCGGAGCATCTGCATCCCAGTGTTTAGCTACTTCTTTCTCACTCGGCGTGGCTTTCGCATAAAAATACCTGCATTCGTCGGCCAGCTGATTCAAATCCTGAGCGCGTTCCTTTACCAATGCCACTACATCAGCCAAAACCGGCTGCTCGGTAACTTCAATGCCTGACTGTGCCAGACGTGGTTGTATCAGTTCAGCCAGACGAATATCATCACTGGCTTTAATATGCTGCGCATTCAGCCACAACAGTTTCTCATGGTCAAAACGGCTGGCTGAGGGGCTGACATCCTTTAAGTCAAACCATTCAATAAATTGTGCCATGGTAAAGAATTCATCATCACCATGCCCCCAGCCCAGCCGGGCCAGATAATTCAGCAAGGCTTCCGGCAAAATACCCTGTTTGTCGTAATCAACCACACTTACCGCATCACGGCGCTTGCTCATTTTCGCACCTTTTTCATTCAGAATCATCGGCAAATGAGCATATTGCGGCAGTGTAGCCCCCATGGCGCGCAGAATATTAATCTGTTTGGGAGTATTGTTGACATGATCATCACCGCGGATTACCTGAGTGATACCCATATCATAGTCATCTACTACGACGCAGAAATTATAGGTAGGTGTACCATCGGCACGCGCAATAATCAGGTCATCCAAATCCTGATTGGCAATGGCGATATGCCCTTTAACCAAATCATCCCATGCCGTTTCGCCAGTCAGCGGCATTTTAAAACGCACCACCGGCTGCACACCTTCAGGTACAGGCGGCAGGGTTTTACCCTCATCCGGACGCCAGCGACGGTCGTACCAGAAATGTTCACCGCGCGCTTCGGCTTCCTGCCGCATCGCTTCCAGTTCTTCACGGCTGGTATAGTCATAGTAGGCATGGCCGGATGCCAGCAATTCACGCAAAACTTCCGCATAGCGGTCAAAGCGTTGCGTCTGGTAAAACGGACCTTCATCGTAGTCCAGACCTACCCAGTGCATACCATCCAGAATGGCTTGCACCGATTCGGCCGTAGAGCGCTCCAGATCCGTGTCCTCAATTCGTAGCACAAATTTACCCTGATGTTTACGCGCAAACGCCCATGAAAACAAAGCTGTGCGCACACCGCCAATATGCAGAAAACCGGTAGGACTGGGAGCAAAACGAGTACGTATCATGATTACCATTCAGACACAGAAAACCACTATTGTACGCGCAAGCCGGACTAAACAAAACCCATCCGTGCTATGCTTGCATCTGATACTTTTATTGTCTGAAAGGCGGTATACGCATATGACAACCCAGAAACATGTGGCTGTTTACTACACCGGCGGCACCATTGGTATGCAGCAAACTTCTGCTGGATTGGTACCCGCGGACAGCCTCGCCAATCTAGCTGCGCCCATCTTTCAAGAATACAGTCATCAACTTCAATGTGACTGGTTTATCAGCAACCCCTTAATCGACTCTTCAGCCATTACCCTAAGCAACTGGCAGACATGGCTTAACTGGATAGACAGCAAGGCCACTGCTTATGATGGCCTGCTTATCCTGCATGGCACCGATACCATGGCTTACAGTGCCAATATCATTGCACTGGCACGGCCACAACTTGGTATTCCTGTCATCCTTACCGGTGCCATGTTGCCGCTGGCTGTGCCTAATAGTGATGCGCCATTGAATCTGCGCACAGCGCTGGCTGCTTTCAATCTGTCTGGATTTACCCAAACAGCGATAGCTTTCAACGGTCAACTCTGGCCAGCCATTGGCAGCAGCAAAATCAGTACGGAACGGGCAGACGCATTTGCCAACCCGCAATTTGGCACACTGGCACAATGGTCGGTGACAGACGGCTGGTTTAACATCAATCTGCCTGTCAGCACACCCACTGCTGCACCAATGTGCCATAACATCAGCCCGTCTGCCAGAATTCACTGCTTTACTCTTACTCCGGGCGCCAATTTAGACATGATTACCGCCAGCCTGACTCACAACCCGCCCGATGGTGTGGTTTTGCAAAGCTATGGCAATGGTAATACGCCAACTGATGCCAGCTTTCTGGCGGCAATCAGACAAATCGGCCAGCAATCCATACCTGTTCTGAATATCAGTCAGGTTTTACAGGGTTGTGCCTCCGCGGTTTATGCGCAAGGGCATGAGCTGCGCGCAGCTGGGGTGATTAATGGTGGGAAATGCAATCTGGAAACTGCACTGGCAATCCTGACCTTGGCCGCCAGCAATCATTGGCAAAAAGAACAAATTGAAAATTTACTGCATCAACAGCAGTTAGTCTAAACCTTTGTGTCAGCACAGGATTATTCGGTTAATTTAAAACCGTTTAATCTTGTACTTTTAACCATTAATCCGGTTTAATAATTATCTTTTCATTATGAACAGCATATCATGCATATTTAAAGGATTTTCTGAACAAACATATCATTACTTAAGAGCGTATACACGTATATCAGTTATATAAACATATCTGCTCTTGCAAAATAAAATGCTAGCCATGCATGATTGACACATTGATACAGTGCATAGCAACCAGCCCTTATTATCTCCGGCTGTCAATTGCTTATACTACTATTTAGATACTAACTACCAATACATACGTATCAGATAAATAATAATTTAAAATCAGCTATCCGATTAATTAACAGATTAACAATAATTTATACTATCATACTGTCTGCAACAGCCTGTTCAGGTAGAATTTTAGACATCCATCAGCATGAGATGTGATATAACTCTTTCTTTTCAGAATAGAAAAGTTAAACGTGGAAGAAAATATTGCTGTAAAACAAAAGACTTATATTATTCTGGGCTCTTTTCTGGTAGCTGCATTTATTATTGGTATTGCCGGTGCCTTACAGGCGCCTACTCTCAGCCGCTACTTAGCTGAAGATGTTAAAGTAAATCCGTATCAGGTAGGATTGTTTTATTCAATAAATGCTATCGCCGGAATAGTAGTGAGCTTTCTACTGGCACAGTACTCGGATAATAAAGGCATCCGGCGCAATATCATTTTATTTTGCTGCCTGATGGGTATCGGTAACTGCATCACGTTTGCTTTCTCTCGCCAGTACCTGATACTGGTCACAGTTGGTATCTTTTTCTCAGCACTCACTTCGGCAGCTATGCCGCAGATTTTCGCCTCTGCACGTGAATATACCGACCAGACTGGCCGCAATGTTGTGGTATTCAATGGCATTTTACGGGCACAATTATCGCTGGCCTGGGTAATCGGGCCGCCTTTATCATTCTTGTTGGCGGTAAATTACGGCTTTACCATCATGTATCTGAGCGCCGCAGCCATGTTCTTTGTGGCCTTGCTGATTGTTTTTCTGTTTTTTCCAGCCATCAGACGTCTTGCGCCTGTTAGTAAGCAGCAGGAGCAGAAAGAAAAGATTTTCAGTAATCACAATGTTGTCTTGCTGTTTATCGCCTCTATCAGCATGGGTACGGCCAATATGATGTATATGATTGACATGCCTTTGTATATCGACAAGATACTGCCTGGTTCACCCTCCCTGCCCGGCCATTTAATGGGTATTGCCGCAGCGATTGAAATTCCGGCTATGCTGGTGGCCAGTATGCTGGTGCCACGTTTTGGTAACAAGAATCTGATTTGCTTTGCTGTTATTTGCGGCATCATATTTTATATTGGTATGCTTTTTACCCAGAATGAACGGATGCTGATTGCCCTGCAATTGTTCAATGGTCTTTTTATCGGCATCGTGGCCAGTATCGGCCTGATTTATTTTCAGGATTTACTACCCGGGCGCACCGGTGTTGCATCTACACTGTTTAATAACTGTGTATCTTGCAGCATTATTCTCGCTGGCATGCTACAGGGAGTAATTTCTGCCAATTTAGGCCATCATGTGATTTATGAAATTGCGCTGGTGATGGTATCTGTATCCTTTGTGTTCTGTCTGCTTATCGGCAAGCCGGCACGTATTAAGGTACGCTCCTGAACTACTGTTAAAAATACTGTATTCATCTAGCATTTCCGTATTAAGACATGTTGATTTAGCATATTTTCCGGCTCAACCATTCTGGTTGAGCTTGTTAACCAGTTATGTCAGCCACTTCAGCATAATTAAATCAACATAAGCAAGAAAAATCAAATAACTACTAAAAATCCGTATTTATAAGAATATATGCATAAATTAAGCAATCAAATTAATTATTAATAGTAATTTTCAATATAATTTGCCAATATTCACTACATAAAAATTACTTTATTTCAATTAATATGAGATTTTTATTTATAAGTCATGCCAGCGAAGTATCTGACTGGATTGACAGCATAAATTTAATCCCGTAACTTGCCGGAATAATGCAATCCCCCCTCTTGACTGACTGATTTCAGCCAGTTAATTATATTGTTACAACGCACATCATACCGGTGGTATGCGTGATATACCTGCTCAGGCCGGTCTACATTTTTCTGGAGAGAATTTATGAATCAAACAGGCAACATCCGCCAACGTCAACTGGCTGCCGCTCCGCGTGGTGTCGGCTTTATGTGTGATTTTTACATTGATCATGCCAAAAATGCCGAGTTCTGGACACCTGAAGGCAAGCGTTATATTGACTTTGCTGGCGGTATTGGCGTTCTGAATACCGGCCACCTGCATCCGAAAGTACAACAGGCAGTGGCTACCCAGTTGCAGAAATTTTCGCATACCTGCTTTAATACCGTACCGTATGAGCTGTATGCCAAAGTAGCGGAAAAAATCAATGCCCGTGCCCCTATTGCCGGCGACAAGCGCACCATGTTTGTTACCTCTGGTGCTGAAGCGGTTGAAAATGCCATTAAAATTGCACGAGCCTATACCAAAAGACGTGGCGTGATTGCATTCAATGGTGCTTTTCATGGACGTACCAACCTGACCATGGCCTTAACTGGCAAAATTGCACCCTATAAAGTCGATTTCGGGCCATTTCCGGCAGATATCGTGCATGCACCCTATCCCAATGCCCTGCATGGTGTCAGTGTAGAAGATGCGCTGCATGGACTGCACAATATTTTCAAATGCCATCTGGCCGCCAGTGATGTTGCGGCAATCATTATCGAAGTGGTACAGGGTGAAGGCGGCTTTAATGTCACACCAAACGAATTCCTGCGCGCCTTGCGCCAGCTAGCCGATGAACACGGAATCGTCCTGATTTTTGATGAAATCCAATCAGGCTTTGCCCGTAGCGGCAAACTGTTTGCTACCGAGCTGACTGGTGTGCAGCCTGATTTGATGACCATTGCCAAATCTCTGGCCGGAGGTTTCCCGCTGTCTGGCGTAGTGGGCAAGGAAGCCATCATGAACGCTCCTGTTGTTGGTGGTCTGGGTGGCACTTATGCCGGCAGTCCGCTGGGGCTGGCTGCGGCCGATGCCGTTATCGATGTTATTGAAGAAGAACAACTGTGTGAACGCGCTAATATTCTGGGTAACCGGCTGAAAGAACGCTTCAACGGCCTGAAACAAACTATTCCAGCAATTGCCGAAGTACGCGGCCCCGGCTCAATGGTTGCCATTGAATTAGTCAAACCCGGCAGCGCCGAACCAGATGCCGAGATGACTAAAAAAGTACAGCAGCTGGCACTGGAAAACGGCTTGATGATTCTGACATGCGGCCAGTACTATAACGTGATTCGCTGCCTGTATCCGCTAACCATCGAAGACAACGTGTTTGACGAAGCACTGGATATACTTGAAGCAGCCCTACGTCAGGCTCAATAATATCCGGTATCTTGAGGCTGCCAGTACAGACTGGTTTACTGGCAGCCTGTTGTGTGTGTTTTAGTTACTTTGGGAAAAACCTATGCAATTGCATGATTCTGCACTATTAAAGACCCAGTGCTATATAAATGGTCAATGGGTAAACGCCGACAACGGCGCAGTAATTTCAGTGACTAATCCGGCGAGCGGAGACAATCTGGCCGATGTACCCCGAATGGGTGCAGTAGAAGCAGAACGTGCCGTAGCCGCAGCTCATGCAGCTCTGAAACCATGGCAGGCCAAATCAGCCAAAGAACGCAGTAATCTGCTGCGCCGCTGGTTTGAACTGATGATGCAACATCAGGAAGACCTGGGCATAATACTGACTTCAGAACAGGGCAAGCCGCTAGCTGAGGCCAAAGGCGAAATTGCTTATGGCGCTTCCTATCTGGAATGGTATGCAGAAGAAGCCAAACGCATTTATGGCGATACTATTCCTGCTCCGGCAAATGACAAGCGGATTATGGTGCTCAAACAGCCAATTGGCGTATGCGCAGCGATTACCCCGTGGAACTTCCCCAATGCAATGATTACGCGCAAGATTGCACCAGCTCTGGCGGCTGGCTGTACTTTTGTTATTCGTCCTGCTTCACAAACTCCCTTATCGGCACTGGCCATCGCAGAGCTGGCACAGCGCGCTGGTATTCCAGCCGGCGTAGTGAATGTGATTACCGGCAGCTCAAGTGAAATCGGCAAGATATTAACCGAAGACGACCGAGTTAAAAAATTCAGCTTCACCGGTTCCACCGAAGTAGGCCGCAAACTGATTGCCCAGTGTGCCAGCACCGTAAAAAAAGTTTCTATGGAACTCGGTGGTAACGCACCTTTTATTGTCTTTAACGATGCTGATATCGATGCTGCCGTTGAAGGGGCAATGATTTCCAAATTCCGCAATGCCGGCCAAACCTGTGTCTGTGCCAACCGTTTATATGTACAAAGTGCAATATATGACCAGTTTGTCACCAAACTGGCACAAGCCATTGCCAAACTGAAAGTCGGCAATGGGCTGGAACAAGGTGTAACCGTTGGCCCTCTGATTGACGCCAGTGCAGTCAGCAAGGTTAAGGAGCATATTGCTGATGCCGTTGGCAAAGGAGCAGAAATCGTTACCGGCGGGACAGCAGACCATCACGGTGAGCTGTTCTTTCAGCCTACCCTGCTGAAAAATGTCACGCAGCAGATGAAAGTTGCCCGCGAAGAAACCTTCGGCCCGCTGGCAGCAGTATTCCGCTTTGAAACCGAAGAAGAAGTGGTTAACTGGGCTAATGATACTGAATTTGGACTGGCCAGTTATTTCTATAGCCGTGACATCGGCCGGATTGTGCGTGTCAGCGAAAATCTGGATTATGGCATGGTGGCCATCAATACCGGCCTGCTTTCGAATGAAGCAGCCCCATTTGGCGGCGTTAAACAGTCTGGCCTTGGACGCGAAGGCTCCAAATACGGCATTGAAGACTACCTTGAAATCAAATATGTACTTCTGGCCGGTATAGACCAGTAATTCCTGAATCTAAGGCGGCATCAACACACGATGCTGCCACCTTTTTTTCTGCAAGAGTAAAACAATCCTGAATGCTTTGCATAAATCAGGAGAGCCCGTGGCCGACTGTAATCTGCGCATTCCAGCTTACCAGTCTGGCATTCACTACCACTTAGGAGGAACACGTTGAGTACATCATCCGCACTCAAAAACGGACTTAAAACACGCCATTTAGCCATGATATCCATTGCTGGCGTCATTGGTGGCGCATTATTTATCGGTTCTGGACCAGTAATCTACCATGCCGGACCAGCCGCGATTCTTGCCTACGGCGCCGGCGGCATACTGGTTATGTTGATTATGCGCATGCTCGGCGAAATGGCTGTTGCCCATCCGGACAGTGGCTCTTTCTCTACCTATGCCGATATTGCTATCGGCCGCTGGGCCGGTTTCAGCATCGGCTGGTTATACTGGTATTTCTGGGCACTGCTCATGGGCTGGGAAGCGTATGTAGCCGGTAAAATTCTTAATAACTGGTTCCCAATAATACCCATCTGGGGCTATATGCTGGCAGTAACAATAGCCTTAGTCATCATCAACCTGATGGATGTCAAAAATTACGGTGAATTTGAATTCTGGTTTGCCCTAATCAAAGTGATAGCCATCGTTCTGTTCCTGATTGTGGGCAGTCTGGCCATTATGCATTTATGGCCTTGGGGGCAGACAGATGCCAAAGGCTGGTCATATTTAAGCAGTCAGGGCTTTATGCCCAACGGTGTATCCTCAGTTGTCACCGCCTTACTGGGAGTAATGTTTGCCTATATTGGTGCGGAAATCGTGACCGTTGCCGCAGCAGAGTCCAGCCATCCAGCAACAGAAATCCGCAAAGCCACCAAATCCGTAGTCTGGCGCATTATCCTGTTTTACGTCGGCTCGATTTTCATCACCGTATGCCTGATTCCCTACAACGACCCGCACCTGAACGAGCCCACATGGGGCACATACAGCGTAGTATTAACCTCTTTAGGTATTCCTCAGGCTCGTCATATCGTCAATTTTATCGTACTCACCTCCGTATTAAGCTGCTTTAATTCAGCCCTGTATACCTGCTCGCGCATGTTGTACTCATTGGCCAAGCGTGGCGACGCACACCGGATAATGGCCTATACCGCGAAAAACGGCAGTCCGCAAATTGGCGTACTCATTTCCTGTATCTTTACCCTGTTCGCCGTTTATCTGACTGCCAGTGCCAGAATGAACGTTTATGATTTACTGATGACAGCCACCGGCACCATTGCCCTGTACGTCTATCTGGCCATCAGCTTTTCACAGCTATTTTTGCGCAAAAAACTGGAAAAACAGGGGCAGACACTGACATACAAAATGTGGTGCTTTCCTTGGCTAACCTACGTTGTTATCGGGCTGATTATCGCCTCCATCATCACCATGGTTATTGAGGGAACCTATAAACATGAAGTGATTTACACCAGCATACTGGCAGCCATCATTCTGCTTATGGGCATACTGGCACAGGCATGCAAATTGGGCAGTAATATAACCAGAGCAGAATAAAACTAACAACTACTATCCACCACACTGAGGTTATCATTTTATATCAATATATTCACAAAGGTAGCTTAAGGTAAACATTGGGATAAATTAATTTAAAATTTATTCTCCATATCAAGCAACTATTCTGTACACTATTTATTTTTCAAACTCAACCTGCGCAAAATGATTACACTAGAACAATGTCAGCAATGGGATGCCGCCGACACTCTGGCATCACTCAAAGACCAGTTTGAACTGCCACAAGGCATCATTTATCTGGATGGTAATTCTCTGGGCGCCAAACCCAAACAGGCAGCGGAACGCGCACAGAATGTGATTAATCAGCAATGGGGCACAGACCTGATTAATAGTTGGAACAAGGCCGGCTGGTGGGATTTACCCGTGCGGCTGGGCAACAAAGTCGGTCAGCTGATTGGGGCACAGGAAAATGAAACCGTGGTTACCGATACCACCAGTCTCAACTTATTTAAAGTTCTGGCGGCTGCGGTACACATTCAGCAGAATAATGATAATAATCGTAAAGTTATCATTGCCGAACGCGATTCCTTCCCCACCGATATTTACATGATTGAAGGCTTTATGGCTCTGATTAATCAGGGTTATCAGCTTCATTTAATCGATACACCTGCTGATCTAGCTACCAGCATCAACCAGCACACCGCCGTGGTAGTGCTTTCGCATGTCAACTACCGCACTGGCTACCTGCATGATATGGCCGCAACCAACGAACTGGTACACGCCCATGGCGCATTGCTCATCTGGGATCTGTGTCACTCAATTGGTGCCGTACCCATTGACTTAAATGGCAGTAACAGCGATTTTGCCATTGGCTGTACCTATAAATACCTGAATGGTGGCCCCGGCGCACCAGCCATGTTGTGGGTACATGAACGCTACCAGACTGCATTCAGCCAGCCCCTTTCCGGCTGGTGGGGGCATGCAAAACCTTTCGATATGGCCGTAAACTACACGCCTGCCGACAACATACGCCGCTATTTATGCGGCACACAGCCGATTGTCTCCATGAGTCTGATAGAAAGCGGTATAGATATCTTTTTACAGACCGATATGCATGCCCTGCGGCGCAAATCCCTGCAACTAACCGACTTACTGATTGCGCTAACCGAACAGGAATGTGCCGGCTTTGACCTCACCCTGATTACCCCACGTGAGCATGCACAGCGTGGCAGCCACGTCAGCCTGCGCCATCCGCATGGTTATGCCATCGTTCAGGCACTGATTGCCCGCGGCGTGATAGGTGACTACCGCGAACCCGAAGTTATCCGTCTTGGCGTAACCCCGCTATACCTGAGCCACGTCGATATCTGGCAGGCTGTGCAACACCTGAAACAGGTTTTGCTCAATCAGGAATGGGCACAACCCCAGTTTCATACGCGCGGACAGGTAACCTGATTTGCATTTTCAACTCAAATAGTTACAGGCCGGGCATAAGTATTCTGCTCGGCTTGTGCTTCTCATCATAAGGAAAAACGATGGGTAATTTCGAGCGAATACAGTCGCGGGAAACGGGGTTACACAAAAAACTGTCTGCCAGCCAGATGAGTATGATTGCCATTGGCGGTGCCATTGGTACGGGACTATTTCTAGGCAGTAAATTTGCTATTGGTTTTGCCGGTCCGGCCGTGATAATCAGCTATGCCCTGGGCGGCCTGATTGCACTGGCGCTGATGGGATGTCTGGCAGAAATGACCGTACAACACCCTACTTCCGGTTCTTTTGGTGCCTACGCAGAATTCTATCTACATCCAATGGCCGGCTTTCTGGTACGTTACAGCTATTGGGCGTGTATCGTACTGGCCGTAGGTACAGAAGTCACCGCTATTGCCGAATACATGAAATTCTGGTTTCCGCAGGTAAACTCATGGATATGGATTGCCCTGTTTTCCTGTAGCCTGATTAGCGTTAATGCCTATAGTGTCAAAGCATTCGGTTCAGTAGAATACTGGTTTTCCACCATCAAGATTTTCGCCATTATAGTATTCATCGTGCTGGCGGTAAGCGTATTACTCTCACAAGGCAGTATCAGCAGGATTGAACAAAATCTTTTCAGCGGCGGTTTTGCCCCGCATGGATTTTCCGGTATCTGGACTGGCGTCATCATTTCCATATTCAGCTATCTGGGTATCGAAATGATCGCCATAGCCGCAGGCGAAGCCACCAATCCCGAGCAGGCAGTAAAAACAGCATTCAAGGGCACACTGGCGCGACTACTAATATTTTACCTGCTAGCTCTCAGCTTGATTGTTATGCTGGTGCCGTGGCGCGAGCTGATTCAAGAAAACAGCACCAGCCCGTTTGTTACCGTGATGCAAAACGTGGGGATACCCTTTGCCGACAGCATACTTAACTTTATTGTCATTGTAGCCGCACTTTCAGCCATGAACAGCATGCTCTACATCGCCACCCGCATGATGTTCAGCCTGTCCCGTGCCCACGAAGCACCACAAATATTTGGCAAAGTAAAAAGCAACGGCGTACCACTCAATGCACTGGCTTTGTCTTCTGCAGGCATTGCTGTGGCTGCACTGGTATATGTGTTTAATCCAGAAACCGCCTTTCCCATCATGATAGCCCTATCCATGTTTGGGGCGCTGTTTAGCTGGGGCGCAGTGTTTCTAACGCATCTGTGTTTTCGCATCCGCATGCGGCAGCAGCAACAAACCCTTAAATTCCGGGTTCCAGGATTTCCCTTTATCACTCTGGCCGGCCTGATTGCCATCATCAGTATCATGATTACTACCTGGTTTACACCAATATTCCATGCCACCCTGTTATTTGGCATTCCTTTTCTGGCATTTCTAATTCTAGTGTATATTATTCAGGCATATCATAAAAAAAGCACAGGCAAATAAATAAGCCCATGCTTAATCGCATACAATAGCAGCTTCAATAGTAACAGCCATGAAGCTGCTATTTCATACTTCCATATCAGAATTTAACCGTAACAAATATAAATAACAGCTTATTTAGCAGTGGCAAATATTGTCTGAGATTAGACCAAAAATTCAATCAACAACATAAAAGATATACTACAATTTATTTTATACAATTTACATAATCTAATTAACTAATTACACCTATGCTGCACACTCTACCAGTACAAATATGTTAGTATAAATTTTTGATTTCTTTATGAATATCGTCAACAAAACTCATATTTTTCAAAATAGACAATGAATAAAACGGCTAAATAACGCATTCCCAAGAACACGACAGATAGCCGTTATCAATAAAATATTGCTTAAGCTGTTAAAATAATCCCTCAAATATATTAAAGGATTTGGATTTTTTTACTCTATGTAAATAATAGGCTGGATTGGCCAACTGTGCACACATCACTGCATTAAAGGCTCCTATTCCTCCATCAGGTAAATTGAATATTGTAAAAATCAGATCAATTAAAGTTAAGAAAATTATTAATGATATTGCTTTACGCCACATACCCAGACATAAAAAATATAAGGGACCAAAAAAGAATGACCAGAGATTCCCACCTATCTTCGCGCGCGACCAAAACGGCAATTTTTTAAAATTTTCTTTGTATTGAGCAGTTGGTTTTAATTTTGGTAAACCATTCTCTTCAAAAAACTCGAATCTGAACTGCCATACTGGCTTAAGATCCATGCTGGAAAAATCATATTTTTTTTCCGTACTGTTATCCATAAATGACCTTTTAATATACAACTAAAAAAAAGAAATCCTAATATTATATTTAACAAAAAATAATATTTTTAAAAATCAAATCCAAATTTTTAACGCAATTTATTATTTTAACCTATTTTATTAATATAAATATATTAAAATAATTTAATCAA
>NZ_MDVC01000107.1 GCF_002777425.1 Snodgrassella alvi
AAAATTTATATAGATATATTAAATCAGGGCAGATTTACAATTAAATTACCTAAGTTCATACTTGTGAATAAATCTGTGGATATTATTTTTGATTCAGAATAATACATAATATCAGCCAAAGCTAGTTAATTATTTCTAAATCCAAACTTTTTCTGCTAAAGAGGCCTATTCTGCGCAACCAGTTAATTAACCTGTGTATAAACAGGCCAACGATTTTATCTTTAAACGGGCACAAACCTTATCCACAGGAATATCATACTAAAACTGTATATATACCAGTAAGACTTATTAAGATATTTTGCTAGAAATTATTCACAACCATTGGTTTAGCCAGAAAACCGTTTTAAATAGGCTGGAGCGGATAACGGGATTCGAACCCACCCGAACTGCTTGGGAAGCAGTTATGCTACCACTACATCATATCCGCACAGAAAATTCATCCTATAGCTGTTAATAGCATTGGCACGGCAGTATCAGAAAGTGATGATTATAACCGTATGACTAGCTAACGGCCATAGGATATAGTGGAATGCGCTTACAAAGACTGAATAAAAAATTAATTATCCACAATTACCGCTGCAGCGATAACCTAATACAGTAATGAAATACCAACAATTTAAATTACTATCCATTCTATCTGCAACTTGTTTTGCCTGTACTGAAATAATGTTTACATGCTGAGGTCAGATAGTCGAAACTTTTTCCAAATTTTTAGAGGTAGGAAAGCTTTTACCTGAATAGAGATTATTTTGAACAGACAAATAGGCAAAAGGAACAGCATAAGGAAGCAGAGCTAAACAAGCCATATAAGTAATTATACATCAGCACTTTATCAGAGAAAGGCAGATAGCTGCATATTGTACAGATTTTTTACCCCAACAACTGGCCACATAAGCACTATCTGTAGCAAATACAAGTATATTGCCTTGCTTTTATACTTATCAACAGCTAAGCCAAAATGATTGCTACGTAAAATATTATCCACAGCCTGGCTTATTAAAGGATTGAAGCGATAACAGCAAAAGGTTTAGACGTGATAACTGAACCGCAGCCATTACTGATAATACCTGTTCAGATAGCCCCGAAATCCATACAGCGTGCTGAATAGATTTCTGATATCAGACAAAATAAATTCCTGTTGTCAAATAGCTGCCGGCAGATAGATGATAGCCGCGCCTGTATAAAACCAGTTCAGTTATCCACAGAGCTCCGTGCTTTTGCTCCGATATCATGCCGGTATTGCATCCCTTCAAAATGTATTGGCGCCAGAGCAGCATAAGCCTGTTTCCGGGCAGCATTCACATCTGCTCCCAGAGCTACTACACACAACACCCGACCACCGTTGGTAATCAGTTCATGACGGGAATTGAGTGCCGTACCGGCATGGAATACTTTACCGGTTTTATTGGCAGCTATAACACCGGAAATCACATCACCTTTACGGGGAGCCTGTGGATAACCGGCAGCAGCCAGTACCACACCAACAGCAGCCTGACTGCTCCAGCTTGCGGTTACGGTGTTAAGCTCTCCAGCCAGAGCGGCCTGTATCAGCTCTACCAGATCACTTTGTAATCGGCACATAATCGGCTGGGTTTCCGGATCACCAAAACGGCAATTAAACTCAATCGTGTATGGGGCTCCTGTTGCATCAATCATCAGGCCTGCATACAGAAAGCCGCGATAAGGATGGCCTGCTGCCTGCATGGCTTTTACCACAGGCAGGATGATTTCATCCATTACCCGCTGATGCACAGCCGCGGTAACCACCGGTGCAGGAGAATAAGCCCCCATTCCACCAGTATTAGGCCCTTTGTCGTGATCGAGTAAACGCTTGTGATCCTGACTGGTGGCCATGGGCAAAACATGTTCGCCATCTACCATAACAATAAAACTGGCTTCTTCTCCCTGCAAAAATTCCTCAATAACGATTCTGGCTCCGGCAGCACCCATGCTACTGGACAGCAGCATATCGTCTATCGCCTGATGAGCTTCAGCCAGTGTCATGGCAACAATTACGCCTTTGCCGGCAGCCAGGCCATCTGCTTTAATCACAATCGGCGCGCCCTTTTCACTGACATACTGATGTGCAGCTTCAGCGTCTGTGAAAGTCTGATAGGCTGCTGTAGGTATACCCTCACTGGCCATAAATGCTTTGGCAAAATCCTTGGAACTTTCCAGCTGGGCACAATACTGGCTCGGGCCAAAAATAGCCAGACCGGCAGCCGTAAAATCATCCACAATACCGGCAGCCAGTGGTGCTTCCGGACCAACAACGGTAAATGTAATCTGCTGCTCACGACAAAATGCAATCAATTGCTGATGATCACTTATGGCAATATTGTGCAGTTTTGGTTCTGTCGCGGTACCGGCATTCCCCGGAGCCACATATACTGTGCTCACTTTGGGCGACTGCGCCAGACGCCAGGCCAGAGCATGTTCACGCCCGCCACCACCTATAACCAGTAATTTCATAAATCCCCTTCTCCAGAAAATGATTTTCAGATTGTCAGTAAACCATTTTCTGTATCTTTAAGCAATAATCCGTGTTATTCAGTTGTCAAGTTTAACATCAATTGCCCGCTGCTGACGTAAAACGGCCAGACCGCCTTCCAGTTGTGCAAGTGGTATGCGTACAAGCAGGCAGCACTGCTGCTGTAAATCCTGCTGCAATACTTGTGCCTGTTGCTGCTTACACCAGCGTAATGCTTCACTTAGATGTGCATAATCACAGTAAAGTCGTAGTTGCTGGCATACATCCAAACGGATCTTTTCAGCACTAGCTATCGCAGCAGCAGTTGCGGTTTTATAGGCATGAATCAACCCCGGCACGCCAAGTAAAGTACCACCAAAATAACGTATTACTACCACGAGAACATCAGTAATGGCCGCAGAATCAATCTGCCCAAGAATTGGCCTGCCGGCGCTACCGGCCGGTTCACCATCATCATTGGCACGATAACGATTGCCATCCACGCCCAGACGCCAGGCATAACAGCAGTGACGTGCCTTATGATGCTGTTCACGCAATGTTTGCACATACCCACGAATTTCAGCTTCACTGTGCACCGGCCAGGCAAAAGCAAGAAAACGGCTGCCTTTATCCTTGAATTCAGCCTGTGCCGGTGTTGCCAGCGTTGTATATTGAAAAACTGTGCTCATGCTTTTGCTACAGCCTGCCTGATGGCAGCCACAAAAGCATCAACCTGCCCGGCAGTGGTATCAAAGCTGGTCATCCAGCGCACTTCTCCCCTGCTTTCATCCCAGTCATAAAAATGAAATTGCTGGTGTAACCGGGTGCGGGCAACAACTGGCAAAACAGCAAATACGGCATTGGCCTGCGTTTTCTGAGTAAGAGTAACATGCTCAATCCCAGCCAGAGAGTTGGCCAGACGTGTCGCCATCAGGTTACTGTTGGCAGCTAAATTCAGCCACAAATCATCTTCCAGCCAAGCCAGAAACTGGGCAGAAACAAAACGCATTTTTGCCCCAAGCTGAGCATTGATTTTACGCAAATATGGCATGGCAGCATGAGTATCAGCGCGCATACTGATAATACACTCGCCCTGTAACATGCCATTTTTAGTACCACCCAGATTCAGCATATCTACTCCGGTATCAGTAATCATGGTTCTGACATCGGTATTTTCTGCAACCAGCGCATTTGCCAGACGAGCACCATCCACGTACAGCTTCATATTATGCTGATGACAGTAATCAGCCAGAGCGCGGATTTCAGCTACACTGTAACAGGTGCCCAGTTCAGTTGTCTGGCTGATATAAACCACGGCCGGCTGGGCGCGGTGTTCCATTCCGAAACCCCATGCCTGTTTTGCCACCAACTGTGGTGTTAATTTACCATCGGTGGTGGCAACGGTTAATAGCTTCACGCCAGCCATATGTTCAGGTGCAACACCCTCATCACACTGAATATGCGCACTATCGGCACAGATTACGGCACCCCAGCGGGGTAATAATGCCTGTAGAGCGGTTATGTTTGCACCTGTACCATTGAAAACCGGAAAAGCCTCAGCCTGCTCACCAAATAACTGTTTTATTTTCTGTTGCAAGGCAATAGTGTAAACATCTGCACCATATGCTGGCTGATGACCGCCATTAGCCAGCGTCAATGCCTGTAAAATTTTTGGATGGACACCTGCATAATTATCTGAGGCAAAGGCATAACTCTGATTATCATGTAAACAGTTCATTTTGTTATAAGCCAGATAGAAAATTTTATGAACAGCATTATGAAAACTGCCTGAATAATGCTCCCTTTTTCAGGCAATTTACCAGTAACAAGGAGCAATAAAAATATTTCTCCTACCAAATAGGACTACTGCTAATCAGTTTGCCGGATTCACTACATACAGCAATGTTTCACGTGAAACATTGCCAAATCCGTAATCATCAATTCAATGTATGATTGCCTTTATCTGCTGGATCAGTTCAGGAACAGCGGTATTCAGATCAGCAACCAGACCATAATCTGCCACTTTAAAAATAGGTGCTTCTGCATCTTTGTTAATCGCCACAATTACCTTACTGTCTTTCATTCCGGCCAGATGCTGAATGGCTCCGGAAACACCTATGGCAATATATAAATCCGGTGCCACTATCTTACCCGTTTGCCCCACCTGATAATCATTCGGGGCATAGTCTGCATCTACAGCTGCACGTGAAGCACCAATGGCTGCATTCAGAGTATCAGCCAGCGGATTCAGCAGCGCAGCAAAATTTTCCGCACTGCCTAATCCTCGCCCACCGCTAACCACAATTTTAGCAGTGGTTAATTCCGGATGCTCAGATTTGGTCAGACTACGCTCAATAAAACGACTCAGCTGCGGCGCTGCTACAGCAGCAATATTTTCAATTACTGCCTCTCCACCAGTTATTTCAGCCAGCGCAAAAGCGGTTGTACGAATGGTAAGTAGCTGTTTTGCCTGTTCACAACGCACAGTCTGTAAAGCATTTCCGGCATAAATCGGACGAACAAAGGTTTGCGTATCAATAATCGCAGTAACATCGGAAACCGGTGCACAATCAAGTAAAGCAGCTACGCGCGGCAGCAGATTTTTACCAAAACTGGTAGCGGCAGCAACAATATGACTATATGAATCAGCCAGTTGCACCACCAGTGGCGCCAATGTTTCGGCCAACACGTGAGCATATACAGACGCATCCGCCAGCAAAACTTTACGTACACCACTAATTTGCTGTGCCTGCACAGCAATATCCGCTACATTATGCCCTGCTATCAGTATATCTACTTCACCCAGTTGCCGGCCAGCGGATACCGCAGACAAAGTAGCCTCATCCAGACAGGATTGCTGCTGTTCAGCAATAATCAGTACAGACATCAGTATCTCCTTAAAAGACTTTAGCTTCGTTATGCAATTTGTCCACCAGTTCGGCTACATTTTGTACCACAATACCAGCCGCACGGGCTTGAGGTTCTGTCACTTTCAGCTGCACCAGCCGCGGGCTGATATCCACCCCTAGCTCAGCTACTGTTTTTTTCTCCAGCGATTTCTTTTTTGCCTGCATGATATTGGGCAGCTTGATATAGCGTGGTTCATTCAAACGCAGGTCAACACTAATCACCGCAGGTAAGGTCAGCGCCAACCGTTCCTGCCCGCCATCTATTTCACGGGTAATCAGTACTTCATCGTTAGCCAGTTCTATCTTGCTGGCAAAAGTACCCTGAGCAAGCTGCATCAGGGCTGAAAGCATTTGTGCTGTCTGATTGGCATCATCATCAATTGCCTGTTTGCCCAGCAATAATAACTGTGGCTGCTCCAGATCGGCCACGGCTTTTAGCAGTTTGGCCACAGCCAGTGGTTGAAGTGCTTCATCCGTTTCCACATGAATAGCACGATCAGCGCCCATGGCCAGAGCGGTTCGCAGGGTTTCTTCACATTGTTTCACCCCGAGCGATACCACAACCACTTCAGTAGCCTTGCCCGCCTCTTTTAAACGTACAGCCTCTTCCACTGCTATTTCATCAAACGGATTCATCGACATTTTTACATTGCCAATATCCACATCTGATTCATCTGCTTTTACGCGTACTTTAACGTTGTAATCAACAACACGTTTTACCGCTACCAATACTTTCATCCGAACCATCCTAATACAGAAAATCAGCCAATTAATATGATTCAACTGTTACTATAATTCTTAACTAACCTGACATAGTAACATAAGAACAATTAAACTGCCGAAAATCAGCCAATAATATCATTCTGCTGACATGATCAGCCTGTGGATAATATTTAACAGACTGGTACCGATATTATTCTTACTATTCCTCACCTAACAATATCCACAGTTGAGCAATAGTCCAGTCAATAGAGATAACAAATATTTTCTGCCAGCTAAATCTGTCTGGCTGATTAATGGTTAGTTCAGGATTGATTGTGCATTTTGTACAGTCTTATTTTTAGCAGCTGAAATAAGGCAGATTCCTACTGAAGTATGGCACCGTCAGGTAGAGCAATAATATAAATATAAATCAAAAATTTAAGCCCTGCCCTACTCTATCAGACTTATCCACAAGCAGTGGATGATACTTAACCAAACACAATATTCAGGTTTCGTACTTTAAGTTATTCACAGTTACCATCATGCAGAAGCAGTATCCACACAACAATAGCCATTATTGTAATACCTATGTGCCAGCAGTGCCAATTATCCACAATCAGTGCATTTATGGATGTTGGTTCAGCCTGTTTTGCTATCTCGACAACAGCCATATTGAATAAAGACGCATTGTTAAAGTAGTAAACAGTAGCTACTGAATGGATTCACTGTGTCAAGTAGCCAGT
Source organism: Snodgrassella alvi (assembly GCF_002777425.1). Taxonomy (GTDB): domain Bacteria; phylum Pseudomonadota; class Gammaproteobacteria; order Burkholderiales; family Neisseriaceae; genus Snodgrassella; species Snodgrassella alvi_B. Next base: position 6,825 of record NZ_MDVC01000107.1, read on the forward strand.
TTCTTAATTTTCGCTCAGAAATTGACACAATATAAGCAGAACAGATAAATAAAAAATTAATATTTATCAAAATACTAAAAAATAATTTATTTTAATTTAATACGAGGCATTAAGAGTAAAGTTACCAGATAATCAGCCATAAGCTGTGAAAAATGGCGGCTAAAAATTAAATACAATACTAAACAATAAACTGAATATTTTATCCACAACTTATATACATACATATACACTTGTTACCCTATAATAGTTGCTATTCAGATAAATAATTATATGTTCAGTTTTATGTCTCATTCTTTCGCAGCCTCAAGTGAGCATTGGATGATCCAGCCAATTGGCTATATATATTCTCCCTATAAACAAAAATTTGGCGTGGCCCGACAGCCCGGTCTGGTACCTGCGGCACATGCTTATATAGATTTATCAACTGAATTCACCGCTGATTGTGTGCGTGGATTAAGTGATTACGACTATATCTGGGTACAGTTTGTTTTTCATGCCACAGTTAAAGATGGCTGGCAACCTTTGATTAGGCCGCCAAAATTGGGAGGTAAAGAAAAAAAAGGGGTTTTTGCTACCCGTAGTCCACATCGGCCAAATCATCTTGGGCTTTCACTGGTGAAGCTGGAACAGATTGAATATGGTAAGCAGATTCGTTTGCATGTAAGTGGGGTGGATTTTCTGGATCAAACTCCGGTTGTTGATATCAAACCCTATATTCCTTTTGTTGAAGCCAAACCTGATGCGAATTGTAGTTTTGCGCATGAGCGTGAGTTACTGAATGTGTACTGGTCACAGCCAGCTTTAGAGCAACTGGCATTATTTTCTTTAGATTCAAATTATTATCAACTAGTTAACCAGAGTCTGGCTCAGGATCCACGACCAGTACATCAACAACATGCAGACAAGATTTTTGTCATGCATTTGTTTGATTGGGATGTTTTATTTCAGATTAAAAATAATATGGTTGAGGTGGTCGGATTAAGAAAGCATGTGTAGTGTTAAATTGTTATTCAAATAGAAGTATAAATAATAAAAGGATGGGGACAAAGATGAAGTCATACATCCTGTGGAAAACTTTAAATATTAATATAAATCATATGTTTGAATCTTAATAAGTCCAGGTTTTTTTCTGGGTATGGATTGTGAATTATGTGGATAACTTTAATAAAAATTTTGCTGATTGTGAATAACGGGCAATAATGAAGGCTAATAGCGATAATTTATCCACTTTTTGACAAAATTCATTACGTCCACTGGCGAAATTCGCTACCATAGTGCAATCAGATTAAGCAGGAAGCAGAATATGTTGCAGCGTACATTAGCAAAAAGCATCAGCGTTACCGGGGTGGGTTTGCATTCCGGAGAACGGGTGAGGCTCGGACTGCATCCGGCTGCATCGGATAGTGGTATTCGTTTTCGGCGTACTGATCTGTCAGGAGAACAGAACAGGATTGTGCAGCTGACGCCTGAACTGATTAACGATACCCGTCTGTCTTCCACAGTAGTCACGACAGATGGTATTCGTGTCGGTACCATAGAACATATTATGTCGGCATTTGCAGCCTATGGTATTGATAATATTCTTGTAGAACTGAATGCACCGGAAATTCCCATCATGGATGGTTCCAGCCTGCCTTTTATTTATCTGTTACAGGATGCCGGTGTTATCGATCAGCCTGCTGAAAAACGTTTTTTACGGATAAAACAGCCGGTGATGGTTGCTGAAGGAGATAAATGGGTAAAATTTACGCCGTATGAGGGCTTTCGGGTTACTTTAACCATAGCTTTTGATCACCCGGTTTTTAATCGCAGTAACCAGACTTTTCAGATTGATTTTGCTGGCCAGTCTTATGTGGATGAAATATCGCGGGCGCGAACTTTCGGTTTTATGCAGGAAGTGGAGCTGATGCGCAGCCATAATCTGGGATTGGGGGGAAATCTGAGTAATGCTATTGTAATTGACGATATGGATGTTCTAAATTCGGAGGGTTTACGTTACTCAGATGAATTTGTGCGTCATAAAATTCTGGACGCCATTGGTGATCTTTATACACTTGGCCATCCGGTTATCGGTGCTTTTGAAGGCTATAAATCCGGCCATGCAATAAATAATGCACTACTACGTAAGTTACTGGTTCAGCCAGAAACATATGAATGGGTAACTTTTCCACACAACCGGCAATTGCCCGCTGCCTTTCATCATCTGCCTCAGGTTGCCTGAGGACTAACTTACATTATTCGGGTGCAGAATATGCTATAATGCCCAGCGCCGTCAAAAATAGCATGGTCGGACAAATATTATCTGGCTTTATATTCACTATTCTGGGATAAGAAAATGAACTATCAGGCTGTTGTAGCACAATTACTTAACGTAGAAGGTGCGCTGGCAGCTGCAGTGGTTGATTATGATAATGGTATGCTGATGGCTGGTAGTGCTATTAATAAAATAGATCTGGAAATTGCCGCTGCCAGCAGTACCGAAGTTATCCGCTCAAAAATCAAAACCATGCAGATGCTGGAGCTGAATGATGAAATTGAAGATATACTGATTACCCTTGGTCATCAATATCATCTGATCCGGCCGCTGAAAAAGCTTGGCAGCCTGTTTTTGTATTCTGTACTTGACAGCAGCAGAGCCAATCTGGCTCTATCCCGCCGTGCGCTCATTGATGTTGAAAAGCAGATGGCGCAGTAATGGTATGTGCTGTACCTGTTATTAAGCTGGCCGGAAATTTATTGATTTACCGACAAGTCTGATCCGTATGCTATCTGTTTTGACTGTATGTTCATGCTGCAATATATTTGCATATTGATCAGAGCAGAATTTATGCCTGTCTGAACGAATTAATAATTATTCTGATCTGGATTAACCAGCGCAATTTTTTATATGCTTCAACACAGACAGATAGGCATTCGGTTTACAGTACTTGGCTGACTGACTAAAAATAGCTGGATTGGGTGCAAATCAGCTACTTTTTATACTGTGGCAAATTGTATTATTGCTCAGCTATAATCAGAATAGACAATATAATGTTCATTTAAAGCTATTTTCTAAACATAGCTGACACCATATTGGCGGTTTTAAATAATATTTGAATATTCATTTGTATTATTAAACTTTGTTATCATGCGGAACAATAAGTGATTTCCTGCTACGGTTTAAATATATGTGTCAACCTGTGAATATTTCTTTTATCAGCATAAACATTCGTTAATCGGGCAATTGTGGCGTTAATAAGACAATAATAATATCTAAACAATGTAGTTAATAAACATAGATATACATAAACCAGAAAAAACAAATATTAAAAAATATATATATTTCAAATGTTTGTTATTGTATAAAAAGGCTGGGTGTTAACCATAATAATTATTCGTTGGTTTTATTTAATACATCCAAACAAATATTTATGTTATATTACCTAAAGATTTAAATTAAAATAATTTAACATTTAACTATATCTTTATATAGTTATCGAGATTTTTGTTTGACAGCATGATTTCTAATCAGGAGTAAACCAATTGAATAAAATATATCGTGCTATATGGAATGAAACAACCCAAACGTGGGTAGCAGCTTCCGAACTAGCGAAAAGCAGAACCAAGTCTGATACCGTTTCCTCTTTGCCCGCTGCTGGTTCAGCAAACAGCAAATCCAGACTGGGTACAATTTTTAAACTAGGTCTTATAGCTTCATTTCTGAATATGTCGTTACTGTCATCACCTGTATATGCTTCCAATGCAGCAATTATTGGCGGTAGTAATCTGGGTGATAGTACCAAATTTCAAAACAACTATAAAGACAAGCAGGGGAATATGCTGGTAAGTCATGGTTCCATTATTCTTAATGGGGCAAACGATCTTGCAGCAGATGGTAAAAGTATTCCTTATACCTGTGGTGCAGATGAAGTTCAGGGCAGAGGTGTTACCGGACGCAATATTTCCGGTTCATCGTTAACTGCACTACAGGAATATGAACGGTTTGCTAATAACCAAGCTTTCAATGGCAAAAATCCCTATGGCACAACGACTGACGCGACAAATGCTGGTAATGCAGCCATGCAGGGAGAACTTACTGGCGGAGCTGTAAGTAAAATGCCTGTGGCTTATGGCGTATATTCTTTTGCCTCTGGTTGTGGTTCTTTTACGACCGGTAACTATTCAATGGCTTTCGGCACCAATGCTACAGCACTGGCTGGTGGCGCGATGGCTATCGGAACAGCGGCCTTGGCTTCTGGACGTGCTTCGATTGCTTTCGGTGTTGGTGCTGAGGCTACTGGTGTTTCCAGTGTGGCTTTGGGTTCGGTAGCTTCGTCTAATGGGGTGGGCAGTGTGGCAGCCGGCCTGCTGTCTCAGGCCAAGGCAGATGGTACTGTCGCACTGGGTGTGCAGGCACGAGCCGAAAATCATTCAGCTGTGGCTATCGGTAATGCTGCGCAGGCAACGGGCGAGCAGAGTATCAGTATTGGTTCGGCCAATCAGGTTAGCGGCAAGGCATCTGGTGCTATTGGCGGTTCTGCTGAAACTACTAGGTATAATACTGAGAATGGAGCTCAGGCTACTTTTGCTACCGGTGCAACAACAGTAACAGGTGACGGAAGCTATTCTTTCGGTAATCAGAACGGCACCATCGCTGCTAATAATACTGGCGTATTTGGTAATTACAATACCATAGGAACTGATTCAACAGCCATAGAAAAAACCAAGGATATCAGAATTTTGGGTAACCACAATACCGTTTCTGCCAAAGCTAGTGGTGCCATGATAGTGGGTAATAGCGCTGAGGTGCGTGCTGCCAATGCTCTGGCATTGGGTAACAATACTAAGGTTCTCGGAACCAATGGTGTGGCATTAGGTGAAGGTGCAAGGGTCGAATTTGATGACGGTGTCGCTCTGGGCAGCGGTTCTGTGGTTTCTACTGAGAAAGGTAAGGCCGGATTTAATCCTGGCGCCAGTGCCGAAACAGCAGAATCACCTGTCTGGAAAAGCACAGCCAGTGCAGTGGCTATTGGCAATGCTGCTAATGGTCACACCCGGCAGATTACCGGGCTGGCAGCAGGTACGCAGGATACTGATGCTGTAAACGTGGCGCAGCTAAAAAGTTTGCATGATTCCACATCAACGAGCATTGCTTCCCTGTCTACTTCCGCAGAAACCAGTTTAGGTACGGTTAAGGACAAATTAGCTGAGCTAGATAATTCTGCTTCTACAAGTATTCTTTCAACTAGTGAGAAGCTGACTGCTCTTTCAGCTTCTATTGATGAACACATTGGGAAGACTAATTCTGCTTTAGAAGGATTAAAGAATTCGACTTCTGCCAGCATTCAGCATCTGCAAGAAAATGCATTACAGTGGAATGCACAGGAAAAGGCTTATGATGCGGTTCATGGAGAAAAAGCAGCAAAGATTATTAATGTTGCTGCTGGGAATATTGACTCAGAAACATCCACAGATGCTGTGAATGGCGGCCAGCTATATACAACTAATGTAAAACTGTCCGATTTAGACAGCAAAGTTTCTACCGGACTACAGACTCTGCAAGAGCAGATGACCGCTTTAAATACAACAGATATTAGCAGTCTGTCTACTGCGACCGATAATGTCGTTAAGGATGTTGACAGCCTGAAAAGTAATGCTTTGTTATGGAACGGCAAAGCCTATGATGCCAGCCATGATGATGCGCCACAAAAAATTACCAATGTTGAAGCAGGTAGTGTTGCTCAAGATTCAACCGAGGTGATTAACGGTGGCCAGTTACACAGTCTTTCTACAGCTACAAGAGGCAGGCTGTCTAGTGCCATTTCTACAGTAACGTCTGCGCTGACTGATACCAGAAATATAATAACTGAAGTAAAAGATCAGGCACTGTTATGGAATAAAGATATAAATGATGGTCATGGTGCATATGATGCTCGTGGACGGAAAATTACCGGTGTTGCCCGCGGCGAATTAGACACAGGTTCTTCTGATGTGGTTATTGGTGCGCAGCTACATGAGACCAATACTGCTGTGAGCGCATTGTCTACATCAACTTCAACTGGTTTGAGTAGTTTGAGCACGGCTTTAGATAGCTCTTCCAAATCAATTATCAGCAGCCTGTCTTCACTTGTGGATGGCAGTAAAGGCGATATCGCAGCCCTGCAAAAAACTGCTTTGCAATGGAGTAGTGCTGATAAGGCATACAGTGCCAAATATGAAAATGAAAATCAGCGTATTACCAATGTAATGGAGACAGAGCTTGCACTCAATTCAACAGATGTTGCAACGGGTAATCAGCTGTATACTCTTTCCACCGCGACAGCAGAGCATCTGGATAGTTTATCTTCTTCGCTACAAGGAATTTCTGCAGAGGGGATCAACAGTTTATCTGCTAGTGTGGATGCTGCTAATGGCTATATTACAGCCTTGCAGCAGGATGCTTTACAATGGAATGGCAAAGCCTATGATGCCAGCCATGGTGTGGCAGGCGGACGGGAAAAAATTACCAATGTAGCTGATGCCTCTTTATCATCAACCTCAAGTGATGTAGTTACTGGTGGCCAGCTGTTTACTACCAATAGCAACTTGAGCAGTTTGTCCAGCATAGTTAATACCGAGCTGTTTAATCTTTCCCAATCAACATCAACTGGTATTAGCAGTCTATCCACTGCTCTGAATAATTTTGCTGATACCGCAGTAGGCAGCCTGTCTACAATCTTTGATAACAGCCTGTCTGCAACTAATTCCAGCCTTTCGTCTCTGCAACAGAATGCACTGTTATGGAATAAAGATCTAAATGCTGATAAGGGTGCATATGATGCTAGCCACAATGGGGAGGCTCAACGCATTACCAATGTACAGGATGGAAATGCAATAGCCGGATCCAGTGATGTAGTTACCGGCGGCCAGTTGTATACCACCAATAGCCAGCTTAGCCATTTGTCTGGCAGTGTAAGTACTACTCTCGATTCATTGTCAAGTTCACTGCAGAACATTAGCGACAATAGTCTGGCCGGTTTGACCGATGAATTGAACGATACTAATAGGAAGCTGGCTGATCTGAATTTATCAACATCAAATTCTCTCAAAGATACCAATGACCATATTGAGTCATTGCAGCAGAATGCACTGTTGTGGAATAAAGATTTAAATAATGGTAGTGGTGCCTATGATGCCGGCCATGGCGGTAGCGCTCAGCTTATTACCAATGTCCGCGCTGGTGCTGTGGCTAAAGATTCTACTGATGCCATTAACGGCAGCCAGCTCTTTAGCCTGTCCAGCTCTACTTCAACAGGTTTGAGCAGTCTGTCGACCAGTCTGCAAACCTTTACCGATGCCCAGATGGGCGATCTGGGTAAGGTAACTAACAAGCTGAACACAGTTGAGAGCAATGTGGTTGCATTGCAGGGCAATGCATTGCAATGGAACAGTAACAGTGGTACTGAGGGTGCCTTTGATGCAACCCGTGGAGGCAAATCTCAGCAACTAACCGGTATTGCCAATGGCGCAATCAGTGAAACTTCAACTGATGCCATCAACGGTATGCAGATGCACAGCCTGTCAACGGCGACTTCATCTAGTCTGAGCAGTCTGTCGACCAGTCTGAATGACAGTCTGGGTAATACTAATCAGAATCTGACGGCATTACAGCAGAATGCAATGCAGTGGAACGATTCACTGAAAGCTTATGATGCCAGCTATAAGGTTAATGGTGAAGCTGTGGCACAGCGGATTACCAATGTGGCTGCCGGCCAGAACGATACCGATGCGGTTAATTTCAGCCAGCTTTCAAGTCTGTCCAGCTCTACTTCATCCGGTCTGAGCAGTTTGTCGACAATAGTTTCAACGGCAATGACTACTGAAATCAGTAACATCTCTAACTCTCTGTCTAGCGGCTACTCAGGTCTGTCAGATAGCCTGAGTACAACAAATGATAGACTGAACAATCTGGTGAGCGACACCAAGACCGGCATAGACAGTCTGTCTACCGGTTATTTGGAAATGCACGACAGTGTGGCTAAACTGAAAGAGGATAGCCTGAACAACCTGAGATGGAATAGTGAGTATAATGGAGGTGAAGGCGCATTTGATGCCAGCAAACCAGGCAGCCTCACTCGTGCTTCTGAACCAGGCAAGATTGTTAATGTGGCCAATGGCGATATTAGTGAGCATTCGCATGATGCAGTAACAGGCGGACAGTTGTTTACTGTGAAAAGTGATCTGGCCAGTTTGTCTACCGCTACGTCAAGCAGTTTGTCTTCGATAAACAATGTGCTGCAAATAGGCGGGATTAGTAGCAGTATTTCTAGCCTACAGGAAAATGCATTGAGGTGGGATAGTTCATTGCAAGCTTATGATGGTAAATCACGGCGGATTACCAATGTGCATGATGCTCGTGATGTTACCGATGCAGTCAATCTTGGTCAGTTGTTGACTGTGAAAAACGATCTGACTAGTCTGTCTGAGAAAGTAGATAACTTGCCTATAGGCAGCGGTATTTCACAAGAGGCGCTGAACAGTCTGTCGACTGCACTTAGCAACCAGATTTCCTCCATAGCATCAGGTCTGGGTGCTTCGACCAATTCTGGTGGTGGTTTTGATCTGCATGAATATGAGATTACTAAGCCGGATGGTAGCAAAGAGAAAGTAAATGATGTGTCTAAAGTGCTGGAGAATATGCAGAATAATGGTACGATGTATGCACGCTTCGGTCCGAATACAACAGGAGGCCATGCAAAGGCTCTGAGTAATGATTCGATAGCAGTAGGTGGTGGAGCGGTTGCCGCTAGTAATTCGGCCATTGCGATAGGTGCTTCAGCCAGTGCACAGGCGATAGATGGTGTAGCGCTGGGCAGAGAAACAAAGGTAATGGAGACCGGAGGTGTTGCTCTGGGAGCGGGTTCAAAAGTGAAGGGCAGGACTAGTAAAGAGAAAGAAGCATATATACCGGGAACGGCAACCGAGCAGCAGAGAAGAGAGATCGTAGCCACGCAGAGTGATGGCGTGGGCGCGGTATCTGTGGGTGATGAAGATAATGGAAAATACCGTCAGATAACCGGTGTTGCTGCGGGTAGTGAAAACACGGATGCTGTGAATGTGGCTCAGCTTAAAGGTGTTAATAATAAGATTGATAACATCAATAAGTATGTGAATAAAGTAAATGAACGTTTACAGCGTACGGAACGTCGTGCTTATTCAGGTACTGCTCTGGCCATGGCATTATCCGGTGCCTATCTGCCATCTCTGAATGCTGGTGAACAGGCTGTTGGTGTTGGTGTTGGTACTTACCGTGGCTATACTGCCGTAGGTGCCAATTACAAGGCAATCAGCAATAGCGGTAATATTGGCTGGGGTGCAGGTGTTTCCACCACTGGCAAAGAGGTTGGCTTTAATGGCGGTGTAGGCTTCAAATGGAGCAGTAACTAAACCATTGTGCTACCTAGCTAAAGTAACTTCCGGATTTCTCTGAATCCGGAAGTTTTTTTATGGCCTTGGCAATACGCTAAGTGCGAATGATTTTGGTGTGAAATATTTGTTTTGGCTAATTTGCACCTGAGTAGCCTGGCTGAATCGATGGCTTGAGCATATTGGGTTGCCGCGACTAGTGAAGATAAGAGTCCACCGGCTTGGCTGATTTTTACCTGCTAGACTGCTGTTTTAGCCGGTTGCGGGGGATGTCTGTTAGAAGTATTCCAGATAAGAATCTTATTAGCCGGATAACAGCAGAATTGTTTACATGCTTTGCCCGGTTTTTACTTGATATGCTCGGCTGTTCTGACTGTGGTGCTGGAAATTATCAGTTAACTGTGCCGGTTTTCTTCACTCAACAGGCTTGTGACGACATACAGATGAATAGCTATTGTCTTTATTTTTTACTACTTATGGCAAACAGTTTTAGATGTATTACGGAGGCTGTATAAAAATGCAGCTAACATGGCGCAGGCTGTCATTATTGTGGATGCTTACTCACCGGATAGACAGAATAATGCTGCCAGAGGAGTATGTTTAAATGGTATGCTCATTGTTTTACTGGCAGATGTGTAAACGGGCAGGCTCAGGTGCTTGCAGGCAGCAGAGCGCTGATGTGAAACAGCCTGCTGGAAGCTTCATTGATTTAATTCAGCTAGTATTATATATTTAATAATATTAATTTAATATTACATAAGAATGGAAATGGTAAATAATGCCTGATACTGAGCAGGAACCAGCCAGAACGCAGACTGCGCTGGTTGTGGAAGGCGGAGGGATGCGCGCTGCATTCAGTAGCGGGGTTACTGATGCTTTTTTGCAGGCAGAATTTAATCCATTTACTTTGCTGGTTGGGGTGTCTTCCGGAGCCAGTACCATTGCCAGCTATCTGGCCGGACAAGAAGGCCGCAATCTGGCTGTTCTGCTGGATCAGTCGTGCCGGCCGGAATTTATTCGCTGGTCACGCTTTATCCGCGGTGGTGACCTGATGGATATCGACTGGTTATGGCGGGTTGTACAACAGGAAAATCCGCTGGATTGTGAGCGCATGTTTGCACAGCAGCGTGATTTCCGGATTGTGCTGAGTAATGCAGTTAGTGGTCTGCCACAATATGCTGTCGCCCAACCCGAATCTTTTCTGGACGTGTTGCGTGCTTCCAGCTCAATTCCCTTTATTATCCGCAAGCCAGTACAAATCGGTAGTGAATGTTATTATGACGGCGGCGTGGCAGATGCCCTGCCGGTACAGTGGGCGCTGTCGCAGCCGAATATCGGCCGTGTGGTGGTTATTCGCACCCGTACGTATGATTATATTAAGAATGGTGGTCTGAGTGATGCTTTGCTGGCACGGCACTTACCTGCCGGTGGGTTTGCACAGGCGTTACGTCAGCGGGTAAAACATTATAATGCTACGCTGGCATGGATGCGGCAGCCTGAAAACTGTCGCTATATTATTGAAATTAATCCCCCAAATGATAGCAAAATGGCCGGACGCCTGTGTCGCGATGCCGGTCGTTTGCGTTATAGTTATGCAGCGGGTCTGGAATGCGGCCGTGCCCTATTGCAGCGATGGCCGCAAAATTAAATGGTTTCTTCAGTCTTAATCTGTAGGATTAAGGGTAACGGTAATTTGGTGAAGTAATGAAAACAGATTCGGCTGTATCGAAAACACAGCATCTACTAAGTCTTTTTGTGGCGATTCTGGCGCTGGCCTTGGTTTTGCGTGGGCCTCTGACTGGTGTGGGGCCTTTGTTGCAGAATATTCAGCTCCAGCTCCAGATTAGCAGTACGCTGGCCGGGCTGCTGACTACAGTACCGTTGCTGACATTTGGTCTGTTTTCTATTTTTATCCCCAGAATGGCAGCACGGCTGGGTGCGGAGCAAATGATATTTTTTGCTCTGTGGGTTTTAACTCTGGGGCTGGTGCTGCGTTGTGGCGGGGGGCTGTTTCTGCTGCTCACCGGTACGGCTTTGCTCAGCTGTGCCATTGCGGTGGGCAATGTGCTGATTCCCAGCATGGTAAAACAGTATTTTCCATTAAAAATGGGGCTGGTTACGGCCTTATATGCACTGGCCATGAATGTTGGCGGGGCGGCAGGCTCTGCTTTGAGTGCGCCGCTGGCTCACGATAATCTGTGGGGCTGGCGCGGTGCGCTGGTAATCTGGGTGCTGCCGGCACTGGTGGCAATGGTTATCTGGTGGCTGCCGTTTAAGGCCGCCAATGCCATTCCCAGAGCTGCTGTTCGTTCGCGGCCGGTAACGGTACATCTGTGGCGTAATCCGCTGGCCTGGCAGGTAACCCTGTTTATGGGGTTTCAGTCATTTCTGTTTTATTCAACGGTTAGCTGGCTGCCGCAGATTGTGGCCAAAGCCGGTGTGTCTGCAACTGAGGCCGGTGGCTGGCTTGGATTGATGCAGCTGGTGATGGTACCTACTAATTTGCTGATACCGATTTATGCTGCCAGATTAAAACAGCAGCACTGGATTGGTGCAATGTGCGGGGTAGCGTTGATATTGTCGGTATTATTGCTGATGTCGCCGTGGCGCAGTTGCTATTTACCAGCGGTATTGCTGCTGGGGCTGGGAATCAGTGGGGCTTTTTGTCTGAGTATGATGTTTTTCAGTCTGCGCAGCGGTAGTGTTACTGAGGGAGTACTGTTATCCGGAATGGCACAAACCTGTGGTTATCTGTTTGCGTCGGTGGGGCCGGTATTAATGGGTGCTTTGCACGATATCATTCATTCATGGTTTCCTGCATTATGGTTAATGCTGTTTGCCGCACTGGTGATTACTGTATCCGGCTGGAAAGCCGGACAGGATCGCAAGCTGTCTGATTTTCAGAAATAATACAGATATACACAGCCTTATCCACAGGATTTTGTGGATAAGGCTGTTTGTCCACATACAGGGCAGTCTGGATTGGCCGCTAGCTGCAAACGTTGCCACTGAAAGCGATGAGCGTCAAAACAGTGTAACCAGCAGCCGAGAGGATGAATGCCAGCGATTACCTGCAATGCTTCACTTGCCTGTGCTGCGCCCATTATGCCCAGTAACGGTGCAAAAACGCCGTTTTTGGCACAACTGGCGCCTTCATCATTCATTTCTTCTTCAAACAGACACTGATAACAGGGACCGTGGCCGTTGCGGAAATCATATACGGCCAATTGGCCGGCAAATACTAAGGCTGAGGCTGAAACCAGTGGTTTGCGCGCATTGAAGCAGGCCTGATTAATCAGCCGGCGGCTGGCAAAATTGTCGGTACAATCCAGAATAATGTCGGCATGTTGCACCAGTTGTTGTAACAGGCTGGCATCTGCTCTGGCCACAACCGGCTGTAATTGAGCCTGCGGGTGATGTGCCTGTAGTAGCTGGCACAATACACGGGCTTTTGCCTCACCGATATCCCGATCACTAAACCAGTACTGGCGTTGTAAGTTGCTGATTTCGATGCTGTCGTTATCCACAACGGTGATGTGCCCTACTCCGCTGGACACCAGATACGTGAGTGCCGGATGTGCCAGGCCGCCGGCACCAATCACCAGTGCCCGCGCGGCAAGAATGGCTTCCTGTCCGGCAATATCCAGTTTATCCAGTAAAATATGACGGCTGTAACGCAATAGTTGTTCATCAGTAATCATGGTAGCCTCTGGCGATTGAATGCAGTATCTGGGGGCATGAGTAGTCTGGTTGATTCTGCACTGCTATTATAATAGTTTGGTTTATTTCTCTGAATATCTATGCGCCATCCTGTCCGGCCGGCCGGCCGGTTTTTACATCGTCTGCGCGCCCATCTGCATCGTGGCGGCCTGATTGCTTATCCGACGGAAGGCAGTTATGGACTTGGTTGTCTGCCCGCTTATGCGCCGGCGCTGCGTAAGCTGATTGCGCTGAAGAAACGGCCGCAACATAAAGGCCTGATTGTTATTGCTGCTGATTTTGCGCAACTGCAATCTTTGCTGGCACCATTGTCTGCCACCGAAGTGGCGGCTGTCAGTCAGCAATGGCCGGCTCCTAAAACCTTGCTGTTACCGGTACGGCAGCGGGTGTTGCCAGTGTTGCGCGGGCGAGGCCGGCAAACGCTGGCGGTACGCATTCCTGATCTGGCAACAGCGCGCTTTTTGTGCCGCGCTGTCGGTACGGCGCTGGTGTCTACTTCATGTAATCGAGCCGGAAAAAAAGCCTGTGGTACAGAACGGGAAGTCAGACGCCAGTTTGGGCGTCAGGTGATGATTGTAGGTGGGCGCACTGGCGGGCGCAAACAGCCCAGCCAGATTATTGACTGGGTATCCGGTAAGCGGCTGCGCTAGCAATTTCGGCTACTGGCTGATATCTGAATATCCGTACCGGTAGCTGCAACAGCAGAATGGGTATTGCTACTGCTATGGTTGTTCACATCACGCATGGTGCGACTTTAGTGATTGCGGGCAACAACAAATTGGGCGAGTGCACGCAGATGAGCTGCACGCTGGTCAAAATCAGCCAGCGCATCAATGGCTTTTTGTACCAGATTTTCGGCATACCGGCGTGCTGTAGCCAGCCCCATCAGGCTAACGTAGGTAGGTTTGTTGGCCTGAGCATCTTTACCGGCGGTTTTGCCTAAGATGTCACTATCCTGTTCATAATCCAGAACATCATCAATAACCTGAAAGGCCAGTCCCAGATGGGTGGCATAGCTGTCGAGTGCTGTCAGTGCCTGCTGGTCGATGTCCGGACAGCAAAGACCGCCCAGTGTGACGGCTGCCCGAATCAGTGCGCTGGTTTTCAACTGGTGCATGTGCTCGAGTTCGGTTTGATTCAGGCTGAGACCTACATGAGCCAGATCAATGGCCTGTCCGCCAGCCATGCCATTACAGCCAGCGGCCTGCGCCAGTGTCTGTATCATGCGTAGCTGGCGGGTGGCTTCAAGGCTGGTTGGCCGGCTCAGCAGGCTGAAAGCCATGCTTTGCAGGGCGTCGCCAACCAGTAAGGCTGTTGCCGGTGTGTATTGTATGTGGCAGGCGGCTTTGCCGTGGCGCAGGCTGTCGTTATCCATTTCCGGCATGTCGTCGTGCACGAGTGAATAAATATGAATGCATTCGACTGCGGCCAGAGCATAATCCACTGCTTCTGTAATGGCATTGCCCAGCTCGGCAGCAGCCAATACCAGCATCGGGCGCAAACGTTTGCCGCCATCCAGTGTGGCATAGCGCATGGCTTCAATCAGTGGGGCAGGAAGCTGTGTGGCTGGTGGTAATAGTCGGGTTAGGGTTTGTTCGGCATGTGTTTGTGCCTGTTTTTGCCAGCCGGTAAAATCACTCCTCTGCTTCAAGTTTAAGCTCCTTTAATTCACCGTGATCCAGTAGCTGTAGTTTTTGTTCTACTTCAGCCAGTTTCTGCTGGCAGTATTGCACCAGTTCCTGACCATATTCATAGGCTGCCAGTGATTCTTCTAAAGGCAAGTCGTTGTTTTGCATGGATTCGGTAATTTTTTCCAGTTGCTGGATGGCTTCTTCATAGCTTTTGGGCGTTATTTTCTTCATATCGTGGCTCTTTACGCGAATTTATGGCTATTGTAACACTCACGCTGTTGCTGTTGCTGTTGCTATGGATATCTGTGAGATGAGATGGTAGCTTATCGGTTCAGGTAGGCTGCTGGCTGGTATGTTATCGGACTGTTTCTGCGGAAATGGGGCTGGTGTCTATATGCATGAGTATAAACATTAAGAATCCTAATGATACTTTTGTTAATGGTTTTCAGATGTATAACTAAATTGGCACAGGTATTTTCTTCAGAAGTTTTGCTTATTTAAATGATTAATTTTAATTAATTAATATTTTATTTTTTGAATATTAATAGTCTTATTTAAAATACTATTGTAATATTGAAGTTTATTTCAATGTAATTAATTTTTTCAGATGCTGATTGCGGATGATGCGATGGGTGTGGAAATATCAAACAGGCCTGATAGCTAAAAGCTGATAAAATTTGGTTCTCTACAGCTTATATTTACAGCATAAATTTAGCACAATGGTCTGGTTTGCGGACATGTCTGCTTGTGTACTTTATCATTTTATTGATGATGTTTGGTTGGTTATTTGTTTGGCATGGTATAAATTTTTGCTTACTATTATGAATAGTGTCAGATAAGAAGAGTTTTTACTGTTTATTTATCTGGTTTTAAAGCATAATATTGTTTAAAGCATAATTATGTTGTGCTAACTTTGAGTGATAGTTTTATTAAAAAATTAAAACATAGAATTATTTAATTTGTATGTTTTAATGGTTGACATATGGAGAACAGGAAAACCAGAGGGGAAGTAATAGTGAACTATTTGTACTGGCATGGCTGTATGGAAGCACAATGGTAGTTCCAGCGTAAAACTTGAAATGCTGTACATTCGTTTATAATCGAATAATTGGTGGTTTTTCAATCTGTTTTACAGGTTACTTGGGTAGTTTCTTTGGTTTAAGTAGGCGTTATGGGTAAACATATTTTTTATGAGGAGTCAGGTCAGTTTAAAGTAGCAGAGGTAGTACAGAAAAACGATGCTACTTTTCTGGTTAATACACAGCACGGTAAACGGGCAAAAATCAAGGCCAGTCATGTTTTTCTGGCATTTGACAGCGATGCTGCACAGTTTTTACAGCAGGCCGCCGATGCTGCTGCGGGTATTGATATCAGTCTACTGTGGGAAGCGGTGGGTAGTGAAGCTGAATTTACCGCAGCCAGTGCAGCTACGGAATATTTTGGCAGCAACAGCGGGAATGTTGAGCTGGCGGCCACATTAATGGCTCTGTATGCCGCACCTATGTATTTTTACAAGAAAAATAAAGGGGTATTTAAGGCTGCACCGGCAGAAACCTTACAGCAGGCTCTGGCGGCGATTGAACGGCGCAAACAGCAGGAAGCGCAAATGAATAGCTGGATACAGGAGTTGCTGGCTGGCAGCCTGCCTGCCGCTATTGCTGCTGATGCCAAAATGATTCTGCATGCACCAGACAAACAGAGCCAGAGCTACAAGGCGGTGATAAAAGCTGCTGAACAGAAAAAAACATCACGCTTTGCCCTGCTCCAGAGTGTTGGCGCTGTGCCACCCCTGCCTGAATATTTTCTTGATGGCTTTTTGCTAACCCAGTTTCCTAAGGGTGTGGACTGTGGCGATTATGCTGTGCCGATTATTCACAACCTGCCTGCTGCTGATACAGCAGTGCAGGCATTTTCTATTGATGATATTGAAACCAGTGAGGTAGATGATGCATTCAGTGTGCGCGACCTGCCCAATGGTAACAAACTGGTCGGTATTCATATTGCTGCCCCTGCTCTGGCCATTACTGCTGAATCTCCGCTGGAGAAGCTGATATTTGAACGCTTAAGTACGGTGTATTATCCCGGTGGTAAAATCACGATGCTGCCGGATAATTGGATAGCTGCTTTCAGTCTGGATGAGGGTGCTGCACGGCCGGCAGTCAGTCTCTATGCAGAAGTTAATCCGCAGTTTGAAATTGTGCACTGTGAATCGCGAATTGAATCGGTTTATATAGACTGTAATTTACGTATTGAAAATATTGAGCAGGCATTTCAGCCCCAGCAGGCGCGCGGTGACACTGAAGTTTTTGCTCATCAGCATGAAATGAACTGGTTGTATGATTTTGCCATAGCCAGAATGCAGGCACGGGGTAAATATGATCCCGAACGCTTACCCCAATACGATTATGGGATTAAGCTGGAAACAGAAAACAAAGTGCGCATCAGTGTACGGGAACGTGGTGCCCCGATTGATACGCTGGTAAGTGAGCTGATGATTTTTGCCAACAGTACTTGGGCACAAATGCTGGATGAGGCGGGTATGGCTGGTCTGTTCCGGGTGCAGCCAACCGGCAGGGTGCGTATGAGTACCCAGTCTGAGCCACATATTGGTTTGGGTCTGAAACATTATGCCTGGTTTACTTCGCCGTTACGGCGTGCTACTGATTATATCAACCAGAAGCAATTAATCAGTTTACTTGACCCGGATGCCCCATCCCGCTTTGAACCACAGGATGCCATGCTGTTTGCGGTGCTGCGCGATTTTGAATCGGCTTACACTGCTTATAATGATTTCCAGCGTCATATGGAAGCGTACTGGAGCCTGATATATATCCAGCAGGAACAGTTGCAGGAACTGACTGCCCAGTTAATACGTGATGATTTGGTACGCATTGAGGGGCTGCCTCTGGTTAGCCGTGTTACTGGCGTGCCGATTGATGCCATGCCCAAATGCCAGATGAAGGTAGCGATAACCGGAATTGATCTGGAGCAGGTAAATGTCGGGCTTAATTATGTCAATGTTCTGGTGCCGGTAGCTGGTGGCTGATTGTGTGAGTGAATTATTAGAAAAGATTTTATGATTGGCAGCTGGCTGGTTATGAATTGATGCGCTGTTTTGCTAGCCGGATAAATATACTGTTGTATCCTTTGTGTTGTTTGTCTGTGTATAAGTAAGTTGGCCGGTTGCCCGTGTTGCTACATTTAGAAATAAGTTTCGCTTAAAACCTTGTTTTTATACGTGCAGCCCATATATGGGTTGCATTTCTATTATCCGGTTTTGCTTTTCAGGCAGCCTGCTGTACAGGAACAGGTTGCCTGCAAACATTTGGAATAAAATTATGACTGAAGTAGATTTTTATGAAGTGCTGGGTGTAACCCGTACTGCAGGGGATGAGGAAATCAAAAAAGCTTATCGCAAGCTGGCCATGAAATACCATCCCGACCGTAATCAGGGCGATAAGGGCGCTGAAGAGAAATTCAAGGAAATTCAGCGTGCTTATGAAGTATTGTCTGATGCGCAAAAACGTGCTGCGTATGACCAGTTTGGCCATGCCGGCGTAGATGGCAATATGGGTGCTGGTGGCGGTGGTTTTTCCGGCGGCTTTGATTTTGGTGATATTTTCAGCCAGATGTTTGGCGGCAGTGCTGGCGGACGGCAGCAGAATCATCAGGGTGCTGATTTACAGTATCATGTGGAAATCAGTCTGGAAGAAGCGGCACGCGGTATCAAGAAAAAAATCACTATTCCTACGCATGAAGAATGTGATGTCTGTCATGGCAGTGGTGCCAAGGCTGGTACCTCAGCCACTACCTGTAGCATGTGTGGCGGTAGCGGGGTGGTGCATGTACGGCAGGCCATTTTCCAGTTGCAGCAAACCTGCCCTACCTGTCGCGGCAGTGGCAAGCAGATTAAAGACCCGTGTGTTAAATGTCATGGCGAAGGGCTGGTAAAAACACGCAAGACGGTTGAGGTTTCCATTCCGGCCGGTATTGATGATGGCCAGCGTATCCGGCTGAGCGGCGAAGGTGAGCCGGGTAAGCATGGTGCACCGGCAGGTGATTTATATGTGATGGTGAATGTACGTCCGCATCAGGTATTTGAGCGTGATGGCATGGATTTGCACTGTGAATTGCCTATCAGCTTTACCACAGCAGCACTTGGCGGTGAGGTTGAAGTGCCAACGCTGGATGGTAAGGTAAAACTGAATATTCCAAAGGAAACACAAACCGGCCGCCGTATGCGCGTGCGGGGTAAAGGAATTAAATCCGTGCGTTCGGCTGCGGTAGGCGATTTATATTGTCACATTGTAGTAGAAACACCGGTAAATCTGACCGAGCGTCAGCGCGAACTGCTGGAAGAGTTTGAAAAAATCTCTACTGGTATGGATCGGGCGCAAACGCCGCGACAGAAATCCTTCATGGACAAGCTGCGCGACTTGTTTGAATAAATACTTGAAACAGCATAATTCAGGCGTGTTTATTCCAGATATGTAACACATTAATACTGGTTATGCTGTGTAAATCCCGCTGATTGTAGGTAATCAGCGGGATTTTGTTATTCACAGCAAAGACATAAGCAGTTTAACGCTCAAGCTTGATGGTACTGGCTACTGAGGATGGTTTGTCGCTTTATTGTTGAGGAAAAGGGTAAGCCCAAGTTTGGACTGTTTAAAGTTTGCTAAATATGCAGGATGTGGCTGGTATGAAATAGCAAAGCTATTTAAGCTGCAATCTACTGATGGGCATAGTCCGCTATCGATGGAGAAATAAATTATCGCTCCTCTACCCAAGTGGTAGGTATAGGAGCGATGTGGATGATTTGGCACAATAGATAATTTGTTGTGGACAAATTTAATGTTTTTGGCTGAATAAAATTCAGCATGTATGCTTAACCCCTTATAAAACAATGGGTATAGCGTAGAGGGTACTGTTTATTTTGTTGCTTATCTGTGGATAATGCTGTGGATAAATTATCAATCAAAGTGGTAGCTCAGGCCAGCTCGGCGCGTAATTGTGCTGCCAGCTGTGCCAGTTCTGCCTGATCAGCAGCCACACTCTCGTGTTTTCCCAATTCATGAATATGACCGGGAATTAAATGGATATGATAATGAAATACAGATTGGCCAGCCTGCTCACCAGATAGCTGTAATTGAACAACGCCATCGCGGTGTAAAACTTTACGCTGTGCACCAATGATTTTCTTGGCTGCACTGAATACCGCAACGAGATAGTCTTGCGGCATATCGGTTAACTCGACTGCTTCGCATTTCGGAATCACCAGTACATGGCCGCGTGCCTGTGGCATCACGTCCATAAAGGCCAGTGTCTGTGTGTCTTCATAGACTTTATGGCAGGGAATTTCGCCGCGGATGATCCGCGCAAATATATTGTTACGGTCATATTGTTGCATTATCTGTCTCCTCTCAGGCCTGTTTGCTTACCAGTTGTTACCTGAGTAACGGTTTAAGAAATAATGGTTAGCTTGCTTTTGGCAAATACGGTATCCAGTTCTTTAATCCCCTGTTTGCCGAAGTTAATGGTCAGACGTGCGCCTTCAGCCTTGTGAGTAGCGTCTATAATCACACCAGTACCAAAACGTTCATGGTGAACATTCTGTCCAAGCTGGAAGCCGTCAAAATCAGTACTGGCTGGTGTTTCTGCCAGTTTACTGCGACTGTGAAACGGATTGGTGCGCTGTGTCGTCTGTTGTCTGCTTACCAGAGAATTTTTATGTGCTGACAGATAGTGCAGCACTGCCTCAGGTATTTCATCCACAAAGCGTGATGGCAGGGCAAAGTGAGTTTGCCCGTGTAACAGGCGCTGTTCCGCCATGGTTAAATACAGGCGTTTGCGTGCTCTGGTAATGGCTACATACATCAGGCGGCGTTCTTCTTCCAGCCCGTCCCGCTCAGCCATGCTGTATTCACTCGGGAACAAACCTTCTTCCAGCCCCGTGAGAAATACACCATCGAATTCCAGCCCTTTGGCCGCATGCACCGTCATTAACTGCAAGGCATCTTCGCCCTGCCCGGCCTGATGTTCACCTGCTTCCAGTGAGGCTGTGCTTAAAAAGGACAGTACGGCGGATAACGGGTCGTTTTCATCATATTCTGGCTCAAGATTAAAACCGGATTCCTGCGGTTTGAATGCTACGGCAGCATTCAGTAATTCTTCCAGATTATTGATACGCTCCTGCTGCTCGCCTTTCTGGGTGCGGTAATGTTCCATCAGGCCGCTATCATAAATGGCTGCGGCCATCAGTTCCGGCAGGGAAACTTGCGCAGCCTGTGCCTGCAAATTTTCAATCAGGTGCACAAAAGCAGCAATTTTACTGTTTTTGGCGGCCAGACTGGTGGCGGCCTGCCACAGTGAAATACCAGTTTCATTGGCTGCTGCCTGTATATTTTCAATGCTGCGTGCGCCGATACCGCGTGCAGGTACATTGATTACCCGCAATAATGCATTATCATCATTGGGATTGACCGTCAGCCGCAGATAAGCCAGTGCATGCTTAATTTCCTGACGTTCATAAAAACGTAAACCGCCGTAAATTTTGTAGGGTATGCCGGCGCGAAACAAGGCCTGTTCCAGCACACGGGATTGGGCATTACTGCGATAGAGCACTGCCATCTGCATGTAATTCAGCCCTTCACGGTGTAAAGCCTTGACTTCATCAACCACAAACTGAGCTTCTTCTATATCATTGATTGCCTGAAGCACGCGGATTTTTTCACCACTACCTGCTTCTGTACGTAGATTTTTACCCAGACGGCTGGCATTATGCGCAATCACGGCATTGGCTGCGGTAAGGATATTGCCTACAGAGCGGTAATTCTGCTCCAGCCGGATAGGTTCGCTTACACCGAATTCGTGCAGAAAACGCGTCATATTTGCTACTTCAGCACCGCGAAAGCGGTAAATACTCTGGTCATCGTCGCCGACGGCAAAAACCGCCGCATGTTCTCCGGCAAGCAGTTTTAACCAGGCATACTGTAATTTGTTTGTGTCCTGAAATTCATCAATCAAAACATGATTAAAACGATTCTGGTAATGGCTGCGCAGCACTTCATTGCTTTGCAGAATTTCATAACTGCGCAACATCAGCTCAGCAAAATCCACTACGCCTTCATTCTGGCACAAGCTATCATAGGCAGCATAGCATTCAATCATCAGCCGCTCATGCGGGTCGCGTGCCGTTAACTGGGAAGCACGCAGACCATTTTCTTTTTGTGCATTAATAAATCCTTGCAAACTGCGCGGTGCAATGACTTCATCGGCAATATTCAGCTGTTTGAGCAAACGCTTTACTACAGCCAGCTGGTCGCCAATATCAAGTATCTGGAATGTTTTCGGCAGGCCGGCTTCCTGATAGTGCAGGCGCAAAAAGCGATGGCACAGGCCATGAAAAGTACCCAGCCACATTGCGCGTACTGAAACTGGCAATAGCGCACTCAGGCGCAATTGCATTTCCTTGGCCGCTTTATTGGTAAAGGTTACGGCCAGAATACTGTGTACACTGGCCTGACCAGTCTGTAATAACCAAGCAATACGGGTAGTCAAAACCCGGGTTTTACCACTTCCAGCCCCTGCCAGCACCAGCGCAGGTTGCGCGGGCCAAGTTACGGCAGCTAACTGTTCACTATTAAGGCCGGCCAGCAGACCGGCAGAAGATAAAATTTCCATAGTGCTTATTGTAGCTGATTAAGGCTGAAAAATCGCTGTGAAAAATATGCCTATAGCCTATGGTGTGAATATTTAAATAACTGAATAATAAAGTTTACTCTGCTGTTTGAGCGTGCTAAGCCGAATCAGGGCAATACATGCAGGGTTAAACTCTGGTTGATAGCGCCAGTAAAATTAGCACTGTATTCCCCTGCCACCAGCTTATGGGTCAGAAAAAAGGCACCGGAAGATACCACCTCGCCTGCATGTAAACTCAGGCCATGCTCAGCCAGCTTTTTCAGCAACCATTGCAAAGCATATAGTGGATTGTCCATCACCGCACTGGCCTGAGCAGTGATCACTGTCTGGTTATCCAGAGTGAGCTCAACCTGAATATTGCTCAGTGCATCTACCTGTAAATCATGGCCGTCGATACGGTCACCATAGACAATATAACCACCTACTGCACCATCAGCTACAATCAGATATTTATTCAGCGCCGGAAACCAGTGTGCAAAGCGAGAGTCGGGAATCTCCATACAGCCGGTTACCCAGACACGCTTTAACAAATCCGCGTCGCTTATGCCGTAGCTTAAATCAGTTTTGGCAATAAAACCCAGCTCAGCTTCAATCAGTGGCGCATTCATCTGTGTCAGCGACAGCGTGGCCGGTGCACGCAATATCTGGCGCTGTTCTAGCTGCCCATACAATGGTTCCTCCATGCGGAGCAGCATCTGGGTAATTTTATTGGTCAGAGAAATTTTATAGCCGCCCAAAGGCGTAGTCTTGCCAGCAGTAAACATATGCTGTATCTGATAGGCATCATTTATATCACGCACACTTTCAGTATAGCCGAGCATACTTAATGGCTGCTGCTGTTCGTACGCCTGTAGCAACGATGCAGCCAGTTTCTGATAATCCATCCTGCTCCTTTTTGTACCTGCCAGAGTTGCCAGTACAGATTAATCTGGTGTACTGAGCGGGCTAAGCCCCGGTAAATCGGCAAAACTGCGTTCGCGTACAATCTGGCAGAAATTATCCAGATAGCTTTTATTACCATCAGATTCGCGTATGGCTGCATATAGCTCACTTTGCAGCGGTTTATCGCCAATCTGCCGTGCGACCACATAGCCCTTTTCCAGATAGGGCATTACTGTCCAGTAAGGCAAGGCGGCAATACCACGCCGGCTTGATACCAGTTGGATAATGGCAATGGTTAACTCACTATTGCGGCGCGCGGGCTGCACACCAGCCGGTTTTAATACCTTGCGCAGTAAATCCAGCATATCGTCTGGTACCGGATAAGTGATAAGTGTTTCATCTACAAAATCCTGTGCCTGCCATACGCTTTTAGCGGCCAGCGGATGATCCTTGGCACAAATACCCACCATTTCATAAGCAAACAGCGGTTGAAAAATAATTCCCGGCTGCGGCGCATATTCAGACACAATCGCCAGATCAGCCCGATGAGTCAGCAACAGCCCCACTGGGTCTGCCTGAAAGCCGGACACAATATCCAGCTCCACTTTTGGCCACAGCGGCCGGAAAGCATCCATGGCCGGCATCAGCCAGTCAAAACAGGTGTGACATTCCACTGCCACGCGCAGCTCCCCTGCTTCCCCCTCAATAATCTGCGCCATATCCAGCTCGGCTACCGTTACCAGTGGCGTAATTTCGCGTGCCAGCTGCAACAGACGCACACCAACCGGCGTAAAGTGAATTGGGTTGGACTTACGTTCAAACAGCGGTGTACCATAAAATTGTTCCAGAACACGAATCTGATGTGACAGCGCAGACTGGGTCAAAAAAACCCGTTTGGCAGCCATTGATACACTACCGGTTTCTTCCAGAGCCAGCAAAGTGCGTAAATGACGCAGTTCAATAATCGACTCCATATTTTCCACCCTTGATTAGCATTTTAACTACGGACACAAGTTAAAAAATTCATAAACAGCCGCGCTGTTTATAAACAAAAATTATATGGCTAACATAATTATCATCTTGCTGGTAGCCACTTATCTGTTTCCAGACTAAACACCTACGTACCATATCATACTCTCGCATTGCATTGTACTGAAATACAGTATTAAAAATATTCATACGTAACCGCAAAATTTATCGCTTGTCGTCATGTTATAACTCACGCACACTGATAATTATTGAAATTCATCATCGCATAGGGAGAAATAAATATGAATACATTCCATCTGTCTGGTTACCCACGTGTTGGCGCCAAACGCGAACTAAAATTTGCGGTTGAAGCCTTCTGGAAAGGTAATAAAAGTGAAGCCGAGCTGCGCCAGACTGCCGCCGATATCCGCCAGAAAAACTGGGCTACCCAGATTGCTGCCGGCGCAGACTTGCTGCCTGTAGGTGATTTTTCCTATTACGACCACGTACTGGATACCCTGTGTGCACTCGGAGCCATTCCCGCACGCTTCGGTTTTGATGCAGCCAAGCTCACACTAAGCCAGTATTTCGAACTGGCACGCGGTAATGCCACTCAGGTAGCCATGGAAATGACCAAATGGTTTGATACCAACTACCATTACATCGTGCCAGAATGGCATCAGGATACCAGCTTCAAAGCCAACGCAGCCAACCTGATTGCCCAGATAGAAGAAGCCAAAGCCACCGGTCACGATATCAAACCCACTCTGGTAGGCCCGCTTACCCTATTATGGCTGGGTAAAGAAAAAGATGCCGGCCATAACCGGCTGCAATTATTGCCGCGCCTGTTGCCTGAATACCAGAAACTTTTACGTGAACTGGCCAATGCTGGTGTTGACTGGATTCAGATTGACGAACCGATTCTTGCCGTCGATATTGCCCCCGAATGGCTGGATGCTTTCGCACCTACCTATCAGGAGCTGGCCATCACCGGTACCCGCATCATTATCGGTACTTATTTTGGCAGTGTTGCCGAACATCTTAATTTACTCAAAAGCCTGCCAGTAAACGGCGTACATATCGATTGCGTACGCGCACCGGAACAACTGGCCGAATTTGCCAACGCATGGCCGGAAAACAAAGTACTGTCTGTTGGCCTGATTGACGGACGCAACGTCTGGCGTGCCAATCTGCGTGAAGTGATTGATTTACTCGCACCAGTTGCTACCCAGCTAGGCAACAATTTGTGGATTGCCCCGAGCTGTTCATTGTTACACAGTCCGCAGGATTTAAGCGTAGAAGAGAAACTTAACCCCGAAATCAGAAACTGGCTTGCCTTTGCTGCCCAGAAATTGCGGGAGCTGGGCATCATCAAACAGGCACTGGCACACGGTAAAGACACCGTACAGGAAGCACTTGCTGCTTCCGATGCGGCTGCTGCCGGACGCAAAACCAGCAAACTGATTCATAATGACAAGGTTGCAGAGCGCGTAGCCAGCCTGCGCGCTCATGCCGACCAACGCCACAGTCCGTTTGCACAGCGGATTGAAAAACAGCAGGCATGGATGAATCTGCCCTTGCTGCCAACCACAACCATTGGTTCCTTCCCACAGACTCAGGAAATCCGTCAGGCACGTGCAGCCTTTAAAAAGGGCGAGCTGAGCGCGGCTGATTACGAAGCCGCCATGAAAAAAGACATTGCCTACTGTGTTAAACAGCAGGAACAACTGGATATCGATGTACTGGTGCATGGTGAAGCCGAGCGCAACGATATGGTCGAATACTTTGGTGAGCAACTGGATGGCTACTGCTTCACCCAGTATGGCTGGGTGCAAAGCTACGGTTCCCGCTGCGTTAAACCGCCGATTATTTTTGGTGATGTTGCACGCCCCAAAGCCATGACCGTTGCCTGGTCTGCCTATGCCCAGTCTCTGACCAAACGGCCGATGAAAGGTATGTTAACTGGCCCCGTAACCATGATGAAATGGAGCTTTGTGCGTAACGATGTACCATTGAGTCTGGTATGCAAACAAATTGCGCTGGCACTGAACGACGAAGTGCTGGATCTGGAAAAAGCCGGCATCCGCGTTATCCAGATTGATGAGCCAGCCATTCGTGAAGCCTTGCCGCTGAAACGTGCACAATGGGATGAATATCTGGCCTGGGCATGTGAATCATTCCGCCTTACCTCAACTGATGCCGACGACAGCACTCAGATTCACACCCATATGTGCTATTCCGAATTCAACGACATACTGCCCGCCATTGCCAGCATGGATGCCGATGTAATTACCATTGAAACCTCACGTTCCGATATGGAATTACTGGATGCCTTTGTGAAATTCAGCTATCCGAATGACATCGGTCCCGGTGTTTACGATATCCACAGCCCGCGTGTACCTACCGAAGCAGAAGTAGAACACCTGCTGCGTAAAGCACTGAAAGTAATCGACCAACGGCGTTTATGGGTAAATCCAGATTGCGGCCTGAAAACCCGAGGCTGGCCAGAAACCACCGCAGCACTGGAAGTGATGGTGAAAGTAACCAAAAAACTGCGTGCCGAATTAAACGCCTAAACCCCGCTTAGCCCTGCACAACCCAACCGCTCCG
This sequence comes from Snodgrassella alvi, assembly GCF_002777425.1. GTDB lineage: Bacteria > Pseudomonadota > Gammaproteobacteria > Burkholderiales > Neisseriaceae > Snodgrassella > Snodgrassella alvi_B. The sequence goes on from NZ_MDVC01000107.1 coordinate 33,722, forward strand.
GCACAACCGGGGCGGTTTTCTGTATCCGCTTGCTAAATTAACGCTCAGGAAAAGACCAATAAATAATTAATTAAATAATCCAATCGGAATAAAATGCACATATAAAAGCCCCTGTATTATTCAGGCACATTTCCTCAATAAATATACAGTCATGCTACATAATGGCTATAAAGCCGTAACAAAAATGTAACGTAAGCCACCACTTTAATTTAATGCAAGCCACTTTCGCTATACTGGTAAACAGACCAGCATACACACCGCCAATCTTGGGTACAGGATTATATTGTTGCAAGCTGAAAATATTGCAGCTCTTTAATAAAGCATCCTGTTACAGCCGATATCACGCATAGGGCACAAAGCATTTAAAATGCATAATCTTATGCCTTTTGCCCATTGCGGTATATGAGTTGATACAGTGAAAAAAGCGATTTAAGCGTTGTTTTACTTCTGACTGAATTGAGAAATTATTATCTGAATCAATATCGATTGTGACCTTAATATTGATTCATCAATGTAACCGAATAATAGACCCTAAGACATAGAATCAAGCACAAACTCAATAAAAGTATTAAGCTTTGATGGCCGTTGCCTGTCGGCAGGATAAAGTAAATGTACTTCTCTTGCTGGTGGTAAAAAATTTTGTAATATGGGTAGTAATTTATTTTGTGTGATAGCCTCTCTAAGCATAGATTCAGGTAGCATGGTGATACCTAATCCTTCGACTGCTGCGGTTGCTAACGCCAAAGTATCATTGCTTGTCAACGAACCTGATATGGGAAGGTGAACTAACTTTCCATTAATCGTAAAAGGCCAAAGATAATCTTTTTTACTTGGATTAACATACTGATAAATCAGGCACTGATGTTTTTTTATATCATTGGGAACAGATGGCACACCATATTGAGCCAGATAACTGGGCGAAGCCGCAAAAATGAGTTGATAAGGATTTAGTTTACGAGCAATTAAACCTGAATCAGTTAATTCACCAACGCGAAACACAATATCAAAATTTTCCTGAACTAAATCAACATAGCGATCATTCAATTGAATATCCACACTCATTTTTGGATAGCGTTTCATAAAATGGCTTATTACTGGTATTACATTAAAATGTCCGTAGCTTACCGGAGCACTAATTTTTAAATTTCCCCTCGGTTCATCACTATATTGTTGTGCAAGCGTTTTAGTTGCTTTAATTTCTCCTAAAATAAACAAACATCTTTCATAATATTGTTTGCCAAACTCGGTAAGATTTTGCGACCGAGTTGTTCTATTTAATAGCTTTAAGCCCAAATAATTTTCTAAAAATACAATATATTTAGCGATCATTTGTGGTGATGTATTTAATGAAATAGACGTCGCCGCAAAAGAACCGGTTTTCACGGTCAAGACAAATGCCTCCATACATCTAAATAAATCCATATTGCCAACTCTAAGTTGTTAGTAAATCAATTATAACAATATTTATTATGTTTTAATTTGTAATGATAATGCAAATAACTGTCCAAAAAAGGAAATATTATGCTGAAAAAGATTGGTATTATTGGTGCAGGATTTGTCGGCCAAGCCTGTGCGACCATATTTATGCGGGCAGGCTATCAGATTATGTTAAGTAACTCACGAGATAAAAATACACTATTTAGTGCGGGCAGTAACATAGGTTGTCAAATTGGCAGTCGAGATGAAGCCATTGAATTTGGAAATGTTATTTTGATCGCGATTCCATTTATTAATTATTCACAACTACCCGCTGATTTAATGGATAATAAAATAGTGCTTGATGCAATGAACTATTATCCTAATCGTGACGGGCATTTTCAGCAATTAGATAACTATGAAATCACAACCAGTGAATTGGTTGCTCAGCATCTTTCTAAATCCAAAATTGTTAAAGTCTTTAATGCAATTCTGGCAAAAGATATTGTTAAAGATGCCAAACCAGATAATAAGTTGAATAGAAGAGCAATCCCTGTGGCTGGCAATGATTTAGCAGCCAAACAAACTGTTTTTAATTTACTCGAACATGTCGGCTATGATTATGTTGATGTTGGTCTTTTATCTGATAGCTGGAAATTTGAACGGGCTAAGCCTGCGTATTGCTTCCCATTAAATGTTCAACAGTTACATGATGCACTAAAGCAAGCACAAAGAGACATCGAATTACCAGAAAATTCATGGAAATAAGTGATTAAAAATTTGAATATTACTAATCAATAATCATAAATTATTATAAAAAGGTAAATAAGATATGAAAAGCAGAGATAATAAATATACTGTTATCACCGGTGCCAGCTCTGGAATAGGCTATGCAACAGCCATCGCTTTTGCCAAGCGAGATAAAAACCTTATTGTGATCGCCAGACGGAAAGAAAAACTGGAAGCATTAAAGCAAGAAATAACAAGCATTAATGCTAATGTAGAGGTTATGATTAAAGTATGCGATTTATCCAGCGCGACAAATACTCATTCGCTATTTGATGATTTAGAAAACTATTTTATCGAAACGTGGATAAATAATGCCGGATTCGGACATTATGGAAGCGTTAAAGATCAGGATTTAGATAAAATAGAAACCATGCTTCATCTCAACATTGAAGCATTAACAATTCTCTCTACCCGTTATGTCAGTAAATATCAAAATGAGCCAGGCACTCAAATTATTAATATTTCATCGCGTGGAGGATATACAATCGTACCCAATGCGGTTACCTATTGTGCCACTAAATTTTATGTTAATGCCTTTACTGAGGGATTGGCACATGAATTAAAGCAGGCTAAAGCCAAATTGGTGGCAAAAGTACTTGCACCTGCTGCAACAGAAACAGAATTTGGTCACGTAGCAAATAACACATTTAAATATGATTATAAAAAACAGTTTAATCAGTTTCATACAGCCGATCAAATGGCGGGCTTTTTAATAGCACTTTATGATAGCGATAAAACGATTGGTGAAATCAGTACCAAAGACTTTTCATTTAGTCTAAAAGATGGCGTTTTGCCTTATTCTGATAATCCTTTGCAGAATCAAAAATCCTAATTGCTATTTGCTTAACACTAAATGATATTTTCAACCTGAAACATCTTAACAAGCATTGTGCTTGTTAAGATGTTGGTTAAAAATCAAAAATTACCAAATCCGTATACATGCCCAAACAGCATTAGGTGGTGATAGCAGATAAACACCATCACTATTATTTTGAATACTTAAACAAAGCACTATACTTTCTGGAATCCCAAAACACATTCTGCGTGATAGCAAGTTGGTAATCACAATGATTAATTATCCAGTTAATACGTCTAGATTAGGATAATATAATGTGATGTCGGAAATTACATTACAGGTTGATTACCCATATCTAACATCAATTGTAATCATTTATAAGCTCATGACAAAAGTTGGTGGCTTTAATTATTGCCATAAACATATTAATATTGCTGCGTCTTTTTCTTCAGTTCTACTGGTTATTAGTATTTTGCTGGCCGGCTTCTTCGTTATTCGAGTCTGTTTGTACTTTAAATTTTTTGACATTTTCAAGTGCAGCTGAAGCCATTCTGCTCATGGTTTCCCTGAGGATTTTTCCATCATCTAAGCTTATTATATGAAAAGAATAACCAAATTAAAATCAGGACAAGGGTGAAATTCATTAGCAAAAATTGAAAAAATTATTTATAATCAAATTTTTATAATTGAAACGTTTGATACCTGCCATTATTAAGCGTGCAAAAGAACACAGTGCAAATTAGCTTGTTATTAATTTGACTTTAATAAATTATTTTCAATAAACTCTTAATATTAATATATATATTTCATTTTTTATAATCTAGCTGAACTATCCGTTGATATACAGTTAAAAAGTAGAAAAATTTCTAGCATAAAAACATAAAAGAGGATCAAATATGAAAAATGACTGAGTGCCAAAGCGTATCCATATTAGAAGCATAAGCTGTATTTCCCATAATAAAATCTACTCTAAAAATGGCATGGATAATTCACTTTTTTATCCATAATGAAAAAATATGAGGTATGAAGACACTGATATTAGATTATGAATGGTTTTTAGGAACCAAAAACGGAAACTTAAATAGATATTTGCGAAACTCATTTTAAAACCAAAGCTTCATGAAGAAATCGTAAAAATTTAACGGCTTCACCATAAGTATCGCATTGAGTGCTAGATTGGTTTTTTAACCATCTGTTCAAAGCTCAATCGAAACTAAACTATTAGTTGCTATATGCCATACTAATTTAACGATAAAATTTTCATGTTTATCGTGTCAGATTTAAAAATTTAACCATTATGTTTTATACCCGTTTCTTGGTTAAATACAGCGGTTAGATTTTTAGAAGTACCAACAGATATTGCTGAGTATGGGTAATAATTAATTGTGCTGCTTAATTAGCATTAAATTTCAGCTATTGATTTTACCCTGTTTTTAACAAAATTAACCTGAATAAAAACGCAGACTGCCACATAGGCAGTCTGCACCGGCTGTTTTTAATTTATATACCTAGTTAACCTGATATTTGGCCAGTACCGCCCGAATCTGTGGTAAAGCAGCACGTGCTGCCTGTTCACCTAGCTGGATAGCCTGAGTTTTCTGGTCAAAGCCGCCAACAGTACCCAGCTTCTGTACCTGTGGACTGATAATCACCTGTGCTTTACCCAGCTCGCTGCTTAGCGCTGATGCACTCATGATGTTAAGGCTCTGGTCGAGGTAAGAGAAAAAACCTTCGCTGGTCAGACGTGCGGGTTTGGCCGAGATATCTACAGCAATCACCACATTGGCGCCAAGCTGTCTGGCAGCACTAACGGGCACGGGGGCAACCAGACCGCCATCGACAAAACGCTTATTACCGATAACAGCAGGCTGAAAAATATTGGGAATACTGGCAGAAGCCCGTACCGCCTGCCCAGCATTGCCACTGGTGAAAACCGCCATGCGCCCAGTACCAAATTCAGTGGCTACTGCGCCAAAGCGGATAGGAAATTGCTGAATCGGTTTATTACGTACTTTGGCATTGATGTAATCTTGCAGTTTCTGCCCTTTGATAAAGCCGGAAGTAGACAGTACCGGATCGACCAGATCGGATTTATTCAGTATTTCGGCTTCCAGCTCCAGCCGGTCGGGGCTCATACCGGAAGCGTACATGCTGCCCACAAGCGCTCCGGCACTGGTACCGGTAACAACACGTACCGGAATGTGATTTTCCTGTAACACCTTAATGACGCCAATATGGGCAAACCCTTTGGAAACGCCCCCACCAAGTGCCAGCCCGATAACGGCGCGAGGCTTGGCAGGTGCCGGCGGTGTGGCCGGAGCAGTGCTTTTGCAGGCAGTAATGGTAATAAATGTGGTAATAATCAGTACGCTATTGCGCAGCAACGCTGTGAATTTCATATGATATTAAGGTTCGGATGTTTTGGTTGCAGATGATGGATAAAATTGTATAGGTGCAGCATTCTCTGGCAGTACCTGTTTTTTAACGCCATGTCCATACACGAGCTCAAGCGTAACGTTATGGATATCATTGTTTTTCCAGGCCTGAGCCAGAATGCGCACCGCATCAATTTCGTTATCAAATTGCAGGCTCTGCCACAGGCCGGCTGTGCGCATATCATCAATAAAGCGCTCTGCTCTGGTGTATTGCAGGGTAAGCATGTTCATGTCCATCACTGGATCGTAAAAGCCGTGCTGGTACAGCATATCCCCAAGGTCGTGCATGTCGAGCAGGCGCGGAGTTTTGACAACTATACCCTCTGCGCGCCACAGTGTCAGAACTTCTTTCAGAGTATCCGGACCAAAATGGCTGAAAAACAACAAACCATCCGGCTGCAAAGCTTCTGCCCAGTTTTTTATCACCGCTATTGGATCCGCCTGATGAATCAGGCCGAGATTACTCCATACCATATCGGCAGTCTGATTGCCGGGAAGCTGGTCGGAAACAGTTTGTGCAGGCAGGCTGCCATTGAGTTTCTGCCACCAGCTCAGTTTGGCCTTGCGAATAGCCTGAGCCGCCTGTAAATAGGTATTGCGGCTGTCAAACTCCTGAAACTGAGCCTGAGGATAACGCATTTTGAGCAGCCGGTAGCTTTCATTGCCATCTGCGGCGGCCAGCAGGATGTGCTGCGGTGGTTGTCTCAGAATACTCAGGCGTTCGTCCAGAGTAGCGGCCAGATGTGCATGGAGAAACCAGTCTGGCTGGTGTGGCAGGGTTGTCATGAATGTTGTTCCCAAAACTGGCCCAGTGCTCGGGCAAATTCATCAGGATGGCTTAAAAATGGTGTGTGTGCCGCCTGCGGCAGGAGACACCATTCGCTTTGCGGTAGTTGCTGATGCAGATATTCACCCATGCGTGGCGGGGTAATGGCATCGCGGCCGCCATAAACCAGTAATACCGGACAGTTTATGCTACTGAGTAACGGGCGTAAATCAGCCTGTTCCAGTGCATGCAAAGCAGCGTTAAGAGCAGCAGGCGGCCCATACTGGCAGATGGCGGCTACCAGACTGTCGAGACATGCATGTGCACAAGTATCTGCATACAGCATCTGCAATTGTAGAAACTGTTGCATGTATTTGGGATAATCTTCACTGAATTTGCCGGCCATCATATTAAGGCTAACGCGCTGCAAACCTTGCGGATAGTCGCTGCTGGCCATCAGTTTGGCCAGACTGGCCGTCAGGCACAGCGAGGCTACTTTGTCTGGATAGCGTGCCGCCAGACTTAATGCCACCATGCCACCTAGCGACCAGCCAAGTAAATGGGTACGAGCAGTTAGTTGCGTGGCCAGTTGGTCGGCAATGCTGTCTATATTAAAAGTACCATCAAATGGTGCACAGCCATGGCCGGGCAAATCCGGGATACACCAGTGTTTTTGCCATGTGGCCGGCAGATGCTCCAGCAAAGGGTCGAATATATGGTGATTGGCGCCCCAGCCGTGAATCAGTAAAGTTTGGGAAGGTGTAGTCATGGGTATGATTTCATTACTCACTTCATTCTGGCACGCATGTATCGGTATGCCACATTGCTTATTATGCCACGATTATGCACATGTCTCAGGTTTGTGCCGGGCATGCTGGCATGATATGACCGCTTTGCAGCGTACCGATACAGATATATGTCTGCGTTGTCGTGGTGGCCGACTAGTGGCCGGACTTTGCGAGCAGTGTCAGCAGCAATGGCCGTTTACCACCTTGTATGCCAGTTACCGCTATGCAGCGCCATTGCAGCAGATGCTGAGCGCATTCAAGCATCAGCGGCAGCTCGCCTTGCTGGATACACTGGCGGCACTGATGCTGGCACAGCCGCCGCAATGGCTGGCGCAAGTAAAGATAGATGCTGTACTGGCCATGCCACTAAGCCGCAAACGTTTGTTTGAACGGGGTTTTAATCAGAGCCAACTGCTTGCCGCAATCATTGCCCGGCATTACGCGCTGCCAGTGCTGCGGCCAGACTGCGTACAACGTTGTTACCGGCCGCCACAATCCACTTTGAAAAAGTCAGCACGCCAGCGCAATGTACGCGGTGTATTTCGTCTTAATCATGCAGTAAAAAAACGTAACCTGTTGTTAATCGATGATGTTGTGACCACAGGCGCAACAATTACTGAATTGGCTCAAACCCTTAAGAAATCGGGCGCTTCACGGATTTATGTCTGGACACTGGCACATCCGGAATGAAAAATCTTTGACAGACAAAGGGCTATTTGGCATAGTGTCGCCCTGTTAAATAACTGATTCAATTATTAACTGCGTTACAATTTTGGCATTTTGCCAATTAGTAAGCAACTTTCTGAACCCGCCAATGTGCTGTAATAAATAACAGCCGGTGTTTGTTCTTGCCAATTGAGGTTACAGCCTCTCCCGCCACATTTTAAAGTGGCCGCCGCTGTTTTTTGCTGTCTTAGTATAAATTCAGTTTTTACCGGACAAAGTATTGTTGTGAACAACAATGGTTGTGCGTCTGGTTTTTGCGTCTTTTACTCAAAGAAACGGAAATACGGTTTGATCAGGATTAAAGTATTATTTGTTAGTGTGGCAATGATGTTTGGTTTCAGTATGGCTTATGCCAAACAAACCAGTAATTTGTCAGCGCCGGTTTATCATGCTAAAAAATCAGTATCTAATCTTACAGTAGTACCAGCAGAACATCTGCACAAAACAGCTAATCTTAGCTATCAGGTAGCGGGCAAACGTTATTACCCGCTGCAAAAAGTGGCCAGTTTCAGTCAGGTAGGCCGAGCCTCCTACTATGGTCAGAATTTTCAAGGGCGCCGCACTTCATCTGGTGAACGTTTTAACAGCCAGATGCTTACTGCCGCTCACCCAACCTTGCCTATTCCCAGTTATGCCCGGGTAACCAATCTGTCCAATGGCAAGACAGTGGTCGTACGTGTTAACGATCGTGGCCCGTTTCACGCTAACCGGGTAATGGATTTATCCTATGCCGCAGCGCAGCAGTTAGGTTTCGTCCGTGCCGGTACCGCTCAGGTACGGGTAGAACAGATTGTGCCCGGCGAACGTATCCAGCCGGCTGGCACAGGTGGCAATATTTATGTAGACCTACAGCGGTTTGGCAGCAAAGAAAAAGCCCAGCAATATCTGAAAGCAACCTCACAGCATTTGCTGGCGGCCGGAAGCCAACATCAGGCCAAGCTAGTAAAAGTCAAAGACAGCTATGTTGTCCGCATGGGGCCTTTTCAGCAACAGCAACGTGCTGATGAAGCGAAAAAATCAATGCTAACCGCATTGTAAACCCTGCTGTCAGGTCGGAAAAAAGCCCGTGGTATCATGCACGGGCTTTTGTTTATTTGCTAGTTGGAAAAGGAATATAATGATTGGTCGTTTACGTGGAATTGTACTGGAAAAAAATCCGCCTGTAGTCGTACTTGATGTTCATGGCGTGGGCTACGAGGCTCAAGTATCCATGCAAACCTTTTACACCTTGCCGGCAGTGGGAGAAGAGACGGCACTGTATACACAGCTAGTGGTACGTGAAGACGCCCACCTGCTATTTGGCTTTGGCTCCCGCGAAGAACGGGAAACATTCCGGGCTCTGGTAAAAGTAAGCGGTATTGGAGCCAAAAGTGCTTTGGGTATTTTATCCACCCTTACCAGCGATGAACTGGCTACGGCAGTTGCCTCCGAAGACATTAAACGCCTGACAGCCGCGCCCGGTATCGGTAAAAAAACTGCCGAACGCATGGTACTGGAATTACGTGGCAAGCTCGCCGGTGGTGGCAATGCCGCTGGTCTGTTTACCCCGGAAGCCACTGGTAGTAACGAAGATATTATCAATACACTGCTTGCCTTAGGCTATACCGACAAAGAAGCCCGTACTGCCTGCAAAAATATACCGGCGGGCACTGACATCAGTGAGGGCGTACGGCTGGCCTTAAAAAACATGCTATAACTATTTGTTTGATAATGACACAAGCCACCATAGGAATTTGTATGGCCTCTAAATTGATTTTGCTGGATCAGGATGGCGTTTTAGCCGACTTTGAACAGGGAGTACGGCAACTATGGCAGCAGACTTATGAACAACCACTGCCACTGGCTGAACGCAGGCATTTTTACCTGTGTGATGATATGGCACCCCAGTATCACCAACAGCTAGCCCGGATTTACAGCAGCAAAGGTTTTTTCGCCTCCTTACCACCCATGCCAGATGGTATTGCCGCGGCCAGACGCTTACTGGAAGCCGGTCATGATGTGCGTATCTGTACCTCACCCATTCAGGCTTATCATTACTGTGTAGCTGAAAAATTTGACTGGGTATGCCAGCATCTGGGCGAAGACTGGCTACAGCGCATTATTTTAGCCAAAGACAAAACATGGGTACGTGGCGATATTCTGATTGATGACAAACCACAGATAAGCGGCAGCCTGATACCGCAGTGGCAGCACTGGATTTACGATCAGCCTTACAATCGAACCCAGACCGGGCTGCACCGGGTAAACTGGGCACAGCCCGAAACCTGGTCTGAATTATTGCAATAAAGACCATACAGAATAAATAGAAAGGTTGGAGACTAGCAGTGAAAACAATATTTTTAACCTCCTATATTGCCGGAACAACCCAGCAGCTTGCAGATTTTATTCAGAAAAATCAAATAAACAGTAAAAATGTCCTGTTTATTCCCACTGCTGGCAATGTTGAAAGTTACACCGGATATATAGATGAAGGCAAAGCAGCACTGCAACAACTTGGATTTCAGCTTGAATTACTGGATATAGCCAGTGTCGATACCCAGCAGTGCCACCAGGCCTTTGCTGCCGCCGAAATAATCTGCATAGCCGGCGGCAATACATTTTATTTATTGCAGCAACTGAAAAGAAAAAATCTTGATCAGTTACTTGTATACAGAATTGCACAGGGCTGCATTTATATCGGCGAGTCGGCAGGCGCAATTATTCTGGCCGCAGACATTGAATATAGCAGTATGATGGACGACAGCAGTCTGGCTCCTCAACTGGAGAACTATGCCGGTTTAAATGTCATCGATTTCTATCCATTACCGCATTATATAGAAGAACCTTTTGCAGATTCAGTACAGCAAATCTATGCGAAGTATAGCAATCATTTAAAGCTAATACCTTTTAATAATCAGCAGGCTATTATTATAAGTAATCACGATTATACAGTGGTCTAAATATCCATGAATATAAACAGCCAAAAGGATTGCGCGAATAAGCAAAACCGCCTGAATAACATGGCAATCATGTCATAATGTATTATCAAACAAGCATCTGCTTAGGCTACAATAGCACAATTAATTCATTACCAAAGACAAGTGTTTATTGAACTTTGGTTTACCCTAGTATCAGGAATACCCCATGTTTCGATTTTTTAAAAGAAAAAAAAATACAGAGCCAGCAGTGGAACAATCCACATCCACGCCCAGCCAGCCAGAGAGTGTACAACAGCCACAGGATGTAATTGTTGAATCAGCTCCGGCTAAAACAACTGTTAAAACTGAAGCGGAACCCAACCACCCTACCACAGCCGAAGCAGCACCAGCTGACGAAGCAACTGCCCAACCGGCCGCCGAGACAGCCGAAGAAATCATTGTACCGACAGTGGTGGATGAACCGGCAGCCATTGCCACAACCACAGAACCAGCATCAGCCCAGACACCGGCAAGCGAAAATGCCATGGTTATCCCGGTTGCACCAGCAGAAACCAGTAGCGAGGCAGATAAACCGGCCAAGCTGGGCTGGGCAGCACGCTTAAAACAGGGGCTGAGCAAATCGCGTAACCACATGGCCAAATCGCTGGCTTCCGTGTTTGGCGGCGGCAAAATCGACGAAGACCTGTACGAGGAGTTGGAAACCGTACTGCTCACCAGCGATATGGGTATCGAAGCCACCGAAAAACTACTGGCACAGGTACGCCAGCGTGTGACCCTGAAAGGGCTGAAAAACGGTAACGAACTGCGCAGTGCCCTGAAAGAAGCATTGTATGAATTACTACAGCCCCTACAGCAACCCCTGATTTTACCCACAGATAAAAAGCCGTTTGTTATCATGATGGCTGGTGTGAATGGCGCAGGCAAAACCACCAGCATCGGTAAACTGGCCAAATATTTCCAGAGCCAGGGTAAAAGCGTACTATTGGCCGCTGGTGACACTTTCCGCGCTGCTGCGCGCGAACAATTGCAGCAATGGGGTGAGCGCAATAACGTTACCGTGATTGCGCAGGCTTCCGGCGATTCGGCTGCCGTTTGCTTTGATGCACTGGAAGCCGCCAAAGCACGCGGTATTGATGTGGTACTGGCCGATACCGCCGGCAGATTACCTACCCAGCTACATCTGATGGAAGAAATCAAAAAAGTAAAACGCGTACTACAAAAATCCCTGCCCGAAGCGCCGCATGAAGTGATGCTGGTACTGGACGCCAACGTTGGCCAGAATGCCATCAATCAGGTAGTCGCATTCGATGACGCCCTTGGCTTAACCGGCCTGATTGTTTCCAAACTTGATGGCACCGCCAAAGGCGGTATTCTCGCCGCACTGGCGGCCAAACGCCCTATTCCGGTACGTTTTATCGGCGTAGGTGAAGGCATCGATGATTTACGCCCGTTTGATGCACGCGCGTTTGTGGATGCGTTGATTGAGGATGAGTAATATTTGTTATTAGGATTAAAAAAGCTAGTTATATTTAAAACTAGCTTTTTTAATTGCTTACTTATTAGAAATAAAATTAGCAAATAAGCCATATTTATTTCAAGTTAATTATAAGATCCATTCTTGAGGGATAAGACCATCGCCTTTTTTCTTCCAACAGGCGGCTTCATAAGTATTATCTATTTCACCCCAAATAGACTTGTCTGCATGTTCGAGTACAATTATTTGGAAATTAAAATTACTTTTTTGAAGTGCAGAGGACAGGACTTCGAAGATTTTTTTTGTTGCTAGGATATCATTTTGTGTTGTAGCGGTGATTGGTAAATTATTAGTGCTATATTGATCTAACAGGTTTTCCCCTGTTGGGGTACTTGGAAAATATACCTGACTAGGTTGGTCTATCACTATAAAACTAAATGGAGGTAAATTAATGTTTTCTGGGAGAGATAAGAATTCGTGGATCGCTAAAAATGCTGAAATATGATACCCCATCCAGTTCGCACCGCTTCCTACTTCCCATAAATATTCTTTAACTGTGTTATTTATTCTAAAGCTTAATGTAAGTTCTTTAGAGTCTAATTGAATCTCTCCATGTTGCTCAAGCTGAAGTTGGGATGAATATGAGTCGATAAGTGAATTAATTTTTGAATATGTCGTTAATCCGTGATTTCTAATTGCTGAATTAGATAAATATTCTTTCAAAGAATTAATTCTTTGTTTTAATATTTCAGGTTTGCTATCAATATTATCAGTTTGCTCAAGTTTATTCAGATAGATTAAGGCTTCTTCAATTCTTCCTAATAATATATATATTTTTTTTAAGGAATCACCTTCTATTTTGTTGGCGTTGATGATATTTAATTTTGCTTTATTTATTTCAGATAATATATTTTTTTTATCTCTTAATTTTTGCTTTAATTCTGCACTTATAGTATCAGTAATAGGATTATTAAATAGTGCGTTTGATAAAGTGTTAATTTCAGAGACTTTAGTTTCCAGATTATTAATGACAGATGATAAAAACTTAGTTTCTGCCCCACAAGCAATACACTTGCCAGAGGGAGACAAATTTTCCTTTAACCAGTCGAAGCCAATTAGGTGCTTTTTTTCTGTCTCAATTGCCAAGGTAAAGTCTCTACCTTTCAAAAAAATTTGCTCATAATCGGTTATGCTATTTTTAAGATCAAAAATTTCTTTTTGAATTATTTCTTCTTGTTGAATTAAATGATTGTATTCATCATTTGTGGAAAAATAATTTAAATTTTTTTCTAAAAAAACAGCATTTCCTTGTTTGTATAAGTTATGTATATTTTTTAGATCTTCAATCTTTTTATCTAAAGAAATATTGGATGTGTAGTCAGATGTGGGTAAAAGACAACCATATTCAATACATTTATACCATAAATGATCAATTTCAGATTTTCTACTTTCTATTCTGATTTGTCTGGCTTGTTGATTTCTTTCAATTCTTTGAAGTTCTTTCTCCAGATCTCTACATTCTTTCTCCTTTCTCATATATTCTCGGTCATGAATACCCAGGGCTAAAGGCAAAACTCTTTTTAGTCGTTCTTTATTTTGATAAGTATCAGCTTTGAAAAAAAGTGCATATGGGTTTGCAACAATATGCTGAGGTAAAAAATTAAATGCAGCAATATCCCTGTATGATGCTCTTCCATCAAAGCCTATAGACGTATCTTTTTCCGCTAATATTAAATCACTTAATTGTGCAAAATTATTAAATTGACTTTTGAATGTTGTCAGATTATGGGTAACTTCTAATTTAAGAGGAAACTCATTTGTATAAGGCTTAAAATAAAAATTTCCAGCTGATCTGCCGATAGGTTTTTCACGCGCAATAATATATTTGTCATTCTGGATATCAACGATGATTCCAAACCATTGAACACTATCTCTAATTATTCCAGCAGGGATAGCACATTTACTTGATCCAAGACAATAATCAATTATGGGAATAACAGCAGATTTTCCTGTTCCACTAATTCCATGTATAAAATTCAGTTTGTCTTTCTTAAAATCTATTTTTTGAATTTTGTTCTTTGGATTAGATGGCCATAATAGTAGTGAATCTATCATTAGTTGCATATTGTATTTCCCAAAAGTAATTTATAAATTGAAGCCGTATCCATATTTGCATACCAATTAGCTAAACGTTTAAGTGTTTTAGTCATTTCTTTTGGTAAGCTATTTTTAATAGCTTGGGGTAATTTTTTGGAAGTTCTTTTAAAATACGCTTGCTCAGTATCAGCATTAATGATTGCTATTAATCCAGACGCTACTGCAAGGTTCAAACCTTGAAGAGTGGCACCTGAAAAGCTGGAAATACGTTGTTTTAAATTTATACGGATCGCAGGTTTTTCTTCTATAATTGTATTGAGATTTGTATTGAGTTTTCGGTTTTGCATAGCTTCCCTACTAGATTTGTGCCAAACAAAAGGTAGAATTAATAAAAATAACAATAGGTCAGGATTGCGCTCATTATTTTTTTTTAGTAGCTCATCGCAGAAATAAACTTGCAAATAACAAGATAGCATACTGTTGTTGATAATATTTCGATCCAGATAAGTCATATCTAAAATTCCTCATTTTTTTTAAATTTATCGTGCCAATAAATATAAAATTCATTGGTATTATCGTTGGCTAGAAAATGATAATGGCCTTGTGTAAAATAAGGCTGTTTAGTAGGGTTGTTATTTAAATCAGGAAGATAACTTATATCTGTAGTTGAATCATATATTTTTTCATATTGAGAAATTTTTTCATCCTCGGTAACATTTGAAAGATCGTACTTTGTCCATTCATTCTTCCAGCGCTGGTACAATATATCTTCACGTTCCTGCCATGCATCCAAGGGAATATCGCCAATACTTTCGAGTCTCACCTTTTCGGAATAAAAAGCCCAATAGTTTTTTAATGCTGTATTAATATGTTCCTCGCTTTTATTTATACTACAAAGTTGATCTATAAATAGATGCTTTTTATCAATATCTTTCTTCAGATATTCTTGATATGCTGTTTTGTAAAAGGATTGTTCACAGAAGCGATTTTTTTTTCTTGCGATAAGTTCACTATACAGAAGATTTTTATAAGTCTGCGGTATTAATTGAACACTTTGTTTCTGTTTCCACGCGCAGATGCATTCATTTATCATATGTGCAAATACGGATTTATAGATATTTTCAGATTCCTGAATAAGTTCAGATGGTATGTGTAATAAATTAATAGTGGCCGATTTGGGATCTTGAGTTGACTTTGTTCCATCCTCAGAAAGTAAGGTAATATTTTTAATTAAGAACTTTAAATTTTCATCTTGATACTTTAATACTTCCCCTATTGTTTTTTTGATTTCACTGCTATCCTTTAAGCCGTTATAAATTGCCTTTCCTTTTTCTTTTAATCTTGCTAGTGCTGCATCAATTTCTTGATCACTTTTTGCTTGCGATAAAATATATGCTAAGTTATCTTTTTTGATCGTTTTATTAGATACCAAACAATATGTGATTTTTTCATATTTTTCACGTGCTTCTTCTATAAAAAATAGCCAGATATGGAGTGTGTGCCATAAATTGTAACTGCTGTCTTGATATGGTTGGTGGTTATTTTGGATTGAATGCTTATCTTGTTCGAAAAAAACCTGCCAATTTTCGTTTTCGGAACGTATTTCTTCAACTACGTCATCTGCTGTTTCGATTCCGATAACTGTATTATTAGTTTCACAGGAAAAAATCCGATAAAGTGCACGTTGCATTTGGTAGAGAAATCCCAAAATTTTAGAGCTTGCATCTTTGGTAACCATTTACATCTTTCTTCGGGATGGTTAATGATTTAAACACTAGAGCTTCAATTTAACTTTATTTAATATTATTTTTTATATTTAATCAATATGTAACATAATAATATATTGATAAATATTAAAACCATTTGTTTTTATATGAAAAATTAAATAATTACAATTCTAGTACAAACAAATTTTGAATTGTTAATTAAAAAATTACCTGCAAAACAATAAATTGTGTCATGCAGGCAATTTTTACTATATAGATTTCTGATAAACTACATATTAAAACCACAATGACGCAACAGCGCATCAATTTGTGGCTCGCGGCCGCGGAAAGCTTTAAATGACGCCATGGCCGGGCGGGAGCCGCCTACCGCGAGGACTTCACGCCAGAAGCGCTTACCTGTGGTGGTTGCATCAGCTTCTTCCTCAAACGCAGCATAGATATCAGCAGAAAGCACTTCAGCCCAGCTATAGCTGTAGTAACCGGCAGAATAACCACCGGCAAAGATATGGCTGAAGGAATGAGCAAAGCGGTTAAAGTCTGGCTGTGGCATCACTGCTACTCTGCGGCGTACTTCCTGCAAGGTTTGCTGCCAGTCGCAGCCCGGATGGCTGTAGATTTCCATATCAAACTGAGCAAATTCCATCTGGCGCAGCATAAACAGGCCGGTCTGGAAGTTTTTGGCCGCCAGCATTTTGTCGTAAAGCTCTTTTGGTAAAGGCGCGCCGGTATCCTGATGGCTGCTCATGCCTGCCAGCACATCGTATTCCCAGACAAAGTTTTCCATAAACTGGCTGGGCATTTCTACAGCATCCCACTCCACGCCATTAATGCCGGATACCCCCAGCTCATCTACCTGAGTAAGCAGATGATGCAGGCCGTGGCCAGTTTCGTGGAACAGGGTCAGGATTTCATCATGGCTCAGACGTGCAATATTACCGGCTACGGGCGGGGTAAAGTTGCATACCAGATAGGCGATCGGTGTTTGGAGCTGGCCGGCATGATTTCCGGTGGTGAAACGGCGACGGCCACGGTAGTCATTCATCCATGCGCCACCGCGCTTACCAGCACGTGCATACAGATCCATGTATACACCGCCAATAATGGCTCCGCCCTGCTCCAGCTCATAATAACGTACATCTGGGTGCCATACCGGTACCTGTTTTTCAATAAAATGCACACCGTACAATTTATCAATCTGAGCAAACAGGCCAGCCAGTACGCGGTCGGCCGGGAAATATTTTTTTACCTCAATCTGGCTGAATGCATACTTGGCCTGACGCAGTTTTTCGCTGGCATAGGTAATATCCCATGGCTGTAAATCATCCAGTCCGAGCTGTTCATGGGCAAATGCTTTAACTTCGGCCAAATCTTTTTCGGCAAATGGTTTAGCGCGACTGGCTAA
Organism: Snodgrassella alvi; assembly: GCF_002777425.1. GTDB lineage: Bacteria > Pseudomonadota > Gammaproteobacteria > Burkholderiales > Neisseriaceae > Snodgrassella > Snodgrassella alvi_B. Next base: position 51,056 of record NZ_MDVC01000107.1, read on the forward strand.
GTCTTGCAGGAATGCCAGTACCTGCTGCGGTGTATCGGCCATTTTGGTGGCCAGAGACAGTTCGGCATAATTCTGAAAACCCAGCAATTGTGCTTCACGTGCGGCGATTTGCAGAATACGGTTGATATTGGCGGTATTGTCCCATTTGGCCTCACCCAGCTCGCTGGCTCGGGTTGAGTAGGCATGATAAAGCTGCCGGCGCAGTTCGCGGTTGTGCGCATATTGCATTACCGCCAGATAATGCGGCATTTGCAGGCCGATTTTATAGCCGGTTTTACCTTCGGCTTCGGCTGCGGCGGCAAACATGGCTAGAGCTTCTTCTGTCAGCCCGCTAATTTCGCTGTCATGGGCAAAATCGGCAGCGGTGCTGCTATGGCTGGATGCATTCTCTTTACCGACCAATGCTTCACCATTGGCAAAATACAATGCAAACGCGTCGGTGGCATCCAGTACATTCTGGCTGAATGCAGCAGAAAGTTGCGCGCCTTCGGCCTGCAAGGCTGCAAATTCGGCCTGTTCCTGTGCCGGCAATTCGGCGCCGCTCAGGACGAAATCGCGTAAATCATGATTCAGTTTGGTTTGCTGTGCTGCGCTCAATTGTGCATATTCTGCACCGGCCTTGATACTCTTGAAGCGCTCATATAAAGCGATATCCTGACTGATGGCAGTGAAAAATTCGCTTACTTTTGGCATCAGGGCATTATAGGCTGCGCGTAATTCAGGCGTATCGGCCACGCTGTTCAAATGGGCAACCACCCCCCAGATACGGCCGACACGTTCGGTGATATTGGTTAATGCTTCTACCGTGTTATTCCAGTTTACGCCAGATTCTGCTTTCAGCGCGGTAATGGCGGCATTGGCCTGATTCATGGCTTCAGTCATGGCCGGTTCAATATCAGTGGCGCTGATGGCATCAAAGCGCGGTTCGCTATCCAGATTCAACAAAACATTTTCAGACATAGTATTCTCATGAGAAAAATACCTGTAAATTTGCGGTTTTTCAGGTAAATCGGGTGGAAAAGGCAGGAGCTGCTGTTTATCTTCTGCTCTAAATGATGTGTATAATGCAATAGGATAAGGTCAAAACCATGAAAAACAATATTCGTTCTTATTTGGATACGCAACCACAAATTGCTGATAGTTGTTATATAGATGATATGGCAGTGGTTATCGGGGATGTGGTATTGCACGAACAGGTATCTGTGTGGCCGTTTGCGGTGATTCGTGCAGATGTGAACAGGATGCAGATTGGCGCCAGAAGCAATATTCAGGATCACTGTATGCTGCATGTGAGCCATAAAACAGCAGCGAAGCCAGAGGGTTCACCCCTGCTGATTGGTGAAGATGTAACCATCGGCCATCATGTTAATCTGCATGGCTGCACCATTGGTAATCGCGTTCTGGTGGGTATCAATTCAATCGTGCTGGATGACGTCATTATTGAAGATGAGGTGATGATTGGTGCCGGCAGTTTGGTTCCGCCACGCAAACGGCTGGCCAGTGGTTATCTGTATATGGGCTCTCCCGTGCAGCAAATTCGCCCGTTAACAGAAAAAGAACGCGAATTTTTGCCATATTCTGCGGCGCATTATGTTAAACTTATGCAAAATTATCATGTTAACCCTTAAAGAAAGGATAGTGGAATGAAGAAACTTTTGTCTCTAGGCTTGTTGTGCAGTGCACTGGTATTAGCTGGTTGTGCCAGTCATGGCACCGGCGGTGGCCAGACTGAGGTATATGGTAATCTTAAAGGTGGGGTGGAATCATCTCATACGGGTCATTAAACTTACTGCTTACGTAACTTCGCTGATATAAGCTATTGTCCTATATGAATTAATTAGTGTCGTAAATTGGGTATATTATGCGGTTGGAAAGTGCAAAATTTGCATGGACTGATTGTTATAGTGGTAGAGTTAAACTGGATTAGCAAAGCAGTTTTTCAAACCAATCACAAAGGACACTATGATGAAAAAATTATTAGGAATCGGCGCTTTATTGGCTGCTATGGCACTGTCTGCCTGTGCAACGACACATTCTGGTACTAAAGAAGCTCCGTATAGCGATGTACAGGCCGCAGTAGAATCTAATTAATTGTTGTATTGATTAAAAGTGGTTGTGTTTGCCAGAAATATTTATCTGGCGAATGTAACCACTTTTTTGTTTTTATATTATTGATTTTTGAATAATAAATAACAGTTATACAGTCTGGCAAACATTGTGATAATGGTTATAGATGACCAGTTAAGAAGCATATAGAACAATATGACAGCAGGTATTGGTTTAGCTTTAATGTCACACTAATTATATAAATATAATCAGAATTGTGTAGCTTGAACTAGCAGCAGCAATATATCGCTGCTGACTATTTTGCTTAAATGCAGGGAAGCTTGAAATTTCATTCAGAAGTATCGGAGCACGCCTTCTTTTCCCGCTGCTATCCGCAAAATGCCTGATTGGCAGGTTTTGTTAAGAGAGATATATAGCTGCGGGTATTTTATTTATCCAGACAGTTTCAAATTTTATATAAACGTTTAATTTTACCAGCCAGTAGCAACATGGCTAGTTGGCTGACTTAAATCATTATGGCTATAGCCATCTTAAATCTGTGACTGTGAATGTAATCGTGAACAGGCGGTACTAGTGTGTAATTTTATTGACCATCAGATTCAGAGTTAAGTAGTAGTATTGTTGATCCATCTGCATTTACCTCCTGTAGAATCACGCCACACTTTGCTATGGTATAGGTAGCAATAGCTTCATAATCTTTACCTGGTTCGGCGACAAACGTAAGTTTTTTACTCTGGCAGGATGGCTGGTTAGTAATTATTTTCCCACCATGATGGGTATTATTAACGTTGGTTAGGCCAATAATCGCATTAAATATGGTAATGGGTACGTTGGCCGGGATAGTGAATTCACGGTAATACAGCTTCGACAGATTATGATTGTGCTGCTTCATAGTATCCAGAGTGGTAGTGGCTGGTATGCCGATAGTGCTGTTACGGGCTACACCCAATAATGAAGCAAATGCACCGCCCATATTGCCACCGGTTGATTCTTTGACCACATGCCCCTGAAAGCTGTATTTCATATTGGTAGGCTTGCCGTTTTGCCCGAATATACGTATCCGCGCCTGTGGGGCTGCATCGTCCGGTATATCCTGCGCCATGGCAAGATTAAAGTTTAAACTTAATAAAGTACTGACTATCAGGAACTTTATTAGGCTGGGCTTAGATTTTATTTTTTTGGTAACAAACATATGGCGACTCACAGAATAACTTAGGTTAAACAAAACAGCTTAAAGATGTGTTATTAAAATATTTAATATATATTACTATTATACTCACATAAATAAGGATATTTTTCGTAGTATTATATATTTATTGGTAGAATATTTACTCGAATTGAAAGCTGATTAGTTAAGTAATGTGAACAGGATGCGTGTCGATAAACTTATGTACAAGCAGTACAGCCGGATAGTGCTGCTGTTGGCATGTAGTCATCTGTTAATTGTAATATAGCGATAACCAATGACTATAGCCAGCCGTATTGTGGTTATTGCGACAGTATTGCGGATAAAAATTTTGTTTGTGGCTTGTCGTGCCGAGAAAGCAAAGTATGTGTAGAAATCATTCCCAAGCACTACCGGCTGATATTGGGTGGTGAACGAGACATCAGCATGATTCAGCCAGCACACTGCTGAAATTCGTATGCTATGCTGATTGATGCTGTAAAAATAAACGTATATACCTGCATCACAGGAATAAAAGCTTAATACAGCGTAAGAAAAAACCATCAGACTGTTTATTCTGATTATTAGCGACGCAGTAGTTGGCCATGTTTAATAGTATTAGCGTAGACAAATATTATCTGTACTAAAAAGAATGCGAACTTTTCTTTAATAACCGCGATGAAAGCCTGAATACGATTCTATTCAGGCGAGTTAAGCACAGGCTATAATAAAGTCACACCTATGGCCAGATTAAAAAAACGGGCGCAGAAATGCTCGCCCGTTTTTTTACTGGTTTGGTGCTGATTAGGTTTGGCTACCGCCAACGGTAAGACCTTCATCAATACGCAAGGTGGGCTGTCCCACACCTACCGGAACGCTCTGGCCGTCTTTACCACATACGCCTACACCACTGTCCAGACTGGTGTTATTGCCAATCATACTGACGTGTTTTAATACCTCAGGGCCGCTGCCGATGATGGTGGCTCCTTTAACCGGGTACTGTAGCTTGCCGTTTTCAACCCACCATGCTTCCGAAGCACTGAATACAAACTTGCCACTGGTAATGTCTACCTGTCCACCACCAAAATTCACCGCATATAAGCCTTTATCGACAGAAGCAATAATTTCTTCAGGATTAAGCTGGCCGTTTTCCATATAGGTATTAGTCATACGCGGCATCGGTGCTGAAGCATAGTTTTCACGGCGGCCATTACCGGTTACCGGTACCCCCATCAGGCGGGCATTGGTTTCGTCCTGCAAATAACCACATAAAATACCGTCTTCAATCAGCACAGTGCGTCTGGTGGCGTTACCCTCATCATCAATGTTCAGAGAGCCGCGGCGTTCAGCAATATTACCCTGATCCACCACTGTCACCCCCTTTGCGGCAACACGCTCACCCAGCCGGCCGGCAAATGCACTGGTACCCTTGCGGTTAAAATCACCTTCCAGACCATGGCCAACAGCTTCATGCAGCAATACACCCGGCCAGCCGTTACCCAAAACCACCGTCATCGAACCTGCTGGTGCCGGACGCGCCTCCAGATTAGTCAGCGCCTGTGCCACGGCCGTATCCACATATGATTTAAGCATGGCTTCATCAAAATAGCCCAGGTCAAAGCGGCCGCCACCGCCACTGCTGCCCTGTTCACGCCGCTCACCCTGTTTGGCAATTACCGTCACCGACAAGCGCACCAGCGGGCGAATATCAGTATGTATCCGTCCATCCAGCCGTGCCAGATAAATCAGCTCGTGTTCGCATACCAGCCCGGCCATTACCTGCACAACGCGCGGATCTGCTGCTTTTGCCAGTGTTTCCACCTGCTGCAATAAAGCCACTTTGGCTGCCGCATCCAGACTTAGCATCGGATTAGCCATACCATACAGTGGCTTGGCCAGCGGCAGCGTAGTCAGGCCAACTGAACGCTGCTGCCCGGCCTGACCAATCGCCCGTACCGCCTGCGCAGCATTGGTTAATGCCTGTACATTCAGATTATCGGCATAGGCAAATGCCGTTTTTTCCCCACTTACCGCGCGTACCCCCACGCCCTGCTCAATCTGGAAACTGCCTGATTTCACCATGCCCTCTTCCAGATGCCAGCTTTCATAGATACTGCGCTGGCAGTAGATATCGGCATAGTCAATGTGGTGAGCACCCATCAGTGACAATGCATGAGTAAAATCAGCCACGGCCAGCTCGTTATCGGCCAGTAGCTGTTGGTGTACAAGTTGAGCGGTTTGAGTAGAGATAGGCATGAGCAATAAAAGGTTGAGTTGTGACAAAAGCACAAACAGGGAAATGGTTTAACCAGAATACAATTGTGGGCAATTATACCGAAAACAAGCTGTCTCTGTGTGACAGCCATCTGTCGCATCAAAAGCAGAAGCAGAATTGTTTTAGCGACAGGAAAAAAAACATTATGTAAAAATCACTACAATGATATTGATAATTATTATCATTATATTATAATGTGTCTTACCAGTTAGTTAGCGATAGTTAACCGGTAACGATCTCAAGTATCTTTAAACCTATTTTCAGGAGCGGCTTAGCGATTAGCGTTAAATTTTGCATCAAAACTCAAAAACCGAAAACATCAAAGCCACTGATATCCTCAGTGGCTTTGATGTTTAAACACAGGAATGGCAGCAATCAGGCCAAATCATCACTGCCATAACCTTGCGGATTGAGCTCTTGCCAGCGCCATGCATCGGCCATCATACAGGCCAGATCACGCTGTGCCTGCCAGCCCAGTTCCTGTGCAGCGCGCTCAGGATTGGCATAGCAGCTAGCTATGTCGCCGGCGCGGCGAGGAACAATCTGATAAGGAATTTTCTGGCCGCTGGCTACTTCAAAAGCGCGCACAATTTCTAGTACCGAATAGCCCTGACCCGTACCCAGATTGTAAATATGTACACCCGGCCGATTGCCCGTAGCGCGCATAGCACTTAAATGCCCATCGGCCAAATCCATCACATGAATATAATCACGTACACCCGTACCATCGGCAGTAGGATAATCATCACCAAATACCGATAATTGTGCCAGCTTGCCTACCGCTACCTGACAGATATACGGCAGCAGATTATTCGGAATGCCATTCGGGTCTTCACCAATCAGGCCGGATTCATGCGCACCTACCGGATTGAAATAACGCAGTAAGGTGATACTCCAGCGCGCATCTGCCGCCTGTATATCCATTAACATCCGCTCTACCATATATTTGGAAGTGCCATATGGATTGGTTGTGCCACCTGTAGCAGCGCTTTCATCAATCGGAACAGTATCCGGCGTACCATACACCGTGGCGGACGAGCTGAACACCAGATTAAATACCCCGGCTTTCGCCATTTCTTCCACCAGAATCAAACTGCCACTGACATTATTATCATAATATTTCAGTGGTTCGCGCACACTTTCACCTACCGCTTTCAGACCGGCAAAATGCAGCACATGCTCAATGCAGTGACGGGCAAAAATATCTTGCAGCAAACTGCGATCCCGAATATCTCCCTGATAAAACGTTACTTCTTTACCAGTAATCCGGCTTAAACGCGGTAATACCGCAGGTGAAGCATTGCACAGATTATCAATAATAACCACATCGTGGCCGGCATTGAGTAATTGTACAGAGGTATGGGAGCCGATAAAGCCGGCGCCGCCTGTTACCAGAATGGCCATAAACTATCCGTAATGATTTTTGAACAAAACAAAGTAATAACCAGAAATCAGGCAGCAGTGTGCCACCTGTATAGTCTGACTACATCAATTAAAAACTCATGTGTGAGCAGCATCCTGTAATTATAGCCTGATTGTATTAAACCGAGATTAAGCTTAATAAAGAGTGACTAATTTATAGCGGCAAAGAGTACTAGCCAGCATCAAAACATAACGACATAATCTACCTGTATAAACTCTGGCAGCAGTATATGGATGACTATTCAAGATGTTTTTAACCAACACTGCGCCAATAGTGGCCATTTATCATCAGAAGATTATTTACACATATTATTCTTTGGTGTACATTTGCAGTACCTCACTACTGCTAGAGCTAGCAGTTAAACAACTTTCAGCAATGTATTATTTCTATATTGTAGCTGTATTAATTTTCTTTCTTTCAACAACCACAAAAGCAGCCCGATACCGGGTAATCTGCACGTGTTTATCTCTTTCTTCAAATAAATAAAAATTATTTTTTTGAAGAAAAACACACAAAATTGTGTGCTATCTGATTACAGATTATATTTATTTAACATACTTATCAAATTAGTTTTGCATAAATATCATTGACTCAATGCATATTACATATGCATAACTAATCTGAATAAGTCCCTATATCATATTTTATTAATGTTTATAACTACACAGATTTAGACAAATGGAAAAATTTATTGAAATATTAGATCAAAAACAAATTAAATATACTGTTGCAAATCGCACTATCAGTGTACTTGAAAATCTAAATTTAAGACAAATCGGTCTGGAAAAATTACCTGATAATTTAACAGTTTATGGTGATTTGGATTTGTATGGCAACAAAATAGAAAAACTGCCCAATAATTTGATTGTACAAGGGGGGTTATATTTGATATCTACACAAATTAAAGCACTACCGGCAGATTTAAAAATTGGCGGTAGTTTGAATTTAAGTTATACACCTATTGATGTATTACCAGAAAATTTAACTATCAATGGTTACTTGCATATATTTCATACTAGAATTGATGTATTACCAGAAAATTTAACGGTAATGGGCGATTTTGACGCTTCAGAAACCGTCATTACCAAACTACCAGAAAAATTCAATATAAAAGGTAGCATATGTCTGAAAAACTGTCCAATCGATATTTTACCTGATGATTTATATGTACATGGTGATCTGGATTTAAGCAGTACGCAAATTAAAGTACTTCCGGCAAATCTCAATGTGGCCGGTAGCTTGGATCTTCGTAGTACCAAAATAAAAGAATTTCCTGATGATTTAGTTGTCAAAGGTAGTTTAGATTTATGCAATACTGGTATTGAAGAATTGCCGCCTAATTTAACTATCAATGGAGATTTAAATCTGAATGCCACATGGATTAAAAGATTACCGGTAAATCTTACAGTAAACGGCTGGCTGTCATTGTCCGGCACAAAAATCTATCAAATGTTGAAAAATTTTAATGGCAGATTTGATAGTTTAGATATCTCCTGTGGCAAAATAAAGAAACTTCCAGATAATCTGAAAATAAAAGATAGTTTAAATCTGGAATTTTCTGAAATTAAAAAATTGCCGAAAAATTTAAGTGTAGGCGGGGAGCTATATCTTGAAAGCACAGATATTAAAAAGCTGCCTAAAAACCTTAGCGTTGGCGGTACCCTTAACTTGCAATGTACCAGAATTAAAAAATTACCCAAAAATTTCAATGTTAAAAATGGACTGGATTTAAGTTTTTCCCCAATTGACAGGCTACCGGAAAATCTGCAAGAAATAAACAAACTGGTTTTAACTGGTACTAAAATCAGAAATTTACCTGTTAATCTGCGCATAGAAACTGATTTAAGAATAAGTGACAGCAAAATAAAAAAACTGCCAGACAATCTATATGTAGGTGATACACTGGATATAAGCAAAACCAAAATTAAATCTTTGCCAGCAGGTTTGAAAGTAGGAAAATGCATGTTACTGAATGACACTAAAATCAGTAAATTGCCGAATAATTTGAAACTTAGTCATGGCATAAATCTAAAAAATACCGCCATCAGATCTCTGCCTGAAAATCTGGATGTCAGATGGCTGAGTCTGAGCCTTAACAAGATAAAAAACATTGCCTACAGAAAAAACTGTACTTCCAGAAAGAAAGCGATTTTTGCTGCCTATCTGCATGAAGAATTTAAAATTTTTATGAATGAATTCCTCATTGGCAATCTGGAACAATTCGAACAGTATGCCAACAAAGAATTTATTAATCCAGAAGCCAGTGAACTTAAACAGGCAGCAAGAGATTGTGTCGCGCAGTTGCAGCAAAAACTATCTGTTAAATAATATCTGCTGGTCTATGTGATTGTTTGATTCAGGTAATCATCAATTGATGGTTGCCTGAATTTAGCCAAATAGTAAACCACTAAATTCAGGCTGGCAAAAATTGTGTATCGTAATATTAATGTTGTTAGCAGTATAGATAAACAGCCTGAAAATATACATAAATATCTAATTAGCATTGTTATGTGTTATTTATTTTAGAATTTAATCATTCAGCTTGATATAAGCTTTAGTAGCCGAAAAATAATCATCCATAAATACCCCGGATTTTAGCGCATTAAATCGGCTTAATTTTTATTAATAACCTAAGTTAAAAACACAGAAAACTAAGTTATGGAACAATTTATCGCATTTCTCGACACACGTGAGATTAAATATTCTATTGAAGATAATACAGTAACAATATTTGAAAATCTTGATCTGACAGGGATGAGAATTGAAGTCTTACCGGATAATCTCATTGTTAATGGCGATCTCGATCTAAAAGTAACAAAGATAAAAAAATTGCCAGATAATTTAACAGTAAATGGTAGATTATGCGTGCGCGGTACCAAAATCAAGGCATTACCTGCTAATTTAAATGTAAAAGGCTCTATAGATTTACTGAAGACCAGAATTGCCTCATTACCGGATAACCTAACTGTAAATGGCGATTTGAATTTAGAGGGAACCCATATTAAATCCTTACCAGCCAACCTTATTGTAAAAGGAGATTTGGATTTGGGCGATTCGCATCTTTTATATTTACCGGAAAAATTACATGTAGATGGTAAACTGGATCTGTCAGATACTAAGATAGACAGATTGCCTAACAATCTAAACGTGCAGGGGGATCTGAATCTTGATCGTACCCGAATTAAAAAATTACCTAAAAATCTAAATGTAGCGGGTAGTCTCAGACTGAATGATTCTAAAATTAAAATATTACCAGATAATCTGGTTATTGCTGGTGATTTAGAGTTGAGTAATACCCGAATCAGAAAATTGCCAAGCAATTTAAAAGTAGGCGGTGAATTGGAACTATGCGGTACCAGAATAAAAAAATTACCAGATGATTTAACTGTGGCAAATGGCATTGCTTTAGGCGGTTCTAAAATTAGAAAGCTACCCGATAATTTAACCGTCAACAGCTATCTGGATTTAGGTTTTTCAAAAATAAAAAAGTTGCCAGATAATTTAATTGTAAACGGATATTTGGGATTACGCGGCACTAATGTCAAAAAATTATTAAAGCATTCAAATGTGCAATGCACCAGCCTAGGTTTAGAATACGCTAAGATAAAGCAATTGCCTGCCAATACAGAAGAAAAAAACAGTTTATATCTGGATTATTCCAAATTAAAAAAACTGCCGGATAATCTCTGTCTGAAAGGGGATTTAACATTACGCTATGCAGCTATTAAAAAATTACCGGATAATTTGATGGTAGGTGGTGATCTTGATATGAGCCGCACCAGAATCAAAAAATTGCCTGAAAATTTAAAAGTTGAGGGTAAGCTCAACTTTAGCTCAACCAAACTTGAAAAATTACCGGATAATTTACATATTAGTAGCGATTTAGACTTATATAATAGCAAGGTTAGAAAAATCCCGGATAATTTAAAAGTAAACGGAACGCTGGATTTATATAACACAAAAATTAAAAAGCTTCCTAAAAATCTATTTGTAAAAAATACATTGTATTTAAGCAATACCAGCATCAAAACTTTGCCGTCTGATTTAAAAGTAGAAGGTGATCTTTGGCTTAGCTATTCCAATATTAAAAAATTACCGGATAATTTAAAGTTAAATGGCGATTTAATTTTAAATAATACAAAAATTAAAAGACTTCCTAAAAATTTATCTGTGAAGAATACTTTAGATATCCGACATACTAAAATCACTACTTTGCCTGAAGATTTGGCGTTTGGCTGTATCGAATTAAATCCTAAAAAAATAAAAAACATAGTTTATAAAAATTGTCCTTCAGTAAAAGCAACAATTTTTGCAGTCTATTTACAAGGAGAAATCAAAATTGTAGGCGGAAATACTCTGGTAGGTAATTTAGCGGAATTTGAACAGCGTACAGATAAATTATTTTTACAAGCAGAAGCTGATGAATGTAAACAGATTGCTCGAGATTGTGCAGTGCAATTACAGCAAAAACTATTCCTTAACTAATCTGCTGGTTTATGTGGTTGCTTGATTCAGGTAATCCTCAACTGATGATTGTCTGAATTTAGCCAAATAGCAAACCACTAAATTCATGCCGGCAGTGGTTTTGTCTTGTAATAGCAAATGATATCAGCAGTATAGATAATCAGCCTAGAAACAATTCCATTGCTCCCCGTACTGCTTGATTTTAAAACCCTGGCATTAGTTTTATTAATCAAACTACCAGATATAGGAATTTAATATCATCTGCCAGAGAAATATTATTTATTAGCCTAAGTAGCAGATGTTATATATCACGACAGAGTACAAAATATATTCATAGCCTGTCGGTATTGAATCGGAATGTTTTATGGCTACCTGAAAATTTCGGGGCTGAGGGAAATAATATTTATTATGGCTTAGCATCAGCTATCTTTATCCACAATAAAAAGCCTGCAAATTATATTTGCAGGCTTGTCTGTACTACAGTGCTTTTGGCTTAACCACAGTTGGCCGCAAGAATATTCGGCGGTGCAAACTGCTTCACCTCATCCGCCGCCCATATCCGGCCTTCACTGCTGCCACTGGAGAAAGTAGCCATTGCTCCTACCAATTGCTGTACCTGTGCGGCTGTATAGTGCATACCATCCGCAGTATGAATCTGATACTGCCGGTACGACGCATCCGCAAACCAGTTATCCAGCCGTACCTGATCATGTGAACCAATATGGCCGATAAGCAGGTCATCCCCATTGCGGCTTAGTCGCAACTCATCACTACGGTAGTCGACAAAATCCAGAATATCGCCCTGCGATTCATTTGCCGCCTGATCAATCACCTCATCGTATCCATAACCGGCTCGGAATACATAACGATCCCGCTGCCAGCTACCGCCAACCAGCAAATCATTACCGCTGCCTCCTTCCAGAATATCCATGCCAGCACCACCAAATAACTGATCATCTCCGGCACCGCCATACAGAATATCATTGCCGTCGCCGCCATCAAGCAAATCATTGCCGCCATAGCCATGTAAAATATCATTACCGCCATAGCCATACATCAAATCCTTGCCGGCCGTACCAAAAAGCTCATTATCCCTATCATTGCCTTCAATAATGCGGTCATACTTGGCGGCATTATGATGCTGTATGTTATCAGTCAGCTGCTTTAAGGAGCGCGTTATATAAGAATTACCACCATTAGGCTGGGCAAATAATAAATTATTCATATCCAGGCTGTTGGCACGTCCATCCAGATAATAGCCAACCAGATAGATTACATCCCCATTAACTCCATTGGTTACCTTAATGCCTTTTTCGTAAGTACTGATGGACAGATTATCCAGTGGCACATCCACAATCACTATCGACTGCCCACTGTAATCCTCAATTGTGGTAACGCCGTCACCACTCTTGAATACAAAGTAATCATCACCTGTACCACCATTCAGATAATCATTGCCTTTGCCGCCCAGCAGCCAGTCACGCCCGTCGCCGCCGTAAAGCCGGTCGTTACCATTACCGCCACTGAGGTAATCATTTCCTTCATCGCCTTGCAGCAGATCATTGCCTTCGCCGCCAAGTATCGTATCATTGCCGGCGCCGCCATAAATCACATCATTACCACCGGCCGTATCCGTATCATTCATATTCATCGCATTACCGCCGCTGAGGAAATCATTGCCCTCCCCGCCATAGAGCACATCATTGCCGCCACCGCCAAAAACGGTGTCGTTGCCGGTACCACCATCAAGGTAATCATTGCCATAGCCACCATCTATATAATCATCACCTTCTTCGCCATAGATGGTGTCATTACCATTATCCTGCGGCCGGTTTTCTTTCGGATTCTTCCAGCCCAGATCGCCGAATAATTTATCATTACCCGCACCACCATAAATCAGGTCATCACCCAGCTGCCCCACCACCAGATCATTACCGTTACCAGCGTAAATAGTATCGTTATAGCTATTGTCTGTAGCCACAATATCCATACCGACACCAGAATTGAAATCACCGAATATCTGGTCATCACCATCGCCACCATAAATGGTATCGCGGCCACCACCACCAAAGAGAATGTCATCGCCGATGCCGCCATCCAGTGTATCATCGCCATAGCCGCCAAAAATCATGTCATTGCCAGCGCCGCCGGAAAGATAATCATTCCCCGCCATGGTGGTATTTAGCTCATGGCCTTCACGACCATCATCACCCCATAGCATATCATCGCCATCACCACCGATAATCCAGTCATCACCACCACCGCCAGCCAGCTTATCATTGCCGGTGCCGCCGTCGATGAAATCATTACCATGTTCGGTAATATCTTTATCTAACCAGTCACCATAAATTTCGTCATCGCCAGCGTCGCCATACAGTTCATCATTGCCGGCGCCACCATAAATTTTGTCATTATCATCACCGCCATGAATCACATCATCGCCATAGCCACCATCGAGAATATCATTGCCGGCATCGCCCCAAATATGATCGTTGCCATTAAGCTCCGGATGGCGGCCTTTGGGGTCTGAATCATCACCCCAGATTATATCGTCGTCATCACCACCATAGAGATAATCATCACCACCACCGCCAATAATTTTGTCATTACCGGCACCGCCATAAATAGTGTCATTGCCATGATATTTAGCGTCCAGCATTTTTCCTGTTTCATAAATGCCATCATCGCCAAACAGGCGGTCATCTCCATCGCCGCCAATAATCACATCATTACCACCACCGCCAACTATCTCATCATTGCCGTCGCCGCCATCAATATAGTCATCCCCATGTAAGGCACCCGCCAGCGAGGTTAGGTAGCCTGGCGTTGTAATACCATCGCCATATAAAAAATCATTTCCTTTGCCTCCTACAATATAATCATTGCCAGCCATACCATAGATGATATCGTCACCCTGTTCCGTGCTGCCCGGAGCCACTGAATCACCTTCAATATAATCATTCAGATTACCGCCTACAATATGGTCATTGCCATCACCACCATATAAATAGTCTCCACCCCCATCCGCAGCATCATCACTTCTTCCACTAATACCATCAAATATCCGGACGCCATCCCGATTAATATATATGCCCCAGTTTGGGCCGGCATAAATTAGTTTTTTACCGGAAGCCGGCATCGTCCAGCGCTCATCCGGGCGGACACGATTACCAATAGTTAAATGATGATTAGCCCAGATAAAATCATCACCGGCACCGCCTTTGATGATGTCGGAGCCGCCACCTCCGGCAAGTAAATCCGTGCCATCGCCGCCCAGAATAATATCGTTACCGCCCATGCCGTCAATCGCATCGCCGCCATCGAGGCCATTAATCTCATCGGCACCGTCTGTGCCCTTAATCACATCTTCAAAGCCTTTTTCTATCACACCACCAATAATCGCACCTTTGGCATTGCGATTTTTCCAGCCCCAGTAATATTGGCCGGCGAAACTCTTGTCTAAATCAAAGTGGCCTTCTTCATGAATAATTTTTGTGCGCCAGTCGCCAACAATTTTATTGATTTTATTATTGTTATTGTTACTATCCTTGAATTTGGGCAGCCTGATACCAAGCTTGCCGCCACTCATTTGCTCCCAGCCGACAATGGTTAAAATATCATTTTTGTTTTCCTGCGATTGAATCACCAGGTCGCCAGTGATTTTATCCACACTTATACGCCATTTCTCATCGGATGAAATCCAGACATTATTTTCTTTTGCTGTCCATTTGAGTTTTGAAAGCAGTTGGTTATTAAGATAGATACTGCCTTTGCCGTCAGAATCATAAATCTTATCCTTGCCATCGCCGCTATTGAAATAATACTTGTCTGCGCCAACACCGCCTACCAGAATATCATTGCCTTTACCGCCCCTGAGCGTATCATTGCCGGCGCCGCCAAACAGATAATCATCACCGTCACCGCCAGAGATATCATCATTGCCCTTGCCACCAAAAATCACATCCGCCTGCTTGCCGCCCACTACTTTAGTAGTGCCATTGCCCAGCATCACCACCTGATGGGCGTCATCACCAGCATTGGCATCGGTACTCCAGCTTTGCCCGGTTTGCTCATCACGAAATACAATCGCATCTTCGGCGCCGAAGCCGTATTGCTTACGAATCGATTCTATTATCGATTTTTGTTGCAGATAGCTCGGGCGCCTAGAAAAAGCAACACCGTCATGTTCATTAAATTTATCACTTAACACCTGATTATATTCATCTGCCTGAGCAAGGCGCATTTCCTGAATCATCCAGGTGCGCACCTTAATCCAGTCTTCGCCTACATCATCAATTTTCCGCGCCGTTGGCATCTTATCCGGATTCAATACTACTACCGGATTAAGCTGCATCAGTGCATTCAGATACAGCGATACCATTTGTTGATTGCCTTGTTTTTCCCATGCCTGCAACTGCGTTAATAATTTTTCCGGCAGCTCATCAATAAATGCCAGCTGGTATTTAAATTCAAACTTGCCCGGCTTCCCGGCAATTTCATTGCGATGACCATTCACCGGATCAAAGACAAAACCCATCCCTTTATCAGCAAAATTATCGTAATTAATGCTATTAATCCGCGGATTGGATGAATTAATGCTATTAGTATTTAATATTGCTGCCATAATCCATTGTGTTACCGCCTTGCCGCCAGCTACGTCCCAGTTATATTTCAACTGCTCTAATTCTGCATCTGAACTCTGCTGATTGGTAAAATATCGCCCAATTGCCCGATCGTATGGAGAACCATAGTCCTTGTACCATAAGTTTTCCATACCTTCTTTACCAAATTCTTGCCAATAATCCTTTAGCGGGGCAAATCTGCTAGTATTATCTATCCACTTTTTCGCCAGTGCCTGATCAGCGCTGGAAATTGGCACTTTTTTATAGCAACTCCGAAGCAGCATTCCCCCAACCAGACCCAAACTCGCTGCCATTAGCTCTATCGCAGCAGAGGATTTAGGTTTACCAGTTAGTTTATCAATATAAATATACCCATTATGAGCATCTCTCATGATTTCAGATAATCCAAAGCTCATCGTCCAGCTATCGACATTGGTGCCTTCGGTTGCCCACATAGCTTCCCACTCTCGTTCGACAACCTGTTCGCCTTTGATTTCGCGCCCACCAATGAGTTTCCCCGACGCATACTGTTCGATAATGCGCATCGGCTCATACAGCGTCCAGTAATTAATATCAACATTATTATCTTTAAATACCTTAATATGAAATTCTTTCATTTGTTGATAAGTAATATCCTGACTGACACTACCCGAACCGGCCTTTTTCTCTAGCATAGCCAGATAACCCAAGGCCATGCCGCGGCGAATCTTATTGGTTTCATCGGTAGTCAAAACATGATGATGTTCTTCTGCCACCGCCTGCATAAATTCCAGCGCGCCATTACCGGTAATGGTATCTGCCGATGCTACCCCATACGCCCATTTAGCATAATGATAGCCACGTTTGGCCAGTTGCTGATACACTTCACCAACATCGGATAAATCCCCATTTAATATTTGCTCACGCCATGCCTTGATTTCAGCTGCCGATACTTTTTGCGCTTCTAACATATTTATCTCCCTAGAAATAATCAACAGTTCTACTGCTACCAAAAACTAAGCTTTACCAATCTGTTTGCCCAGCAGCTTGCCCTCCCGGCTTACGCGCCAGCTATCCAGTATTTTGATAATATTATTCTCCATCTCCTGCCACTGTGGCAGATAAGTACGGCTGTAACTAATCCATACTTGGATATGCCAGTCATCGTTATAAAACATATGGTCACAGGAATCTATATGATGGGTAAATTCACACTTGATATAGGTTTTAATATTGCCGGCCTGATCTTTTTTGATAAAAATATCCTTGGCATTGTCATCCCATTTCCACGGCTCGCCGGTTTTTGGATCAATACCATTATTTGCCCGATATACGGTTAGGCCATACAGCGGTTGTGGCTGCTGGATATAATCAAAATAGGTGATTTCTTTCGCCAATTTGAATTCATTCTGAACTGTGAAGTTAAAATTCAACGGCGCAGTAGCATCATATTGACCATAGACACTTACGCTCGCCCACGGAAAAGGTTTGCCATATGGGATTAAGGTTTCATTATCGCGGCGATAATCCTGTTGTGTCTGCCGAAAAGAGGTATAAATATCGCCATCAGTAATCCGATACAGAAAGCCAAATGATTCAATCGGCAAATCGTAAGATTCTGGCGGACGCTGGTATTTGGCTTTGATTTTCGGATCGGCAAAATCGCCCGGATCACCCATATAACGTGCCCAGCCATCAATCACACCAGCGGGGATGCTGATAGAGTGAGTACCCAGCTTACCAATGGTATCGGCGCGGCCACGGCTATCACGGTTATAGAATGGTACGGGTACCTGCTGTGCTGGCTGTTCGCTCAAATAATAGTCACAGCCGGTAAGCAGCAATACCTGCCACAGCAGCACCGCGATAAGCACAATCTTTTTGCATCCAGACTTCATAAGCAGCCCTGTTGCTCTATTTATAGAGTAAAAATTAACAGAAATTTTACCAAAATAAAAGAAAAAGAATGCGATTTTAAAATTTTTATTGTTTTAAATTAAATGTTAAGCAGTAGTTTAGTATTGGTGTATATGGAATATATTAATAAATATTTACATTGCACTAAGCTCAACCAGCGCAGCGAATCATATTGGTTTCATCGGCCATTAAAATATGATGATGTTCTTCCGCCACTGCCTGCATAAATTCCAATGCGCCATTACCGGTAATGGTATCCGCCGATGCTACCCCATACGCCCATTGAGCATAATGATAGCCACGTTTGGCCAGTTGCAGATACACCTCGCCAACATCGTTCAAATCACCATTTAATATTTGCTCACGCCATGCCTGAATTTCACTTCTACTTACTTTTTTTGCTTCTAACATACTGTTCTCCTTGAAAATAATCAACAGTTCTACTGCTACCAAAAACTAAGCTTTACCAATCTGTTTGCCCAGCAGCTTGCCTTCCCTGCTTACCCGCCAGCTATCCAGTATTTTAATAATATTGCCCTCCATCTCCTGCCATTGTGGCAGATAAGTACGGCTATAACTAATCCATACTTGGATATGCCATCTATCGTTATAAAACATATGACTACAAGAATTGATATGATGAGTAAATTGACACTTGATATAGGTTTTAATATTGCCGGCCTGATCTTTTTTGATAAAAATATCTTTGGCATTGTCATCCCATTTCCATGGTTCGCCGGTTTCCGGATCAATACCATTATTGGCCCGATATAAGGTTAAGTTATACAGCGGTTGTTCCTGCTGGATATAGTCAAAATGGGTGATGTCTTTCGCCAATTTGAATTCATTCTGAACAGTGAAGTTAAAATTCAATGGTGCAGCAGCATCATATTGGCCATAGACACTTACGCTTGCCCACGGAAAGGGTTTGCCATAAGGGATTAAGGTTTCATTATCGCGGCGATAATCCTGTTGTGTCTGCCGGAAAGAAGTATAGACATCACCATCAGTAATCCGATACAGAAAGCCAAATGATTCAATTGGTAAATCATAGGTTTTAGGTGGACGCTGGTATTTGGCTTTGATTTTCGGATCGGCAAAATCGCCCGGATCGCCAACATAACGTGCCCAGCCATCAATCACGCCTGCGGGGATACTGATGGAGTGAGTGCCGAGTTTGCCAATGGTGTCATAACGCCCACGACTATCCTGATTGCGGAATGGTTCTGGTACCTGCTGCGCTGATTGTTTTTCCGGCTGTTCGCTCAAATAATAGTCACAGCCGGCAAGTAGCAACATCTGCCACAGCAGCACCACGATAAGCACAATCTTTTTGCATCCAGACTTCATAAGCAGCCCTGTTGCTCTATTTTATAGAGTAAAAATTAACATAAATTTTACGAAAAGAAAAGAAAAAGAATGCGATTTTAAAAATTTTATTGTTTTAAATTAAATGTTAAACAACAATTCAGTATTCATGTATATCGGATATATTAATAAATATTTACATTGCGCTAAGTTCAACCAGCGCAGCGAATCTTATTGGTTTCGTCGTCCGTTAAAATATGGTGATGTTCTTTCGCCACCGCCTGCATAAATTCCAGTGCGCCATTGCCGGTAATGGTATCTGCGGATGCTACCCCGTACGCCCATTTGGCATAATGATAGCCACGTTTGGCCAGTTGCTGATACATTTCCCCAGCATCGGACAAATCGCCATTTTCAATTTGTTCTCGCCATGCCCTAATTTCATTTACTGATACTTTTTGTGCTTCAAACATAGTAATCTCCTTGCGATAATTAATCAGTTGTACCACTACCAAAAACTAGGCCTTACCAATCTGTTTGCCCAGCAGCTTGCCTTCTGGGCTTACCCGCCAGCTATCCAGTATTTTGATAATATTACTCTCCATCTCCTGCCACTGTGGCAGATAAACACGGTTATAACTAATCCATATTTGGATATGCCAGTCATCGTTATAAAACATATGGCTACAAAAATTTTTATGCTGGGTAAATTCACACTGGATATAGGTTTTAATATTGCCAGCCTGATCTTTTTTGAGCAAAATATCCTTGGCATTGGCATCAGATTTCCATGGTTCGCCGGTTTCCGGATTAATGCCATTATTGGCTTTATATACGGTTAAGCCATACAGCGGTTGTTCCTGCAGGATATAATCAAAATAGGTGATTTCTTTTGCCAATTTGAATTCATTCTGAACAGTGAAGTTAAAATTCAACGGCGCAGCATCATATTGGCCATAGACACTTACGCTTGCCCACGGAAAGGGTTTGCCATAAGGGATTAGGGTTTCATTATCACGGCGATAATCCTGTTGTGTCTGCCGGAAAGAAGTATAGACATCACCATCAGTAATCCGATACAGAAAGCCAAATGATTCAATCGGTAAATCATAGGTTTTAGGTGGACGCTGGTATTTGGCTTTGATTTTCGGATCGGCAAAATCGCCCGGATCGCCGATATAACGTGCCCAGCCATCAATCACGCCCGCGGGGATGCTGATGGAGTGAGTGCCTAGTTTGCCAATGGTGTCATAACGCCCACGACTATCCTGATTGCGGAATGGTTCTGGTACCTGCTGCGCTGATTGTTTTTCCGGCTGTTCGCTCAAATAATAGTCACAGCCGGTAAGCAGTAATATCTGCCACAGCAGCACCACGATAAGCACAATCTTTTTATATCCAGACTTCATAAGCAGCCCTTTTTCTCTATTTTATAAAGATAAATTAACATATTATTTACATTCAGGGAATGGCTGAATATTGTTTGGTGTTTAAGTTTTCTGTTATTTGATAATTGTTAATGACTAAATAAGGTTTGTGAAATAATTATATTGTTAGGATATGTTATATACGGGGAATAAATATTTGTATATGAATAATCTTGGGTTTTGATTAGGTTTTGATAATTGGTTATGCATAGATTTAGTTGAGGCATGTTATGCGCTAATTGCTATAGATTGATGTTGGATTTGGCAATGGATGTGATTATTATTTTTTGATACGTGTATATGGATGCGCAGTGCAGGCAGATTTCGATTGGTATGTAATTAAAGGAATTGAATAGATTATAGAAAATGGTGGTAAACAGAAGATTAAGCGATGTTATGAGTATTACTGCTTGGCTGTTTTGATGTTCGTGGTTTGCTTTTTGTTGGATTTATGGGTTTCTGTTTGTGTGTTGCAACGCTACCGGTAAGGTTTTACTGGTAGCGTTTTGTATGGGGATGGCTGGGTTAGCGTGCGCCGAAGCCGGTGAGCATGGTTTTGAGGGTTTTGAAGAATATGAGGATGTCGAGTGAGAAGGAGAAGTGTTTGATGTAGTAAAAATCGTGTTCGATTTTTATCTGGGTTTGTTCGGTGTCGGCCGCGTAGCCTTGGGTAACCTGTGCCCAGCCGGAGATGCCGGGTTTGACGATGTGGCGGTAGTCGTAGAAGGGGATTTCCTGAATAAACTGGTCGACAAAGATTTTTTGTTCGGGGCGGGGGCCGATAAGGCTCATGTCGCCTTTGAGGATATTCCAGAACTGGGGCAGTTCGTCGATGCGGGTTTTGCGGATGATGTGGCCGATGCGGGTGACGCGGGCGTCGCCCAGTTGCGCCATCTGGGCGCCGTTTTTTTCGGAGTCGCTGCACATGCTGCGGAATTTGTAGATGCAGAATTCGCGGCCGCCGCGGCCGATGCGGTTTTGGCGGAACAGGATGTCACCGGGGCTTTCGAGTTTGATGGCGATGGCGGTGATGAGCATTACCGGCAGGGTAAGGGGGGCAGACAGCAGGATAAGCAGGATGTCGGTAAGGCGTTTGATGAGGACATAGGTAGGCGATGGCAGGAGGGAGCCGAGGTCGTTTTCGTACAGGTGATGGATTTTTACGCGGCCGGTTAGGAATTCTTCTACCTGACGGATGTTGTAAACGGGCATGCCGTCGAGAGTTTGGCGGGCAAGGAATTTCTGCCAGTGGTGGTCGAGCTCGGGTTCGTGCAGGTCAGCTACGATGCCGTTGATGGTGGTGGCTGCGGGCAGACCGGGACTGGTGAGTTTTATCCAGTTGACGTTGGGTAGCTGGTCGGCATTGAGGGCGCGGCCATAAGGCAGGTAGGCGTAGGTGGTGATGAATTTGTTGCGGTAGTAGATGTAGGCTACGCACAAAAAGAGAGACAGGCAGCCGGCCATAAACAGGAACCACACGGTATAGGGCAGGTTGAAGAATTTGGCGGCCATCCACATGCCGAAAAACCAGAAGAAGGTATGCGGCAGGGCGATGACGGCGGATTTTCTGCCGGGAAAGTTGCTGAATACGGACAGGGATTTGGTGTTGAGCAGGTGGGCGATGCCGGCAAGGATGGTGCTGGTGATGAAGGCGGCACGCCCCTGCGAGAAGCCTTTGATGGGCTCCATGATGGCCAGTGGCAATAGCATAACCAGCAGGGTTCCGAAGAAGAGGCGGCTTTTATAGGACAGTAATTTTCGCATGATGTGTGGTTTATTTGTTCAGGCGCAAATGTTGGTAGAGGTGCCCCAGCAGACTGGTGGGCAGCAGGCGGCTGCTGCCGCGCAAGGCAAAGCAGCTTAGGGCAGCTAGCAGGGGCTGGCTGTGGAGGCGGCGTTTGAGCCGTAGTAGCTGCCATTCGCTACAGAGGTAGCGCAGTCCGCGCCGGCGTGCATGCATATTGTGGCCGGCACGGGCGTAGACGAGGGTTTCGGGCAGGTTGGCAACCGGATAGCCGGCAGCCAGCAGGCGCAGCCACAGATTGTAGTCTTCCATCCACTGGTGGTGCTGGTAGCCGCCTACTGTCTGTACGGCGCTTTTGCGGTAGGCCACAGCCATGTGGTTGATGGGGTTGCGCCACTGGGCATAGTGGCGGATGGCGCTGTCGGTAAGGGGTACTTGTCTGACGGCGCTGGTGTGTTCCGGGGTGGTGCTGAATTCGGCTATCTGGCCGCTGAACAGGGCAATTTCTGGATGTTGCTGGATATATGCCCATTGGTGCGCAAAGCGCTCAGGTGCGCAGATGTCGTCGGTATCCATGCGCATGATCCATTCGTGCCGGCAATGCTGCAAGCCGGCATTGAGGGCGTTGCCAAGGCCAACGTGCTGTGGCAGGGGGATGATTTTCAGCGGCAGGCGGGTTTGGTAGTGGCTAAGTACGTGCTGTAGTTCGGTGCCGATGGTGCCATCCAGTACCATGATGATTTCTTCGGCCTGTATGCTCTGGGCACACAGGCTGTCCAGACAGGCGCTGAGCCAGCCGGGCTGTTCCTGTGCATACAGGGAAAGCAAAACGGAAAAAGGACGGGTTTTCATGATGTTGACCGCAGTAGATGTGTATGCACGGGGTTTGTGAAGATTTGTTTATTATATCGCAACAATGTTGGCTGGTGCCGCCTGGCTGGCTGGCGCGGTGGGTTTGTGTAGTTAAATTAAGGCTAGGTGCTGATTTTTTACATTTATGCGCGCTGTTGTGGTGGCTGGCTGCTGTTTTGTTCGAATGAGGCTGGGTTGGGCAGGTAGTGTTCGTAGAATGCGCTCTGGGCGGCGTTGAGCTGTGCCAGTTCGTTGCTGTTGTTGCAGGTATCGTTGAGGCAGACGAAGCGGATTTCGGGGTGTTGGTGCAGGTGGTCAATGGCGCGGTTGAGTTCGGTTAGGTTGCTGATATTGCGTACAAAGCCGTCGTTGTGTTTGTGTGGGATGAAGGCACCGCTGGCCAGATGCCAGTAGCGGTTGAGGTAGATGGTGAGGTCGTTGCGGGCACGGAAGCGGTTGGTGGTGCAGGCGAGGATTTCGGGCTGAAAATGCTGGTAAACCTGTTGCAGGGTGCTGCGGGTATAGGGCTGGGGCTGGTGCCAGTGGGCAAACCAGAAGTAGTGGCGGTGGAGATATTTAAGCAGGGCGTTGCTGAGTTTTTCGCGCAGGCTGTAGCTGGGGGCGAAAAGGTGCTGTGTGTTCAGGGTAGCGGGCTTATATATGCGGTTAATCAGGGCGATGTTGTTGTTAAGGGCGTCTACCCAGCTATTCTGGCCGCGCAGGCGGCGAAACAGGGCGTTGCGCTTTAGCCAGCCGTGACAGAGGAAGTCGACGGGCAGGCCGTGCTGGAACAGGCGTTCGCGTGGGGTGGGGCGCAGGATAACGGTGTCGTCGTTGAGGTAGACGAAGTGTTCGCTCAGGCCTTGAAGGTTGACCAGATTCATTTCGATGGCGGATGAGTTGAATACGGGCAGGTTCTGCGGCTGGATAAACAGTTGTGTGTGGTTGATGATTTCGATTCTGGGATGGTTGGTTTGCAGCCAGTGCGGGCGCTGGTTGGCGGTAATCAGGTAGATTTTGTGATACCACGGGCAGTTTTGTTCGATGGAGCGCAGTACGTAGCGCAGGGTGCCGAAGTCCTGATAGCGGTTGCTGCTGGTGGCATCGCTGCGCCCATTATGCTGGGGCAGGTAGTGGTTTTTTTCGGCCTGCCATGCTGGATCGCTGCCATCTACCCATGGCAGGACGAAGTCAATCGGGGCATTGTCGGTGTTGGTGTTCATTAATGTTTCCGTTTGAGCAGGGCGATGAGTTTCTGGCTGTTGCGGGCGCCGAGGGTGGTACGCAGGAGGTTTAGCAGCCGGCGTTTGAGCTGGTCGATGCATTTGCTGTCGTTGAGCCATGTGCCATCGTAGTGATGAATGCAGACGGTGTTGGCGGTGCGGTTCAGTTCGTGGGTATAGGCGTTTTTGGCCATGAAGTAGTCGCTGGGGTAGACACAGACGTAGCCGGGGATTTCCTGCTGCTGGTTGTTGAGGATAATGCCGTGCTGCTGGTAGAGCTGTTTGAATAGCTGGTTGATGGTGATGAGCTGCTGTGGGTTGAATTCGAGGTTCTGGTATTGCTGCCAGATATCGTGCATCAGGGTGCTGCCGGCTTCGCAGCCCATGACGCCGGCCTGCGGGTTACAGGTGAGCTGGCGGGTGTAGGGATTCATGCCCTGTTCGAAACCGGTAAAGCAGTGATGGTGCAGGAAGGGGTCGAATGAGGCCACCATCTGTACGTCGGTGTCCAGATAGATGCCACCGTGCTGATACAGTGCCTGAATGCGGCAGACGTCGGCAACAAAGGCATATTTGCCGGCGGCGTAGGCGGCGCGGGCGTAGGGGTTGGCCTGATAGTCGAAGTTGTGTTCGTTCCACAGCTGGATTTGGTAGTCGGGCAGAAACTGGCGCCAGCTATCCAGATAACGCTGGGTGGTGGCAGGCAGTGGCTGGGGGCCAAACCAGCAGTAGTGAATCAGTTTGGGTATCATTGGGCAGGCCGGCGATAGATAAGAAATAGCAGGAGGCTGAAAGGTATGGCGGCGCTCAGGCCGGTAATGCAGCTGAGTTTAATCCAGTCCAGATAGTTGTGTACGCCGATGCTGCTGACGGGTTGCCAGCCGATGCTGATGCTGATGCTGATGGTGGCAAATACCACCAGCCATAACAGGTAGGGGCGTGTGTAGGACAGGGACAGAATATG
Organism: Snodgrassella alvi; assembly: GCF_002777425.1. GTDB lineage: Bacteria > Pseudomonadota > Gammaproteobacteria > Burkholderiales > Neisseriaceae > Snodgrassella > Snodgrassella alvi_B. The sequence continues at coordinate 76,486 of NZ_MDVC01000107.1, forward strand.
CTTGCAGGTGTAATGTACCATTTCGCTGCTGCGGTAAAGGAAAGATACCAGTGCCGCCAGCAGGATGCCGGCGCTGCCCCATAGCTGGATAAAGCACAGGGAGCAGGTGATGTTGAGGCCTGCTTCAAGCAGTGCCTGTGGTTTGGTGGCCTTGTAGTGGCCGGCGGCCATGATGATGGTCATGCTGGGGATACGGCTGTTTTCGATGATGCCTACCAGTAAAAACAGGATGGCCAGTAGTGGCTGGTGGTAGTTGGCATCGGTCATGTTGTGGGTATAGAGCTGAATAAAGGGTGTCAGCAGTAGGCCGGTGCAGGTGTAAACCCAGCCGAGAAAGCACATAAAGAGGCGGTTATAGCGGCAGAAGTTGTGCCGGGTACGCTCGGGGTTGGTGGTGAGGCTATGGCCGAATATGGCCTGCATGCCCTGCGACAGGGACTGTAAGGCCATTTTGATGGCGCCAAAAATCAGGGCATAGACGGCGTAAATGCTGGCGTCTTTCAGTGATAGGAAAAGGGTAATCAGTACCAGCGGGGAGCTGAATATAAGCAGGCCGGTGAGCTGGTGGGTGAGTGCATCCCAGGTTTGTTGCAGTTGGTAGGCGTTGTGTTTGTTGTAGTGCTGGTTTAGGTTGCGGTAGTGGTGTTTGACATAGTGGCGGTACAGCAGGAATTTGCTCGCCTGTATCAGGGTGGAGGCTATCTGTACGGTGAGGATGTTGTAGCCGGCGCTGATCAGCCAGTAGCAGACGGTAATGTTGGCGAGGATGCTGCCAGCCTGTATGGTGGATATGATGTAGGTTTTCTGGTCGGCGGTGAGCAGGGCGCGGTAGCTGCCGAAAAAGAAGAAGTCGAGGATGTTGACCGCACCCATTACCAGTACCATGTAGAAGGTGAGGCTGGCGCTGATTTCGTTGTGGGTAAGCCAGGCAAACAGGATGGCCAGTACCAGTAGTGCGATGGCAAACAGGCTGCCGGAAATGCGGTAAAAGTGATGGGTGGCGGCGAGAATGCGGTTGCGTAGCTGGTTGTCGCGGGCAGTTAGTGCCTGATAGAGGGCAACGATGGCAGCGGCGCCAATGCCAGCCTCAAGCAGGGTGAGGTAGGCAATGAACTGTTTGATGGAGGCGAGCATGCCGTTGGTAGCCGAACCATAGGTTACGACGATCAGTGGTGGCAGGATAAACCCGCCCAGTGCAGTTATCAGTTGCAGCAACAGATTGGCGGATATGTTTTTCAGGATAACTGCACGGGTGCTCATGAAGCCTCAAGAGGGTTTGCTGACTGGCTTAGTGACAGTTACCGCTGCGCTGCATGCGGCCATAACGGCCGGTAATGGCGTTGATATCATGCATGGCAGAGTTGTCTACACCGCTGAATACAACGCGCATTTTGGCAATGCTGATGGGAGCGTGGCCAGAATGGCTGTCACTTTCACTATCGCTGTCGCTACTGCTGCCGCCTAAAGTGGTGATAAAGGCATCGCTGAATCCCTGCATTTTAGCGCGTGCCATTAAGCTTTCTGCGTCGTCACGCCGGTTGAATACACCGAGGCTGACTTTGCCCTGATTGATGCCGTAGTCAAAGCCATGTTCTTGCAGACGGGCACGGATATCGCTGTCGCCACTTGAAGAGAGTGCCACCATGTAACGGGTAGGTGTGGGCACACGATGTGGTTTGGCTGAGCTGCTAACCTGCTCGATGAAGCGGCTGGTGGTAAACGGCCAGTGGTTAAGCAGGCCTTTGATGCGGTGAAAATCATCTTCTGGCAGGGTAACTGTGGCGGTACAGGTATTGGTTGTAGGTATAGATGTAGGTGTAGCCGGTTTGTCGGCGTTGGCGGGAGCGTCAGTGGGCGTGTCAGTTTTTGGTTTGTTGGCCGCGGCGGTATCGGTTTTACTGGCGGGTTTGGTGGCAGGCACGCTGCTGCTGGCGGCTGTTTCAGCTGCTTCAGTTGTATGGCGCACGCTGATGTCCGGGGTGGCTGGTGCGGCAGCTTCAACCACTTCCGCAGCAGGGCTGGCGGCGCTGGCGGCAGCGGGTGAGGCAGATACGCCATGTACCAGTTTACCAGCTATCATGCTGCCGAAAACAATAATATTTAATGCTACCAAGATTGCAAACAGCCATTTCATGCGTATTCAACCCAATTGAGTAAACCATAAATCACTAAATTATCCACAATTTCAATGCGGTTGTCTAAGACAAATGTATTAGGTAGTGCCTGAGCTACTTTATTGGCTCCGCCGCCGGTAATAATGATGTCGACAGGCTTGCCGTCGCCGACTTTCTGTTGCAGTCGTGCATGCATCAGGATGATGGCACCACAGACTGCATCCATGATGCCACTGGCCATAGCATTCGGGGTGGTGGTGGCAAACGCATAGGGTTTGCCCAGCTGGCGGTTGAGGTTGGCTGTGCGTTTGGATAATGCTTCTTTCATTAAATGAAATCCTGGCAAGATGCTGCCACCCAGATAATGATTGTTATCGGTAAGTGCATCCACGGTGACGGCTGTACCACAGCTGACCACAACGCAGGCCTGACGGCTGTAGCGCCGGCTGCCAATGACGTTAAACCAGCGGTCGGCGCCATGTTCAGCCGGCTTGCGATAATGATTGTAGATGCCAAGCGCTTCTGGCATGGAAGGCAACCACATTACCGGGCTGGGCAGAATGCTGGCGATTTGCTGCTGGCGTGTTTTGCCACAAACAGCGCAGCCGATAATGCGCTGTACACCGGTACCATGTTGTGCCCAGTCCTGTATTAATGGTTGCAGGTCGTAATAGGCTGCTTTGCCATAGCTGAGTATACAGCCGTTTTCTACCCAGGCCCATTTGAGTTTGCTGTTGCCGGCGTCCAGCAGCAGGTAACGTTTTCTGCTGGCCTCTTCAGACTGGCTTTGTGCCGCACCGGGGCGCAGGCTGATTTCGCCGGTGACAAAGCTGCGTTCACCGCTGGCGGTTTGCAGCAGCAGGGCACCGGAAGCGGCAATACCGCTGACTGTGCCTTCGGCAATGCTGCTGCCATTAGCTAACAGGTGTACCAGTTGTCCCTGATCGCGGTGCAGCTGGTTGTAATTGGCCAGAAAGGGGCTGAGTCCATCCTGATTGAAACGTGGCAGGTATTGTGCCAGTCGGGACAGAATGCCCTGAAAAATCTGTGTTACCTGCGCCTGTGGCAGCAGCGACAGGATAGCGGAGGCTGTGCCCACCTGCTCGGGGATGCTGAAGTTTAAGCCGATGCCGATGATGGCGGTGGTTTGTTTCTGTTGTGGTACGGTTTCAATCAGAATGCCGCCAAGTTTGCTGTTATCCAGCATCAGGTCATTCGGCCATTTGATTTGTGCTGTTATGCCGAGTTCGCGCAGGGTTTGGGCTACGGCCAGTGCCACGACCAGTGCCAGACCGCCCAGTTGAGCCTGTGAGCGCTGAAATGACCAGCTCAGGCTAAACATCAGGCATTCGCCAATGCGGTTTTGCCATGTTTTGCCTTGTCGGCCGCGGCCGGCAGTCTGTTCATAGGCCAAACAGATTTGTGGTGGGGCATCAGTAGGTGCGCGGCGCACTTGTTCCAGCAGGATGGTGTTGGTGGAAGTGGTTTGTACCAGCAGACGGGGATTAAACCCATACTGGCGGGCACAATTGTTGAAGATGTGTTCTGGTATCAGTGCCAGGGTTTTGGTGAGCTGCCAGACGTCATTGTGCTGGCGCAATAGATTCTGGATGTGGGCAGGCATATCCTGCCAGGCTGCATTGAGCTGGGGAATTTTTTTATTCAGGGTATTTGCCAGTGTCTGGACATTATGTGCCAGACCGTCGGCAAGTAGAGCCAGTAAAGGCCAAAACGGGGTGTTCATAAAATGGCATCACCATAGTTATTATCGATAACAATGGGTTAATTCGATGTTGCTGCTTCTGCTATATGACCGGATACGGGTAGGCTGTGTCAACGGTTGTGCGGTCACAACCGTTGTGAATGTTATCGCATGGTTGGGGAATTGTCTCTGTTTGTTCGGGCTTACTCAACCACAATTTTGGGGAAACGCTGGCTATAGTCTTTGCCCTGATCCGCCAATGCCTGTACCAGCTTCCATGCTGCTTGTTCATACAGGCTGGCGATTTGGGGCTGCTGTTGTGCCAGTATACAGGCGCTACCATTATCCATGGCTTCACGTACTGCCAGTGTTAACGGTAGCTGCCCCAGCAGGGGAACGCCGAGTCTGTCCGCCAGTTCTTTACCGCCATTGTGCCCGAAAATGGATTCGGCATGGCCGCATTGAGAACAGATATGCATGGACATGTTTTCGAGCACGCCGAAAATGGGAATATTCACTTTCTGGAACATATTCACAGCTTTGCGGGCATCAATCAGGGCTACATCTTGCGGTGTGGTGACTACTACTGCACCGGTAACCGGAATTTTCTGTGCCAGTGTGAGCTGGATATCGCCGGTACCGGGGGGTAAGTCGATAATCAGGTAATCCACATCGTCCCACTGGCTTTGAAACAATAGCTGCTGTAAAGCCTGACTTACCATCGGGCCGCGCCAGATAACTGCCTGATCGGTATCAACCAGAAAGCCCACTGACATCACCTGAATTTCACCGGCGGCCATTACGGGAATCATTTTGCCGTCATGCTGGCGTGGTTCCTGTGCGGCTACGCCAAGCATGGTAGGCTGGCTGGGGCCGTAAATATCAGCATCAAGTACGCCTACGCGTGCGCCCATACGGCTTAAAGCAACGGCCAGATTGGCGCTGGTGGTGGATTTGCCCACACCGCCTTTGCCTGAAGCTACGGCGATGATGTTTTTAACGCCGGCGATAGTTTGTACGCCAGGCTGTACTTTGTGTTTGCCTATGGCCAGCTGTACTTGTACAAATAGGGGTGTATCGCCAAATTTGGCAGTGATGGCCTGATCAATAAGCTGTTGCAGTTCATCAATGAGGTGTGCAACAGGGTAAGGAAAGGTAAGGTCAAGATGAATGCCATCGTTGGCGATGGTAACGTTACTCACGGCTTTTTCACTACCCAGAGTACGGCTACTGGCTGGAATGGTGATGCTGTTGAGTAAGGTGGTAATGGATTGTGTGTTCATGTAAGTTTAATCCGCAGCTGTATTTCTGGCGCATATTTTATCCTATATTGGCTTGCGGCCAGCATTTGCTTGAGGCAGTGCCGGGTAATCAGTATGGTGGCTGGGTACCGGCAGGCTGGATGAAATTGTCGGAATCATCTATGTTTTTGTGCTGCCGGTGCCGAATCCAGAGTAAACGCAGGCACAGGCAGGCCGGATACAGTAACAGTATCGAAACGATGAGATAACGCAGATTGTGCCATTCGACTACCATCTGGCCATGAGCCAGTGCCCATAATGCCCATAGCCATTGCCACCAGGCGGGCAGACTGAAAGCCAGCACAATCAGCAGGGCGGAGATTCTTACTGGTGTCATTGGCCACGACTGATGCTGCTGCACGGCACGATTCAGTTGTAGCAGGATAGAGAAGGCAAAGCTAAGGGTAAGCACCATGCCGCCATTAGCGATTACCTGTAACCAGCTGAAAGCAATGTCTGGTGATACCGGTAAATTGTTTTGCGACGCTGGCGTTTGTTCTAGTGAGATGCTGGCAACAATATTCAGGATGAAACTGTAAATCAGATCCAGCCATAATAGTAATAGCGGCCAGGTGCGTTTCAGTCGTTGAAACATTGTTGTGTAACCATGTAAACCGATAATAATGTGACAGTGTAACCATTGGTGCTGGCTACTGTAAATGGCTGTCAGGCGGATGATTATGGTAAAAATGGCCGATATTGCGGTTAGGCTGTTGTGCTTGCGGTCTGCAACTGGGAAATATGCATGTATGCATGCCGGAATAGTTTATTGTATTTGTTGTTATAAAATGCCAAAGTGGCTGTATAAAAAATAATTAATGATTGCAAAGTCGGGCAAATACAGGGTTGGTGCGGTGATGAGGTTTTGATGGATGGCTGTACTTAGCTTTTGTGCCATTATTTTCTGGCTGTATTTATGTTTTGGGTATTTATGCCCTGTCTGTTGATTGGCAGTTGCTGCTGGCACAGAATATTTGGGCTGTAATTTGTGTTGGGCAGATATGTTTCATGTTCGGGCTGGAAAAACCAATTTATTGTTATTTGATTTTATATGTGTTTGAGTTGCAGGGCATTATGCTAGTTTTAATCTTTTGAGTATAATTTGATTCTTGTGTATATTGTTGAAAATTATTGATTTTTATTTATGCTGGTGCGGTTGTTAAGCTGAATTTTTATGCTTTTTGGGTGAAAAATAATTGTATTTAGATATGGTGAATTTAATTTAATTGAAAAATTGTAAGGATGCTAAACGGCAATTTTGGGATTTTTGGGTTAGAATAAACACTCAAATTTAGCTGATTTTCAGTTTTTCTGAATATTTTTATTTGTTTTCAGACCTTTAATTAAGGTCTTTTTTGTTTTCTGCCTTTGAGAAAAAACACAATGACAAGACATTTGCCAGCTGTGATGAAAATAAGCACTGTATTTATCAGTGCTGCAACGATTATTTCTCCTGTATATGCGTCTGGATATCATTTGGGTTTACAGTCTGTAACTGCGGTAGCAGCCGGTAATGCTGCGGCTGCTGAGGCTGCGGATGCGGCAACTATTGTGAATAACCCGGCCGGACTGATGAATCTGGATGGTACACAGATCGATACTAATTTATTTGTAATTAAGCCCGATATTACATACCGTAATGCCCGCGGTACGTTTGCGGATGGCTCTGCTGTGCAGGGGCCTGAGCAGGATAATATTGCCAATACTGCTCAATTGGTACCGCAACTGTATTTTTCCCATCGCCTGAATGATAAATGGGGTATGGGACTGGGGGTATATATTCCGTATGCAGCCAGAACTAATGACAGTTCTGATTCAGTGCTGCGCTATAACGTGAATAAAACTAATGTGAAAGCGCTGGATATTAATCCGGCTATCGCTTATAAAATCAATGACAGACACTCGATTGGTGTCGGGCTGATTGCGCAGTACCTGCATGCGGAAGTACAGAAATATGCTGATTTTGCGCCGGTGGGCAGTGCACAGTCTGGCATTCCGCAGGCTGTATTACATCAGAAAGCACCGGGAGCATTTGATGCGCGTGCCACGGTGAAAGGCAATGACTGGGGCTATGGCTTCAATGCTGGCTGGCTGTGGGATATTAATGATGATGTGCGGGTAGGTGTTAGCTATCGCTCGAAAATTAACCAGCATTTGCACGGTACCGCACGTTGGAAGCCAATGGGCAGCTATGCGCAAAGCTATGCACCGTTGTTTGAGCAGTTTGGCTTTAAGGCTCTGGAAGGTGCGCAGGTACAAATTACCACGCCGGAAGTGATGTCGCTACATGGTATGTGGAAAGTGAATCCGCAGTGGAATGTGTTTGGTAATGTGAGCTGGACGCGTTCTTCGCGTCTGCATCAGCTGGATATTAATTTTGAGCACGACAAAGCGATTGATCCGGTACATGGGGCTACTTCTAATACTACGCATATTGTCACTAATTGGCGTGATACTTATGCAGTGGGTGTAGGAGCCTCCTACCAGCAGAATCCGCGCCTACAGTGGCGTTTCGGGGTGAATTATGACCAGTCGCCGGTACGCAGCTCGTCTACGCGACTGTCTACAATTCCTGATGGTAACCGCTGGCTGTTTGGCACTGGTGTCAAATATGATGTGAATAAAAATGATACTGTAGCCGTATCGTATGCCTATTTGCATATTCAGCAGACGCATATGAACCAGCAGGATCAGGGTGTGCATGTTTCCAGCAATGTACGAGGTGAGGCGGATTACCGTTCACATGCACATATTGCTGGTATTTCGTATACGCATCGTTTCTGAGGTTTGTCCGGGCGGGCTGCTTATGCTGGATATGGATAATTATGTTTAGTATTCAGCCTGCTCTGGTTATTTTTTGTCATAATTTGTATAAAAATATACAAGCCATTGAGATTAATAAATTTTAACTACAATATTGACATAAATTACAGGGGATTTTCTTTGCGCGTATCATAATCTGTCGTATGATGGTTTTGCTGTTCCATCTGGATAAAGCATTGTTAAACATGGAGATGTATTATGAATCATCAAGAAGGTTTACAAGATCCAAGAACCAAGTACTACCATCAGGATTTTTCTAAACAGTATCAGCCTGCCCCGGGCCTGCAAAGCAGGATGGATCCGGTACCGGATTGTGGCGAAAAAAGCTATGAAGGTCATGGCCGTTTGAGCGGACGCAAGATTCTGGTCACCGGTGCCGATTCGGGTATTGGGCGCGCTACAGCGATTGCCTACGCCCGTGAAGGTGCTGATCTGGCAATTAATTATTTGCCGGCTGAAGAGGAAGACGCTAAACAGGTTGCAGCACTAATACAGGAAGCTGGCCGTAAAGTGGTGTGTATTCCCGGTGATTTGAGTGATGAGCATTTCTGCAAACAGCTAGTTGAAAAAGCGCATACCGAGCTGGGTGGACTGGATGGTTTGACTTTGGTTGCCGGCAAACAGACCGCAGTAGAGCGTTTCTGTGATATCAGTACGGAACAGTTGAAAAAAACATTTGAGATTAATGTATTTTCCTTGTTTTGGGTAATTCAGGCTGCTATGCCTCATTTACCTGCTGGCTCTACCATTGTTACCACCAGTTCTGTACAAGCCTTTGAGCCTAGTCCTAATCTGGTGGATTATGCTGCAACTAAAGCTGCGATTGTGGCCTTTACTCAGGCCTTGGCCAAACAGGTGGCCGAAAAAGGTATCCGGGTAAATTCTGTGGCACCAGGCCCCATCTGGACTGCACTGGAAATTACCGGCGGCCAGCCTCCTGAAGCCATTCCGAAATTTGGCCAGAGTGAATCTGTACTTGGCCGTGCCGGTCAGCCTGCTGAACTTGCACCTACCTATGTTTTCCTGATGTCTGATGAATCCAGCTATGTGACAGCTCAGGTATACGGGGTTACTGGCGGTATTGTGTTGTAAGGCAATAATTCGTTTTTAATCTAAATCAATCCGTACTAAAACTTTCTTTCTATGCTGGCAGTATGTCAGTTGTAGATATGAGTTTCTAGTACGGATTTTTTATTGATTTCAACTGAGTAATGTGAGTAGTTTTTTTTATACATAAATTTTATATATATAATTATGTTTGAGATGTGTTGTATAAGTCAATTTTTGTTGTATGTTGTTAATAAACTACATATGTTATTGTGATTAAGGGTAAATTTTATACAATAAATTTGTTTATTTACTATATTTTTATTTAGTTTTGTCATAAATTTCTGATTAAAAAAAGTATCGGCTGATATAGAGTTTCTTATAAAAATTAAATATGCCAATAAGATTATTTACCCATATGAAATTAAAATTTACTGAATAGGATTTATTGAATAATCAGTTTCTTGATTAATATTTGTGCTGTATCAAAATTTGTGAATAAAATTTTATAGACGTTAAATAACATTGATTTGTATCATTAATTTACATAATGAAGATTAATATTTGAGGTGAAGCGAATGACTGTTCAAAATTCAATATGTGCAACTATACCGTTAAAAATTCTATCTACAGGTGCTGCCGTACCGGCAAGGTGTGTGACATCATCCGAGCTAGACAAACGTTTTAACAAACCTGATGGTTATGTGCAGCGACGTTCCGGTATAGAGCACCGTTTTCATATTACTGATGATGTCGGTCAGGCACAGTTAGCTGTCGAGGCATTGAATGATGCACTGCAACGCCAGCAGATTGCGCCGGAATCTATTGATTTGCTGATTTCTGCTTCGGCAATTGGTATTCAGGTATTACCGTATACAGCCGCGCATATTCTAAAAGTTAGCAATTTACCGCAGAATATTGCCAGTTTCGATATCAATAATACTTGTGTTAGTTTTATGACTGCGCTGGAAACGGCAGCCTGTCTGCTTAATCAGGGTGTGTACCGGCGCATTGCTATTGTTTCTGCCGATCTGCCTTCGCGCGGTCTTAACTGGGATGATGAGGAGTCTGCACTGATTTTTGGTGATGGTGCAGCTTGTGCAATTGTGGAAAAAGGCGATGGCAGCAGTGGTATTGTGTCGTTTTTGCTGGAAACCTATCCTGAGGGGCTGGATTTATGTGAGGTGCGTTGTGGTGGCACGCGACGCAATCTGCGAGTAGGGATGGATGACAGTGATTTTCTGTTTGATATGAAAGGCAAGCAATTATTCAGGCTAGCCTCCACACTGCTTGAAAGCTTTACCGAGCGTCTGTTGCAGCAGGCCGGTTTGAGTATGTCGCAACTGGATTGTGTGCTGATGCATCAGGCCAGTCATCTGGCGCTTAAACATATTTGCAAGCAGCTACGTATCAGGCCGGATCAGTATGTGGATATTTACCGCTATCGCGGTAATCAGGTGGCTGCCTCCATCCCCTCGGTAATGCATGAAGCATGGACGACAGGAAGAGTACATGCGGGCAAACCGTTAATGTTGTTGGGTACTGCTGCCGGCCTAACACTTGGGGGTATGGTGCTGTTGCCATGAAAATACTAGTCACTGGTGCCACCAGTGGGCTAGAGCGCAATGCAGCGGAATCTCTATTGCAGCAGGGACATCAAGTACATGCCACCGGTCGCAATCAGGCGGCTGCGCAATGGCTGCACCAGTATCAAGCGTCATTTACTGCGCTTGATCTGGAGCAGGCCAGTGTCGAACAGTGTGTCAGTTAATGCAGTGCTGTGACGCCGTCTGGCATTGTGCAGCCAAGTCCTCAGCCTGGGGAAGCTGGGCAGAATTCTATCAGGCCAATGTATTGGCCACGCGCAAGTTGGCACAGGCTGCCGGAACAGGAGGAGTGGCGCGCTTTTGTGGCCACAGATAATGGCTGGACGCTGCTGGCCAGTGATGCAGCCTGGTCGCACCTGAATTATCAGCAGATGCGGCTACCGTTGAAACTGGCTAATCTGATTATGGATAATCCGCGTGCCTATGTAACTACCCTGCAAGCCTTACAACAATTACATCAGGGTGGTGCAGCCACCATTCACTTGAGTCATGAAGGGCAGGTATGAGTGCATTAATAACTTTGTGGTATTACTGGCGCCCCCGCGTATTTTGTCAGCCAGCAGCAGTACGCATACGCGACTAAATCTGCTCCCCTAAGCTGGGTAAGCTGAAGCATATCGTTGCAGAATATATTTTATTGGCCTATTTGCAGGCACCAGTTGTAGCTATCTGTACCACTGGTGTCCATTACATTTATACCAACAATAAATACGACAAAAAATATGTGGATTGGCGGATATGGCATGAACAGGCAATAAATGCGAATGGTTATATTTTCTCTGGCATAACTTCATTATGGCTATGTAATAATTTGGTTGTACAAGTGTCTGTATATTAGTTAAATAAAGTTAATTTATATAAATATTTTCTAATTTAACTGGCTCAGGCAGGCCTGCTGATAGATTTTAATAAATGATGAGAACCATTATTATTCTAATGCTATGTTTATATTGAATATTTAAGTTAATTTTTGAATTTTCAGATGAATAATTATGAAAATTAGTTTTATTTAGATTAAAAATAGTGATGAAATTTAATGTTATGATAAGTTCAAATGGTTGTATCGATTATTGTATTGAAAATATTGCGTAATTAATACACCTGTTTAGCGGGGGATGGGATGGCAGATTAATTTAAGCCTGCAATTCACGGCTGCACAAAATACTGCGGTAGACTATTTATCCCCATTGGATACAGTACGGTGATGCAAATGCATGCTTAATCTACTGATAGGTTTAGTATACGCAGCACAGGTACGAAAACAACAGCATAAATTAATGCTATTTAAATGGTTTATCTGGTGATGACGGTTTCAGGGTCAGGCTGGATTGTTGATGACTGTTTAATAATTAATCAAAGCTGTCTGGCTATGCCAACAGAACAGCTTTGAGCAAAAAGGAAGCAAATATGGAAGGCAAAAAAGTTGTACTGGATTGTTTAAACCGCTTACTGGCAGGAGAGCTGGCCGCACGTGACCAGTATTTTGCGCACTCACGTATGTATGAAGATATGGGCTATATGCAGCTTTTTCAGCGCATAGACCATGAGATGCAGGAAGAAACCGACCACGCCCACCAGTTTATCCACCGTATTCTGATGCTCAATGGCAAGCCAAACATGGTGCCGGATGCAGTCAATGTTGGTACCGATGTAGTGAGCATGTTGCAAAATGATCTGGCTACCGAGCTGAGTGTGCGCCAGAACCTGAAAGATGCAATTAAACTATGTGAACAGGAACAAGACTATGTCACCCGGCAGTTTCTGGTGGCACAGTTGAAAGATACCGAAGAAGACCATGCCCACTGGCTGGAACAGCAATTACGCCAGATTGAAGTAATGGGTTTGCCAAACTATCTGCAAAACCAGTTGTAAGGAGAAAAATATGCAGGGAGACCGTTTGGCCTTACAGGCACTGAATAAAAATCTGGGTTTGCTGCTGGTATCCATCAATCAGTATTTTTTACATGCACGGATATTACGCAACTGGGGCTTTGCCGAGCTGGGCGAAGTGCTGTACAAACACTCGATTCGCGACATGAAAAGTGCCGATGCACTGATTGAACGCATACTGCTGCTGGAAGGGCTGCCCAACTTGCAGGAATATGGCAAGATTCTGGTGGGTGAAAACATCACCGAAATTTTACAGTGTGACCAGCAGGCGGAACAGGCCAAGCATATCGCGCTGGCCGATGCGATTGCCGTGTGTGAAAATCAGCTTGATTTTGTGTCACGCGATTTGCTTGAACAGCAAAAAGCAGTAAATGAAGAATATCTAGACTGGCTGGGCACACAGCTAGACCTGATTGAAGAAATTGGCTTGGCCAATTATGCCCAGACAGCGGCACGGGCAGACTGATACAGGTTATACAGAAAACAACAACAGCACGTCTGCGCACGTGCTGTTTTTTTATGGCAGCAAGCACATCATCGCTAAGCTGCTGCCTCGTCGGCGACAGAATTGCCCTGTGGCTGAAACCACGCCAGTTGCTGCCGCAACCGTACCACCTCCCCAATAACCATCAGCGCCGGTGTGGCTGCCTGTTGTGCCAGTACCGCCAATTGATGCAGTTCACCGGTTAAGACACATTGATTGGCCTGAGTGCCATGCGAAATAATCGCTACCGGCGTACTGCCCGCCCGCCCATGGGCAATTAACTGCCGGCTGATTTCTGCCGCTTGCAGCGTTCCCATATAAATCACCAGAGTTTGCCGTGCACAGGCCAGCGTCTGCCAGCCGTATGTCTGGCTGCCCAATTGCTGGTGGCCGGTAACGAACAAAACACTCTGGGCATAATCGCGATGCGTGAGTGGAATACCGGCATAGGCAGTGGCTCCCAAACCGGCACTAATGCCGGGAATAATACGAAAAGGAATGCCAGCCGCTTGCAATACCGCACATTCTTCACCGCCACGGCCAAAGACAAACGGATCACCGCCTTTGAGGCGTACCACACGTTTACCCTGCTGTGCCCACTCTACCAGCAGCTCATTGGTTTGCTGCTGTTGCACCTGATGGCGTCCGCAGCGTTTGCCCACACTGATTTTTAAAGCATCGCGACGCACCAGCGCCAACACTTCTGCCGATACCAGTGCATCGTATAACACCACATCCGCTGCCTGCATGGCCTGCAAAGCATGTAAAGTTAGCAGGCCGGCATCGCCCGGGCCGGCACCCACCAGCGCCACTTCACCCTGCGGCAGCGGCTGGTGCTGAGTTAACTGTTGCTGCAACAGCGTTTCTGCCGCAACTTCATCGCCGCTGGCAATATACTGGCCAAAGCGGCTGTGCTGAAACAACTGCTCCCAGAAACGCCGCCGCTCACTAAGACTGCGTAAGGCAGTTTTCACCTGTTTGCGCCAGCGTCCGGCTACCGCAGCCACCCGTCCCAGAGAGAAAGGCAGCAACACTTCAATCTGTTGGCGAATCAGGCGCGCCAGCACCGGCGCGTGGCCGTCGCTGCTCACCGCTACCTGTATTGGGCTGCGGTCAATCAGTGCCGGCACAATAAAGGAACAGCAGGCCGGCTGGTCGACACAGTTGCAAAATGTCGCCGCCGCTTCGGCCGCCTGAAAAATACGCCGATTCAGCGCATGGTCACTGGTGGCTGCAACCACCAGAAACACACCATTCAATAAATCGGGGCTGAATTCCGTACCAATGTATTCGGCTTGTTGTGCCGCAAACCACTCTGCAAACTGAGCAGTGGTTTGCTGCGCAACCACCTGTAGCCGCGCGCCGGCCTGTAACAGCGCGCTGGCCTTACGTTCGGCCACCAGACCGCCGCCTACCAGTAATACCTTGCGCTGATATAAATGAGTAAATATCGGATAGTGATTCATACTGGCTTATCGTTGTATTTAGCATGCCATCTTATAAGCACCAGTGCCCGCCTGAAAAAGAAGCAATTTTTCTAACCAAAGCGTTGGCAGTTATATCTGCCATCGCCATGCACAGACTGGGGATTTGGTTATAAAGAAAGAAATTTTTATTCTTTCCTTGCCGTTGCCTGCGCTTGCTACTATCCGTGTGATTCAGACAGTAATCAGCTTAAACAGTTGCTGTCATTAACAAATTGTACATTCAGGATAGTCATAACCATGTTGCGCCCTCGCCTGTGGACACCACCGCATGATGCGGCCGCCACCAAACGCCTGCCGGCCTTAACCGCCCAGTTGCAGACACGTTTACAGCAGATTGTACGGCAGCATCAGCATATTAAATTTGCCTCCAGTCTGGCGGTTGAAGACATGGTCATTACCGATATCATTGTGCGCGAGCAGCTACCAATTGAAATATTTACCCTCAATACCGGCGCACTCAATAACGAAACACAGAACCTGCTGCGTGCCGCCTATGAGCATTGGGGTATCCGCATTGCCGAATACCGGCCGGATGAAGACGCTGTTGATGCCTATGTAGCCGCCCATGGCAAACAGGCTTTTTATGACAGCGTTGCCCTGCGGCGTGAATGCTGCCATATCCGCAAAATCGAACCGCTTGGCCGCGCCCTGAACAAGGCCGATGCATGGATAACCGGACAGCGGCGGGAGCAATCAACTACACGCACAGCGTTAGCACTGGCGGAGCAGGATAAAGCGCATGGCATCGCCAAATACAATCCACTGGCCGACTGGCTGGAAACCGAAGTATGGGCATATGCCCAGATGCAGCAGTTGCCAGTAAACGAGCTGTACCAGCAAGGCTATCCAAGCATTGGCTGTGAGCCCTGCACCCGTCCCGTAAAAGCCGGAGAAGACATTCGTGCCGGACGCTGGTGGTGGGAAAGTCAGGATAGCAAAGAATGTGGTTTGCACAAATAGGCAGAAATCAACCCAGCGTTGCAGGCATGGCCGACATGCTTGGCAGCCATAACGGAAACATCATGAGTATTCAAGACAAACATCTGGACTGGCTGGAAGCCGAATCGATTTACATCATCCGCGAAGTAGTAGCCGAAGCACGCAATCCGGCGTTACTATTTTCCGGCGGCAAAGATTCAGTAGTACTGCTGGCACTGGCCGTCAAAGCATTTCAGATTCCCGGACACAGCCTGCAATTACCGCTTACACTGGTACATATAGATACCGGACACAACTATCCCGAAGTCATCGCTTTTCGCGATGCCACCGTACAACAGTTGGGCGCACGGCTGATTGTTGGCAGCGTAGAAGATTCTATCCGCCGCGGCAGTGTAACCCTGCGCCGTGCTACCGATTCACGCAATGCCGCACAGGCCATCACCCTGCTGGAAACCATCGAAGCCAATGGCTTTGATGCATTAATGGGCGGCGCGCGGCGGGATGAGGAAAAAGCCCGCGCCAAAGAACGGATTTTCTCCTTTCGGGATGAATTTGGTCAGTGGGATCCCAAAAACCAGCGGCCGGAATTATGGGATTTATACAATACCCGCCTGCACCCGGGCGAAAACATGCGCGTATTCCCGATTTCCAACTGGACAGAACTCGATATCTGGCAATACATCGCGCGCGAACAGCTTGCCTTGCCACCGATTTACTATGCACACCAGCGAGAAGTCGTAGAACGCGGCAATATGCTGGTACCAGTAACCGAGCTGACACCCAAAAAAGAAAACGAAGTGAGCGTAATCCGCAGCGTACGCTTCCGTACCGTAGGCGATATTTCCTGCACCTGCCCCGTAGCCAGCGTAGCGGCCACCGCAGCAGAAATCATAGCCGAAACCGCACAAACCACCATCTCCGAGCGCAACGCTACCCGCATGGATGATCAAGTATCAGAAGCAGCAATGGAAGAGCGCAAGAAAGCAGGTTATTTCTGATGGCCAATACACCCACCACAGCAACACCGCATATATTTATCGTACACGGCTTTCAGAGTAGCCCGCATGATAACTGGTTTGACTGGCTGGCCACACAAGCACGCGCCGCCGGTAACACCGTAACCCAGCCGGCCATGCCCACACCAGACTACCCACAGGCCGCAGAGTGGCAGCAGACACTGGATGAAATTATCGGCCAGCCCCAAGCAAACACCTTTCTGATTGGCCACAGCCTCGGCGTCATCACCTTGCTGCACTTTCTCAGCCGGCACCGGCCGGCACGGCTGGGCGGGCTCATACTAGTGGCCGGCTTTGCCACCCAACTGCCCGAATTAAAAATACTGGATGACTATATCCATGCCAGCCAGCCCGATTTCACCGCTTTGCAGCACATCAGCATGAAGGTACACAGCATTATTTCCACCAATGACCCCTATGTTCCCGAAGCCGCCAGCAGCACCATCGCCCATGCATTGCATAGCAGCATCGATTATGTACCGTCTGGCGGCCACCTAATGGCCGAAGACGGATTCAGCGAATTACCACCCGTCTGGCAGAGCCTGCAACAAATGCTGGCGCAGGCAGCAACCCCACAAAAGTGAGACACCGATGAGCACCGATTCCGTATTGCGTTTTATAACTGCCGGCAGCGTGGATGATGGCAAATCTACCCTGATAGGGCGTCTACTGTTTGACAGCCAGTCATTACTGGCCGATCAAGTGGCCGCCCTGTATCACGGCAAACACAAACGTACCGCCGATGGCGTCCCCGATTTTGCCCAGCTCACCGACGGGCTGGCCGCCGAGCGCGAGCAGGGCATAACCATCGACGTAGCCTACCGTTATTTTGCCACACCAGCACGCAAATTCATCATTGCCGACACCCCCGGGCATGAACAATACACCCGCAATATGGTAACCGGAGCCTCAACCGCCGATGCCGCCATTATCCTGATAGATGCCACCCGGCTGGATTACAGCGAACACACACCGGCTTTATTACCGCAAACCCAGCGCCACAGTGCCATCCTCAAACTGCTCGGAACAGCACACATCATCGTGGCCGTAAACAAACTGGATTTACTCGACTACAGCGAAGAAAAATTCAACGCCATCAAACGTGCCTATAACAAACTGGCTACAGCACTGGATTTGCACAATATTAACTACGTACCCATCTCCGCCCTCAATGGAGACAACATCGTAACCGTCAGCGCGCATATGCCGTGGTATCAGGGGCAGCCATTGTTACGACTGCTGGAAAGCCTGCCCGTGGCCAACCGCAACAGCCAGCTTTTGGCCGCACCGGCACTATTTCCAGTACAGCGCGTTGCGCGGCTGGATGGCAGCAGTGCCGATGATTTTCGCGGGTATCAGGGGCGGCTGGAACAAGGCTGCCTGCGCGTGGGCAACCCAGTGCGCATCGAACCGGCCGGCCAGACCAGCACCATTGCCGCCATATATACCCCGGCCGGTCAGGTAGAGCAGGCACAGGCCGGTACCGTGCTCACCATAGTACTGGCTGATGATATAGATGTATCACGCGGCGACAGCATCGTTGCCGCAGACAGCACATTGCAGCCAGTTAAAAATCTCAGCGCTTCAATATGCTGGTTTGACAGCAAGCCATTGAATTGCGCCCGACGCTACTGGCTCAAACATAGCACACAGACCGTTTATACCAAAATCAGGCAGGTTGATTACCTGCTCGATGTACAAAGCCTGAATCACCGCCAAGACAGCGACAGTATGCAACTGAATGATATCGGCCGCATACAGCTCAGCGTGCAGAAACCAATAGTAGCCACTACCTACCAAGCCAATCCGGCTACCGGTGCCTTTATCCTGATTGACGAAACCACCAATCACACCGTAGCCGCCGGCATGATTGCCTCACTGGCCTAAAACCGCACTCAAGTGCGTGTCTGTAGCCTGAAAAATCCGGCGCAGATAATTAACCCTCTCACATACACTGCCAGCCTCACTTCACACTGGCAGTGTATAGTTATTCATTATTAGCCACAGCAGCATTTACACGTGGGGTAGTGCTTTTTTTTTGAACCTTTCTGCAACACACACAAAAGGCTGAAATATAGGAAACACGGGCATTCAGGGAGGGGGATGGCAAAAATTTGAAATTCAGCTTTTGTACCTTTTTAGGCAAAAATTGCGCAAATTTTGAAATCTTTTAAGCAGATAATAAAAAGGTTTGAGCAATATTTAAACTGTTGTGCCATATCGATTTCAAGCATTAATATGGCGCAATTATTTTTATTTCAAATGTACAACTTAAAAAAGTTTTTTAAAAACATTAAATTGAATTCGATTTCTAAAATTTTATTACCTATTACTTTTTTCTAAGTTATACAGTGTTATATAAATTAAATCGTATAGTAGCCTTGTTTTTTACCATTATTTCTGTGTTTTGCTTGCAAGTCATGAGTAAACCAATTCCATTGAACAAAGCATGGGCTATTAGATTGGTTTGATTTGTTTATAATTAGCAAACTAAACAAAATGCACAGTTTTTTGCTTAATTATTTAATTAAATTAATTGGTTATAGAAAAGTATGAATTAATATGGTTATCGGCCAAACAAAAAACATTTGTTTGGCCGATAACCGCTACAAAGAAATATGCAGACGCATGGATTTATTTGCATATTCACTAGTTTATATTAATCGAATTAAAACAGCATAACCAGTCACAACTAACTAGTATAGAAATCATTTAATCTGTTATTTTGATTGCAGCTTGTTGCGCCCAAATTCATAGATTAACAAGCTAAGCCATTTTTTTAAATATGTTTCCGCTTTTTCGTAATCCTTTAATGCTATGCATTTATAACTACTGGTATTACAATATGCGCTTAAACTCTGCCAAACCGACCGTGCTGTCCTCGGTTTTTTTTTCAAAATTTTTTCAGTTTCTACAATTTGTCTAACCAGCTCTTGTAAATTTCTTATTTCCTTATCAGTGATATAAATAATTTCTTTATTTTTTTCATTTTCTCGTTTGTTAGAATAAATTTGAGTATGGTGCACAACCGCTTCAGATGCCGCAATAACCGAATTATTGACATTGCCAGATATTAAATTTCCTACAGCATAGACATTTTCAGTAATCTCCTCCTTATTTTTAGAAGAAACAACATCTAAATTCATAGATCTTATCCCCGTAAATATAAACTGAATATCAACTCCCAGTTTTGTTGCCGCAAGTAAAAACTCAGCAGACATATTAACTTTTCCTGATTCATATAAACGTAGACTTTCACTACTAACATTTGTTTGTGCTGCGAAATTTTTGCGTGAATAGCCGAGACGCTCTCTTTCATTAATTAAATTCATTGCCAAATCAATTAATTGCATAATTAAACCCCTTTAAATTCACAAAGATACTTGCTATACCAAATATCTTTGTAGTAAAGTTAGTTCGTTAGTTAAAACAAGCAGGTAAATCAGTCAAGTAGACCAGTATTTTAATGGGAAAACTATGGAGCCGAATGAAATTTATGAAGATTCAAAGAAAAAAGGCTTATCTGCGCGATTAATTGCAGATGCTTTAAATGTGACAAATCATTCCGTTGCTGAAGTTATAACAAGTGGTAGAAGAAGTAAAAGAATTGCAGAGGCAATAGCCAAACTTATTGGAAAACCATTTACAGATGCTTTCAGCTAGCTATTGATTAAAACATATACCCAAGCATACATACCACGTAAATATTTGTTTAAAGATTATTCATAGCACAGGCCTTAGAGGTAAGTACAAATACAGCAATATAAAAAGTGTATGTAAACAACAAGTAAGAATAATGTGTGAACATTAATTGAATATAGGTTATATTGCTATAACCTATATGTGTTGTATCAACCCAATTGCAGGTTAACAACTTAAGACTATTATAGATAACGTAAATATTGCAAAGAATAATTAGAAAAATTGTCAAATCACATGTTGACAATAACTATTTTTGTAAACAAAACATAACACCAATTAAGTTAATATTCTATTGTCTTTTTAATCGGGAAATAACAGATGTTAAGTGATCGCATTAAACAGGCTCGGCAGCGTATTGGCCTGTCTCAACAACAGATTGCCGATAAAATGGGCGTCTCCAAAACTGCCGTATTCAAGTGGGAATGCGGCCATTACGAACCTAAGAATCTCGATATACTTGCCAACATATTGAGTGTCAATTTAGCGTGGCTACGAGAAGGTCGAGGCAAACCGTTTCCGACACAGACTACCGGCGTGCCTGCTGTAATTGACATTGCCCCGTACAATCAGGATGAAACACAGGTATGCCTGTATCCATCGATTGAAATGGCCGGTTATGCACATTCAAAACAGCCATACGGACAGCATTGCAAAAAATTCAGCCTGAGTACCGAGCTTCTGGCGCGTAAAAAAATCAGCCCCGAAATGGTGGTGTGCTTTCCAGTGAGAGATAACAGCATGGATCCCATCATTCCGCACGGAACAATTTTTGCCGTAGATTTAAACCGTACCAATATAATTGACGGCAATCTGTATCTGATTAAACAGAATCACCAGTATCGCATCAGAAAACTGTATTCCATGCCTTACGATGAAGTACGCCTGCATGCCTATAACAAAGCAGAGTATCAGGATGAATACGTATCGGTTAAACATATAGTTATAGTTGGCCGCATATTCTATTATGCCGTAGGACTGTAAAACAGCTTTAGTATCACATACCATTGCAGCCAGCCAGACACTGATAGAAATTAATGCGCTCAGCTAATTCTATCGGGTATGGCTGGCCAAACCGGCTATAGCCAAGCTTATCATACCGAAACCGCTTATAACCTAAACCATTTTCCTGATGGAAATTACCTCATAAAATAGCAGAAACTCAAAGTCAGAAATCCTCCCCACAGCTCCAGTAAGCATCTGATAGCGGATATATCCAGCGCGCCGTATTTCCCCGCCATTGATAAAAACAGAATCAGCCATGTGCCATATATACGGCAAAGGATATCCGCATGATAAAGCGCAGCAGAAGCAACATTTAAAAACCATTAAAACAACATAGATACACAAAAAAATTCACCATCACACTTGAAACACAACAGGCCTTTACAGCTTGTATCTAATGGTATAATCATAAACAATAGCATGTATAGTCAGGTTATCTGCCGCTCGTTGGTTTTAGCAAACCATCACCGCTTAACTTTATTGTTTAAAAGAATATTGCCAGCCCAAATCAAACATTCTTTATCAACATGAATTATCGGTGTAGATTAACTACTGCTTAGCACAGACAGAATACGTTATATTATTTTTAAGTTATTTTACATAGGGATAAGATGGATATTAAACTGACCAAAAATGACAAACGCTATATCCAGAACACAGACGACGTATACAGCATCATGCAGCGCGTATTATTGCGTGAAAACAAAATTGACCAAGAAAAAGAACATTTCTGGATCATCGGCATGAATCTGCGCGGTTATATCCTGTATATCGAACTGATTGCGCTCGGCACCTATAAAGCAGTCAACATCGAGCCCATGAACGTGTTTCGCGTAGCCGTAATGAAAAACGCTTCACGCGTGATTATCGTACATAACCATCCATCCGGCTCGCTAACCCCTTCTGAGGACGATAAAGACACCACCGACCGCTTAATTCAGGTTGCCCGCATTTTAAATATCGAGCTTACCGACCACCTGATTATCACCCCCAGAAGCTACATCAGCTTTCGCACCATCAGACTGATGGAAGAGCTCGAACAAAGCCTGAAATATGTACCGCCTTACCAAGTGGTTGAACGGATACGCAAAGAAGAGAAGAAAATCGCCAAAGAACAACTGGCGGTTGAAAAGAGCAAGACTAAAACAGCACGGCAAAAAGCAAAAGAGATAAAAGAAAAAGCTGATTCCGAGAAAAAAGCATTGATTAATGTTTTATTGGAAAAAGGTGTATCCATTGAAGATATTGCCAAGATTTTAGAAATCACCCCTATAGCAGTTGAGAGATTGATTAATAAAACGGAATGATGTAACAACAAATAAAATGGTAAGCCGCAAGCCAGCTTGCGGCTTTATTATTTATTCCAGTGATTAATCCTTTTCAGGATGATTATGTAGCCACAAAAATTGTTGTATAAACAGCTCCCCTGCATTTGGATTTTCTTTCCAAGGATTTTTTGGATAATCATCTGGTATATCAAGCAAATGAGAAAAATTCTCTTCAATGCTTTCAATAAAAGCAGACACATCTATTTTTTCAGTTAAACTATTATATTGCTCCCTTGTAAAATCAGCTTTATATTGACCTGCCGCACTCCATGCTGTTGGCACATATGCGGTAAGCAAACGTATAATGGCCGTAGGGTCTTGAGCAATTAATTGCATAACATAATCATTAACGCAATAATTGTTAACATACTTATGTAATATATCAAAGATATGAGATAAATACTCAGAATAATCTACAATAATATCTTCACCTTGAGCTATATGTTTTTCTATAATATTTCTACCTAAATATCTGCCAAATTGATTGATACATTCATCTGAAAAGCATTTTTTTTCTGGTCTTTCTTCATCCTCGCTACTCAACCAGCGGAAAAGTGCTACTTTGAACGCAAGAGATGAAGTAATATCAATATATGTATAAACTAATTCTGCTCTTTTATCTTGTTCAACATTTTGAATTAAATCACCTGATAACATAGTGAATTGATCTAGCGCTGTTAAGAAACTTGATAATGTTTCAGAATTAGGCATTAATTCACTTTTCTGGGCTATTGCAATTGTTAATGGATAAGCAATGTTACTTGGAATACTATTGGCTTTATTCGTCAATTTTTGAATAATATTGCCTGCATTATCAGTATTTATTAAACCATTTAATGGATTTTCATCTTCATGAAAAACGGGGTGCCAAGACGCTAAGTTTAATAATAAAGAAGATATAGCCGAATCAGCAACTTCGCCATTTGGAACTGAATACAAAAAATATTTTGAAAAATAATTTTCTGAACAAATACGTTGACCCAAATCCCATTTTTGATAAGATTCAAAATTAAAAGGAATTTTTTTAGATCTCGGATTTAAATTAGGAAATAATTGCATTAATAATCTGATAATATTTTCTTTATTAATATGTGGCAAATCAAATGCGGTATTAATAATATCTTCTATTTGCTTTTTTACTGATTCACTATTTTGTTTCTGGAATGTTCCTGTAAAAAAATTCTTATGGTTTCTAATAGCTTCATATAAAGATGGATAAAAAATTCTAACGCCCTCAATAAGCATTAAATCAACAGGATTAACTTCACCTTTTAATAGAGGAAGAGAAAATAACAACGCATTACCATAGAGTTTAGCTCTGCGAGGCGTACATAATTGTTCATTAAAGGCACTAAAATAATAGTGACGAAACGTTCGATATTGTTCATCAGTAAGCTTAATTTCAGCTACAGTTAAAGCATTATTAATATTATTGAGACAAAATTGTTGTAAATTTTTATTATCTATTGCAGGTAAATATAAGGGTATTTGGATGATTTTCTCTAGAAATGCTTCACCGGCATGATGATTAGCACCCGCATATCTCTCTTGTAATGATGAAGCCACAATATCTTTATCAAAGGCTAAAATATAGGCTGTATATTTAAAATCGGCGATTAATTTAACAATTTTAAATAATAATTGGATTTCTGCCTTATCCAATCTATCCACATCATCAATTAAAATAAGAACTCGCTTTTGGGCTTTTTCTAATGCAGCTTCAATTCTCTTTTTCAATTCATCTGTATCAACTTTTTTGATGAAGTGACTAATTATATTACCCAGCCAGCCCAAATTTATTGCTTCTCCAGCATGTGGCGCTAAGTTTTTTACTAAATCCTTAAAATAATCACCCTTTTTAATTAATTTAGTATCTAATGCCTCCGCAATGGTAAAAAAGAAACCTTTTAATAAATCATTTTCAGTACCGTAACGCCACGGATTAAACTTGATGCAAATAACTTTTTCTTCAGATTTGAGGGATTGCTGTATAAAGTTTAGAACGGAAGTTTTTCCATCTCCCCATACCCCATATAGCCCAATCACAAGACCACTTGGATCCTCTCTTCTCGCAATCACTTGTCCAACTCTTTCTGCAAATTTCCATCGAGAAAATTTATCTTCTTCTTTTGATGAAACCGGCGCATCAGCAGAAAAATGTTGATTGGTCATATTGGTATCACCTCTATAATTGTTTGATGAGTTAATTATAATTAGTTTTAACTTAACTTTTTTTAGTGATTTTTGAATTATATATATTGCTTTAATTTAATTGAAATACCAGATATATAAAAATTTTTTCTCTGACAAAGCCATTACAAATTAGTCAAATACCACCCTTACGCACCTTGCACCGTAGAACGGCAAGCCAGAGCGTTTTGTTTGAAACCCTCGCTAGCCTGTATCAATATAGTACAGTTGTCAGCTTGGCTGATGTGAATATTGTTTGCCATTTAAGCACATGCCTTGCAGAATAATCGGTCTGTTCGTGGCCGTATTTTTTTGTATGGTACAAATCATGCAAACATAAATATATAAACAAAAAGTCTGGAAAAAATAATAAAACATTTATACAAAATCATATTTATAGGCAGCATGCACCAAAATATGTAATTAATGATGAATATTAATAAATAATGAAATTGTCATGTGATAACCTGTTACAATTTATGCATAAATTCGCGTAGATTTGCATTTATCCATAGAAACGAGGTTGAATTATGTTGCAGCCCACTAATGCTAAAAACCATCAGAAAATTGTGCTGGTTGGTGCCGGTGCTGTTGGTTCTACTTTTGCTTATGCAGCTACTCTTCAAGGTATCGGTCAGGAGCTGGTGATTGTCGACGTTGCCCGGGACAAGGCGCATGGAGATGCCAAAGATATTGCCGATGCTTTACTGTTTACCTACCCGAAAAACATTTACGCTGGCGATTACAGCGATGCTGCCGATGCTGATATCGTCGTGATTACCGCTGGTGCAGCACAGAAACCGGGTGAATCGCGTCTGGATTTGGTTAACCGCAACTTGCATATCATTAAAAGTATCGTAACTCATATCGTCGAATCGGGCTTTAATGGTATTTTTCTGGTGGCGTCCAATCCGGTGGATATTCTTACCTATGCCACATGGAAATTATCCGGTTTTCCGGCAGAACGGGTAATCGGTTCCGGCACTTCACTGGATTCTGCCCGTTTATGTAAATATGTAGGCTATCTGTTTGATGTCGACCCGCGTACTGTGAGTGGCTATATGCTTGGTGAACATGGCGATACTGAATTTCCGGCTTGGTCACACCTGAGTGTAGGCGGTTTGACTATGGCAGAATGGATTAAAAATGACCCGCGCTTTACCGAAGCCGATTTAGACACTATTGCCGACCGCGTAGTTAATGCTGCTTACGATATTATCCGCCTCAAGGGGGCAACTTATTATGGTGTCGGCGCGGCACTGGCTCGTATCTGTCGGGCGCTGCTGGACGATGAAAACACCATTTTGCCTGTTTCCGCCTATCTGAACGGCCAGTATGGTGTTCAGGATATGTATATTGGTACGCCGGCCGTGCTCAACCGTCATGGTGTCCGTCAGGTAATTGAAATTCCGCTGAATGAAAAAGAGCAGGGCTTAATGCGTGCCTCAGCCAGCCAACTGGATGAAGTGATGCGCAATACCTTTGCCGAAATCGGTATACAACGTTAAGCACGACAGTCTGGAGAAGTCAGACTATGCGTTTCTGGGCAGCCCGCCGGCTGCCTTTTTACATATGCTTGTCGCTTCTAACTAAATAAGCGCCATTTCTTTCTCAAAAATCTTTGTGCTTGCTAGTATGGCTGAATTGTTTTTAGCAGCCTGTAAATGAAATTAATCATAATTTTATCGAGCACAAGCCATGACCATACCCCTATCCCCCGAATTGCTGCAATCACTCGCGCAGCTATCGCCCACGCAGCTAGCATGGTTATCTGGCTATGCATGGGCAACCAGCCAGCAGGGAAGTGCTGCTGCTCCGGTAGCCGTTCCTGTAGCCAGTGCTGCCGCAGCAGTTGTGGCACGTAAAGTACTGGTTTTATCCGCCTCACAAACCGGCAATGCCCGCCGTGTGGCAGAAAGTCTGCAACTGAAACTTGAAGCCGCGGGCATTAATGCTACCCTCTGTGCCAGTGGCGACTACAAAAGCAAGCAGCTTGCCAGTGAAGATATTCTGCTGCTGGTTACTTCCACTCAGGGGGAGGGTGAACCACCGGAAGAAGTCTTACCGCTGTATAAATATCTGTTCGGTAAAAAAGCCCCCGCACTTAATCAGCTTCATTTTGCCGTACTGGGACTGGGCGACAGCAGCTATCCGCAATTTTGTCAGTGTGCTAAAGATTTTGACCAGCAGCTAGCACAACTGGGTGCCCAGCGTCTTGCCGAGCGGGTAGATTGCGATGTTGACTATCAAAGCAGCGCAGCAGCGTGGCAGGATAAAATCGTTGCTCTGATTAGCGCCCTGAATAGCAGTCATGCCGGTGTGAGTAATGAGGTACAGCAAAGTGTGGTTGCCGCCCAGACGGCGGTATTTACTAAAGAAGCCCCTTTCACGGCCAGCCTGAGTGTACGGCAGAGAATTACAACGCCCAATGCCGGCAAAGACGTTGAACACATTGAAATTGATTTGGCCGGTTCCGGTATCCGCTATCAGCCCGGTGATGCACTGGGCGTGTTTTATCAGAACGCTCCTATGCTGGTCAGCGAAATTCTGCAACATACGCAGGTGGATAAGGATACACCGGTGCGTTTGGCGGATGGCCGCGAGGTGACTATTGAACAGGCATTACAAAACGAGCTGGATATTACGCAGACTACACCAGCTTTGGTACAGGCTTATGCGCAGCAGGCACATATTGCCGAACTGGATGGCATCATTGCTGATGCTGCTGCCTTGCAACAGTTTATCGCCACCACGCCGCCGGTAAGCGTATTGGCTTCCTATCCGCAGCTACTCAGTGCGCAGACACTGCATGACCTCTTCCGCCCGCTGACACCACGCCTGTATTCCATTGCCTCCAGTCAGGACGAGGTTGGGGAAGAAGTTCATTTAACAGTGGGGGTTGTGCGCTTTAGCCAGCGTGGCCGGCAATATACCGGCGGTGCTTCGGGTTTTCTTGGTGAATATTTGCAGGAGGGTGGAGCGGTACGGGTATTTGTGGAAGAAAATCACCGATTCCGCTTACCCGAAGACGGTAATACGCCTATCATTATGATTGGCGCCGGCACCGGCATTGCCCCGTTTCGCGCATTTATGCAGCAGCGTGATGCCAATGGCGACGCGGGCGAAAACTGGCTGGTTTTCGGTAATCAGAAATTTACCGATGATTTTCTTTATCAGGCTGAATGGTTGCAATACCGCAAAAGCGGGTTATTGACTCGTTACGACTTTGCCTGGAGCCGGCAGGGCAACGAAAAAGTCTATGTGCAGCATAAACTGCGTGAACAGGCCGCGGATATCTGGGCATGGTTACAGCGAGGAGCACATATTTATGTTTGCGGCGATGCCAGCAAAATGGCACATGATGTTGAGCAGGCATTGCTGGATATCGTGGCCACTCACGGGCAGCTTAGCCTTGAAGATGCCGATGACTACCTGAGTGAGCTGCGGCAGCAGCAGCGTTATCAGCGGGATGTGTATTAACAGCCATGCATTATGATGGAAACGAGATTCACAAACCCTGACCAAACCCATTAATATCGGGTTGTGTCCAACCTTTGCCAGCTTGCAGGGATTATGCTTCAATCATATCAGATGTTTGGCTGGATACTGGGATTATTACTGCTGTGCTGGGCAGTATTCAGTTCGCGGCTGTTTGTATTTATGGATAATCCCGGCAGCCGGCGGATAGAGCGGCTGGATGGCCTGCGCTTTCTGCTGGCATTCAGCGTAGCCATGCATCATTATGTTTACAGCTATTATTATCTGCATGGCCAGCCGTGGACACCGGCTGTATTTGCGCATAATCCGCTCAACCTGCGCATGGGCGTATTCGGCGTTACCCTGTTTTTCATGCTCTCAGGCTATCTGTTTGCCCAATCCAGCCCGGCATCGTGGCTGCATTTTTATCTGAAGCGCTTCTTGCGCATTGCCCCGATATTTTATTTGTCTTCATGCTGCTGTGTGCTGCTGGCACTGTATCTGCAACGGCATACACTGGTAAGCCGCGATATGCTGCTAAACCTGTATTATTGGTTTGATGCCGGCATTACCGGTGTCAAACCGCCATTGTTTGACATGAGGGATGCACGGCTGATTAATGCTGGTGTAGCGTGGACATTATACTGGGAATGGGCTTTTTACTTTTCCCTGCCGCTGTTGTGCTTTGTACGCCAGAAAACCGGCCAGCTACCACTGGCAATCAGCGTGTTATTTATCGCCGTCTATTGTGTCGCCCCGTTTAATCAGCAAAAAGCCTATTTCATCGCCTGCTTTGCCGTGGGCGCACTGGCCAGAATAGTGCCAGAATCGATACAGATACCGAAAAAGCTGTGTGACAGCGCAATTGTGCTGTTATTGGTGCTGATTTTCAGCATCACCACTGGCCGCTACTACATCAACTTCCTGCCCCTGTTTGCCCTGCTGTTTATCCTGATAGCGCTGGGCGGCGATATATTTGGGCTGCTCCGGCTGAAAGCCTTTGTACGGCTTGGTGATGCCAGTTACAGCATTTATTTGTTACATGGCATTGGCTGGTTCTGTTTGAATAAATATATTGCAGTGCACAATCTGGTTTTAAATCGTACTCAGTACACATTACTGTCCACCGCAGTCATGTTTGTATTACTGGTTATCTGTACTTTAACTTATCAGTATATTGAAAAGCCGTTTATGGCTTTGGGACGGCGTAAGTCTCCGTGGCTGAAAGAATAGGTTTCAGACATTACATGATATCTGCCCGGAATAGTTACACTATCCCGGGCAGTTTTCTTTATACAGTATCTGGGTGTTATTTCAGGAATAACTAATTGTCTGCTTGCTGTTGCTTTTCGGTATTCTGCAAGGTGGCTTGAACATGCTGTTCAGCACTGTCGGCATCATACGGGGTATCGGTAGCATCATTGTTACGTGGGTCAAGCTCAGGAGCTATCGGCCCGACATTGCCGGATACGGGTACATAAACACTGCGCTCCGAAATCGGTACGGCCGGCTGCATAAAGGCATATACCGCCAGAACAGTGGCAATAATGGCATACACGCTGTAAAAGCCATAGTGATTAAACAGCTGCATCACTGCACCGAGAAGCAACGGTGCTACCAGTGAACCCAAGCCATATACAAACAGCAGACAGCGATTCACTTCTACTGTATTCATATTGGCGGGTAAAACATCATTGGCGCGCGCCAGCCCCAGTGCATACAGTGGAAAGCCGCTACAGCCGATAGCCAGTGCAATCACACATTGTGCCCAGATATTGCCCGGCATAACTAACAGCAACAGCATACCACAGACTGCGGCTGCCGCAGCTACACAGGCGCAGCCGAAAATGGTGCGCGGACGGCCGAATTTATTCGACAGCCAGGCGATAAACAATTGAATGGTGAAACCGCCAATCATCGCTGAACCAAGAAACAGGGATACTTTAGGCAGGCTGTAACCCAGTTTCAGCATGAATACGGAGCCCATGGTGAAAAAGCCATTAATAAAAATCCCGGCCATAAAACAGGCTAACCACGCCAGTGGGACAATGGAAAGGACATGTGGCAGGCTGATGCGCTCACGCTTAGGAATTTCCGGTTGCTGCATACGTGTCAGCCCTACCGGTAATGTGGCGGCAATTACCAGAATGGCTGCCAGCGTGAAGATATTGTTACTGGACATATTCAGGCTCAGCAACAATACACTGGTCGCTGATGATACGTAATACACCACTTCATACAACGCCAGAATCTTGGCGCGGGTTTGCGGGACACTGCGTGCGGTAAACCAGCTTTCCACCACCATTAATAAACTGTAATGACAAAAGCCCAGTACCGCACGCAATACGCCCCACAACCACAACTGTTCCACCATCAGATGGGCGAGGGCGGCAATGGCAAACAGGGCACCAAACACACTGAAGCTGCGGATATGCCCTACGCGCGAAATAATGCGGTGTGACACGATGGCAGAAATGGTGCCACCAACAAAAAAGGCTGCATTCAGAATACCGATGGTGATATTGCTGATCCCCATTTGGGACAGCTTTACCCCAGCCGAATTCAGAAACAGCCCATAACCTGAAAACAGGAAAAAAATGGAACCATATAAAGACAAAAACTGGCGCGTATGCATGCGGATACCGAAAAATAAGAATAGCGAAGCCTGACATCAAACAGCTGTCAATGTACAGGAAGAGAGACTGTAAGATGCCAATTTATAAGTAAAAAACAGTTTATTTTGTGTAGACTAATGACACTGTCCGGTTAATGCTGCCAGTAAATCCCAACATATTCTTTGCAGCAGTTCATGGCATGCTATACAAGTAATATACAGGAGTTTTAAGGCTGATACCGAGTAGCGGTTACCGAGTAATCTATATTGTGCCTGATTGTACAGCAAACTGGCAGTACATAGTCTGATAGAAATTTAAACAGCCAGACGGATAAACAGCAATGCTGGGGGGCACATCAGACAACCGATAAGCCGGGTTCTGTCTGGGACAGTCATTCATCTGGGCGACACATTACTGTGCCGCTCAAGCAACCTACCCGAATGCTCGGCGAGCAGCGTCAGCGCATTCTGTTTGGTCTTGCTCCGAATGGGGTTTGGCCTGCTACACGTTGTTACCAACGGCACGGTGCGCTCTTACCGCACCATTTCACCCTTACCTGTGCTATGGGTAAACCACAGCCATCGGCGGTTATGCTTTCTGTTCCACTTTCCGTCGCCTCACGACGCCCGGCTGTTAGCCGGCATTCTGCTCTGTGGAGCCCGGACTTTCCTCCATGCACGTATTGTACACAGCGACTGTCTGGTATGCTGATGTGCCGGCAGGATTTTAACACAAACCAATGAGAGCTGATTTATATTTCAGATTATGTATAATGATTTCGTTTATCATTTTTCTGGCTGCAATAATCGTTTGTGCGGCCGTTATGGCTCAATTATGCAGAAAGTCCACGCAGTATGTTATTGAACCGATTTTTAAGCTGGTTTGAAAACCGCATTGATGCTTATCCCGAGACTTTGCCGCAGCCGTCGCGAAAGGGTGTGCTGCCGTTTATCTGGAGCTGTCTGGAGGGCGCACGCCTCTGGCTGCTGATAATGGTAATTATGACCATAGGTACGGGGATTCTGGAGGCTTTGGTATTCCGGTTTCTCGGTACGGTGGTCGACTGGCTTGGTGGCTATGCACCAGACAGATTGTGGCCGGAAAAAGGACATGAGCTGATTCTGATGGCGGCGGTAATGATATTCAGTATTTTCTGGTCGTTTCTGTCTTCCAATGTGCAATTTCAAACCTTACAGGGCGCTTTCCCGATGCGCTTGCGCTGGAATTTTCACCGCCTGATGCTCGGGCAGAGTATGGGTTTTTATCAGGACGAATTTGCCGGACGGGTTTCCGCCAAAGTAATGCAAACGGCGCTGGCGGTGCGCGATACAGTGATGTCGGTGGCCAATATGCTGGTGTATGTACTGGTGTATTTTGTCACCAGCGGCATTATTCTGGCCGGTATGGATAGCTGGTTATTATTGCCATTTGTCCTGTGGATTGTGTTGTTTGTGCTGGTACTGCGCTTTTTGATTCCGAAACTGTCTAAAACCGCCCAGCAGCAGGCGGATGCACGCAGCCTGATGACCGGCCGCATTACTGATGCCTATACCAATATTGCTACGGTAAAGCTGTTTTCTCATAGTGCACGTGAAGCTGCCTACGCCAAGGCATCCATGCAGGAATTTCTGGTGACGGTCAACGCGCAGATGCGGCTGGCTACTTTGCTCGACAGTCTGAGTACCGCGATTAATATTATGCTGGTGGTCAGCTCCGCCGGTCTGGGTATCTGGTTATGGATAAATGGGCAGGTTGGTGTCGGTGCGATTGCCACCGCTACGGCAATGGCGTCGCGGATTAATGGGTTGTCACACTGGGTAATGTGGGAAAGTGCGCGCCTGTTTGAGAATATCGGCACGGTGGAAGATGGCATGAAAATCCTGTCCCGTCCCCATACAATTGTGGACAAGCCAAAAGCTCTGCCGTTAAAGGTTAATCAGGGCGCAATTGATTTTGAGCATGTGAATTTCGCCTATAGCGACGATAAACCGCTGTTGCGCGACTTTAATCTGCATATCCGTGCCGGTGAAAAAGTGGGTCTGGTAGGGCGCAGTGGTGCCGGTAAAACCACGCTGACTAATCTGTTGCTGCGTTTTTATGATGTAAAAGGCGGGCGCATTCTGATTGATGGTCAAGACATTCGTGATGTTACGCAGGACAGTCTGCGCGCGGCATTGGGGCTGGTAACGCAGGATACTTCGCTGCTGCACCGTTCTGTGCGCGACAATATTGTCTATGGGCGCCCGGATGCCTCAGAAGAAGCGATGGTACAGGCAGCACAACAGGCTGCTGCTGATGGCTTTATTCCGGCATTGAGCGATGCCAAGGCACGGCATGGCTATGATGCCCATGTCGGCGAACGCGGGGTAAAACTGTCTGGCGGGCAGCGTCAGCGCATCGCTATTGCGCGGGTGATTCTGAAAGATGCTCCTATCCTGCTATTGGATGAGGCCACCAGTGCGCTGGATTCAGAAGTGGAAGCGGCTATTCAGGAAAATCTTACCCGGCTGATGCAGGGTAAAACCGTGGTGGCCATTGCGCATCGCTTGTCTACGATTGCAGCCATGGATCGGCTGATTGTGATGGATAAGGGGCAGATTGTCGAGCAGGGGACACATAGCGAGCTGCTGGCCAAAAATGGCGTTTATGCCATGCTGTGGCAGCGGCAGAGTGGAGGTTTTCTGCCTGAGGCCTGATGGCTACTGCCTCATGTTAAAGTTCTTTCCGTTAACATATAATTGTTCTAAAATGGCCTGTACTGATTAGAAATAAGTAACTGTATACAAAAGGAGAAGTAATATGGATATCAATATACATACAGGCCTCGTTCATACATTACAGGCAATTGTCGGACAAGAACATACCCTCACCGATCCGGCGCGTACTCTGCCTTACCGGCAGGGCATCCGTTTCGGTGTGGGCGATGCTATGGCTGTCGTGCTTCCGGGTACACTGGTTGAGCAGTGGCGCGTATTAAAAGCCTGTGTGGAAGCCGACGTGATTGTCATCACTCAATCCGCCAATACCGGCCTCACCGGTGGTTCTACTCCGGATGGTAACGATTATGACCGGCCGATTGTGATTGTCAGCACGCGCCGGCTGGATGGCATTCAGGTGATTGAAAATGGCGAACAGGTAATCTGTTTGCCGGGCAGTACCCTGTATCGTCTGGAAAAAGAGCTGAAAAAATACCAGCGTGGCCCGCATTCCGTGATTGGTTCATCCTGTATCGGCGCATCGGTTATGGGCGGTGTGTGCAACAATTCAGGCGGTGCGCTTATCCAGCGCGGCCCTGCCTATACCCAGATGGCTGTTTTTGCTCAGCTTGATGAAAACAGCCAGCTGCATTTGGTTAATCATCTTGGCATTGAGCTGGGAGATGACCCGGAAACCATTTTGCAGAATCTGCAAAATGGTCATTACAGTGATAAAGACATCAAGCGCGATGCCGGCATGGGACATGACCACGAATACCGCGACCATGTGCGCGAAATTGATGCAGATACGCCAGCGCGCTTTAATGCCGATCCGGCACGCCACTATGAAGCTTCCGGCAGTGCCGGACGTCTGATGGTATTTGCCGTGCGTCTGGATACTTTCCCATTAGAAAAAAATTCTGCGGTTTTCTATATCGGCAGCAATGATACGCATGAGCTGGATGATATTCGTCGTCATATTCTCAGTACATTCAAAAATCTGCCGGTATCGGGCGAATATATGCACCGTGAAGCTTTTGATATTGCTGCGGTATATGGCAAGGATATTTTTGTTGCCATTCAGAAGTTCGGTACCGATGCCATGCCGCGCCTGTTTGCTTTCAAGAACTTTGTCGACCGTACCTTGGCAAAAATTCCGTTTTTCCCGAAGAATTTTTCAGACCGTTTTGCGGTATTCATGTGCAAATTCCTGCCTCAGCACTTACCTCAGTCAATCCGTGACTACCGCGACCGTTACGAGCATCACCTTATCTTGAAAATGGCTGACGATGGTATTGCCGAAGCAGAAGAATTTTTGCAAACCTTTTTCGAGCAAAAAACCGGCAGTTATTTCCGCTGTAATGAAAAAGAAGCCGAAGCCGCCATGCTGCATCGCTTTGCCGCAGCCGGCGCGGCTACTACCTACCGCAATGTGCATAGCGATACGGTAGAAAACATTGTTGCGTTGGATGTGGCCTTGCGGCGCAATGACAGCGAATGGTTCGAAACATTGCCACAAAGCATTAATCAGCACTTTATTCATAAAATGTATTATGGCCACTTTTTCTGCCATGTTTTCCATCAGGACTATATTGCCAAAAAAGGTACCGACTGCAATAAGGTTGAAGATGAAATGCTGGTATTGCTGGATCAGCGTGGCGCGCAATATCCGGCAGAACATAATGTTGGCCATTTATATCATGCCAAGCCAGCCCTGAAAAAATTCTATCGCCAGCTTGACCCAACTAATAGCTTTAATCCCGGTATTGGTAAAACCTCGAAAAAGAAATACTGGGCTTAATCTAACAGCTTTTGCTACTAATACCACCAGCGTTCAGCAACGTCTGGTGGTATTTTTTATCCAGCAGCAACAATTGGTGTTATGCAGGCAGATTGGTGAGTTTCTATTATAAATAATTGAAAATATGGATACTTAATCTATATGAATACACGGAGTATGCTGTGTTTGATTACACCAGTGGCGTAACAGACAGAAAAGAGAGAGCAATATGCAATAGTGTTATCTGGGCAAAAGCGGGCAGGGAGTATCTGCTTTGGGTTTGGGCTGTATGGGATTAAGTTTATGGACATGGCTCAGCTACGGATACTACACAGGCCATTGAACTGATTCGTGCTGCGATGGGTGAGGGTGCAACCCTGTCTAATACAGATGAAATTTATGCTCCCTATCAGAACGGGGAAGTAGTAGGGCAAGCCTTAAAGCTTTATCGTCAGCAGATGGTGATGGCCACCCAATCCCAGATTACCAGCAATGAAAACAAATAGCAGATTTTAAATTGAAATCTTCTTTGAGCACAGCAATCATCCTGTCTACTGTGTGCCTGTATAGCATTAATACTGTTTCAGCGCAGGCAGGTGGCTGAGTTATTACTGCCACTAATGTATATCCAAACAGGTAATGCAATACCTGTTTGAATCTGTATTACATGTTTGTCATTAATATTTAACTTCAAATCCTGACACAGCCTCACTATAGCTATATTAATACTTTCCATTGCTGGCGGTTATACAGCATAAAGTAACAGTATCTGGCTAAAATCCGTGTACAATAATATACCCATAGCCTGCCGAAGCAGGCTTTAATTTATCTATCAGGCAAGGACTGCTGCGTCAGGATATATGGCCTGTACGCATGGCAGTAACATCCTGAGTTACACAGTGCAACAATTAGGACAACGATACAATGGATAGCCATAGCAATCCCAGCGAGATGGAACGTCTGCATCTGGACACCGACCACATCTGTGAGCTGGTTGCTACTCTTTTACCAGTTGCCGAACATATTCATTCGCATACCCAGTCTTATTTACAGACACCGGAGCAGCAGCGGGCACTGGCTGAGCTAATTGCCGCTTTGCACGAACTGCATCCTGCCGATATGGCTACCTTGCTGGCATCATTGCCATTGCAGGAACGTATGCTGGTATGGAAGCTGGCTACACCTACTGAAGATGGTGAGGTATTACTGGAAGTTTCTAATCCGGTGCGTGAAACCCTGATTGAGAATATGGCACAGCAGGAGTTGCTGGCTGTTCTGAATAATCTGGAGGCCGATGAGCTGGCCGAGCTAGCACCCGATTTACCCAAAGAGGTTGTCTATGAGGCAATAAGCAGCCGCGATGAAGAAGAGCGAGCGCAAATTACCGCTGCCATGTCGTTCGAAGACAATCAGGTTGGCGCACTCATGGACTTTGAGTTGGTCAGTATTCGTGCTGATGTAAGCTGCGAAGTGGTATTACGTTATCTGCGACGGTTTGAACGTCTGCCCGATCATACCGATAAAATCTTTGTTGTTGACAATTATGATGTGTTGCAAGGCGTATTACCCATCCGCAGTTTGTTGGTTGCTGACCCGGACTTACTGGTTTCTACTGTTATGGCCGATGATGTGGTTACCTTCCGGCCGGAAGATGATGCAGAAGAAGCGGCCGCCGCATTTGAACGCTATGATCTGGTAACAGCACCGGTAGTAGACAGTAACCGCAAATTAATCGGACGCATTACCATAGATGAAATGGTGGACGTGATTCGCGAAGAATCCGAAACCGATATGCTGAATATGGCCGGCTTGCGGGAAGAGGAAGATTTATTTGCGCCAGTAGTCGATTCGGTAAAAAATCGCTGGATTTGGTTGGCTGTCAATCTGTGTACCGCTTTTGTGGCCAGTCGCGTGATTGGCATGTTTGAAAACTCAATTGAAAAAATTGTGGCACTGGCTACCCTGATGCCGATTGTGGCCGGTATTGGTGGTAACTCCGGTAATCAGACCATTACCATGATTGTACGTGCTATGACTTATGGTCAGATTAGCAATAGTCAGGCGTGGCGTCTGCTGCGCAAAGAAGAGGGCGTTGCTCTTGTCAATGGCATTATCTGGGGCTCAGTGATGGGCATAGTTTCCTATTTCCTCTATCACAGTGTCGGCATTGGTTTGGTGATGGTGGCCGCCATGACACTGAATCTGTTACTGGCCGCTACCGTAGGCGTGCTCATTCCCGTGTGCATGCAGAAAGCCGGCCGCGATCCGGCACTGGGCAGCAGTGTGCTGATTACGGCGGTCACTGATTCCGGAGGCTTTTTTATCTTTCTCGGTCTGGCCACTCTGTTTCTGTTATAAACCAATCGGCTTTGCTAAGTAAATAATGAATACAAATTTACCCATTACCATTGACGGCTGGTTACACAACTGTGACTTACCACGACTGGAAGCGCGCATGTTGCTCCAGCAGGTGCTGGATATCAACCATACCTACATCATTACTCATGGCCAGCAGCCATTGAGCATTAGCGAACAGGCCAGCCTGAATCAATTGGCACAGCGACGGCTGGCAGGTGAACCATTAGCCTATTTGCTTGGCTGGCGCGAATTTTACAGCCGGCGTTTTCAGGTTTCTTCAGCAGTACTGATTCCCCGTCCGGAAACCGAACATCTGGTAGACGCTGCGCTGGCACATTTACCTGAACAGGGCACTCTGTGGGATTTGGGTACAGGCAGTGGTATTATCGCCGTTACCATTGCCTGTGAACGGCCTGATGCGCAGGTATGGGCAGCAGACATCAGTAAAGAGGCACTGGCTATCGCAAGTAGCAATGCCATAGCCTTGCAGGCAAATGTACATTTCGGGCAGGGTTCATGGTATCAAGCGCAGCCCCAGCCAGAACCGCATAGTGTAGATGTGATTGTATCTAATCCACCGTATATCGCCGTACACGACCAGCATTTGCAGCAGGGAGATTTACGCTTTGAGCCGCAGCATGCACTAACAGATAATCATAATGGTTTGAGTGCACTGGCAACGATTATTGCCGGTGCCGCAGCCTTTCTGTGTCCGGCTGGCTGGCTGTTACTGGAACATGGGTTCGATCAGGGAAAAGCCGTGCGTGATATGTTGGCGCAACACAGTTTTAGCCAGATTCACACCCTGCCTGATTTAGCCGGTCTGGATAGAGTCACTTTGGGACAAAGCAATATCAATCCCTGATTTGCCGTAGCTTAACTTATTCATTCAAGATAAAAATATCAGGCCACAGAAACAAAGTCTACGGCCTGATATTATTTGTCATTATTTATTGTAGTATGAATAATAATCAGAACAGATTGATTAAAAAAGACATCATTGAAATAATCAGATTGGTAAATGGCCACAGGATAAACGATAGTAAACCGCTGATAATCATAAATATAATAATCCATGTACCGTATGGCTCCAGCTTACGGTACTGCATCGAAGCACGAGGCGACAGAAAGCTATTAACAAACTGGGCGCCTGGCTGCGGTGGAATTGGCAGCAGACTAAAAAAGCAAAACACGGCATTAAACTGAATACCCATTACTCCCATCAATGCCATCGGTTCTTGAAAATATTCCGGTACCCAGCGACTGAGAATCACCACAATTGTCCAGCACAGACACATCAGTAGATTAGCTAGTGGGCTGGCAATGGCTACCAGACGCTCACCTGTGCGCCTATTTTTGAAATTGCGTGGGTCAATCGGTACCGGCTTGGCCCAGCCAACCATAAAATAACCTTGCAAAACAATGAGTGTAAAGGCTGGGACAATAATTGTTCCAATAATATCAATGTATTTGGCCGGGTTCAGGCTTAGCCTACCCATCGTCTCAGCCGTACGGTCTCCACAATAACGTGCCATATAACCACAGGCCGCTTCCGAAAGAGTAATAGCCAGTAGAATCGGTAAAATGGCCAGCAATAAATAAGCTAAATCAAATTTCTGCAAGGTAAAATCCTTAAAACATAAATAAAAACTACCACACTGAGCACAACATAGTACCAGTTTGTTTTTTACAAACCAAATACGGCCGTATTACCTTTGCCTGCACGTACCAGCGAAATACCCTCAGTCATATCAATTACTGTTGTTGGCTCCGTACCACACCAGCCACCATCTATCACCAAATCAACTGTATGTTCCAGCTGGTCACGTATCTCATACGGATCAGTTAAAGGTTCACTTTCATGTGGCAGCATCAGCGTACACGATAACATCGGTTCACCCAGATTCTGTAATAACGCCAGCGCAATCCGATTATCCGGTACACGTAAACCAATGGTTTTACGTTTTGGATGCAACGTACGGGCAGGTACCTCTTTAGTCGCCTGTAAAATAAAAGTATAACTGCCGGGCGTTGTGGCTTTGAGCAAGCGAAATTGGCTATTATCTACTCTGGCATAAACGCCCAGCTGACTTAGATCATGGCACATCAGCGTAAGATGGTGTTTCTGGTCAATACCGCGCAAACGCAGAATACGCTCCATTGCCTCTTTATTACCCAGTTGGCAACCCAGTGCATAACAGGAGTCAGTTGGATAAACAATCACACCGCCATGACGAACAATATCCGCTGCCTGAACAATCAGACGTTCCTGCGGATTAGTAGGATGGATAGCAAAAAACTGTGCCATAAATGTCTTCCTCAGCTTGTATTCATAATTGCAATCAGTTATTGTAAACATAAGCATGCCACACTGATAGACAATAATATGCCCGACTAGCTATTAAGAAGTATTACAGGCAATAAACAGATATAGCAAATATTTAGACGGGTATCAGTATAAACAGAAATTTTGCGGAAAAATTCACCATGCAGCCTGACATCGTCTATGGAAATTTATTGGAGCAACCTGTTGATGTTATCGTCAACGCATGGAACCGGAACATCATTCCATGGTGGTTACTGTTGCCACAGGGTGTATCCGGTGCCATCAAGCGAAAAGCCGGCTATGCACCCTTTCGCCAATTAGGCAGAGCTGGGGCGCTTAAATTAGGTTCCGCAGTTGTTACTAGTGCCGGTAAATTACCTTATCAAGCCATCATTCATGTGGCTGGCATCAATATGTTCTGGCGCGCCAGCGCTTATTCAATCCGCACATCAGTTATTTCCGCCATGGACATTGTTAATACCCAGAACTATGCTTCTGTTGCTTTCCCACTGATTGGCGCCGGTTCAGGCGGCTTTAGTCCGGAACAGGCACTTGAGCTTATGCAGGAAACATTGTTACCGATTGAAACCAACGCACGAGTTATTATTGTTAAATATATGCCCACTTAATCATTAACTGTACGAGGAATTATTAAATGGTTGATCAAGTTTCTATTGCTCGGGCAACATCAGAGCAGCTTGATGCTGCTGCTTTACTGTTTGCCAGCTATCGTCAGTTCTACGGCCTGGCTGATAATGAAACAGAAAGCAGAAAATTTATTCAGGAAAGACTGGAGAAGCAGGATTCAGCCATCTTCATTGCCTATCATCAGCAACAGGCCTGCGGATTTGTACAGTTATATTTTTCCTTTTCTTCATTATCAATATCGCCCACTATAATCCTCAACGACTTGTATGTCCCTGTAAGCCACAGGCAAAAGGGCATCGCCACCCAGCTCATGTAATACGTGAAAAAATTTGCCCGTGATGGTGGCTACAGTGGCATTTCATTATGCACCGCCAGTGACAATCACAAGGCAAGAGCCCTATATGAACAGGCGGGATATCAAATTGATAACCAATTTGTTTATTATTTTTTAAACTTAAAATAAACCCATAACAAAAGTGCACGAAATAGCCAAACAGTAGTGAAATAGCCACACACCATTAATCATAATCAGCCTATCAGAATAAAAACGGCTGATTATTTTTGACTATCTGTAGAACATAATTTACAGTACGCCACTCTATCAAATCATCAACATTGCAATGGAAAGGAATAATTATGCTTGTACTACCTATCCCTTGCAGGTCAATCCAGGGCTAATCACCTCCTGATCCTTGGCTTCGGCCTGCCAATTTATTCTTCAGCACGCTAATCCTGTTCAGCCCCGATGAACATGGCTAACTATTGCTTGCTTATTACCAAATAAAATAATTGGAATGGATCAGAATGGGCAATTCTATTCAGCCGCTGGCGGACAACATCACCCTGATAGCAACACCAGAACTCTGGTTAGAGGGCGAAGCCATCCAGCAGCTACAAACAACAGCAACACTTCCCAATATTAAATTTGTAGCCGGTATGCCGGATTTACACCCCGGCCGTGGTTATCCGGTAGGTGCAGCTTTTTTTACTACACAATATCTTTATCCGGCGCTCATTGGCGGAGATATCGGCTGCGGCATGTCATTATGGCAAACCACAGTAAAAATCCGCGCCATGAATCAGGCCAAACTGATTAAACGTCTGGGCAATATCGACCAGCCCTTGTCTGAAGCAGAATGCATCAGCCTGTGGCCAGATATCCGGCCACTTGCAGAACACACATATGCTTCCGGTACCATTGGCGGCGGCAATCACTTTGCCGAACTGCAAATGCTGGAAACCATTTATGCGCCGGAAACTGCCCAGCAAATCGGGCTAAACCGGCAACATCTGCAACTGATGGTGCATAGCGGTTCACGTGGTCTGGGCGGTGTGATTCTGGATAAACACATCCGCCAGTATGGCCATCAAGGTTTAGTTGCCGATAGCGCTGCTGGCAGCACTTACCTGATGCAACACAATCAGGCTTTGGATTATGCACAACAAAACCGGGAGCTGATTGGCCGGCGCATACTGGCCAACCTGCGCGCACAGGGGCAAAAGCTAGTAGATATCAGCCACAACTTTATTGAGCCAGTCACCATTAACGGTGAATGCGGCTGGCTGCATCGTAAAGGTGCCGCAGCAGCCACGAAAGGACTGGTGATTATTCCGGGCTCACGCGGTGACTTCAGCTATCTGGTGCAGCCACTGGACACAGCATCCGCGCTGTATTCACTGGCACACGGCGCCGGGCGCAAATGGCAGCGCTCAGCCTGCAAAGGCAGACTGGACGGGCGCTATACAGCTGACCAGCTCACCCGTACTATACACGGCAGCCGCGTAATCTGCTGCGACCGTGAACTCCTGTATGAAGAAGCACCACAAGCCTATAAATCAATCGACAGTGTCATTGCTGCCATGGTTCAGGCCGATTTAATCCGGCCAATAGCACGCTTCAAACCGGTAATCACCTATAAAGTTCAAACGGAGAAAAAATAATGCAACTCTTGCAATTATCTGCCGCTTACGGACCGGCAGAATGTTGTCTGGCGGTGGTAAAAGCGTTGGCACGCTTACAATATGAAGCCAAACAAATGCAGGTTAAAGTAGAAATTGTGGAACAGGAACCAGCTAAACACGGGTTGCATTCAGTACTGGTTACCTTGGAGGGTGCACAGGCCAAGGCATTGGCTGATAGGTGGCAGGGCACCATTCAATGGATTTGCCCCAGCCCTTATCGCCCGCAGCACAAACGCAAAAACTGGTTTATCGGAGCAAGCTGTTTTAACCCAATTGTCCAGCAGCAGCCAGATGAAATTGTCTTTGAAACCATGCGGGCATCTGGAGCCGGTGGTCAGCATATTAACAAAACCGAATCAGCAGTCAGAGCCACCCATGTAGCTAGCGGTATCAGCGTTAAAGTACAAACTGAGCGTAGCCAGCATGCCAACAAAAAACTCGCTGTGTTGCTGCTTCAGCATAAACTGGCACAACAGGCGCAGCAGTTACAGGCAAAACATAAAGCCGCGCAACACAAGCACCACCATCAGATAGCGCGCGGGAATCCGGTGCGTATATTTACCCAACTTGATTTCAAACCTTTATAGTCGTCTACAGGCAACCAGATATATTCATGGTTGCCTGCTAGATATAGCCTGCACATAGCCATAACAATTGCTCTTAAACACGCAATTACAATAAGTATCTTTATGAAAAAAACAAAGTGCATGAGGAAAATAATGTAAATAAATCATAAAAAACAGGTGGCTACCATAGTCTGCTTCAGGCATAACAGATACAGTATCAGCACAATATCTGGCAAAACGCTACGATTGTAAAAGACAATCCATGCAAATCATGCCCAGATAAAACACCTGTTGCGCAGACAAAGGAAGCCATGATGAATCCCATCTATATCAATATCATCTTCAAAATGTTGGTAGCGTTTTGCATATTGCTGGTGTATATCAATTTATCCGGTAAAGGGTCTCTGGCACCGATTTCTGCCATCGATCAAGTAGGTAATGTGGTTTTGGGGGCGATTATCGGCGGCCCCTTATATAATCCCTCCATCAGCATAATATTACTGATGAGTGCATCTATTTTCTGGGCAGGGCTGTTATTACTTGTGCGTTATGCTACATTCAAGCGCAATATCGCTAAAGACTTTGTCGATGGCACCTCAATACGCTTAATGGAAAATGGCATCGTACTGTCACAGAATTTTCGCAAAGCCAAACTGTCTATCCGCGATTTCATCATGTTATTGCATCAGCGCGGCTATCCCAGCCTGGAAGTACTCAGTGATGTCTGGTTTGAATACAATGGCCAGATGACGGTCGTCAAAAAAGGCGATCCAGCCATGGCCGTGGTGGTGATCGAAAATGGTGTAATTAATTACCCTAGTCTGGAAGCATTGGGGCATGACGAAGAATGGCTGGACAAAGAACTAAACCGTCAGGGACAGAAGCTGGAAGAAGTCTTTCTGGCCGAAGTGCATGAACAGAAACTCTGGGTTTATCCGGATGTCAAAAAAGCCAGCTGAAATTACCACAGCATTCCTGCTTCGCAGCCGGGAGCATTAATTCATGTATTTAAATGAAGAAAATAGATAATGAAATTGATACAGTGAAGAATAAACAATAAATTGACCATACAGACTGATTAATTTATAGCAAATGAACGCAATCTTTAAATTTAACGACTATCTCAAATT
The DNA here is from genome assembly GCF_002777425.1 of Snodgrassella alvi. Lineage (GTDB taxonomy): Bacteria > Pseudomonadota > Gammaproteobacteria > Burkholderiales > Neisseriaceae > Snodgrassella > Snodgrassella alvi_B. The sequence continues at coordinate 120,676 of NZ_MDVC01000107.1, forward strand.
GAAGAACAGACAGAAATGGTTGATTATCTATTTTTCAGACCAGAATCTGCAATTTACAGGTTGGCTGTAATACTGATTGCCACCAGCAATATGATAAAGATGTTGATATAGTTATTGGCTGAACAACGAAACAGCCTAAGCAGAATAAAGTTTAACGGTGTTACATAAACGTTAATGGCTTGTTATATACCAGCAAGCATTTATTGCCGCATGACCGGCCGCAAAAATCTGTATACAGCATGTAACAACAAAACCATAGTTGAGCTGGTACCTGACCGCATTAAACATTGATTTCAATCGATTGGGCTATTATCTAAATTAAACAGACAAAATAAAATGCCCTGTTGAAACAGGGCATTTAAAAATCTGGTTGCGGGGGCAGGATTCGAACCTACGACCTTCGGGTTATGAGCCCGACGAGCTACCATGCTGCTCCACCCCGCGTCTGGTAAGAAAGTCATTATACGGATAACCAGCGCAATGTCAACTAAAAAGCGGATTAACCATACATATTTTATTATGACTATTGATTTTGCTGATGATTTTTCCAGCAGCGTACCAAATCATATACCGCAGTCAGAGCCGCTTTAGGCGTCAACTCATCGGGATGAAGAGCATTTAGCTGAGCACATAAATCCGCCGGCATCATGGTTGTAGAAGAAGTGTCTGCATCGGCATTGGCCACCTCTGCTTCTACCACATCTTCTGATTGTGCCTGAAACATATCCAGTTGTGGCTGCTCATTAGCAGCATGCTGTTCCAGTGCCTGCAAATACCGGTAAGCAGCATTCAGCGCCCGTGCAGGCAAGCCGGCCAGTTTCGCCACCGCTATCCCATAGCTTTTACTGGCTGGTCCGGGTTCAATATGATGCAGAAAAACAATATCTTGCCCCTGCTCCAGTGCGGCCAGATGCATATTGAATGCATGCGCATACTGTTCCGGCAATCTGGTTAATTCAAAATAGTGAGTAGCAAAAAGAGTATAACTGCGGTTTTTTTGCAGCAAATGTTCAGCAATGGCCTGTGCCAGCGCCAAACCGTCAAATGTAGATGTACCACGGCCAACTTCATCCATTAATACCAGCGAGCGGTCAGTAGCATGATGCAAAATATAGGCAGTTTCCGACATTTCCACCATAAAGGTAGAACGGTTGCCAGCCAGATCATCCGAAGCGCCAATACGGGTAAATATCTGGTCAAACTCTCCCAGAGTACAACTGTCTGCTGGCACCGGTGCACCAATATGCGCCAGCAACACAATTAAAGCTACCTGCCGCATATACGTCGATTTACCGCCCATATTCGGGCCGGTCAGCAACATCAGGCGGCGTTTATCATCAAGCTGGGTATCATTAGCGGTAAACTGGCTAACCTGTGCCGCTACTACAGGATGGCGGCCATTACTAATCTGTAAACACGGATAATTCACCAATTTTGGAAAGCAGTAATGTTCAGTCTCAGCATAGCTAGCCAGCGTAGTTAATACATCCAGACTAGCAGCAGCGCGGGCACAACGTTGCAATACCGGCAGCTCAGCCTGTAACTGCAACAACAGAGCATCATATAACTGCTTTTCCCGGGCTAGTGCATTTTGTTGCGCACTCAGCACTTTCTCTTCAAAAGCCTTTAATTCAGGTGTGACATAACGTTCAGCATTTTTCAGCGTTTGGCGTCGCTGATAGTCTGCCGGTGCCTGTTCAGACTGCACCTTGCTCAACTCAATATAAAACCCATGCACTCGATTAAATTCGACTTTCAGGCTGGATAAACCTGTGCGCTCCCGTTCCCGATTTTCCAGTTGCTGCAAAAATTCATCGCCATGATTCTGTAGACGACGCAGCTCATCCAGCTCGGCATCAAAACCGTCATTAATCACTCCGCCATCGCGCAACCATATTGCTGGTTCAGGCATAATGGCCATAGTTAATTGTTGAGCTACAGGCATTGCCGGCGGAAACTGTTCCAGCAGAGTCTGTACCAGGCTACTTTGGTCAGGTTCTTCCAAACGAAAAGCGGCCAAAACCGCCAGACTGTCACGCAAAGCCGATAAATCACGCGGCCGCGCACTGCCAATTGCAATACGCGCGGCAATACGCTCAATATCCGCCACTTGTTTTAACATTGCAGTAACTTGTGTGCACTGTGGTGCCAGCGCCGCTACTGCCTGCTGGCGGGCGATAATTTGCTCACGTCGGCGTAACGGCTGGTGCAGCCACTGTGCCAACAGACGGCTACCCATATGCGTTGCACAATGATCCAAAACCGAAAACAGTGTCGGCGCTTTCTGGCCGCTTAATGTCTGGGTTAATTCCAGATTGCGCCGAGTGGCTGCATCCATGCCGATATAAGCGGATTCCTGCTCCAGAGTCAGACTATCCAGATGTTTAGGTAACTGCATTTGTGTCTGCTGCACATAATTCAGCAAAGCCCCTGCCGCTCCAATAGCAGCATCATGTTCGCCTGACTGCAAGCCGAAAGCACGTAAATCTTGACTGCCAAAATAGCGCTGAATCATACGGGCACCCGTATCAGCTGCAAATTGCCATGCATGTAAACGGGTCAGTTGCCGGTCTTGGCCAGCGAGATCCAGCTTGTCCTGTGTCTGGTCTGAAAGCAGAATTTCCGCAGCCTGCAAGCGAGCCAGTTCATGCGGCAGAGCTTCCGGCGAAATGATTTTGCAGCGGAATTCCCCGTTTTGCAGCGATAGCCAAGCTACACCAAGTTGTTTTTTCAGCAGAGAAACCGCCACAATCCGGTTGGTTTCCTTATCTTCCAGCAATGCTGTATCAGTCAGCGTGCCTGGCGTAACAATCCGTACAACCTGCCGTTCTACCGGCCCCTTACTTGCGCCCACTTCACCAGTCTGCTCACAAATGGCCACACTTTTGCCCAGCTTTACCAGCTTTGCTAGATACTGTTCCACCGCATGATAGGGCACACCAGCCATTTTGATGGGCTCCCCGTTAATCTGCCCACGAGTAGTCAGCGTAATATCCAACAAACGTGCAGCTTCAACAGCATCATCCAGAAACAGCTCATAAAAGTCGCCCATCCGGTAAAACAGCAGCTTATCCTGATGGTCAGCCTTAATGGCCAGATATTGCGTCATCATCGGTGTCAGGGTGGGTTTACTCATGGCGTAACAAGATATTTGATTTGGCTAAAAAAGCTATTGTAACAGAGTGTTCAGCTTCCGTTTATGCACAAGCGGATATCCCGATAAAAATCCGGCGGCCTGTTGCCCTTGTTTAATGGCGTGGATGACTGTCATAATGATGTGAAAATACGGCTTATGTCCGTATCGTCTTCTATTAAAGAATATGTCAAAAATTATGCCATCAATGAAATTCAGCTTAATTTGCCGTTGGGTGCTGTGGTTTAGTGTGTTATTTCTGGCTGCCTGTACCCTCAGTCATAAACCAGCAGATAGAATCCTGTCTGGTGGAGAAAGTGCATTGACACCGGACAAACCCTTGCCATTAAGCTATGTCTATACGCCGGGTAAAGCCGGTGTCAGCTATCGGGTAGTCTCCTATCAGGAGCTGCCACAATGGTCAAACCAGTCATTTATCGATAGTCTAGAAGCATTTAAAACCAGCTGTAGCAAACTGCAAATACAGCCAGCCTGGCAGACCGTGTGTCAGCAGGCAGCACGTACACCCCGGCACAATCATCAAGCCAAAGCATTTTTTGAAACTTATTTCACGCCATGGCAAGTCAGTCAGAACGGACAACTGGCCGGTACAGTAACCGGTTATTACGAACCCATGCTGCTGGGCGATACCAGACAGACAGCACAGGCGCGTTTTCCCATTTATGGTATTCCTAGTGACTTTGTCGTCGTACCACTCAGTTCAGGGCAGCGTCAGGGAATTGTTCGTATTCGCCTTACCGGCGCAAACAGTGGAGTTATTACGCCTAGTGGAAATTACACGGCCAATCTGGCCTCTTTTCATCTGAATGAGAAAACACGGGCACTGAAGGGCCGGATAAGCGGTAATCAGCTTGTCCCGTATTACACTCGGGCTCAAATCAATGCCGGAGCACTCAATGGCAAAGCGCCTATTCTGGGTTATGCCAATGATGCAGTAGAGTTATTTTTTCTGCATGTGCAGGGGTCAGGGCAGCTGAAAGCACCAGATGGACGGATGTTGCGTCTCAGTTTTGCCGATAAAAATGATTACCCTTATGTATCAATTGGTAAATACATGGCTAACAGGGGTTATTTGCCTCTGGCACAGACATCAATGCAGGGTATTAAGGCATGGTTACAACAACATCCGCAGCAGTTGGCCGAAGTATTAGGGCAAAATCCCAGCTATGTCTTCTTTCGCGCATCAGCAGAACCTGCCAGTGGGCCCACAGGTGCATTAGGTGTACCACTTACCAAAGGATATTCTGCTGCTGTAGACAGTCATTTTATTAACCTTGGTGCACCACTATTTGTGGCAACAACACATCCGGCCAGTGGTTATGGGTTAAATCGGCTACTCATGGCACAGGATACCGGTAGTGCCATCAATGGCGCCACAAGAGTAGATTATTTCTGGGGTTATGGCGATGATGCCGGCATTCTGGCTGGTAAAATGAAGTATCCTGGTTACATATGGCAACTATTACCTAACGGAATGTTGCCTCAGGTTAAATAAAAATCTGGCGAACAAGTGCAAGCTAAGGTAAAATACTTAAAGTATTGACAATTGTATGTGAAGCGTTACCGTAAATGAAAAACATGCATTTAACCATGCGCTCATGCATCTGGCAGTTAACTACAATAAAAGGGATGTAAATTATGGAGTTATATTTGCCTATTGCCCTTTTAGTCATATTGCTGGTTGTATTGCTTGTGCTGAAAAAGCGGCAGAAAGCGGGAGGTCATGCCAAAGGCAAAAGTGCTACCCGCAAAAAACAATCTGCATCCAAACGTAATAAAGGTACAGAAAGCAAGGCTGCACCAGCTGGCGAAGAAGCGGCAGAACCGCTGGCAGATGAAGACTGGGACTGGCAACCCATGCAGCCAGACAAGGCTACAGTTTCTGTTGCCACTGTGGATCACCTTACTGAATATAAGGTTTATAAACAGTTTGGTTACTTCCAGAAAGCTGCTGACTCACTTGCTTCATATCTGGAGCAGAATGCTGCTCAGCAGAGTCCGGCAATGGCCAATACACTGGTCAATGAACTGGCCGAGTTATGTGTAGAAGCCAAAAATACAGATAAGCTTGCTGAAGTAATTGATCAGTATCGCAATTATCTGCGACGGCCTGAGCTGGAAAATCTGATTCGTCAAGGCCTTGCCCTAGATGAGAATCACCTGGGCCTGCGTGTGTTGGCAGAAGATCTGCTGCAGTGGGACATTAAGGAAACGGAAAAAGAAGTTGGTATCAATCAGGATAAAAAACCAGAAGATACCAGACCGGAAGTCGAGTCTGCCAGTAATGCCCAACATATCACTGAACAGCCACATGAATTACTGGTTGAAGGTAATATGGGTAATTTTAAAATTCGTGGCGATGAGCGTGATGTCCTACTAAGCTTCTCCAAACCGGAAAACAGTTATGTATTACTGAAAGAGCAATTGCCCTATGATGCAGCTATCCGCTGCCTGAACAAGGCTATTAAGACATCCAGAAAACCTGCCGGATTGATTATTGATGCCTTGGCGTTGGATTACCGACGCAATAATATCAATGTATTTGCTCAGCATCTGTGGCGTTTATACTATACTTTGGGTCAGTACGGTAATGTTATAAAGGAACGCATGCTGGGTTGGGGCTATAGTCTTGGGCAACATCCAATGTTTGAGCAGCTTGAGGCCAAGCCTAATGAAACTGTGCTGCGCGATATTGGGATAACGCTGGGCTATTTGCCCGTGAATAGCAGTGCACTCAAGGCCAAACGCCTGTCATTGGTCGACAAGGCTGCCTCAGATAATGACGTTGCCGAGACGCCGGCAGAGCGTGTATTGCGTGATGTTGAATCATTGCTTACTTTTGGTCAGTTTGATGAAGCAACGGATTTACTGGAAAAATCAGTCCTGCTTTATCCACAGGAGTCACAGCTCTACATTACTTTATTTGACTTGTATGAACGTGCAGAAGAATGGACACGTCTGGAAAAAATGTTACAGGTAATCCGTGCTGAAATTCAGACGCCACCTGAAGAAGTTGTACTTGCTATGAGTCAATTATTGAAACGTATTAACCACGGTGGTGTGCAAAATCAATGATGAACAATTCAATACCTAAAGTAAAAACTGCCTATGTTTTGCTCGTCAATGTGGATGATCGCCAGACAGCCATGTTGCGCATGGCATTTAAAATGTACAATAGTGTTAACTACCAGCTGATTCAGCCTGAGGATAATGTACAGCCGGAACTAATTCTGGTAGATGGTGACGCAGCCGATGGTGAAGCGGTATGGCAAAAGGTAAAAAAGAAATATCCTGATGCTGTAGTCGTGTTTTTTGGTCGTAATTCACCCTCATTCACAGCACCATATCTGATGAAACCAATCAGATTCGATACCCTGTTTCAGCATCTGCGTAATTTGCAGCAGGGTAATGGTGTTTGGCTGGCTGACAATAAAGCAGCGGCACAGAAAGAAACCGCCACTGAGCAATCTGTGGCCAGTACTGCACAACAGGAGCACAATGCTGTGGATCATTCGCAGCAGGCAGTAACTGTAGTACGTTTCCATACAGATGGAACATTGCTGGGCATGGTACAAAAGCTGGCACAGCAAACTGAAGACACTGCAATCCTGTTTGAAAACAAGCCTGTACTAATTGTTTTTCCAAGTGTTGAAAAAGTATTGCTGGCAGTTGAAAGTGACACTTTACAACAGTTGTGTATGCAAACAGATGTTGAATGGCAGACAAAAGCTGTTCCAGCATCTGCGCCAACCGCACAGCTGCACGATAAAGCCAAACTGACTCTACAAGCCTGTATATGGCAGTTGTCGATATGGACGGCTCGTGGTCGCCTGATCGATCCTATTACACCTGATACAATTATCAAGCTGAAGGCTTGGCCAAATATGACTCGTATGGCTTATCTGCCTGAATCTATGCGCTTGTCAGCTTTTCTGGTGCGTACACCTGTAGCACTTAACACTTTATACAAGCTGTTGCCCGTTTCACTTGAAGATGTATTAAATTATATAGCTGCCACATATTCAATTGGTTCCCTGATTATCGAGCAGCCATTAACTCATTCTGCTACGCAACAGGAAGAAGGAATGACTCTGACCCGGAAAGCACCACAGGCTGTTACCAAACCAGCAGCTGGCGTACAAACGACAGAGCATAATGAAAGCGATGAAAACAAGCCGAAAGGTTTACTGGCACGTTTGATGGGTCGCTTGCGTGGCAATTAATACCTAAGCAGGGAGTAATTATGGTTGAAAATAAAATTATCTTTACCGGCCCAGTTGGGGTGGGAAAAACAACTGCTATCGCCGCATTATCGGATGATCCTCCGATACAGACTGATGCCAGTGCATCGGATATGACACAGGACAGAAAAGGTCATACTACTGTCGCTATGGACTATGGTGTTATTCGACTGGATGAGCATACTAAAGTCCATTTATATGGCACACCGGGTCAGGAGCGCTTTGATTTCATGTGGAGCATTCTGAGCAGGGGTAGTATGGGGTTGATTCTGCTACTGGATAACACTCGTCAGAATCCGCTGAAAGACCTGAAATTTTTCCTTACTTCTTTTCACGATTTGCTGGAAGATGCTCCAGTTGTTGTAGGGGTTACCAAAATGGATTTGAATCCACAGCCAGGTGTGGATGTTTATCAGCAGTATCTGGCACAACACAATCTCAATGTACCTGTATTTGAGGTTGATGCCCGTAATGAGGACGATGTAAAACAACTGGTTACCGCTATGCTGTATTCTATTGATCCAGGTTTGGAAGGATAGTCAGTATGGAATCTACATTACAACTACATCATGATTTGTATCCGAAAGTGATGCCGGCGGGTGCATTTTATGCAGTATCTAGCCCAAGTCACAGTGCCAGCCGTATGTTACTGGCCAATATTCTGCAGGCAGATATTAATGCTAAATTAACAGAAGAGCGTTTGAGGCAATGGGCTGAAACAGATGATGTTCATACTGCATTAAATTTATTGTATCGTTTACAACGCCTCGAATTCTTATATGGAGAAACTAAACCTAGTTCACAACTGGTTAAGGTAACTTCTGATGGATTTGAAGATATTCTGGGTCAACTGTCAGACAGCCATAAGGCACTGCTGGTTGATCAGGATGGTTTTTACTTTGCTAATGTCGGTTTTAATCATGAAACTGCCGAAGAGGTGGCTAATCTGGCCAGTGAGGCAACTAGACTGACAGAAAAACACAGTCTGCTGATTAAAAATAACCTCAATATCTACAACAATGCTATCGGGATCTGTGATCCTGCTGGCCAGAGTGAATTGACATTCTTCCCATTATATATTGGGAATACCAAAAATATTTTGGTAACAGCTGGATTGCCATTACTTAACAGTGAAGCTTTCGTCACTATGGTACGTGGCCTGTTTGTATTGGCTGGTGAAGACATTCATGTGGTAAATGAATAAACATCAATAGAAAGACATCAAGATGCAAGAACAATTACTGGTTTCGGTATTAAGTGATTTAAATAGCTCTTCGGCTGACATTACTGCATCTGCTGTAATTTCCTCCGATGGTCTGCCGGTAGCAACCTTGTTACCGAATGGTGTTGATCCAGACCGCGTTGGTGCAATGGCAGCAGCTCTGCTTGCTTTGGGTAATCGTACTTCCCGTGAATTACAATGTGATGAGCTGGAACAGGTTATGGTTAAGGGTAAGCATGGTTACATTCTGCTGATTCAGGCAGGAGATACCAATGTATTGGCAGTGACTGCCAATGAAGGTGCCAAACTGGGACTAATTTTACTGGATGCCCGTCGCGCAGCCCGCAGTATCGTAGATATCTTACGTTAACTGATTATTATGATGAAAACCCTGTTTCTAGTAATTGGACAGGGTTAAAGGGTTGTAATATCCAGAAGTAAATTGATAACTGTTTTAAAATAGCAGCACAATTCATAATTCTATAGGGAAAAATTAATTTACCACATGTCTTTTGCCATAAAAAAATTTATGTTTTAAAACTAAAACTGAATTTGCTTATGGATTTTATGTTATTGGTGAAACATATTCCTTAATCCCTGCCTAACCTAAGTGTATCTGCTGATAATATTCCTGAATATATTTTGTTGTATTGATGTATTCAACTATATTATTCATATAATAATAAATAATTAGTCTAATCTTAAAATAAATTTAAATTTAGCTGTTGCATGAATTGTCTGAGCTATGCGGATACAGATAAGAAGTGCAGATTAAGCAATTATCAATATGTTTATCATTAATCATAATAAACTTTGTGATAAAACAGATAAGTCTATATTAAACAGTTTTTTCATACAAACTACTGATAATTTAAATTAAATATTATATTTTATTAGAACAGCTTAATGACGATTATCGCCAGATTTGGCCGGATAAGTGCATTTATCAGTTGTGCTTGCTAAAATATAATCATCAGGATTACAAATAAATTAAATGAAAGTTGCCAAGAAAAAGCCGGTTTTACAGCATTTGAATCAGGTATTCAGTTTAAATGTTGACAACCGCAGTAGTGCTAACCATATTCCAGTTCTCAATCAGTGGCGGCAGTGGATGTGGCAAACCTGTAAAAATAGTTATAAACGTGCCAATATTGCTATATTGCTATGTGATGAAGAAGAAGCACGCCAGTTCAATCACGATTTCCGCCACAAAGATTATGCCACTAATGTATTAAGCTTTGCGCTCAACGAGGGTGAAAGCATGTATTTGCCTGACAGCGAAGGACTTAATGGCGATCTGATTTTTTGCCCTCAGGTTATAGAAAAAGAAGCAATGGCACAACATAAACCATTGATAGCGCATTATGCCCATCTGACTGTTCACGGGACTTTGCATCTTATGGGTTATGATCATATTGATGATGAAGAAGCTGAAATCATGGAAGCGCTTGAAATCCGTATCCTGCATCAGTTAGGATATGCGAATCCCTATACACAGGATGAATATTGATTATGGACGAAAGTTCGTCGAAACCAGGATTTTTTGAGCGATTGGTAAATCGTATATCTGGAGAGGCTCCAGATACTGAAGAAGAAGTATTGCAAACTCTGCGGGAAGCGCATGAGCGGCAGGTTTTTGATGCAGATACCTTACAGTGTCTGGAAAATGTACTGGATTTTGCTGATCTGGAAGTGCGTGATGCGATGATAACGCGCAGCCAGATGGATGTGATTAGAATAGAAGATCCGTTAGATAAAATTATTGCTTATATTATTGATACAACCCATTCACGCTTTCCAGTGATTGGTGAGGATAAAGATGAGATTCTGGGTATCCTGCATGCCAAGGATTTACTTAAATACTGGGGCAGAGGTGAACATTTCCAGCTAGAACAGGTACTACGTCCGGCTGTGTTTGTACCTGAGGGCAAATCTCTGAACACGCTGCTAAAAGAATTTCGTGAGCAACGCAATCACATGGCTATTGTGGTCGACGAATATGGTGGTACATCAGGACTGGTGACATTTGAAGATGTGATTGAACCCATTATCGGCGATATCGAAGACGAATTTGATGAAGATGATGGTGCGGATAATATCTTTGCTGTGTCCGCTGAACGCTTTCGCGTGAATGCTGTTACAGAAATCGAAGACATCAATACATTTTTTGGTACCGATTATTCTGATGATGAAGTAGACACCATTGGTGGTCTGGTGATTCAGGAATTAGGTCACATGCCAGTACGGGGTGAAAAAATTACCATTGGTAAATTGAATTTCACTGTAGCCAGAGCCGATGCACGGCGTTTACAGACATTAATGGTGACTGTAAAAAATAATGCTCATTAATATTTAAGTACCTGATATAGTTGTGTGTGGAAATACCATTGGTTTGGCACTGCTTCTGAAATATACTGCTTTTGCACTGGCAGAAAAATATAGGCTAGGCTGGTAAATGCGAGTTTTTGCTGACAGTGGCTATAGTGATTAATCAGATTTGATTCGGCTGGCTAAAGGCTGTGGAGCTTTACGTGACTAATAAACTGGATATGTCTGCGCAACATCCTTTTGGCATGAAATATTATACTGTTTTAGCAAGAGCATGGGTGTACTGGCCGCTATTATTATTGTCAGCAGCTCTGGTGCCATTTGCTTTTGCTCCCTATTATCATTACTGGCTGTTACCCGTTTTGCTGGCCGTGTTACTGATTTTACAGACTGCACGGCCACAATGGCGTGTTCGTTCTGCTTATCTTTGGGCGCTAACGGCCTATACAGCACTACTGTACTGGATAGATATTGCCTTACATGATATTGCTGGATTGCCACAGTTTTTAGCGTGGCCACTAACCATGTTGTTACCGGCCTATCTGGCTATTTATCCTGCTCTGGTATTTTGGTTGTTGGGAAAATTCAGGTTCTCCAGTACAACCTGTCATACTGTGGTATTACCACTATTATGGACACTGGCTGAATTTGTACGAGAACGTGCGCTAACCGGTTTTGGCTGGGGTAGTTGGGGCTATAGCCAGATAGCAAATTCGGCTTTAGCCGGTTTTGCGCCAGTAGGTGGTATTTTTTTGGTGACACTGGTTACTGTTGCCAGTGGTGCATGGCTGGCTGAACTGTTGCTGGCAAAAAAACGCAAGGCAAAGATTGGTTGTGGTGTAAGCCTGATAAGCGTGTGGTTGCTAGGAGCGGTTTTATTACAATGCAACTTTACCCAGGCAGATGGTACCCATGCAACAGTTGCACTGGCGCAGGGTAATATTCCACAATCACTTAAGTGGGATGAGCGTTTATTACAACCAACCCTACAGCGCTATCTTGATCAGATAGCCAGTACACGTGCCAGTATCGTTATTCTGCCAGAGACAGCCATTCCGGTAATGCGGCAGGATATGGCACCAGAACAGCTGGATATATTTGCTCATCTTGCACGTAAACATGGTTCAGCATTGGCCGTTGGTATTCCCCAGTATACGGCAGATGGAACCGGTTATCAGAACGCAGTGGTTAATTTTACTGCCACCCCATCTAAAACCGGGTTACCTTATTATGCTAAAGATCATCTGGTTCCATTTGGTGAGTATATTCCATTACCGCTATTGCTGGACTGGTTGTATCGCTGGATGGATATGCCACTGACAGGCTTTTCCAAAGGTGGTTCTGCTCAGGCGCCATTACAGTTAGCTAACCAGCGTGTTGCTTTTAATATCTGCTATGAAGACGGTTTTGGTGATGAATTAATCGCGGCAGCTAAACAGGCCAGTTTGCTGGCAAATGTAAGCAATATGGCCTGGTACGGACATTCACATGCCATGCAGCAGCATTTGCAGCAGTCACAGGCACGGGCACTGGAAACCGGGCGCTATATAGTACGCGCTACCAATACCGGTATGACCGCCATTATTAATCCCAAGGGGCAAATTGTGACACAGCTGAAACCTGATACTGCTGCTGTACTGGAAGGAGAAATATCTGGTTATCGGGGTAATACGCCTTATATGTGGCTGGGGAGTAGCTGGCCTTTAGCCTTTATCAGTTTGTTTTTACTGTTAATAATCGGCGTGTATGGACGTTATCGCCCTTGAATAAACCATAGCGATATGTATAATAATAATAAATTTCTACAATCGAAATTTTCAATATACATTATTTTACCAATAATGAACGAATCATAAATAGTAATTGAAGTACATTCATATTTTAATTACAATGATAAATTATTAGCTTAGTTATAGATTTACTAGTTTTCCTGTAACAAACAACATGTTATTGTGTTGCAGCTGGCGTAATTAAAATAACTGGGCACACACAGAAAGGACAGGCATGAATACCGCTTTTGCATTACCCGTGCCGACCGGGCATGGTAGTTTGGAGCAATACATTCATACCGTAAACAATATTCCTATGCTTTCCCTTGAGGAAGAGCAGGATTTGGCAGTACGCCAGACCGAAGGGGATTTAGAGGCTGCTAAAAAACTGATTTTATCTCACCTGCGTGTCGTGGTTTCCATTGCACGTGGTTATGATGGTTATGGCTTGAATCAGGCGGATTTGATTCAGGAAGGCAATATTGGTTTGATGAAAGCGGTAAAACGCTTTCAGCCAAGCCGTGGCGTACGTCTGTTTTCGTTTGCGGTACACTGGATTAAAGCTGAGATTCACGAATTTATTTTACGTAACTGGCGTTTGGTGCGTGTAGCCACCACCAAGCCGCAGCGTAAGCTGTTTTTCAATTTACGCAGTATGCGTAAATCCATGGCTGCATTGAGTAATAAAGAAGCACAGTCGATTGCCGATGATTTGGGCGTAAAGCTCTCTGAAGTTATGGAAATGGAACAGCGCATGACCGGCAAGGACATGTCGTTGCTGGCAGAGAATGATGATGAAGATAATTTTGCGCCGATAGACTGGTTAACTGATAGCACTACTGAGCCAACACAAGTACTGGCACAACAGGCACATTATGCGTTGCAGACTGAAGGCTTGCAGACAGCACTGGCCAAACTGGATGATCGCAGTCGCCATATTGTTGAAAGTCGTTGGCTGGCAGATGATGGGGGGTTAACCCTGCATGATCTTGCCAGTGAGTATGGTGTATCTGCGGAACGTATCCGTCAGATTGAAGCCAAAGCAATGCAGAAATTACGTGGCTATCTGGCAGAAGCAGAGTAAAGGCAACATCTATTATTTTATTTAGCCGGATTAAAGGATACCTTTAATCCGGTTTTGCCATTCTTTGGAAATGAAAAGAGTGATGTAATCCGTTTATAATATTTTTTTGTTTATTGATACCGCATAGACAGAAGTTGTAGAACTGATAATATTAATCTGGCTTAATGGCTGGTTTTCATTCATAAAAAAACAGAATAGTGAATATTCTGTTTTTTATGAATATGCCTTTGATATGCTTGCTTAATCTAGTGTCAGGCTGAATTTATGGCTGCTTAAGACAAAGCCATGTTTCAGGTACACATGATGCATATTGCTATTATCTGAGGACACACTTGAGTCAGCATGAATGCTGTTGCAATTTTCTTTAACTGCAATTATTTTCAGCGCCCCAAAAATTTGGCTAACCTGCTCATCAGTAATTGGTGAATGATGGCTGGCCAGATCATCAATGTGTAAATGGCGCCCAGACGCAAAGTTGGTCACAATACGGAAACCACAAATAGTTATGGCGTTCTGTTTGCCTTCCTCAAATATCCCTAATAGGCGATAACCTTCTGCCTGTTGAATCTGTACCAGTTCCTGAAACTGGGTAATATCGCGGATATTAGGGTGCAACCGGTGTAATGTTGCAAAAGCAGAGGTGGTTTCTGCTGATGTCAGTTCACGTAATTGATTAACCAGAGCATGATGCTCTACTGCTTCTGTTTGTGGATTTGTTGGCTGCTGTTTTGTAGTCTCGGCATTTTCCTGAGCCATCGCATCGATTAAGCTAATCTGTTTATGTTCCTGTTCTTCTAATAAGGCTTTGCAGTCCAGAATACGTAAATCATTATCACGGGCAAAATCCATCAGGAAATTAAAAGCAGTAGCGCTGATCTGTTCCAGTTTACGGTCGACGGCAACACAGCGGATATTGTCTACCAGAATTGGCCGAACCCATTGATGATAGGACAAACGGTGCCCCTGATCAAAAGAAGATAAAACTCCGCACAGACGCTCAGCCCAGTCGCTAGGGCGAAAACGTTTATTATTATTTGTCATGCCTTGAATAACAATTTCATATGGATTGCAAATTAGCATGTTGGCCTCTTGACAGAAACAAAAGTCTCAATGATGTGTATGTATTTATTTTGCTGTTAGCGTGCAATTATACCTGATAGTAACTGTTTGATGTATGCCACTTGTAAGTATCATTAGTCAGAATGATTAGCTATTTAATGGCTATATGTAGTTTTATAACATCTGTACAGATTTTTTTGGCAGATGTAATCAGAACCAAATGATAGCATCCGCAGAAACAAAGTACGGGCAATCATTCGTAGGTGTGAATTAATATCCATAATTGATATTCTGGATTTTATATTTTCTTAATTGTATTTACTATGTTCTGTGGCTTGTACAGGAATTATGGCAGCAGTTGATAATGAACAAAACAACAAAAAGCAGAAATTAATACACCAGTAATTTTGATACATCTTTGCAAATTTAAAAGAAAGATGTAAGGTTTGATGAGTTACTGTTGATTGCTGTAAACCGAACTGCATAGTTAAGTGAAACTGGGTAGTTTATTGCTTCGGAATGCTTGGTTGACGATAGATAGTTGGTTTCAATAAAGAGGTGTTATATGAAAAAAATCACAGCGATGATTAAACCTTTCAAACTGGATGATGTCCGCGAAGCTCTGGCTGAAATAGGGGTGCAGGGAATGACAGTAAGCGAAGTGAAAGGTTTTGGCCGACAAAAGGGTCATACCGAAATCTATCGCGGTGCTGAATATGAAGTGGACTTTTTACCCAAGATCAAAATAGAAATTGTGCTGGTGGATGAGCTGGTAGAGCGTGCTGTTGAAGCCATTATTACCAGTGCCAAAACGGGTAAAGTGGGTGATGGCAAGATTTTTGTTTCACCTGTAGATGAGGTGGTGCGAATCCGTACCGGTGAGTCAGGCTCAGCAGCTGTATAGACAGTAGCAGATAATCAATAAGGGAGAGAAAATGAATCGGATTAAAAACTGTGTTATACCCGCAGTACTGTTATTGCCATTACCGCTATTGGCTGCTGATTTGTCCGGCTGGTGGCGGCCACTGTCGGAGATAAACGCAGGTAACACGGCATGGGTAATGACTTCTGCGGTACTGGTATTATTGATGACAGTGCCTGGATTAGCGTTATTTTATGGTGGGATGGTACGCAAAAAAAATGTGCTAGGCACCATGATGCACAGTTTTGTGGTTGCTGCGTTGGTAAGTGTACTGTGGATGATAATAGGCTATTCATTTGCTTTTACGCCGGGTAACGCATTTATTGGTGGTTTTGACCGTTTTATGCTTGGTGGTATGGGATTGGATCAAACCAGAGAGATGACTACCATTGTTAATGGAGACGGTACTGTTCCCGAGTCGGTATTTATGTTTTTTCAAATGACCTTTGCAATTATATCTACTGCTATTGTAACCGGAGCTTTTGCTGAACGTTTGAAATTTTCAGCCTTATTATTGTTTTCTGGTCTCTGGGTAACTTTTGTTTATGCGCCAGTCTGTCATTGGGTCTGGGGCGGCGGTTTTATGGCTGATACGCATACACCAGTTCTGGATTTTGCCGGTGGAACAGTTGTACATATTAATGCCGGTATAGCCGGTTTGGTAGCCGCATTGGTGATTGGTAAACGTCTTGGCTATGGTAAAGATGTGATGGCACCACATAATATGGTGTTAACTTTAACCGGTGCTGCTATGTTATGGGTGGGCTGGTTTGGCTTTAATGCCGGCTCTGCTGGTGCTGCGGATGCTTCTGCTGGTATGGCCATGGCAGTTACTCAAGTGGCTGCCGCTGCGGCTGCACTAACGTGGATGTTGTGTGAAAAACTGGCCGGGCATAAGCCATCTGCTTTAGGGATGGCTTCCGGTGCCGTATCCGGTCTGGTGGGAATTACACCTGCTGCTGGTTTTGTTGGTCCACAGGCTGCGCTGGTAATTGGCGTGGTAACGGCTATTGCTGCTTATTTTGCTGCGGTATTTTTAAAACGCAGATTTGGTTATGATGACTCACTTGACGCTTTTGGTATTCATGGCTTTGGCGGTATTGTGGGTTCAATTCTAACTGGTTTGCTGTTCAGCAATGCTATTTTTGGTGGAGAAGCCACGATTGGCACTCAGCTACTGGTACAAATTAAGGATGCAGTCATTACCATTGTGTATAGTGTGATGATGACTTATCTGATTCTTAAAATTGTAGCAATTGCGTGTCGCGGTTTACGTATTGACCATGATGCAGAACGCGAAGGTATGGACGTGAGTATCCATGGCGAGCGTATTGAATAAAAATGGTTAACTTTGCGAACTAATAGAAATGAAAAACTGGCCGGTTATTCAAAACCGGCCAGTTTTTCATTTGTCTGTTCAATTTTTTTGCTTGATAATCCAGCCTAACGGTATAAATACTGACGTAAAAAACGCAATGCATATTCTACTGCCTGTGCCCGAATCATATCACGGTCACCATTAAACTGGTGATGTTTGGCCCAGATGCGTTGTTTGGTTGCCAGTCCAAACCATACAGTGCCTACCGGTTTTTCAGCACTGCCACCAGCAGGCCCTGCAATACCGGAAACAGAAAGGGCATAATCCGCCTTGGCATCAATCAATGCACCCAAAGCCATTTCGCGCACACATTCTTCACTAACAGCACCATAATGGCGCAAAGTTGTATCATTAACATTAAGCAGTTGTTGTTTGGCCTGATTACTATAAGTAATGTAACCCATATTAAACCAGCTGGAGCTGCCCGGTAGACGGGTCAGTTCTGCTGCCAGTAGGCCACCAGTACACGATTCGGCGCAGGTTACGGTATGCCCCAGTGCATCCAGTTTGGTGGTGATATCAAGCAAGGTTTGTGTCATGGTGATGTTTTCTAAAATAGTTAATGAGGCCGTTAGTAGAAGCATCATGGTATAGCGGGTCGTCTGTGCTCAACTCTGGCTCAATATTTTTGGCCAAAACTTTGCCGTATTCCACACCCCACTGATCGAATGAATTAATCCCCCAGATTATTCCCTGTACAAACACTTTATGTTCATACATGGCCAGTAGCATGCCCAGATTAAATGGGTTGATTTCATCCAGTAGCAGTGTATTGGAAGGCTGATTGCCGGGGAATACTTTCTGTGGTGCCATGATATCACGATATTTATTGTCAAGATGAACAAGTTCTGCATATGCTTCTGTCAATGTTTTACCACGCATTAATGCTTCAGTCTGCGCAAAGGCATTGGCTACCAGAACTTTATGCTGGGAACTGACATGGTAAAAACTGTTAATCGGAACAATAAAATCAGAGGAAATCAGTCGTGGCCCCTGATGAAGTAGCTGGAAAAAAGCATGCTGGCAGTTAACGCCTTCTTCACCCCAGATAATGGGGCCTGTATCAAAATCCAGACGCTCACCATAACGACTTACCTGTTTACCATTACTTTCCATATCCAGCTGCTGCAAATGTGCGGCCAGACGGCGTAGCCCATGATCATAAGGAATTATGGCATGGCTGGTAGTGGTATAAAAAGTGTGATACCACAAACCAATCAGGCCAAGTAATACCGGGATATTATGTCGTAAAGGCGCATGAAAAAAATGTTCATCCATCGCCCGTCCACCAGCAAGAAAATTCTGGAAATTTTCTTTACCAATAGCACAAATTACTGATAGACCAATAGTAGACCAGACGGAATAGCGGCCTCCTACCCAGTCGAACATAGTAAATATATGTTCCAAAGTAATGCCAAAGGCCTGTGCTTTATCAACAGCACTAGTAATGGCAGTAAAATGACGGCTGATATCGGCTTCGCGCATCCCCTGCTGTAGAAACCAGTTGCGCGCGGTTTGCGCATTAAGCAAAGTTTCAGGTGTGGTGAAAGATTTACTGGCAATAATGAAAATGGTAGTAGCCGGATTAACGCTGTCCAGTACCTGCATTAAATTGGCACCATCAACATTGACGACATAATGGATATTTAGCCCCGTCTGCTGAAATGGATGCAATGCCAGTGTGACCATTTCTGGACCAAGATGGGAACCACCAATACCAATATTGATAATATCGGTAATGCGCTCACCATGAGCGCCTACATATTCACCATTGCGCACTGATTCGGCAAAGCTGTAGGCACGTTCGAGTTCACAATGAATATCCGGTACGATATTGTGATTGTCGACATATACTTTAGCGTATGGTGGCAGCCTAAGTGCTGTATGCAGCACGGCACGGTTTTCACTGATATTGATTTTATCGCCACGGCGCATCTTATCAGTCCAGCCACGTACATCGGCAATGTTTGCCAGTTCAATTAATAACGTCAGAGTATCTTCAGTGATGCGATTTTTGCTGTAATCCAGTAGCAGGCCATTTAATTGCTCATGCATTTGTGCAAAACGATCTGGCTGTTGCCGAAATAAATCGCGCATATGCGAAAAACGGGTACTTCGCTGGTGTTGATGCAGCTGTGCCCAAATGGCTGTTTGATTAATAGGACAGGATGGATTCATCATAACTGATGTTGATTTCAGCAAAAATTAATGGCGCAGTATACAAAATCAGGCCGATATAGTTAAGAAATGTGCGCGGTAATAGGCCATTTCTTCAATGCTTTCCTTAATATCATCCAGAGCCTGATGTGCGCCCTTTTTGCTGACACCTTTGGCAACGGCAGGGTTCCAGCGTTTAGCCAATTCTTTCAATGTCGATACATCCAGATTTCGATAGTGGAAGTAAGCTTCCAGCCGTGGCATGTAGCGCACCATAAAGCGGCGATCCTGATGAATGGAGTTGCCACACATCGGCGAAGCTTTTTCCGGTATCCACTCACTGATAAAGGCCAGCAATTTGTCTTCGGCCTCAGCTTCGGTCAGAGTAGATGCTTTTACCTTATCCACCAGACCAGTACGGGTATGGGTGGTAGTATTCCATTTATCCATGTGATCAATAATACTGTCAGGCTGGTGAATAACCAGTACCTCAGATTGTGCCAGTACATTCAGGTCACTATCGGTAATGATCATGGCCACTTCTATAATTCGGTCAGTATCTGGATTTAATCCGGTCATTTCCATATCCAGCCAAGCAAGATTTTTATCGTTTTGCATATCTTAATCTTGATTAATAATAAAACATCATTTTAGCTTTTTTCTGTTATGGTTGATAGTTTAACCTCATTTTTTACCTGCAAATGTGCCATCAATGGAGTTGCTGTAATCGTTTTAAAAGAAGATAAATTGCAACTGATAAAACCGATTGGTTTGCATGAGTATTATCCAGACAGATTATTTTATTATTTTGATGTAACCGGTATTCGGTACAGCTACAAAATTATATCTAGTCAGAACACATCATTATTAATACTAGTAATCATCGTGATATTTGGCTGATCACCGATTATTGTTCTGCTTTATTAACCAGTAATGGATAAACTCCGCTACAATTATTATTTTCAAGCATAGTATATTTTTATGGCGTTTTATCTTTCTGCCCAAACAGTTTATATGCTGTTTTTACTCTTTTTTGTATGCAGTACATGTGGCCAGCTGTATCTGTCTGTGCGCCAGAGTAAGGCTGTGTTGGCGCATCGTAACCATGTACCTGCGGCTTTTGCACAAAGTGTATCACTGGCGGAACATCAGAAAGCGGCAGATTATACTTTGGCCAAGCAACGTCTGGCACGTTATGAAACTCTGTTTCAGGCGTTATTATTGCTGCTGTTCACAATTGGTGGCGGGCTGGATCTGCTGGCGCGTTTAAGTCAGAAATGGGTACATTATAATATTGCTCAAGGAATCGTACTTATTGGTTTATTTGCGCTGATTAACATGGTTCTGGGCTGGCCAATGGCCTGGTATCGCAGCTTTCGTCTGGAAGCTAAATTTGGCTTTAATAAAATGACATTGGCTACATTTTTTGCTGATCAGTTCAAGGGTTGCCTGTTAGCCATTATTGTTGGTTTACCCTTACTGTATATTGTTCTTTTTTTGATGCAAATCATGATTGAGGCACACTGGCTTGGTGGCGTTTGGTGGCTGGTTGTGTGGTTAGTATGGGTAATTTTTTCTCTGTTGCTGATGTGGGCATTTCCCAAATGGATTGCTCCGCTTTTCAATAAGTTTGAGCCATTGAAAGATGATGTAATGCGCACACGAATCGAAAATCTGTTGCAACGCACAGGTTTTCACAGTGATGGTATTTTTGTTATGGATGGTTCCAAACGCAGCGGGCATGGCAACGCTTATTTTACGGGGTTGGGAAAACACAAACGCATAGTATTTTTTGATACCTTGCTGAAAGATATGCAGATAAGCGAAGTTGAGGCAGTTCTGGCACATGAGCTGGGGCATTTTGCGCATAAACATGTATTTAAACAGATGATTGTCACATTTATACTGGCGTTAATCGTATTTGCAGTTTTGGGCTGGTTATTACCACAGTCGGGCTTTTATCTTGGTTTAGGTGTACATGAACCCAGCCATGCCATGGCTTTATTATTATTTATGCTGGTGTTGCCGGTTTTTACCTTCCCGTTTTCACCATTAGCAAGTGTATTGTCGCGCAAGAATGAGTTTGAAGCAGACCGATTTGCGGCAAAGTATGCTAATGCCAATGATTTGATTCAGGCCTTAACCAAACTTTATCGTACCAATGCAGCCAGTCTGGTTAGTGATATCTGGTATTCGCGGTTTTACGATTCACACCCGGGTGCGCGGGAACGCATTGCTGCATTGCAGGCAGCCACAAAGGCAGATTAAGTATGGTGCAGCAAATAAATGAGTTGTTGACAGCGCAGATTATCACTAGTTTTGGACGACGCTTTATAGTGCGCACGTCTGCTGGTAAAACTTATGAAGCTACTACCCGTAAAAAAAGAATTGATTTTGCCTGCGGTGATGAAGTTCATATCGGGCATATCAATCAGCAGCAGGCCGTGATTGAAGATTACTTACCACGGCGCAGCCTGCTTTACCGTCAGGATGCCACGCGCAGCAAGCTCATTGCTGCCAATGTGACGTTGATGCTAATCGTACTGGCCGCTGTACCCACTCCGAGTGAATTATTGTTACAGCGCGCACTACTGGCCGCAGAAGCAGCAAACATACCGCCGCTAATAATATTAAACAAGGCAGATTTGCCCCAGAATGCGCAATGGCTGGAAAAATTGGGGTTTTATCAGAGTTTAGGCTATGAGGTGATAAATATCAGTGCTTTGTGTGATGTAGCCGCATTGCGTCAGCATTTGCAGGGAGAATGTGCAATCCTGTTAGGCCAGTCTGGTATGGGTAAATCTACATTAACCAATGCCTTGCTGGGTAATGAACAGGCACGGGTAGGTGCCATTTCAGCAGCACTGGATTCCGGCCGTCATACCACAACCCATGCACAATTGTATGATCTGGATGCACACAGTCAGCTTATCGACTCTCCCGGTTTACAGGCATTTGGTCTGCACCATTTGCAGGTGAGCGATTTGCTACATTATTTCCCCGATATGCGTCAGTATATTGGACAGTGCCGTTTTCATAATTGCAGCCATCGTCAGGAACCAGGCTGCGCCCTTAAGCAGGCTGTGGCAGATGGAAAACTGAAACCGGAGCGGCTCCAGTTTCTGCAAAATATCACCGATGAGTTAACCAGATAAAATTTGCCAAAAGCAAAAAATCATATTGTATTAAATGTATATATGATGGCAGAAAAATCCAAAAAACCGCATAAGCAGTCATATATAAAACATAAGCGTTGTTTTTTTATCTAAAAATCCGTGCTTTACTTGCATAAAAAATTGATTCAGGCAGAATAAACATGATACTATCGCCATCTTGCCGATTTTACGTCGGCAAGATTCTTTATTTGTGCGAGGCCAATCAATCGTAATTGGTCCCTTTATAAAAGGAAATAACTATGACTTTAGGTCTGGTTGGGCGCAAAGTAGGCATGACGCGCGTGTTCGATGAGAACGGCGCTTCAGTTCCAGTAACTGTACTGGACATGTCTGCTAACCGCGTCACTCAACTCAAATCCGAAGCTACCGACGGCTACACTGCCGTACAGGTGACTTTCGGTCAGAAAAAAGCCAATCGCGTCAGCAAGGCGCAGGCAGGTCACTTTGCCAAAGCTGGTGTTGAAGCCGGTCGTGGCTTGGTAGAATTTGCCGTTTCTGAAGAAAAATTGGCTGAATTGTCTGCGGGTGCTGAAATTAATGTCAGCATTTTTGCAGCAGGTCAGTTGATTGATGTCACTGGTACCAGCAAAGGTAAAGGCTTTTCTGGCACCATCAAACGTCACAATTTTGGTTCTCAGCGTGCTTCTCACGGTAACTCCCGTTCCCATCGTGTGCCAGGTTCAACCGGTATGGCACAGGATCCGGGTCGCGTATTCCCGGGTAAACGTATGGCTGGTCAGTACGGTAACGTTAAATCCACCATCCAGAATCTGGAAATCGTACGCGTAGATACCGAACGTCAGCTGTTGCTGGTGAAAGGTGCAGTGCCCGGTGCGGTTAACAGCGACGTTGTCGTGCGTCCGAGCGTGAAGGTAGGTGCGTAATGGAACTGAAATTAATTGATGCTCAAGGTCAGGTTGCAGGTGCAGTTGCTGCTTCTGACGCATTGTTTGCACGTGAATACAATGAAGATCTGGTTCACCAGCTGGTTACTGCCTTTCTGGCCAATGCCCGCTCCGGTAACCGTTCACAGTTGACTCGTGCCGAAGTAAAACACTCTACTAAAAAGCCATGGCGTCAGAAAGGAACTGGCCGCGCCCGTTCCGGTATGACATCTTCTCCGCTGTGGCGCAGTGGTGGTCGTGCGTTCCCGAATAAACCAGATGAAAACTTTACCCAGAAAGTAAATCGCAAGATGTACCGCGCGGGTATGGCTGCCATCCTGTCTCAGCTGGTACGTGACGAACGCCTGTTTGTTATTGATGAATTGTCTGCTGCTACACCTAAAACCAAAGCGTTTGCCGAACAGGTAAAAAATCTGGGTATGGAGCAGGTATTATTCATCACCAAACAGCTGGATGAAAACGTTTACTTGTCTAGCCGCAACCTGCCGAATGTACTGGTTCTGGAAGCACAGCAAACTGATCCGTACAATCTGTTACGCTTTAAGAAAGTAGTGCTTACCAAAGCAGCAGTTGCACAACTTGAGGAGCAATGGGTATGAATCAACAACGTTTAATGCAAGTGCTCTTGGCTCCTGTTGTTTCTGAAAAAAGCAACATGCTGGCTGAAAAACGCAACCAGATGACGTTTAAAGTATTGCCAAACGCCACCAAGCCAGAAATCAAGGCTGCTGTGGAACTATTGTTTAATGTAAAAGTGGATTCTGTAGCCACCACCCTCATTAAAGGCAAAAGTAAACGTTTTGGCCGTACCATCGGTAAGCGCAGTGACGTGAAAAAAGCTTATGTCAGCCTGGCGGCTGGTCAAGAGCTGGACATCGAATCTGCTGCCGCTTCTGCAGATAAGGAATAAGCACTATGGCTATTGTTAAAATGAAGCCGACTTCTGCTGGCCGTCGCGGCATGGTACGCGTGGTAACAGAAGGCTTGCACAAAGGTGCACCATATGCACCATTATTGGAAAAACAGTCTTCAACCGCTGGTCGTAACCACGGTGGACGGATTACCACCCGTCATAAAGGTGGTGGCCATAAACATCATTACCGTGTTGTAGACTTCAAACGTAACGACAAAGACGGTATTGCTGCCAAAGTAGAACGCATTGAGTACGATCCAAACCGTACTGCACATATTGCACTGTTGTGTTTCGCCGATGGTGAACGCCGTTACATTATTGCTCCGCGCAATGTACAGGTAGGTGCCGTACTGGTTTCTGGTTCCGAAGCGGCAATCAAGGCTGGTAATAATCTGCCAATTCGCAATATTCCGGTTGGTACAACGCTCCACTGTATCGAAATGAAACCGGGTAAAGGTGCTCAGATTGCCCGCTCAGCTGGCGCATCTGCCGTACTGTTGGCTAAAGAAGGTGTATATGCCCAGTTGCGTCTGCGTTCTGGCGAAGTACGTAAAATTCACGTTGACTGCCGTGCCACCATTGGTGAAGTAGGCAACGAAGAACAAAGCCTGCAAAAACTGGGTAAAGCCGGTGCCAAGCGCTGGCGCGGTATCCGTCCTACCGTACGCGGTGTGGTAATGAACCCGGTAGATCACCCGCATGGTGGTGGTGAAGGCCGTACTGGTGAAGCTCGTGAACCGGTTAGCCCATGGGGTACACCAACCAAAGGCTATCGTACTCGTCGTAATAAACGCACGAACAACATGATTGTTCGCCGCCGTTACTCAAATAAAGGTTAACTGATATGGCTCGTTCATTAAAAAAAGGCCCATATGTCGACCTGCATTTACTGAAAAAAGTCGATGCGGCTCGTGCTACTAACGACAAGCGCCCGATTAAAACCTGGTCACGTCGTTCCACTATTCTGCCTGATTTTATCGGTCTGACCATTGCTGTACACAACGGCCGTACCCACGTGCCAGTATTCATCAGCGACAATATGGTTGGTCACAAATTAGGTGAGTTCTCATTGACCCGTACCTTCAAAGGCCATCTGGCTGACAAGAAGGCTAAAAAATAAGGGATAAAACATGAGAGTTAGTGCACAACATAAAAATGCCCGCATTTCTGCGCAAAAAGCCCGTCTGGTTGCTGATCTGGTGCGTGGCAAAGATATTGCCCAAGCGTTGAATATTTTGACATTCAGCCCGAAAAAAGGTGCTGAGTTGATCAAAAAGGTACTGGAATCTGCTGTGGCTAATGCCGAGCATAACGAAGGTGCTGATATCGACGAATTGAAAGTGGTTACCATCTATGTCGACAAAGGTCCAAGTCTGAAACGTTTTCAGGCGCGTGCCAAAGGTCGTGGTAATCGCATCGAGAAACAAACTTGTCACATCAACGTGATTGTGGGCAACTAAGGAAAAGCGATGGGACAAAAAATTAACCCTACAGGCTTTCGCCTGGCAGTGAATAAAGATTGGTCTTCCAAGTGGTTTGCCAAAAGCGGCGACTTTTCCAAAGTGCTGAAAGAAGATATCGACGTACGTAATTTTTTACGTAAACGTCTGGCTAATGCTTCTGTTGGTCGTGTTGTAATTGAACGTCCGGCTAAATCTGCACGCATTACCATTTATAGCGCCCGTCCAGGGATTGTAATTGGTAAAAAAGGCGAAGACATTGAAGTATTAAAACGTGATTTGCAGAAAATCATGGGTGTGCCGGTACATGTCAACATCGAAGAAATCCGCAAACCGGAAATCGATGCGCAAATCATTGCAGACAATATCGCTGCACAGCTGGAAAAACGTGTAATGTTTCGCCGTGCCATGAAACGTGCCATGCAAAATGCCATGCGCGTTGGTGCTAAAGGTATCAAAATCATGTCTTCCGGCCGTTTAAACGGTATCGAAATTGCCCGCACCGAATGGTATCGTGAGGGTCGTGTACCTTTGCATACCCTGCGTGCCAATGTTGACTACGCAACTAGCGAAGCCAAAACCACATATGGCATTATCGGTATCAAGGTCTGGGTTTATAAGGGTGAATTAACCCCGGGTGAAATTCAGGCCAAGCCGGAACAGGACAAGAAACACAGCAGAAAGGCAGGTGGTCGAAATGCTGCAGCCAACTAGAATGAAATACCGCAAACAGCAAAAAGGCCGCAACACCGGTATTGCTACTCGTGGCAATAAAGTTAGCTTTGGTGATTTTGGTCTGAAAGCTGTGGGCCGTGGTCGTTTGACTGCACGCCAGATTGAGGCAGCACGTCGTGCAATGACTCGTCACATTAAACGTGGCGGTCGTATCTGGATTCGCGTATTCCCGGATAAACCCATTACTGAAAAACCAATTCAGGTACGTATGGGTGGCGGTAAAGGTAATGTGGAATATTACATTGCCGAAATCCAGCCGGGCAAAATGCTCTACGAAATGGATGGTGTAGATGAAACTTTGGCACGTCAGGCTTTCGAGCTGGCAGCAGCCAAATTGCCGATTCAGACCGTATTTGTTAAACGCCAGGTAGGTCAATAATGAAAACCAGTGAATTGAAAGACAAATCTGTTGAGCAGTTAAACGAAGAACTGGTTGGCCTGTTGAAAGCGCAGTTTGGACTGCGTATGCAGCATGCCACCGGCCAGCTGGGTAAAAACAGTGAGCTGAAAAAAGTGCGTCGTAATATTGCTCGTGTAAAAACCATTTTGCACCAGAAGGATGGTGAATGATGACTGAAGCTAAAAACGTACGTACTTTGCAGGGCAAAGTCGTGAGCGACAAAATGGATAAAACTGTAACCGTACTGGTGGAGCGTAAGGTAAAACACCCGCTGTATGGCAAAGTGATTCGCCGTTCTACCAAAATCCATGCACACGATGAGCAGAACCAATACGGTATTGGTGACGTTGTTGTCATTTCCGAAGGTCGCCCATTGTCAAAAACCAAAAGCTGGGTTGTAACAGAGCTGATTGAAAAAGCACGCAATGTGTAATTAACACAACAATGTGCTACAATTAGGGAACGAAGTCTTGCGACAATCGGATATTGTCTGTAAACTTCGTTCCTTAACTTTCAGTTTCTTGAAAGTATCCGGCGATCGCCGGAGCTCTCCCTTCGGGACCCAAGACTGGTTTACTAGAACCGTTAATGGTTTCAAACAGCTATAAAGTAGTAGCAGGCTGATTGAAAGCGGTAAATTAAGTTGGATTTTAAAAGGTAATAACATGATTCAAATGCAGACCATCTTAGATGTGGCTGACAACTCTGGTGCGCGCCGTGTAATGTGCATCAAAGTATTAGGTGGATCTAAGCGTCGCTACGCATCTGTAGGCGACATTATCAAAGTGGCCGTAAAAGACGCAGCTCCTCGTGGTCGCGTTAAAAAGGGCGATGTATATAACGCTGTGGTAGTACGTACAGCTAAAGGTGTGCGTCGTAACGACGGAGCACTGATCAAATTTGATAACAATGCAGCCGTGCTGTTGAATACCAAGCTGGAACCAATTGGTACCCGTATTTTTGGCCCGGTAACCCGTGAGCTACGTACTGAGCGATTCATGAAAATCGTTTCATTGGCTCCTGAAGTACTGTAAGTGAGGTTGCAATGAAAAAGATTAAAACTGGTGATCAGGTGATCATCATTGCCGGTAAAGATAAGGGCAAACAGGGTAAAGTAGTGCGTGTTCTGGGTGATAAAGTGATTGTTGACGGTGTTAACCGTGTTAAACGTCACCAGAAACCTAACCCCATGCGTGGGATTGAAGGTGGTGTAATCACCAAAGATGCGCCATTGGCTATTTCCAATGTGGCGATTTTCAATCCGGAAACCCAAAAAGCTGACCGCGTAGGTATCAAGGTAGAAACAGTAGACGGAAAAGTAGTACGTACCCGTGTATACAAATCTACCGGTGCCACCGTGGGAGCTTAAGGAGTAATCAATGGCTCGTTTAAAAGACTTTTATAACACCACTGTTGTTCCTGAGTTGACCAAACAGTTCGGTTACAAATCTATCATGGAAGTACCGCGTATTGAAAAAATTACCCTGAATATGGGTGTAGGTGAAGCGGTTGCCGATAAAAAAGTAATGGAACATGCAGTTGGTGATCTGGAAAAAATTGCTGGTCAGAAACCGGTGGTAACCGTAGCACGCAAATCTATCGCTGGCTTTAAAATCCGTGATAACTATCCGATCGGTTGCAAGGTAACCTTGCGTCGTGACCGTATGTATGAGTTTCTAGACCGCTTGATTGCCATTGCCTTGCCTCGTGTACGTGATTTCCGTGGCGTAAATGGTAAATCATTTGATGGCCGTGGTAACTATAACATGGGTGTGCGTGAACAAATTATTTTCCCGGAAATTGAATACGATAAAATTGATGCTTTGCGTGGTTTAAATATTACCATTACCACAACTGCTAAAACTGATGCAGAAGCCAAAGCACTGTTGTCTCTGTTCAAATTTCCGTTTAAGGGTTAATTATGGCTAAGAAAGCACTTATTAATCGTGAGCTGAAGCGTGAAGCTTTAGCAAAAAAATATGCTGCCAAACGCGAAGCCATTTTCGCTATCATCAATGATGCCAATGCGACTGATGAAGAGCAATTTCAGGCACGCCTGAAATTACAGGCTATTCCGCGTAATGCTGCTCCGATTCGTCAACGTCGTCGCTGCGCTTTGACTGGTCGTCCGCGTGGTAATTTCCGTAAATTCGGCTTGGCCCGTACCAAAATCCGTGAAATCGCCATGCGTGGTGAAATTCCGGGCGTAATCAAAGCCAGCTGGTAATAGGAGTATAAAATATGAGTATGCATGATCCTATTTCCGATATGTTGACCCGCATTCGCAACGCTCAGCGTGCGAATAAAGCTACTGTAAACATGCCTTCTTCCAAATTAAAAGTGGCTATCGCCAAAGTTTTGAAAGAGGAAGGTTATGTAGAAGACTTCGTTGTATCTGCTGAAACCAAGGCGACATTGGAAATACAATTGAAATACTACGCTGGTCAGCCTGTGATTGAACGCATTCAACGCGTATCACGTCCTGGTCTGCGTGTGTATAAAGGTTCCAACGACATCCCTTCTGTAATGAATGGTTTGGGCGTTGTGATTGTGAGCACTTCTAAAGGCGTAATGACTGACCGTAAAGCCCGTGCCAATGGTATTGGCGGTGAGTTATTGTGCGTGGTTGCCTAAGGGGAAAACATGTCTCGAATTGCAAAACATCCGGTAGTGGTTCCGGCTGGCGTTGACGTTAAGTTTTCTCCAGAGGCTATTATCGTTAAAGGTAAAAACGGCGAATTATCCCTGCATCAACACGCTGAAGTAAATGTAGCACTGAATGATGGCCAGTTGGTTATTACCGCTAACGACAACAGTACAAAAGCAAATGCATTGTCTGGTACTGTACGTGCGTTATTACACAACATGGTTGTAGGCGTAAGCAGTGGTTTTGAGAAAAAACTGCAACTGATTGGTGTAGGTTATCGCGCTCAGGCTCAAGGTAAAGTATTGAACCTTTCTTTGGGTTACTCTCATCCGATTAACTATGAATTACCAGAAGGTATCACTGCCACAACTCCTTCAGCTACCGAAGTAATTATTGCCGGTGCTGATAAGCAGGTGGTAGGGCAGGTGGCCGCTGAAATTCGTGGATTCCGTCCGCCAGAACCTTACAAAGGTAAAGGTGTACGTTATGCTGATGAGCGCGTCGTTATTAAAGAAACCAAGAAAAAATAATTGAGGCTCACTGATGGATAAAAATGTAGCAAGACTGCGTCGTGCACGTAAAACCCGTGCCAAAATTGCAGCTCTGAACAAAGTGAGATTGTGCGTTTTCCGCACCAATAATCACATTTATGCCCAGGTTATTAGCGCTGAAGGTGATCGAGTATTGGCTCAGGCCTCTACTCTGGAGGCTGATGTGCGTTCCAGCATTAAATATGGCAGCAATGTTGACGCTGCTGTAGTAGTTGGTAAACGCATTGCTGAAAAAGCCAAAGCAGCTGGCATTGATGCAGTGGCATTTGACCGTTCAGGTTTTCAATACCATGGTCGCGTTAAAGCCTTGGCTGAGGCAGCTCGTGAAAACGGCTTGAGCTTCTAATAAACTGGAGACCAGAAATATGGCAAAACACGAAACTGAAGAACGCGGTGACGGCCTGATCGAAAAAATGGTTGCCGTAAACCGTGTGACCAAAGTGGTTAAAGGTGGCCGCATTATGGCTTTCTCGGCTTTAACCGTAGTTGGTGATGGCGATGGTCGTATCGGCATGGGTAAAGGTAAATCCAAAGAAGTACCTGTAGCTGTACAGAAAGCTATGGATCAAGCCCGTCGTAATATGATTAAAGTGCCTTTAAACGGCCGTACTATTCACCATGAAGTAATTGGTCGTCATGGCGCTACCCGCGTATTCATGCAGCCTGCTAAAGAAGGTAATGGCGTGAAAGCTGGCGGCCCAATGCGTTTGGTATTTGATGCAATGGGTATTCACAATATCTCTGCTAAAGTACACGGTTCAACCAATCCATACAATATTGTTCGCGCAACTCTGGATGGCTTGTCCAAACTGTATACACCAGCTGAAATTGCAGCCAAACGTGGCCTGACCGTAGAAGAAATTTTAGGAGCAGAGCATGAGTGAGCAAAAAACCGTACGCATTACATTGGTTAAAAGCCTGATTGGTACTATTGCCTCTCATCGTGCCTGCGCACGCGGTCTGGGTTTGCGTCACCGTGAGCATACTGTTGAGGTGCTTGATACCCCCGAAAATCGTGGCATGATCAATAAAATCAGCTACCTTTTGAAAGTGGAGAAGTAACATGCTTTTGAATACCATTCAACCTGCTGAAGGTGCTAAACATGCGGCTCGCCGTGTGGGTCGTGGCATTGGCAGCGGTTTAGGCAAAACCTGTGGTCGTGGCCACAAAGGTCAGAAAAGCCGTAAAGGTGGTTATCATAAAGTTGGTTTCGAAGGTGGTCAGATGCCTTTGCAGCGTCGCCTGCCGAAACGTGGCTTTAAATCTTTAACTGCCGGTTTTAATGCTCAAGTGCGTTTGGATGATCTGGCTAAAGTTGCAGTTGACGAAATTGATATTTTGGTACTGAAACAGGCCGGACTGGTGCCTGCTACTGCCTTAAATGTTAAAATCATTGCATCAGGCAGTATTGATAAGGCGGTAACTTTAAATGGTATTAAAGCCACCAAAGGTGCGCAACAGGCCATTGAAGCTGCCGGTGGTAAAGTAGCAGAATAAGGCAAGGAATCAAGTGGCTAATCCGCAATCCGCAACAGGACTTTCAAAGTTCGGTGATTTAAAAAATCGTCTGTTGTTTTTACTTGGTGCGTTGGTTGTATTCCGCATCGGTTCACATATCCCAGTGCCCGGTGTGGATGGTGCTGCTTTGACCAAACTGTATGAAAGTGCCGGCGGAGGCATATTAAGTATGCTTAATATGTTTTCCGGCGGTTCACTGCAACGATTCAGTATCTTTGCAATAGGTGTGATGCCTTATATTTCAGCGTCAATTATTGTACAACTGGCTTCCGAAATCATTCCTTCCTTGAAAGCGCTTAAAAAGGAAGGTGAGGCCGGACGTCGTACTTTGACTAAATATACGCGTTATGGCACCGTTTTGCTGGCTACCTTGCAAAGTTTTGGAGCTGCTGCATTTGTTTATCAACAAAATGTAGTAGTTTCTGGCCAATTCGAGTTTTATCTTTCAACCATGGTATGTCTGGTTACCGGAACCATGTTTTTAATGTGGCTGGGTGAACAGATTACTGAACGTGGTATTGGTAATGGTATTTCGCTGATTATTACTGCCGGTATTGCAGCAAGTCTGCCTGCCGGTATTGGTCGTCTATTGACATTAACCAGTCAGGGTTCCATCAGTTATCTGATGGCTATTGCACTGATAGTTGGTGCTTTGGCGTTGATATATGCAGTTGTATATATCGAAAGCGCGCAGCGCAAAGTACCTGTGCAGTATGCCAAGCGACAGGTTGGTAATCGCATTATGCAGGCGCAGAATTCCCATTTACCATTTAAATTGAATATGGCTGGCGTTATTCCGCCGATTTTTGCATCCAGCATTATTCTGTTTCCGTCTACTCTGTTAAGCTGGTTTGGTTCGGCAAATCAGGATGGATGGCTACAGAAACTGGCTGGTTTGTTACAGCATGGTCAGCCTGTTTATATTTTGCTATTTGCAGCTACTATCATCTTCTTTTGTTATTTCTATACGGCTCTTGTATTTAGTCCAAGAGAAATGGCAGAAAATCTGAAGAAAAGTGGTGCTTTCGTGCCGGGTATCCGCCCTGGTGAACAAACCAGCCGTTATCTGGAGAAAGTTGTATTGCGTTTGACTTTTTGGGGCGCAATTTATATAGCTATCGTGTGCCTGATTCCAGAAGTACTGACTTCTGCGATGAATGTACCTTTCTACCTAGGTGGCACCTCACTACTTATTCTGGTGGTGGTGACCATGGATTTTAAAACGCAAATTGCTTCATATGTCATGAGTAGTCAGTACGAACATTTGATGAAGCGATCTGCGATGAAATCATTATCATCACGTCGTTAGTATTATGGCCAAAGAAGATACCATACAGATGCAGGGTGAAATTCTTGAAACCCTGCCCAACGCAACTTTTAAAGTTAAACTTGAAAACGATCACGTCGTTTTAGGTCATATTTCTGGAAAAATGCGCATGCACTACATACGCATTTCTCCTGGAGATAAAGTGACTGTGGAATTGACCCCGTACGATTTGACTCGTGCTCGCATCGTTTTCCGCGCCCGCTAAGAGTAGAAAGGAAATAATATGCGCGTTCAGCCGTCGGTAAAAAAAATTTGCCGCAATTGTAAAATCATTCGTCGCAACCGTGTTGTGCGTGTGATTTGTACTGACCCTCGTCATAAACAACGCCAAGGCTAATTGGATAACCATAAGTCTTTGTGTTATAGTGACAGACTTTTTGCCCTAAGGAAAAAATATGGCTCGTATTGCAGGGGTAAATATCCCTAACAATGCCCATATCGTAATTGGCCTTCAGGCTATTTATGGTATTGGTTCGTCTCGCGCTAAACTGGTTTGCGAAGCTGCCGGCGTTGTGCCGAGCACTAAAGTAAAAGATTTGGACGAGACTCAACTTGATGCTTTACGTGAACAGATTGCCAAATACCATGTAGAAGGTGATTTGCGTCGTGAAGTGACCATGAACATCAAACGCTTGATGGACATGGGCTGTTATCGTGGTCTGCGTCATCGTCGCGGTTTACCGTGTCGTGGTCAGCGTACCCGTACCAATGCACGTACGCGTAAAGGTCCGCGTAAGGCGATTGCAGGCAAGAAATAATTGATAAGGAACAATAATGGCTAAAGCAAACACAGCTCGTGTGCGCAAGAAAGTACGTAAATCCGTAAGTGAAGGTATTGTGCATGTTCATGCATCTTTCAATAATACCATCATTACTATCACTGATCGTCAGGGCAATGCATTATCTTGGGCTACCTCTGGCGGTGCTGGTTTTAAAGGTTCACGTAAGAGCACACCATTTGCCGCTCAGGTTGCGGCAGAAGCAGCTGGTAAAGTTGCCCAAGAGTATGGCGTAAAAAATCTGGAAGTTCGCATTAAGGGGCCGGGTCCTGGTCGCGAATCTTCTGTACGTGCGCTCAACGCTCTTGGTTTTAAGATTACCAGTATTACAGACGTTACTCCATTGCCACACAATGGTTGTCGGCCACCTAAAAAACGTCGTATCTAACAGGAGTATTTGAGTATGGCACGTTATACCGGCCCGAAATGTAAATTAGCCCGTCGTGAGGGCACTGATCTGTTTCTGAAGAGTGCACGTCGCTCTCTGGATTCTAAATGTAAACTGGACTCTGCTCCTGGTCAGCATGGTGCGAAAAAGCCCCGCTTATCTGGCTATGGTCTGCAGTTGCGTGAAAAACAGAAAATCCGCCGTATTTACGGTGTTTTAGAACGTCAGTTTCGCCGTTATTTTGCTGAAGCAGCCCGTCGTAAAGGTTCGACTGGTGAACTGCTGCTTCAGTTGTTGGAATCTCGTTTAGATAATGTGGTATACCGTATGGGTTTTGGCTCTACCCGCGCCGAAGCCCGTCAGTTGGTATCTCACAAAGCCATTACCGTGAACGGCCAGGTTGTGAACATCCCTTCTTTTCAGGTGAAAGCCGGTGATGTTGTTGCAGTTCGCGAAAAAGCCAAAAAACAGGTGCGTATTCAGGAGGCATTCAGCCTTGCCAGCCAGATTGGCTTACCAAGCTGGGTTTCTGTTGAAGAAGGCAAGCTGGAAGGTGTTTTCAAAAACATGCCAGATCGCACTGAATTGAGTGGCGATATTAATGAACAGCTGGTGGTAGAGTTTTACTCTAAATAAAGCTGGTTAAGTGAGGACAGTTAAATGCAAAACACATCCGAATTCTTGAAGCCGCGTCAAATTGACGTTGACACCTTGTCTGCAACCCGTGCCAAAGTGTCTATGGAGCCTTTTGAACGTGGTTTCGGCCATACATTGGGTAATGCTTTGCGTCGTATCTTACTGTCATCAATGAATGGTTATGCGTCGACAGAAGTAACGATTGAAGGCGTATTGCATGAATACTCTACGCTTGACAGTGTGCAGGAGGATGTTGTTGATATTCTTCTAAATCTGAAGGGCGTGGTGTTTAAGGTGCATGGTCGTACAGAGGTAACTTTAAGTCTGAAAAAATCAGGTGCTGGTGTTGTCACTGCTGCTGATATTGAGTTACCGCATGATGTCGAAATTGTTAACCCTGATTATGTTATCTGCCACCTTTCTGAAGGTGGTAGTATCAATATGGAAATTAAGGTTGAACAAGGTCGGGGTTATGAGTCTGTGTCTGGCCGTCGGAATAAAGACGACCACAAACGTATCGGCGCTATTCAACTAGATGCAAGCTTTTCGCCTATCAGTCGTGTCAGCTTTGAAGTAGAACCTGCCCGTGTGGAACAACGCACTGACTTAGACCGTCTGGTTCTGGATATTGAAACCAATGGTGCTATCGATCCAGAAGAAGCGGTTCGCAGTGCGGCCTGTATCTTAATTGACCAGATGTCAATTTTTGCAGATTTACAGGGTACGCCGGTTGCAGTGGTGGAAGAAAAAGAACCACCGATCGATCCGATTCTACTTCGTCCAGTTGATGATCTGGAGTTGACCGTTCGTTCAGCAAACTGCTTGAAAGCTGAAGATATTTACTATATTGGCGATTTGATTCAACGCACAGAGACTGAATTATTGAAGACCCCAAATTTGGGTAGAAAATCTCTGAACGAAATCAAGGAAGTTCTGGCTTCCAAAGGTTTGACGTTGGGTTCAAAACTGGAAGCCTGGCCGCCGGCCAGTCTGGAAAAGCCACAAGTTTGATGATTAAAGGATAATGACATGCGTCATCGTAATGGTAACCGCAAATTAAACCGCACAAGTAGTCACCGTGCTGCTATGTTGCGTAATATGGCCAATTCTTTGTTGACTCACGAAGCAATTGTAACTACTTTGCCTAAAGCAAAAGAGTTACGCCGCGTAGCTGAACCATTGATTACTTTAGGTAAAAAACCTTCATTGGCTAATCACCGTTTAGCTTTTAATCGTACGCGTGATCGTGATGTTGTTGTAAAATTATTTAATGAGTTAGGCCCGCGCTTCGCTAATCGTAATGGTGGCTATCTGCGCATTTTGAAGTATGGTTTTCGTAAAGGTGATAATGCTCCACTAGCTTTGGTTGAGTTAGTTGAGAAAGCTCCCGAAACAGAAGCTGTAGCTGAGTAATCAAGCTTCACGGACAAGCCAGCCCTTTAGGCTGGCTTGTTTCATTTTGATGTTTTGTTTTCCAGTGTGCTTAGTGAGTTTAATAAATTTCTTTTCTTAATCAGTGTTTTTTGTACATTGGTTTAATATTTCTGATTCATTCATGGTATTTGCCGATAAGTAATGTATACAGATTTTATTAAATGTTATGTGAGCATTAAACTCTTACTGGATAGCGAAAGCTTCGTTTTTATATGGTTGGCTGGTGGTCTTTTGTTATTGGTGCTCTAATGTAGCAAATATTTAAAATACTGACTTTAGCTGGGAATTGTATAGATATTGAGAACTGGCAGATTTCCTTGTTTAAGTTTAACCATATTTCTAAGTTAATAGTATTTCTCGAATTTTAGTAAGATATTTTCTTGTTTGCATTAATACAATTGTGTTTACTATCCAATTACTTAGATTTTAAAAAGACTATTTTTCGTTTTGAAAGCTGCTTGTAATTTGTCTTCTGCGTATAATTATTGTCTGTAACTTGACCATTGTTATTAAAGGAGAAACCATGAAGTACTTGCGTTTGGCTCTATACTGTTTGATTTTCCTGACTTCCTCATTTGCATGGGCTGGCCGTGTTTTACCTAGCGATGTTCATATTGCTGTATTGAAGAATGCTAAAGGACAGCAGGTGGTGTTGGGAACGGCAAAAAAGGCCTGGTTACGTACTTTGAGTCTGGGTTTGGTGAATGGTAATAAAACATTTCAATTAAGCAGGGCAGTACGGGTGCATGATACTAATAATCGTTTTGTAACCTATAATAATTTGTATAGGTTTAAGAATGCACCGATAGCCGTACGGTTTGACAGAGCAAATCAGATTCAAGAGATTTGGGTATTGACGGATGAGGAGCAGAAAGCATTAGTTCGTCCGAATAATCCTCAGGTTGATTAATATTGTTAGGTGTTATGAAAAAAGTATTTATACGAACCTTTGGTTGTCAGATGAATGAGTATGACAGTGACAAAATGCTGTCTGTACTTGCTGAAGGACAACCACTAGAACGTACTGACAGAGCTGAAGATGCGGATATTATTCTTTTTAATACCTGCTCAGTACGGGAAAAAGCTCAGGAAAAAGTATTTTCGGATTTGGGACGCATCAGGCCATTAAAAGCTAAAAATCCGGATTTGATTATCGGGGTTGGTGGCTGTGTTGCTTCACAGGAAGGTGAGGCAATTATTCAGCGGGCGCCTTATGTAGATGTGGTGTTTGGTCCACAGACTCTACATCGTTTGCCACAGATGATTCTGGATAAGGAAACCAGTGGCCTGTCACAAGTAGATATCTCTTTTCCGGAAATTGAAAAGTTCGATCATCTGCCACCTGCACGGGTTGAAGGTGGTGCAGCGTTTGTATCCATTATGGAAGGCTGCTCCAAGTATTGTAGTTTTTGTGTTGTACCTTATACCCGTGGGGAAGAGTTTTCACGTCCGCTGGAAGATGTATTAACTGAAATAGCTGGTTTAGCGCAACAGGGGGTTAAGGAAATTAATCTTCTTGGGCAAAATGTGAATGCTTATCGCGGTGATATGGGTGACGGCGAAATCTGCGATTTTGCTACTTTGTTACGCATAGTTCACGAGATACCCGGTATTGAGCGCATACGCTTTACCACTAGCCATCCACGTGAATTTTCCGATGCCATTATTGAATGTTATCGCGACTTACCAAAACTGGTATCGCATTTGCATTTGCCAGTGCAGTCTGGTTCGGATCGTGTGCTAACGGCGATGAAGCGTGGCTATACCGCATTGGAGTATAAACATATTATTCGTAAATTACGCGCTATCCGACCGGATTTATGTTTAAGCTCAGACTTTATTGTTGGTTTTCCTGGGGAAACTGAACGTGAGTTTGAGCAAACGCTGAAACTGGTACAGGACTTGGCTTTTGATTTGAGCTTTGTATTTATTTATAGCCCGCGTCCAGGTACGCCGGCAGCAAATTTACCCGATGATACACCACATGCTGAAAAAGTACGCCGCTTGGGAGCATTGAATATGGTGATTGAGGCTGAAACAGCACGAATTAATCAGTCTATGCTTGGTAGTGTACAACGTTGTCTAGTAGAGGGTGTATCGAAAAAAGACCCAGATCAACTACAGGCACGTACGGCAAATAATCGGGTAGTTAATTTTACGGGACATCCTCGTTTAATCAATCAAATGGTGGAGCTGGAAATTACCGAAGCGCATACGTTTTCTTTGCGTGGAAAAATGATTTTAGCCGAGTAAGTTATCAATTAGCAAAATAGAGGGAAAACGCCGCATTAATCCATTTGTGTGGATACAGGTACATGTACGTATTAATACAGGTATAAAGGCTGTGCATGTTGTCGGATTATGATGCAAGATTTATTTGAGTTTTTTATTATTCGGTTACCGGTAGAGATTGTTTACGGTAGCTGGTTTTATCTGGCCTTTTTTCGGTATTAAAAGGAATTGGCATGAGCCCAGCGGGTACTTCTTTTTTGGATCGTTTTTTTAAAATTAAAGAAAGTGGCAGCAGTGTGCGCACTGAGGTGTTAGCCGGCCTGACCACTTTTTTGGCAATGAGTTATATTTTGGTGGTTAATCCCACTATTCTCGAAGAAGCGGGTATGGATTTCGGTGCGGTTTTTGTGGCTACCTGTATTTCTTCTGCTTTTGCTTGCATGATGATGGGGCTGATAGCAAACTATCCGATTGCTCTGGCACCCGGAATGGGATTGAATGCTTATTTCACTTATGCTGTGGTAAGAGGGATGGGTATTCCGTGGCAGGTGGCATTGGGAGCGGTTTGTGTTTCCGGTATCATTTTTATTATTCTGAGCGTGTTTAAAGTGCGCGAGGCGATTGTTAATTCGCTACCGAATTCTCTCAAATATTCTATTGGCGGCGGAATTGGTTTGTTTCTGGCCTTGGTGGCTCTAAAAAGTGCTGGTGTCGTGGTATCCAATCCAGCTACACTGGTTAGTTTGGGCGATATCCATTCTCCTAAGGTGCTTTTGACAATTGTTGGTTTCTGTCTGATTGTTGCACTGGAACATTTTCGGGTGCGTGGCGGGATTATTATTGGGATTTTGGTAATTACTGCTATTGCTTCGGTGCTGGGAATCAATCAGTTTCAGGGTGTATTCGCTCCAGTTCCTTCGTTAGCTCCGACTTTTTTACAGCTAGACTTTCATGATTTATTTACCATGAGTCTGGTTAGTGTTATTTTTGTATTTTTCTTTGTGGATTTGTTTGACAGTACCGGTGTTCTGATTGGTGTTTCGGGTCGTGCAGGTTTGCTGGTAGATGGTACGCTGCCACGAGTAAAAAAAGCGTTGCTGGCTGACTCGACGGCAATTGTGGTCGGTGCCGGCCTCGGTACTTCTTCTACAACTGCCTATGTGGAATCAGCAGCTGGAGCTGCTGTCGGTGGCCGCACAGGTTTGACAGCAGTAGTAGTTGGCATTTTAATGCTGGCAAGTTTATGGTTTTCTAAGCTAGCGGCTAGTGTTCCGGAGTATGCTACTGCTCCTGCATTGCTATATGTAGGGGTGCTGATGATGCGCAGTATGACGGAAATTGACTGGAAAGATGTTACTGAGGCTGCGCCAGCATTCTTTACTCTGATTTTTATGCCTTTTGCCTATTCTATTGCAGATGGTATTGCGATGGGTTTCATCAGTTACGCACTGATTAAATTGTTCTGTGGTAAGGTTAAAGAAGTATCTTACATGGTGTGGATTATTGCTATATTGTGGGCATTTAAATTGCTCTGGCTAGGGGCGTAAGATAATCCGGTTTGTAACAGGCAGCCGTTGCGGCTGCCTGAATACTTTAGAGCTATATATTCTGGGGGCTGATGTGCCAATATATTGAGCCGAGTGCAACTATTATATAAATGAAAAGGGAGAAATTATGTCTTTAATTGATGAGATTATGGACTTTAATCAGAAATTTGTTGATGCTGAAGAGTATGAGCAGTTTTTTACGGACAAGTATCCAGAAAAGAATCTGGCCATTGTTTCCTGTATGGATGCACGAATTCTGGATTTGTTACCGCGTGCTCTGGGGCTAAAAAATGGAGATGCCAAGGTGATTCGTAATGCGGGTGCTTTGGTTACTCATCCGTGGGGTTCAGTGATGCGCTCATTGTTGGTGGCTGTATATGAGATGCATGTACATGAAATTATGGTGATCGGGCATTATGATTGTGGTATGCAGGAGTTGCATGTTCCCGATATGCTTGATCGAATGCGTGCCCGGGGGGTCAGTGATGAGCGTCTTGAAATTCTGGAGAATGCAGGTGTAGATTTTCATAAGTGGCTCACCGATTTTGATAGTGTGGAAGATGCGATTATGCATTCGGTTAATATGATACGAAAACACCCACTGATGCCCAGTGAGATTAAAGTACATGGTCTGGTCATTCATCCCATTACCGGTAAGCTGAATATTGTGGTTAATGGAAATAAAATATGAAACGTATCGGTTTATTTGGTGGTACTTTTGATCCGCCACACAATGGCCATATTCATATCGCGCAGGCTTTTGCTGATGAATTAAAGTTGGATAGTGTTATTTTTATTCCAGCAGGTGATCCATACCATAAACAGGTTGCTACTCGTACTACAGCTGCACAACGTTTGGCTATGGTGGAGCAGACGATTGTCGTAGATGAACGCTTTAGTGTGTCTGACTGTGATGTGGCACGCAATGGACCCACTTATACAATTGATACTGTATCTCTGTTTCGTCAGGTATTTGCGCAGGCACAGTTATGGTGGTTACTGGGAATGGATTCATTGTTACAACTGCCAGATTGGCATCGTTATCGGGCTTTATTGCAAAGTGTTAATCTGGCTATTGCTCAACGTGGCGAGCAGGGCTTAGCTGCTTTGCCGGTGGTATTACAGCAATGGTTGCCTGATGCATTAGCCAAAAATCTGACTACACCGGACGGTAATGATGGCGGACGCGCGGTGTTATTGCAGGCGTCTTTTTTACCGGTAAGTTCGACTGATATTCGTGTGCAATGGTCGATGGGCAATCATGATGACGTTCCGGCTGGTGTGGCGGAATATATCGACCGCGAACACCTTTATCAGGCATAATTTGCATATTTATAAGGTGTTTCTGAGCAGGAAATGCTTTCAACTCAATAGGATATTTACTGTATGGATGAAAATCTTATCGCTCAATGGGACAATATGGTAGCCATTAGCGTTAATGCACTTGAAGATGTTAAAGGTAAGGACATTACTGTACTGGATACATCGGCACAAACTTCGCTGTTTTCCCGGATGATTATTGCCAGTGGTGACAGTACGCGTCAGGTAAAGGCGCTGGC
Source organism: Snodgrassella alvi (assembly GCF_002777425.1). Classification (GTDB taxonomy): domain Bacteria; phylum Pseudomonadota; class Gammaproteobacteria; order Burkholderiales; family Neisseriaceae; genus Snodgrassella; species Snodgrassella alvi_B. The sequence goes on from NZ_MDVC01000107.1 coordinate 162,198, forward strand.
AAATAATGTTGCTGTAGATTTAAAAGAGGCTGGTTACGAAATTATTAGCACGGAAGGCCTTGATAGTGGTGAATGGGCTCTGGTTGATGCTGGTGATCTGGTTGTACATGTGATGCAGCCTGCGGTGCGTGACTATTATGATATTGAAGCTTTATGGGGCGGAGAAAAGCCTTCTTTTCATGCAGGTGCGGCTAAACCATGGCAAGCAGTAGATTGATGTTCGCTGGATACTACATTTATTGGAATTGAATGAATATTACAGTACTGGCGGTGGGAACGAAAATGCCGCAATGGGTGGATTATGCGGTGGCCGATTATAGTAAGAGGTTTGGCCGTGAGATTCAGTTTCAGCTCAGGGAAATCAAACCGGAAAAACGCGGTGCGGGTGTTAATGCGGCACAGGGAATGGCAGCTGAAGAGGAACGTATTGTTGCGGCAATTCCACCACATAGTTATCTGATTGTACTGGATGAGCGTGGGAAAGCACCAACGTCCATGGAGCTGGCGGACTGGTTAAAAAAATGGCAGCAGCAGGGGGATAATCTGTGTTTTGTTATTGGTGGTGCTGATGGGATGACTGCGAGTTTAAAACAGCGGGCAAATCTGTTAGTGCGCCTTTCCAGCCTGACTTTACCACATGGCATGGTGCGCGTACTGTTGACTGAACAGCTTTATCGAGCCCAGTCGATTTTACATAATCATCCGTATCATCGTGAGTAATCCTGATGAAAACCAGATAACTTGAATGCATGTCTTAACAGCCTTGATGTATACAGCTTATTTTAATTAATCACGATAGAAATAATTTCTTGACATAGAATGAATACCCCCGTGCAGGGGGTATTGTAGTATATAATTACCGTGCACTTAGTTTGGCAGGTATATATGGCCTGTTATCTTGCATTAATAACAAGTAAAGTCTGATTATGAATCCTACCTCTCTGCTTGATACCATTGATTTACCACAGGATGTGCGCCGTTTGCAAAAGAGCCAGTTACCCCAGCTGGCAAATGAGTTACGCGCTTATTTACTGGAATCAGTAAGCAAAACGGGAGGACATTTTGCCAGTAATCTGGGTGCAGTTGAGCTAACGGTCGCCTTGCACTATGTATATCAGACTCCGCAAGATCATCTGATCTGGGATGTGGGGCATCAGAGTTATCCGCACAAAATCCTGACTGGACGTAAAAGACGTATGGCTACTATGCGGCAATATGGTGGTTTGGCCGGTTTTCCCAAGCGCAGCGAGTCGGAATACGATGTGTTTGGTGTTGGTCATTCGTCCACCTCGATTGGTGCTGCGCTGGGTATGGCGGTAGCCGATAAATTACAGCATAAAACCAACCGCAATGTTGCTATTATTGGTGACGGTGCGATGACGGCGGGGCAGGCATTTGAAGCATTAAATAATGCCGGTGATATGGATATTGATTTACTGGTTATTCTTAATGACAATGAGATGTCCATTTCACCAAATGTTGGCGCTTTGCCCAAGTATCTGGCAAAAAATCCTTTGCATGATGTTAAGGGATTGGTGAAATCAATCAAGCATAAATCAGAAAAGGTATTAGGTTTAGTACCGGGTGCGCTGGATGTAGCGCAGCGGGTTGAAAATAAAATCAAAGGTTTGATTGAAGAGAGTACCAGTTCTGAAACGCTGTCATTATTCGATAATTTCGGTTTTACTTATTCAGGGCCGATTGATGGGCATGATGTCATTCAACTAGTAGATGTGCTTCAGGAAATGCGTAACCGTAAAGGGCCGCAATTGTTGCATATCATTACTAAAAAAGGTCATGGCTATAAACTGGCGGAAAATGACCCAGTCAGTTTTCATGCTGTCAGTGCGTTTGATCCGCAGCAAGGCTTGCATGTGTCTCGGACGGCGACTAAACCTACGTATACACAAATTTTCGGCCAATGGATAATAGATCAGGCAGCAGTAGATCAAAATTTGCTGGCGATTACGCCGGCCATGCGTGAGGGTAGTGGTCTGGTAGAATTTGCCCAGCGATATCCAGAGCGTTATTTTGATGTCGGTATTGCTGAGCAGCATGCCGTGACTTTTGCTGCTGGATTGGCTTGTGAACAGATGAAACCGGTGGTAGCGATTTACTCAACTTTCCTGCAACGGGCTTATGATCAGCTGATTCACGATGTCGCATTACAGAATTTGCCGGTTTTGTTTGCAATTGATCGCGGCGGAATTGTTGGGGCAGATGGCCCAACACATGCTGGTGTTTATGATTTGAGCTATCTGCGCTGTGTGCCTAATCTGGTCATTGCAGTGCCCAGTGATGAGCGTGAATGCCGTTTATTGCTATCAAGCTGCTATCAGCTTAATCAGCCTGCGGCCGTACGTTATCCTCGTGGTACAGGTACGGGTATTGATGCAGGAGCTGATTTGGCTACGGTAGCGATTGGCAAAGGAATACTACGCCGTCAGGGAAGTAAAATTGCTTTAATCGCATTTGGCAGTATGGTGCAACCCGCCCTTACTGTGGGTGATGCAATTGATGCAACAGTAGCAGACATGCGCTTCGTTAAACCACTGGATACGGAGCTGCTATTACAGCTGGCTGCAAAACATGATTATTTGGTTACGCTGGAAGAAAACAGTAAGATTGGCGGTGCAGGAAGCGCTGTTCTTGAATTACTGGCCCAGCATAATCAGAACAAACCGGTATTAACGCTGGGGATACCTGATATATTTACTGAACATGGTGATACAGCACAACTACTCAATCAAGTAGGATTAAGTGCTGACAAAATTCAGCAACAAATTCTTCAATGGGTGGCGTAGCATTCAGCCGAATTAATACAGGCAGCATGATATCGTTTCATGTGTTGATGAAACGATATCATTTATCCTTAACGAAATTGCAGAGAGTGGTAAGGCTTAGATCAATTGAAGCTTACAGAATAACTGATAGGTTCTTTAGGAAGTTATTGTATTTGTTAAATTACTTGTGAATGTAGAGAACTATATAAATTTGCTAGCTTGCGCTCAATATGTTTGCTTATTATATCTTCCAATAAATTTTTGCTTATAAATCATTTATTCTAATATATTAAATCGTGTACCTACATGTAATTGGCAAATTCCATAAGTCAAGATCACAGCTAGTTGTTAATGGTTTGCCAATTATTCAAGGTATTTATTCAGCCTTGTGGTTCTGGTCTGATACGAATTCACTATGCTCCACAATACTATCCTCATGTAGTGTAATCGCATGACTGATAGCATCCAATTTTCTGAAATTATTTATTAATTTAATCAATATTTTAGTTAAATGGTGGTATTTGTATTTGGAGGGGCTGCCTAAAAATTGTACAATAATTCATATCCGAATATTATTTTTCCATATTTGATTTACTGATTATGCAAATTGGTTGTTATCAGCTTACTGCTCCTTTTGCGCTAGCGCCAATGGCGGGCATAACTGATAAGCCATTTCGCCAGCTATGTCGTGAGTTTGGTGCAGGCTGGGCAGTGAGTGAAATGATTACTAGTGATCCGAGTCTACAGCAAACACGCAAGACTCTACAGCGCGCTAATTATGAGGGTGAAAACGGTATCAGGGTGGTACAGATTGTCGGTAGTGACCCGCAGCAGCTGGCAGATGCGGCACGCTATAATGTAGCCCGTGGTGCAGAAGTTATTGATATCAATATGGGCTGTCCGGCAAAAAAAGTTTGTAATGTGCTGGCAGGTAGTGCCTTATTACAAAATGAATCGCTGGTTGAGGCAATTTTGCAGGCAGTTGTGGATGCTGTTGATGTACCGGTAACTCTGAAAACTCGTCTGGGCTGGGATGATGAGCATCGCAATATTTTGACTATTGCGCATATGGCAGAACAGGCAGGAATTACTGCTCTTGCTGTACATGGCCGTACACGTACACAAATGTATCGTGGAGAGGCCTGTTATGAGCTAATTACACAGGTACGACAGCAGGTAAACCTACCATTGTGGGTTAATGGAGATATTACCAGTCCGCAAAAAGCATTAAGGGTATGGCAGGAAACTGGTGCGGATGGTGTGATGATTGGACGCGCAGCTCAGGGGCAACCATGGCTGTTTCGCGACCTTGTCCATTACCATAAGTATGGTTGTTTGCCACCTTCGCTGAGCATAGCAGAGCATGCACAGATTATCGTACGTCATGTAGCTGCCATGCATGATTTTTATGGCAAAATTATGGGTGTACGTATTGCCCGTAAGCATGTTGGCTGGTATGTAACTGCATTACCGGAAGGGGAGCATTTTCGCAGACAGGTTAATACAGTAGATGATGCGCAAATGCAGTTGCAGCTGGTTAATGACTTTTTAGACAGGCAGGTAGCACAATTAGCTGCGTGGCCGTGTGCCTATAGGGAACAGTAAGCAGTTTGTCCTGTTATATGAGGAAAATGTAAATGAGTGAAGCGCCTAAAGTTAGTATCGCTCAATGTATAGAAGCAAATGTACGGCAATATTTTGCGGATCTGGATGGTGAAACACCTTGTGCAGTCTATGATATGGTGTTGCAGCAGATGGAATTACCGCTATTGCGTTGTGTAATGGAGGTTTGTGAGCATAATCAGACTCGTGCTGCGCAGATTCTCGGGTTGAACCGCAATACACTACGTAAAAAATTAACGCAATATAATTTGCTGGATTGAATCAGAAATTTTTGTATTTTAAGGGAGACGTCATGGCTGTAATCAAACGGGCACTGTTAAGTGTGTCAGATAAAACCGGTGTGATTGATTTTGCACACCAGCTAACGCAACTGGGCGTCGAATTACTCTCAACAGGGGGGACAGCCAGTTTATTGGCCGACGCGGGTATTGCAGTGACTGAAGTTGCAGATTATACCGGCTTTCCAGAAATGCTAGATGGACGGGTAAAGACATTACATCCCAAAATTCATGGTGGTATTCTGGGGCGGCGTGATTGCCCTGAGCACAAAGCACAAATGGCAGCGCATGATATTGGCGCCATAGACCTTGTATGTGTAAATCTGTATCCGTTTGCTGCAACAGTGGCGAAACCAGGCTGTACACTGGAAGAGGCTATCGAAAATATTGATATTGGTGGCCCGACAATGGTGCGTTCAGCTGCTAAAAACTGGCAAGATGTGGCCATTGTTACAGATTGTAATGATTATGCAGCAATTATTACCGAATTGCAGCAGCAGAGCTGCCTGTCAGCGCAGACCCGTTTCAGCCTGGCACGAAAAGCTTTTGCACACACCGCTCAATACGATGGTATGATTGCTAATTATCTGACTCGGGTTGACGATAAAAATTTGGCTGGAAAACCGGATTTACATACTTTCCCACAGCAATATAATCAAAGCTGGCTAAAAGTACAGGATTTACGTTATGGCGAAAATCCGCATCAGCAGGCTGCTTTTTATCGTGATTCGCAGCCGGCTGCTGGTAGTTTGGCCAATTATCTGCAATTACAGGGAAAAGAGCTGTCATATAACAATATTGCTGACGCCGATGCCGCATGGGAAGCAGTTAAATCTTTTATCCAGCCTGCCTGTGTTATCGTTAAACATGCTAATCCATGTGGAGTTGCAGTGGCTGCCGATACCTTAACTGCATACCGACTGGCCTTTGCCACAGATACAACCAGTGCTTTTGGCGGCATCATTGCCTTTAACCGCGAAGTAGATGCAGCAACAGTAGAAGCCGTTACTGGCCAGTTTCTTGAAGTATTAATGGCTCCCGGATTCACTGCCAAAGCAAAAGCCATCATAGCTGCTAAAAAGAATGTGCGTGTACTGGAAATTCCCTTATCTGCCGGAGCAAATCAGTTTGAACTAAAACGTGTTGGCGGCGGTTTGCTGGTACAGACCCCAGACAATCATCAAATAGAAGCGAATCAATTACAGGTTATAACAACGCGTACACCCACTGAACAGGAAATACAGGATTTACTATTCGTATGGAAAGTAGCCAAATACGTGAAATCCAATGCAATTGTGTTTGGTAAGGGTGGGCAAACCTACGGTATAGGTGCCGGACAAATGAGTCGGGTAGATTCAACGCGCATTGCGGCGCGTAAAGCACAGGATGCAGGCTTTGAACTTGCTGGTGCCTGCGCTGCTTCAGATGCATTTTTCCCGTTTAGAGATGGGGTGGATGTGATTGCTGAGCAAGGTATTAAGGCCATTATCCAGCCTGGTGGTTCAGTACGGGATGAAGAAGTAATTGCTGCTGCTAATGAACATGGTATTGCCATGGTAGTAACCGGAGTACGTCACTTCCGCCATTAATATCAGGCTATTATCTTGCAGAAATAATGCAATTTCAGCTTAATCATTAGCAGATAACAGCATTACTGTTTAATCAACTTGCCTATGGAACTGCTTACTTATTTATTAATAGGTGCTGTAGCAGGCTTTGCCGCCGGCCTGTTTGGGGTTGGCGGTGGATTGATTGTCGTACCTATTTTGTATATCGTTTTTATGCATGCTGGCTATGGCGAGGCTGTAAGCATGCATCTGGCTCTAGGAACATCATTGGCTACCATCATGGTTACTTCTATCAGTTCCATGCTGGCCCACAATAAAAACCATGCAGTACTGTGGCTGGTAGTAGGGCGGTTAACTCCCGGGCTCATACTGGGTTCATTCGGAGGTGCAGCCATTGCTGATGCTTTATCTGGTCAGAAGCTACAACTGGTTATTGGTATTTTTACCCTGTTTGTTGGTATCAACATGTTTCGCAGTGCTCAGATAAAAATCAGTGTGCAGCATAGACAATCAATTAATCCAAACTGGCATTGGTTTGCTGGCGCTGTTATCGGCATAGCCTCCGCCTTATTTGGCATTGGTGGCGGCAGCTTAACCGTGCCCTATCTGAATCGCAGCGGGCTGGCCATGCAACAGGCTGTCGGTACCTCTGCTGCCTGTGGCTTGCCAATTGCAGTTGCAGGTGCTTTAGGCTTTATGTTTTTTGGTGTGCATGAGCAAATTCATATAGCCCATACCATTGGCTATGTCCATATTTATGCTTTTATTGGCATCAGTATAATGAGCTTTATCACGGCCAGACAGGGAGCAAAAGTAGCACATCGGCTTTCACCAGCTATATTGAAAAAATGTTTTGCCTGTTTATTATTGTTTATGAGCATGTATTTTTTAAGCAAGGCTCTGTTATTATAGATAGGTAGCGAGGTAAAGGAAAAAATGGCTTTACAAATGCAGGTTATACCCGTGACACCGTTTCAACAGAATGCGGCGTTACTATGGGATGATGTTAGCCGCGACGCAGTATTAACAGATGTTGGTGGCGAGGCTGAACGTTTACTAAGCGCAGTAGACAAGCATCAGCTTAAACTACAGGCAATCTGGTTAACACATGGCCATCTTGACCATGCTAGTGGCGTAGCAGATCTAATTGCCCAGCACACTGTTCCAGTATTGGGGCCACATCAGGCAGACGATTACTGGTTGCAGGCATTGCCAGAAGTTACTGCTAATTATGGCTTTCCTGTTAGTCAGCCACTAACGCCTACCCGTTGGTTACAGGATGGTGATAAATTAACTGTTGGCGAACATACATTCGTTGTCTATCACATACCTGGGCATACACCCGGCCATGTCGTATTTTACAGCCAGGCCAATAGCCTGCTAATTGCTGGTGATGTTTTATTTCGGGAATCTATTGGCCGTACTGACTTCCCGGGTGGGAATCATACTGATTTAATCCGTGGGATTCAGAGTAAATTGTTTACTTTGCCCGATGATACTCGGGTTTTGCCGGGGCATGGATTTATGACTACTATTGGTCATGAAAAAGAACACAATCCATTTTTGCGGTAATCAGGCCACTACTTATTTTTATCATACTCAAATTTAAATATCGGAAAATAACCAGAAGTATAGAGAATGTCTATAATAGTGTCTTGATAAACGTAATTTATATATAAATCAAAAATTTAGCTAATGCGTATCAATTGCAGACAAATGTCTGGTAATGCTTCTTGTGCATTAAATCACGGGTAATAAATATTCAAACATTGGTTATTCTTTATCCCATGGCGCAACTTTCACTAATAACAGCATACCCGGTAAGGCCAGAAAAAAACATAACCAGAAAAAGCTCACATAGCCCATCCAGTTAATCAAATAGCCTGTGGTCGCATTAATCAGAGTTCTTGGTATCGCAGCCAAACTGGTAAATAATGCCAGTTGTGTTGCCGTAAAGGCAGGGTTGGTTTCACGCGCCATATAAGCCACAAAAGCAGCCGTACCCAAACCTACACCAATAGCTTCAAAACCAATAACAGTAGCCAGTATCAACAGTTGTTTTGCGCCGATAACAGCAAAAGGCCCCTGACTAGCCAGCCAGGCAAAACCCAGAATAGAAAAAACCTGTACCAGCCCGAATATCCAAAGAGCACGATTAATGCCCAGTTTAATCATCCAGATACCGCCCAGAATACCAGCAATAATCGTTGGCCATAAACCAGCATTTTTAGCAATCAGACCAATATTTTCGTTACTAAAGCCCATATCCAGATAAAAAGGCGTAGCCAGTGCAGTAGCCATACTGTCACCAAGTTTATACAGGAAAATAAAAAACAGTACCAGCAAGGCATTTTTAACTCCCTTGCGTAGAAAAAATTCTTTAAAAGGCTCAATAACTGTCTCTTCAAGAGACTTGGGTGTCGTTGCTGGCAACTTTGGCTCGTTTGCCAGCAAGAGCGTCATCAACATACCCGGCAGCATAAATAATGCTGTAATAGCAAATACCGTTGACCATGGATATATATCAGCCAGAATGAGCGCCAAAGAGCCGGGTACCAGTACAGCAATACGATAGGCATTAACATGAATCGCATTACCCAATCCAAGCTCATTGTCCTGTAATATTTCACGCCGGAAAGCATCCAATACAATATCCTGACTGGCAGCAAAAAAAGCCACAAGCAGAGACAGAATTATAATTGCAGTTTTGTTCTGCTGCGGATTAAGCTCCGTATAGCCTAGTAATGTCAGCAATAGGGCAACCTGTGTGACAAACATCCAGCCACGTCGTCTTCCCAACCATGGAAAATGAACTACATCCATCAGTGGCGACCATAAGAATTTCCAGGTAAAAGGTAAACCAACAATTGAAAACAGGCCAATAGTAGCTAAATCTACACCTTCATTACGTAGCCATGCCGGAATCAGATTAATCAGAAAATATAACGGTAAACCAGAACTAAAACCGGTAAACACACAAATCAGCATATGACGGCTGAAAATTTTATGCCATAAAGATTCAGTTAATTGAGTATTGTTCTGATTCATACAGATATAATCCAACAGCAAATCACACATGCCCGAAAAATCTGCATAAATCTCAATTTTTTATGCAATTGGCACAAATTGTTAAAAAAGAAAACAGAATAGTTATAAATAACTATTGTACGCCAGTTTGAAATAGCATAAAGCTCTGTGTACCCTGGCTTATAGCAGGTACTATTTAAATCATTAATATAAAACAGATAATTAAATCATAAATCCATAGAGCTTTTTCAGAGAGAATCTGTAGTGGCCACAGGCAATTCTTCTTCGTCTTCTTCCAGACATTGATAGTTTTCAGGCAAATTTTTACTGCTTTGCACACCCAATTGACGCAATTTATTGGCCTTGCTCACCAGATTCCCGCGGCCACTTACCAATTGTCCCATGGCCTTCTGAAATTGTCCCTGTGCCTGATCCAGATTTTTACCCACACCTTCCAGAGTATTCACAAATCCAACAAATTTGTCATACAACTTGCCACCTTCTTTGGCAATAATCAAAGCATTCTGATTTTGTTGTTCACTACGCCAGATATGAGCAATCGTACGAAGCGTAGCCAGCAAAGTACTAGGGCCAACCAGCATAATCCGCTTTTGAAAGCAGTCATCAAATAGCTGATTATCCTGTTGCAGGGCAAGTAAATAGGCAGGTTCAACCGGAATAAACATAAACACAAAATCCAGCGTGTTTAGTCCATCTATTTCATCATAGCATTTGGCCGAAAGCTCTTTAATGTGCTGGCGTACCGACTGAATATGCGCGGCCAGTGCCTTATCAGCACTACTGGCATCAGTGGCCTGAGTATAGCGAACATAAGCTGTAAGCGAGGTTTTAGCATCAATAACTATCTGTTTATTTTCTGGTAAATTTACCAGTACATCCGGTTGCAAGCGGCGCTGGCGGCCAAACTCATCAATAACAGTGGAAGACGCCTGTAAAACATATTCACGCCCCTTATGCAAACCAGAATTTTCCAATACCTTTTCCAGAATCATTTCACCCCAGTTACCCTGATTCTTATTCTGGGTACCAGACAGAGCATCAGTAAGCGCTTTGGCATCACTATGTAATTGTGCATTCAGTTGCTGCAAGTGTTTCAGCTCAGTTTCCAGAGTAGTCCGCTCTTTAGCTTCTTTTTCATAGGTATTTTGCACCAGTTGACTAAACCCTTGCATGCGTTCGTGCAAAGGATTCAGCAGTTGACTAAGACTAGCCTGATTCTGCTCACTAAAGCGTTTACTTTTCTCTTCCAGAATATCATTAGCCAGCGACTTAAACTGATCACTGAGACTAGCACGAGCCTCATTTAACAGTGTCAGTTTTTCTTCATATGCTTCACGTTCATGCTGGAGCTGCGTCGCCAGACGGCTATTTTCCACACGGGCATGATTTAATTCTGCCTGAACTTGCGTATACTCTTCTTCACGCAAGCGCCATTCCTCACTTCGCAATAGCCAGTCCTGTAACTGTTGTTCTGCTGCAGCCAGTTTAGTAGAAATAGCTTGATATTGTTCCGAGGCTAAACGATATTGCTGCCGCTCATGTTGTAATGTTTCTTGAACATTGATTAATTGGGTATTAACAGCCTCAGCAGCACTCAAACGCTTGTGAACAAGCTGTAATTCCTGACGGCAGTGGCTCAGTTCAGTTTCATTATTCTGATTAATTTGTTGTAAATTATTTGCTTCTGTTTGAATACGAACCAGTTCATTTGTTGCTTCCGATAGACGCACGTGCCCAGCCTGACGTTCCTGCAATAATTTTTGGCGTGAAATTAAATGGACAACAGCAGAAACCAGTATAAGTGCAATAATCCAAATCAGCCAGATGCCTAAAGTAACAGCTGTCATAATAAAATAATACCAAAAACTAATGCAAAGAGAGCAACAATAATATCATGGCCGTATTTTTACAGGAACTTATTTAAAAATAGGGATTCAACAATCTGAATAAATCAGCTTTCTCAGCAAATTTGTCTTTAGACTTTAATTTGAATATTTATAAAAAATAAATAGTTAACTGATATTATGATTAATACTAAAAGAGTGCAAGCAATAACACTTTTAATGTGGTTCCAAGAAACTAACTATATATACGTTTTAAAATGTGCGAAATTTGGAGCCTGAGCATCTTTAATTGTCTGACTAACTACCATATCTGAGCTTATAGGCCAAGAAATAGCTAGTTCGGGGTCATTCCAGAGCAGACTGCGCTCACATTCTTTGGAATAAAAATCAGTTGTTTTATATAAAAATTGTGTATTATTTTCCATGGCGATAAAACCATGAGCAAAACCTGCAGGTATCCAGAGTTGTCGAAGATTGGTTGCAGAAAGTTCAACTCCATACCATTGGCCAAATGTAGGGGAGTCTGGACGTATATCAACTGCTACATCCCAAACACTCCCCTGAACAACACGAACCAGCTTACCCTGTTCATGTGGTGAGATTTGATAATGCAAGCCCCGTATCACACCTTTGTGCGATAGGGAGTGATTGTCCTGCACAAAAATTGGACAAGGCAGATCGCGCTCTTGCAAAACCTGCTCAAACTGGTTTTGATTGAAGCTTTCCATAAACCAGCCACGATCATCGTTGAATACCAGTGGTTCAATGATTAATAAGCCTTTAATCGGTGTGTCGATCACATTCACGATAGGTCTTTCTTGCGATATTCATTGTAGATTCGCCATAAATATTGTCCATAATTAGTTTTAGATAAGAATTGGCTACGTTCATATAATTGATCAGCAGTAATCCATCCATTATTAAAAGCGATTTCTTCAAGGCAGGCTATTTTTAAACCTTGTTGGTTTTCAGTTATCTGCACAAACTGACTGGCTTCAATTAAAGAGTTGTGAGTTCCCATGTCTATCCAAGTAAAACCACGATCTAATAATTCAACATTTAACTGTTGCTGTTTCAAATAAATATTATTAATATCAGTTATTTCTAGTTCTTTTCGTGCAGAAGGGGTGATTTTTTTTGCTATTTCAACAACTTGATTATCGTAAAAATATAAACCAGTGACTGCATAATGAGACTTCGGTTTAACTGGTTTTTCTTCAAGCGACAATATATTTCTGTAATCATCAAACTCAATTATGCCAAATCTTTCAGGATCATTAACATAATACCCAAAAATAGTAGCACCAATTTGCCGTTTATAAGCTACGTTTAACTGTTGACGAAAATTTTGTCCGTAGAAAATATTATCACCTAATATCAGAGTCACATTATCATTACCAATAAAATCCTCTGCCAGAATGAATGCTTGAGCCAACCCATCGGGAGAGGGTTGTGTTTGATAACTAATCTGGATACCAAATTGACTGCCATCACCAAATAATTTTTTAAAATTGGGTAAATCACAAGGAGTTGTAATAATTAAAATATCACGGATATAGGCTAGCATCAAAACAGAAAGTGGATAATAAACCATAGGTTTATCATAGATAGGAAGCAGCTGTTTTGATACAGCGATAGTAACAGGATAGAGCCTTGATCCTATACCTCCAGCAATAACGATACCTTTTCGAGGGGGCATTGGTAATAGCATGAAATATGAACTTTATAAATAATGAATAAATATAATATATATCTATTAATTTTAAATGAATCTAATACTAGAATATATAATATTTATATTTTCCAATGTATTATGTCAGAATTTAAGTAAAAATTTAATTTTCCTGAATTAGATCATATATTATTTATTTGTGAGCTAAACTGTTAATCCATTGTTGATTATTCAAGTACCAAGTAATTGTTTTATACAAAGCAGAATGAAACGATTCTTTGGGCTTCCAGTTTAACTCACTCTCAATTTTAGATGCATCTAAAGCATAACGAAAATCATGTCCCTGACGATCAGTAGTATAAGTAATTAGATTTGTATAACTTTCTGATTTTATTTCGGATAAAATATCACATATAGTATGAATGACTTCGATATTCTGATACTCATTATATCCACTAATATGATAGGTCTCTCCAATCCGCCCACTGTTTGCAACAGTATATAATGCGTCTACATGATCCGTAACATATAGCCAATCACGAACCTGTTTTCCATTGCCATAGACTGGAATGGGTTTATTATTTAATGCATTTAATATAGTTAGGGGGATCAATTTTTCAGGGTGTTGATAAGGACCAAAATTATTTGTGCAATGGGAAATAACAACTGGTATATCGTACGTCCGAAACCATGCTCTTACCAAATGATCAGCACTGGCTTTGCTGGCAGAATAAGGAGAGCTTGGAGAATATGCAGATTGTTCAGTGCATGGGGACATAGTGGGCAGCAAATCCCCATAAACTTCATCTGTTGAGATATGATGGAAACGGAAATTTTGTTGATCAACATAACTGAGTTGCTGGCAGTAATTGCGAATTACTTCAAGTAAAGTGTAAGTGCCGACTATATTTGTTTCAATAAATATCGAAGGTGTGTCAATCGAGCGATCTACATGGGTTTCAGCGGCGAAATGCATCACAATATTTGGTTTGAACTCATTAAATAAATTCGTTAATGCGGTATGATTGCAAATATCTGTAGCAGAAAATTGATAACGTGGACTATGAACCACATCTGATAATGAATTTAAATTTCCTGCGTAAGTAAGTTTATCAATATTCAAAACACAATGATTAGTTTGATTGATCAGAAAACGAATCATTGCGGAACCAATGAAACCGGCTCCTCCAGTTATTAAAAATTTCATATTCTGCGGATTTAAAGATTAAAGTGATATTATAAAATTAACTAGTCAAAGGGATTACTATTTTAGCATTGTAAAATTATCTAAGAATAGGAATCCTTATATGATCAGTTTCAGTATAATGTATGGTAATCTCTACATAAAATTTATGCAAAATAACGGTTTTAATAATGATTAACATTATACTTTGTGGTGGGCAAGGCACGCGTCTTTGGCCAATTAGCAGAAATGCACAGCCAAAACAATATATTCCCTTAATTGAAGGGCAGTCACTGTTTCAGAAAACAGTTTGCTATAACAAAGAATTATGTGACCGATTCTATTTAATAACGAATCAAGATCAATATTTTCTATCAAAAGAGCAATTAAGTCATCTTAATAGTATAGATAATAGCCAATTCTTAATTGAACCAATAGGTCGTAATACTGCTCCTGCTATTGCCTTGGCCTGTCTGGATTTACATGAAGACGATATAGTGCTGGTTACTCCATCGGATCATTTAATTACCCAACAACACAATTATCAGAATGTTTTGCAAAAAGCTAAAGACACAGCAGAGAAAGGTTTTTTAGTAACCATTGGCGTAACACCTACATCTCCTGAAACAGGTTATGGTTATATTGAGTGTGATACTGTTAATAATGATGAAATACTGGATGTAACCAGATTTCACGAAAAACCAAATGCCCAAACGGCGTTGCAGTATATTTCTTCAGGAAAATTTTATTGGAATGCCGGAATATTTTGCTTTAAAGCAGGTGTTTTCTTGAACGAATTGTCGTTATATGCTCCTGAAATATTGAATGCGTGTATTTTAGCATCTAAAAATGCAGAGCGTAAGGATAATGTTAATCAGATTTCCTTGGAAGACATGCAGAATATTCCAGAAAACAGTATTGATTATGCGGTTTTGGAAAAATCGAAAATAATAAAAATGATCCCCGCTCAATTTGGTTGGTCAGACTTAGGATGTTTCGATGCATTAGATCAAATACTACCTAAAGATGAGCAGGGAAATACAACCGATCAGCATTATATTGGGTTAAATAGCCATAATAATCTAATTCTCGGCCATGATCGTGCTATTGCCACAATAGATATAAACGATTGTATAATTGTTGACACACCTGATGCATTGTTGATTGCTAATAAAGGCTCTTCACAAAAAGTTAAACAACTAATAAACGAGTTAGAAAAAAATAATAAAAAGCTTTTACTAGAGCATAAAACCATGTATAGGCCATGGGGTAGCTATACAGTTTTAGAGGATGTTGATGGATATAAAATCAAACGTATTGAAGTTAAACCCGGAAAGCGTTTATCATTGCAGCGGCATTGGCATCGAAGCGAACACTGGATAGTGGTTTCTGGCACGGCTACTGTCACCATTGGTGATGATTCATATTTTGTTCGTCCTAATGAGAGTACCTATATACGTATGGGGGAGGTACATCGTTTGGCCAATGATGGCAAAATACCAGTTGTACTAATTGAAGCTCAAGTGGGTGAATATACTGGAGAAGATGATATAGAGCGTTTGGAAGATGATTTCAAACGATGCTGAATCATACATAGTAAAATATAGATATTGAAATATTATGTTCAAACATAATGCTGCTCTTGCATAATTAAGTTTGTGAAATATAGAGATATTTTATATTAATTTAGTTGGACGGAAGATTATTTATATTAACAAATCTTCCGTTTAAATATGATTAATTCTATAGCAGGTAAAGTTAGTTTTTTCACCGTTTAATTTTATAAATTTATTAAGCTTAAAAAGTGAACAAAGTTATAATCTTTACCCGGCTACATTGTACTACATGCTTATTATGTCATTGAAAAAGTATCAAATTGGTTTAAATAAAGGACTGCACAGTCTAAGTCTGCCCATCGTATCACAAGGAAAAGCTATTCCAAAAGTGATCTATCAGACTTATAAGGATTGGGAGAGTCTTAAGCCTGAATGGTATGAAAATATTGATCATATCTGTGAGTTGAATCCCCAATGGAAATATCATTTTTTTGATGATAAAGCAGTTGAAGAATTTATATTGCAAGAGTATGGAAAAGAAATATTAGAAGTATACTTGTCTATTTCGCCTGAATTAGGTCCTGCTAGAGCAGACCTATTTCGCTATTTACTGATATATAAAAGAGGAGGAGTTTACTTAGATATCAAAACAACGTTAACTCAACCTTTAGATAAGGTTTTACAACAAGATGATGTGTTTATACTATCACACTGGTACAATCAAGTGCATCAGCCCAAAGAGCTGGTTCGCTTAAATTATCAGGAAGATATTCAATGGACTATATTATCAGCAGCAGGCCATCCATTTGTACGTCAGGTTTTAAATTATGTATTGGGAAATTTACAAGTATATAATCCATGGTTACATGGTGTGGGTAAACGTGCGGTGCTAAGAATTACAGGTCCATATGCTTATACTTGTGCGATTGAGCCGATTAAATATAAATACCCCCACAGATTTGTAAATGTAACGGAAAATCTTGGTATTGTTTACTCAATGTATGAGTTGATAAACTGTTCACCACTTGATCATCCGAGTCAGCAACATGCATTAGATAAAAATCATTATTCACATAGTAGACAATTAGTAGTAGACAAAAATAACTTAAGTTTTTGGCTATATAGATTTCTAAAAAAATAAGTTTGCAGGTATTAAAATGTTATGGCTTCATTTATCAAACATTACGTATGTGGCTCGATTGACAGGTATTCCACGTACTGAATACGAAACATTTATACTTGCTCTGCAAAAGCGAAATGCAGGGGAAAAAATTAAATTTTGTACTTATTGCGCAGACCGAGGATTTATTGAACTTGGTACCAAAGAAGTTAATGATATTATACACAGATTTGAGTCGATTCAAAGAGATGGTCTCAGTCATTATTATGCACATGAGCAAAGTAAACGCAAAAAACAACGTTGTTTAAAAAATTTTTGTAAGCAACGGTGGAATAAAACCAAACTCAGTATTCAAAAAAGGATTCATGTTCTGAATAGATACTTTAATAAATTTTATTATCCATTTTCACAAGACGATACAATCATATCAGTTGGCTTGAATATCAATTCTAAAGATATGGACGAACTTGCTTATATTAAGCAAAAAAAATCTTTATACATTAAGGTTTTCTGTCATGATATTATTCCAATAACCCATTCTGGTTTGGTTACAAAAGAAGCTCATGAAAAATTTACTGCTTATTTCCAAAAGTTGGCAAAGATAGCGAATTTTTTTTATTGTAATTCATATTACACTCAGTCTGAACTAAAAAATTATTTAAAAAAAAATAACTGTAAAATTCCACCTATAGAAGTTGTTCATTTGGGTTGTGACATAAAGATTATTGATGGTAAGCAGGAAGTGAATGAATCAATAAAAAAAATTCTACCTGAAAAGTTCTTATTGTTTGTTTCTACAATAGAGATTAGAAAGAATCATCGGGTATTGTATGAAGCATATTCAGCATTAATTAATCGAAAAATCGAAAATTTGCCGAAGCTCTTGTTTGTCGGACAAAAAGGGTGGATGGTTGACGATTTATTAAAAAAATTGTCCAAAGATGAACGAGTTCAAGGTAAAATTTTAATTTTCGATAATGTTACAGACAATGAATTGGCACTTTTTTATCAACACTGCTTATTTACTTTATATCCATCATTTGTAGAAGGATATGGTTTACCAATTGCTGAAAGTCTTGCTTATGGCAAATACTGCCTAGCTGCAAATACAAGTTCATTAATGGAGGTTGGTCAAGATTTCATAGATTATCTTGATCCCACCGATGTACAGGCATGGATAGATAAATTAGAATTCTTATTTAAAAATAAAAAGTATATTTTAGATAAAGAAAAAAAAATTAGAAATAAATACTGCCAAACTTCTTGGCAAGAAAGTGCAGAGTTAATTTTAAATAGTGCTAAAAAGCCTATAACCTAATTTAAATTAATGTGATATATATGTAGTATTTGACTGGGAAGTAATATGAGTAAGGGTAAAATTATATTTGATATTAGTGAAGCAATTATATTTTTGAATAAGAATAATTGTTATTCGGGAATCCAGCGAGTCGTATCTATGGTGATTAACGAGTTTCACAAAATTTATAAAGATGAAGATTTGTGGGTGGGATTTCTTAACGAAAATAAACAAGAATATTTTGGCATAAAATTATCTCATTTGGAATTTAATGATTGGGCTTCGCCTATTGCAACCAAGAATTTACTGAAGAAAATAAAAATTATTGGAGCTATTGATTTGCTAAAGAAATATCACAATAATAAAATAAAATACTATTTTCATCGAACTCGTTTAGATATTGCTGCATTAGCTCGTTACCAAGGCTTATTTCAAAACAAGGAGATGACTATTTCAGATTGGCAAGTTTTTCGTCAATCTAATGTAGCAGACAGTAAGGTTCAGAAGTTAGGTGATATTTTACAATCAGGGGACAGATTAGTACTTTTAGACTCTACATGGAAAAAAAGCTATACAGATTGCTATAAGATTATCAAATCCAAAGGAGTAAAAATATTTACTCTAGTTCATGATCTTATACCTTTTTTATGCCCTCATTATGTTGATGGAGGGACTACAAAAATATTTTATAATTGGTTAGTAAATTCAATAGAGTATACTGACTGTTATCTGGCTAATTCACAGTATACACGTAATGATTTACGAAAATTCTTGCAAAGTCAGGATTGCACGACCCCCATTAAAACTATGCCTTTGGTACAAGTTGGTTTATTGAAAGGATTTAATCCATCACGTAGGAAAATCAAACAAATTAACTCTTTGCCTACTGGTTTAGAATTCGATAACATAGTTAATACAAGTATGCGTTGTAAATCAATGTTAGCTGAACCTTTTGTTTTATGTATTGCATCAAATACACATAATGAAGAAATAATTGCTTTGTTATTGGTATGGAAAAGGATGTTAGATAAGGGTGAATATGATATTCCGCGTTTGATTTTAAGTTTAGATATAAATAATTCTGACTTTGAAATTCAAGATTTTTTAAAAAAAACTTATAATTTAAATGGATATGTTTCATTATTTGACGATCTGAACGAAAACGAGTTAGTAGTACTGATTGAAAAAAGTCTTTTTGTAATAGTTCCTATAATTAATAACAGCTATTTATTATCTATAGAAAAAGCTTTTGCTAATGATAAAATCGTTCTTATATCTGATAAACCGCAATTCTTATCAAATTTAAACCGAAATCTAGTTAAAATTTGTAATTTTTTATCAATTGATGTTCTTCAAAGTATTTTAACAAAAATTATATTTAATAAAACTTACCGACAAGATAATACATCATTAGTGACCAAATGCAGTCCATATAATACATTGTATCAAAAACTGGATTTGTCAGATATTCCGTCTTCTATGTCAGATAGTAATGCATATGTATTACATGTCGGTACGCTTGAGGTTCGAAAGAATGTATGGCGGTTAGTATTAGCTTGGAAGAAATTACTAGAAAGTGGGAAAAAAAACCTCCCTCGTTTAGTTTTGGCTGGTCGAAAAGGTTGGTTTAATGAAAAATTATGGATTTTATTAGAAGGAACAGAAAATTTATATGGTCATGTGGTAATCTTGAATAAAGTCAGCGATGAAGAACTAGATATACTTTATAGAAACTGTCTATTTACTGCAATGATTAGTACCTATGAAGGATGGGGATTACCCGTAGGTGAATCTCTGGCTTATGGAAAAACATCGGTAGTTGCTAATAGTACTTCTCTGCCAGAGGTTGGTATGGATTTAGTCGAATACTGTGATCCTTTATCCGTAGATAGTATTGCTGATGCCGCAGAAAAATTGATATATGATTCAGATTATCGTCAATTTTTGGAAAGCAAAATACAGAATGCGAAATTAAGAAATTGGGCAGATGTAGCACATGATCTAGCTGAGGTTTTGCAGATAACACATTAAATGGATTGTGATTTTAAGTGAATGAAAAACGAAAAATTAATTGATTTATATACACCACAAAAATTATATAAACGATTGTTTCCCTATATGCGCGGATTATTGAAATATTTTTTTATTTCCGTGTTGGCAATGGTTGTTGTGGGTGTAACAGGGCCTTTATTTGCTTCTTTGCTCAAACCTATTATTGATAATGGGTTTGTAGAGAAGAATTTAGAGCTTATGAAATGGATTCCTCTGGAAATAATAGGATTATTTATATTCAGGGGAATTGCTAATTATATTAATGAATATACTAGTGCTTATATTTCAAATCGGATGGTGCAAGTCATTCAGAGAGATTTATTTGCAAAAATGATGATGTTACCGGTCGGCTATTATCAAGAGAATAGTAGGGGACGGATGATGTCTAGGATTACCAATGATGCTCGTGGTATAACTGCTGCTGGTTTTGATGTTATAACGGTATTGGCCAAAGATGGCGTAACTGTTTTAGGGCTTTTAGCATGGCTATTTTATTTAGATTGGCAGCTGACACTTATTACGTTTGCAACAATACCTTTGATTGCTTTGTGTGTCCGTGTAATTAATAAACGTATCAGAAGTTTAGCCTCTAAGAGTCAGAATGATTTAGGTCAAGTTATGCAGATCTTGTCTGAATCAATAGACGGTACTCGCGTTGTCCGCGTATACGGTGGTCAGGAATATGAGCAAAATCGTTTGGATATAACCAATAAAACTCTAAGAAGTTTGGCTGTTCGTCGTCAATCTTACACATCTATTGGTAGTGCCGTTACTCAATTATTGATTGCTTCGTCATTGTCTTTAATTCTTTATGTGGCTGCTCGCAGAGCAACGCATTCAGGGTTTACTGCGGGCGATTTTATGTCATTTTTGTCAGCAATGCTGATGATGTTTGATCCGCTTAAACGGATTACCAATATGTCTTCTGTATTACAAGGTGGCCTAATGGCTGCAGATAGTGTATTTCGTTTTCTAGATGAATCAGAGGAGAAAAATCAGGGTAAGGCATATTTGTCAGCACCTATTGGCGATATAGTTTTTGATGATGTTGTATTATGCTATTCTAATTCTGATAAGAATGCCATTCATCATTTAAATTTAACAGTTAAGCAAGGTACAGTTGTTGCATTGGTTGGTGAATCAGGCTGTGGCAAAACTTCTACAGTAAATTTAATACCTCGTTTTTATGATGTGACAAGTGGGGAATTGAGTATTGGTGGTATAAATATTCAGGATTTTGAACTGAAAAATCTCCGATCTCAAATGGCATTGGTGAGTCAGGACGTTGTTTTGTTTAATGACACAATTGCTAATAATATTGCTTATGGTACCCCACATGCTACAGAAGAGGATATTATTCAGGCGGCTAGAGCAGCAAATGCATGGACATTCATTGAAAATATGCCGTTAGGTTTAAAAACGCAGGTTGGGGATCAGGGTATGAAACTCTCTGGCGGACAACGTCAGCGAATTGCAATTGCCAGAGCATTATTAAAAGATGCTCCTATACTTATTTTGGATGAAGCAACCAGTGCATTAGACACTGAATCGGAAAGATTGGTTCAAGCCGCGTTGGATACATTAATGAAAAATCGAACAACTATTGTTATTGCGCATCGTCTTTCAACAATTGAAAATGCGGACAATATTGTTGTGATGCATCAAGGTCAAATTGTAGAGCAAGGCAGGCATAAGGAATTGCTTGAAAAAAATGGTCGGTATGCTTTTTTGCATAAAATGCAGTTTGGCGATCAGCGTCATTAAATTAATTAGGTTTATAACGCCAATAATGGTTTGTCAAATTTGAGAATCACTGATTAAATTAAAGAAGTATGTAACTTATAATGATTATATTGAATCGAAAACGTGCATGGAATTCTTATCTTAAACAAGCAAGAATTCCTTTTCCTACTATTGTGAGTGATGCAATGAAAGCATTACCTATGTCCAACATAACAGTAGTGGCTTATCATACTAATGATACTTTCTATACTCAAGAAGCAAAACGACTATGTGCTTCTGCTGCTCGTCTTAATATTCCAATAAAAATTACAGTAGTTGAAGATCAGGGTGGTTGGGTAAAAAATACATCATTTAAATCCGCGTTCCTGAAAAAAGAGCGGGCAGAAATTCGTGGTGCTATATTATATGTAGATGTTGATGCAGTTTTTCATCGCTCGCCTTTGGAGTCCTTGGTTAATTTAAATTGTGATATTGCTGTTTGCTATGATGTTCAAGATAAGCACTTAATGTCGGGTACATTGTTTTTGCAAGATACACCAGAAGCTATGCAATTGATGACTGAGTGGAATAAGGAGTGTCAGCAGAGAGCGAGCGTATGGGATCAACGAGTATTACAGGATATTTTAATTAATGATAGAACCTTATCGGAACCAATATATCGGGTTAGTGAATTACCCGTAGAATATTGTTGGATTTTTGATCGTGAATGTAATTTGAAGCAGAATATAGATCGTGTCTATATTGAACATTTACAGGCCAGCCGTAGCATTCAAGACGAGCAGATTCGCCAAAAAAAATTTAGATGGTTAAGCTTAAGAAAAAAAAGTGTGCAACGCCGTATTGATCGTGTGACAGAAGTAGAAACTATTTTATTTCCGAAATAGCTTTATATGGTTTAAGGTTACTATAAGAAAGTATATATAATAATTTAATGTATATTAGATCAAACTCAAAAATCTGTTGCTATGATTTCCGCTCTAGTTATTAATCTTGATCATTCACCAGATCGCTTGGCTTTTCAGCAGCAGCAGCTGGCTAAATTAAATCTTCCTATGCAAAGACTGGAGGCTATTCGAAGTACTGAGATCGCGCATAGTTATTATGAAACCTTGGCAAATGGCTGGGAGCGGAAAATGTCTTCAGCAGAAGTTGCTTGTTTTCTCAGTCATAAAGCTGCATGGCAATATGTAGCTGATTCAAATAAGCCTTGGTTGATAATGGAGGATGACGCGCTTTTGTCTCGAAGTGTCCCTGCAATTTTACATGAACTTATTAATCAAGAAGATAAGATAGATTATGTAACGTTGGAGACCAGATATCGACGAAAATGGTTAGATAAAGAATCAATTCATTTGGTTGGGGAGTATCAATTACGCCGTTTATATCAGGATCGTAGTGGTGCTGCGGCTTATATATTATTTCCGTCAGGTGCTAAAAAACTGTTGGATAAGGCACAACGATGTGCGCCAGCATTGGCTGATGCTTTTTTGTGTTGTTCTTATGAGTTGAATTCGTGGCAGGTTTATCCAGCTGCAGCTATTCAGTTGGATCAGTGCAGTAATTATGATTTAGATTTCGCAAATCCTTTTATATCTACAATAACGCCATTAAATTATTCAAGGATTGAAGCTAATAATTGTGTGGATTACTGGCGTTTTAAAGTTCGCCGGGTAGCTGCACAATTGCGTATGGGATTACGACAGTTATCTGTTTGTAGACGTGCAGAACGTGTAATGGTACCAATTCAAAAAAATGATTATGAATATAAGTCAGATTTGAATTGTAAATAATGAAAGACAATAATGCAGTTAAGTATTTTAATTCCTGTTTATAATGTTGCTGCATATTTGCCGGATTTGTTGCAGGATTTACTACCAAAACTACCTTTGAATACAGAGGTTATTTTTTATGATGATGCATCTCCAGATAATTCGATAGCTATCATCGAAGAGTTTTTGCTCTCTTATCCTTGTGTTCAAATACGTATATTACGTGGGAATGAGAATATTGGTTTAACCCGTGCTCGCGAACAGTTATTGCGGGCAAGTAACGCCAACTATATATGGTTTGTAGATTCTGATGATAAAGTTGATAGTGCAGTTTTAGCTGAAATTCTTTTGAGTTTAAGTCAAAATCAACCGGATGTATTGGTATTTGATTATGATGTTTTTTATGATGGTAGTAATCAGCTTAAACATCATGAAACATTGTCTTTTTATCCTAAAAATACTTTAGTACAAACATCAGGAAAAAAAATTTATCGTACGGCAATTTTGGATGGTAGACATTATTTCTGGAATAAAATATTCCGGCGTGAATTAATAATTGATATTGTTTCCTATGATATTCCTGCATATGAGGATATTGCTTATACTCCTGTATTATTAAGTAAATGTCAGAGTTTTTATTATTTGGCACGAGTGGTAGTACATTATCGTATCAGGAAAGATTCGATTGCGCAAAAACTGGGCTTGCAACAGGTTTATGGTTTAAAAGCGTATATACAACAAGCGTTGTATGCTGATAAAGTGGTTGGAGATAAGAAGAGCCAAGCATATTTATTATATAAGGCCTGTATTTATTATTATAGGTTGATAAGCAAAATAAATAAGGTGGAGATGTCGCAGGTAGATAGGAAAAAATATATAGAACTGTTAACGAAATTCTATACAGAAAAACCTATTTCGGAATGGAAAATTATTCTTTTATTGTGTAAGGTTCGTATGTATGGAAAAGCGGTTAAGTTAATGTATAAAAGTTTTAACTCAAAAGCATTTTATACCAGAGATAAGTAATAAAAATTTTATAGTCTTTCGATTTTCTTTTCGTTTATCCAGTGTGTAATCAGACGTTTTTCTCCGTCCCATTGATGTTCGCACCACCCTTCATTAGTAAAATTATGTATAATTATTTTATTTCTTGAAAAATATTGTAATATATAGTCAATTGCTAAGATGCCTGTACTGGGTAGTTTATGTGCAAGCAAATAAGCGCAATGTGTATATATGGCTGTGGGTAAATAGTTAATTTGATATTGATCCAGATGTGAGCGTTTTATCCACTTGGGAAAGCGCCAGCGATATTTGATTCTTTTATGTAAAGGTATTTTTTGGTAACGGCTGTACCAGATATCATTTTTGTTGTAGCGAAAAAAAATCTGAGTATTCGGTTTAAAGAATTGATGCTCAATAGTGAGGTGACGAATTTGAGTATAGCCATTGGCTATAAACACCCAGTCTGCCATGAGTGTACAGTTTGGATTAGGATTGTTAAAGCGGACTACGATGTCGTCTTCATTAATCAGGTGTGCAATAGAGTTCTGTTCGTTAGCATTGCCGATGATAAAGAATTTACTGTGTGGTTGTACTGTTTTCATAGTAGTGGTGTTTTTATTGCCAATAACTTTTTAGCCATGGAGCCGGTAAGACTTTACGGTACCATTTTCCGCCGCCGCCTCTGATGGCATCTGGCGGGTTGACTTCGCCATGAAAAACGATGATTTTGCCGTAATTGGGTTTTTCCGGTGGCTTCCATAAAGCATAAGGCATTTTTTTTAATACATTATATTTATAACTCAAACACCAGTTATCCGGCCAGTAGCTAAGTCGGTGGTTTTCACGCACATACCAGGATAAAAATGCCTGCTCATGGCGAAATTGCTGCCGGATGTGTTGGAAATGCTTACGGAAGTAATCCATTAAATCTGGTAATGCACCAATCTGGAATCGATATACCGAGCTGTTGCCAACTTTTCGCCATGGTTTTTTCCAGTCACGGATAATCCATACTTCGTCGTCTTGGCTGGAAGGATGGGTGAAGAAACAGTCAATGTTATCGATAATAACAATGTCAATGTCAAGAAACAGGGCTGTACCCTGTAATCCGTACAGGTTGGCACTAAAGGTGGTGAGTTTGTTCCAGCCGCGTTCTGGCAGGCCATTGGGCAAGTCTAAAGGTATCAGTGGATGACACTGAACAGCTGGATCGATGCCTTTGGTGTCATCGGTCAAGCAAATCATGGTAAACGGGAGTGTCAAGTGGCGTTTTACCATGTTGTAGAGACGATTGACGTATTCGGCACCGTATTTTTGCCCCCATTTCATACATAGAATGTAATTTTGTGAAGGTTTGTCCATTGTTTGTTTCGTCTGGGCGGTTCTGGATGGTGCAGTATAACATTTTAGAATTATATGCTGTTTGATCTGCATGATGCATGTTAATAAATAACTGATATTTTTTAACTGTTTCTAGCTGTTTTATTGATTATTCGTTGTTTTAGGCTAGTTTAATGCTAAACTTGTTATTCTGCCGATAAGCTGAAATGGGTTTCTGTTAAGGTTTAATGGCGCTATGAAAATGAATTGAAACGGGTTTTATGGGGCATGATTTGCTACTGGTGAATTTGTGTGTTTGGCCGAGTGATTTTTAAAATCTGTTTTTAAATATGTTTGTTTCCGGCTATAACCAAGGATTGTGAATGAAGAAGCTTTTATGGGTATTGTTTAAGAGTAATCTGATTGTACGCATGCTGGTATGTATGATTATTGGCGTGTTTATTGCGGCCTTTTTACCGCAATATGGAGTTAAACTGGAGTTTCTGGGTAGGGTATTTATTCAGGCCTTGCGGGCAGCTGCACCTATGTTGGTATTTGTGTTGGTGATATCTTCTATTGTTAATAATAAATTTGATAATGTTTCCAGTATTAAATCGGTGGCTTGGTTATATGCGGTAACTGTTCTGATTTCAGCAATATTGGCTTCAACTGTAAGCTATTTATATCCGCTGCATCTGGTGATGGATGTCCCGCCGATATCAGAGAAACCACCGGAAGGTGTGGCAGAGATTCTCATGAATATTGTTCTTAAGTTTGTGGATAATCCGGTTGATGCTTTGGCAAATGGTAATTTCCTAAGTATTCTAGCCTGGTCTACAGCACTGGGTATTGCTTTACGCCAGAGTAGTGAAGCAACGAAGTCGGTTATTAAAAATTGGTCGGATGCGACTATTTGGGTAGTTCGTCTGGTGGTGGCTATTGCGCCTTATGGAGTGTTGGGTCTGGTTGCTTCGCACTTTACCAGTGATGGTCTGGCCAAGTTAAAAAATTATCTGGAGCTGATTGGGGTATTGCTGGGGTTGATGGTGTTTGTGGCACTCGTGATTAACCCGCTAATTGTATTCCTGAATTTTCGTAAAAACCCTTATCCGCTGGTATTTACTTGCTTACGCTATAGTGGGATTACGGCTTTCTTTACCCGTAGTTCGGCAGCCAATATTCCAGTAAATATCCGCTTGGCTCAGCGTATGCAATTGCCGGAAGAAATTTATTCGCTGTCTATCCCGCTGGGAGTAACGATGAGTATGAATGGTGCGGCGATTACCATTACTACGATGACGATGGCCACTGTGCATACTTTGGGTATGGATATTAGTTTTATTCAGACTTTATTGCTGAGTATTTTGGCTACGGTATGTGCTCTGGGTGCTTCTGGTGTACCGGGTGGCTCGTTACTGCTGATTCCGGTTGCGTGCAGTATGTTTGGTATTGATCCGACTATAGCTGCACAGGTGGTGGCAATCGGATTTGTAATCAGTGAAATTCAGGATTCTGCCGAGACGGTTTTGAATTCTTCCAGTGATATGCTGTTTACTTCGGTGGTGTCGCTGAAGCAGCAGGGCAGGGATCCGAGTAAAATTGAGTTGTTGCCAGAATAAGCCTGTACTAGGGCTGTTTTTGGAGCCGCTGTGTAGTTTGGCAGCGGTTTTTTGTATTTGAACCGAATATATTTATTCTTGGATGTAAAAGGATTAATTTAATTTTGTTGGCTATTTGAAGATGAGATGTTGGCTATGAAAGATATTTTGCGTCTGGTACAGGTAGCTGAGTAGTTGGGCTTGTACGCTACTAGATTACTGAGCATCATAATATGCCTATGGTTGTCAGCTCTGTTACGCAGATACTGATTAGCTGCACGCTGGTACATATATTACGTAGGTAGCGGAGGAATATGGTTGCCTAATGACAGTCTGTTGCTGGTGGCTGAAAGTATGCATTTGGGCCATGATTCGTTTGCACTAGCTTGATCTGGGGCAGGGGCGATTGCCGGGAATTGACTAGGTAATACAATGGCTTTATATTTTAGGTTAAATATTGTAAATAAAACATAATTAGTACAAACCTGATATAGAAAATTATGCTGCTTGTTTCAGTGTTTTATACTCAATCGGTGTCATATTATTTAGTGCTTCATGAGGTCTTTTGGTGTTATAAATCATTAGCCATTCTTCGGTTACCTTCCTTACTTGTTCCAGATTATTAAAAAGATATAAATCCAGTGCCGCTTATACGACAGGTACGATTAAATCGTTCAATATAGCCATTCTGATATGGGCTGCCGAGGTTGATGTACTCTATAGTTATACCATGTGATTTTGCCCGGTTAATGAACGTTTTTCCGGTGAATTCCGGTCTATTATCGCTCGTATTTTTAGTGGATAACTATGATATTCGGCCAGTTTATCCAGATAACGGGTAATCCTACCAGTCGGTAAACTGACCGCAATATCAACGTCTAACGTCTCACGATTAAAGTCATCTATCACATTGAAACTTCTAAAACGCCGTTGAGTTTGACTGCTGTCACTCATAAAATCCATTGACCAGCACACCTAGCTTATTGGGTACTGATTGCCTTTCTGGGCTTTGTGGGGGAATGCGTTGTTTACGCTTTACTCTGAGATTAAGCTTTAATTGGCAATACACCCAATAAACACGTTTATGATTCCATTTATATCTGAGTTTTCTGATGTGATTAAAACATTTGGGAAAGCCGCAGCGTAATTGCCTGTCTGTGATAGCACCTAGTACCGACATAATCACCGAGTCATCCTGTAACTTAGGCTGATAACAGTAAGCACAGCAGTTTAGATCAACAATAGAGCCACTCATTATAATAGTAACAGGATGATTTTCTTGTAACTTCAAAGCCCAAACTTTACGTGCCTTGTTAGGCACTAGAGCTTTTTTATGATTTCCTCCTAAAGTTGGGATTTTAAACTCAGCTCGGCAAACATCTGCTTAGTCACCGTATTTTTCTTGCCATTTATAAAAAGTGGAATTACCCATGCCATATTTACGGCAAAGTTCTTTGACAGGGATACTGGCTTGAGCTTCTTTTAAAATGGATATGATTTGATGTTCAGTCATCTCTTTTTCATGTTTAAATCCTCTGTTTAATGGAGGGAGTTTCCTACTTTGGTGCTGTACTATTTTAGGGGATAGTTACAATGATTAATTTGCAAGAAGATAGTACTAATAATGTGAAAGTTGGAATGGCTATTCTGGTTCTGATACTGCTTATTATGCAGGCAGTTTGCTTTCAGTATCTTAAAAATAATTCTGAGAAAGTCTTTACAGTTGGAGTGTCATTGCTTTCCATCATTATCTGGTTCATAACGAAAGACTTATGATTGATTTTTATTGTGAATGAACCGAATTGACACAATTAACACGATACTTATAAAAAACTCTACATCCATTTTTGTAAAAATTATATATAATATAGTTTCATTAGGTTAAAAAGAGATTTTGTTGCTAGCTGCTGGTTTTCGCAGTTAACACTGGTTACAGACAGTTTTTATCATTGTCTTATGGTTTCCAAACCGGATATTGTCTTAAGAATTAATATCTGGCTCATGCAAAACCTCTTTAACAAATGTTGTAAAGCCATGCGCAATTAATCAGGCTTGCAAAAACGGTGGCATTTAACGTCGTAAAAGAAAGGTAAGATGTTAACTCGTTGAGTAAAAGAAAAATATGATTGCTGGTTTTGCATATCATGCCGGACAGGAATATCCATCCGCTGATAGAACAACAATTAATACTGAAACATGCGCCAACACTGCTCACAAGTGTATCTGCGGCGCGATAACGATGGGGAAAAGACCATGAGTTTTAAATCAGAACCGGACAAGCTGGCTCTACCGGGAAATTCACCTGCCCATACGCCGACATTTGTAGGCAATCAGGCTGCG
Source organism: Snodgrassella alvi (assembly GCF_002777425.1). GTDB lineage: Bacteria > Pseudomonadota > Gammaproteobacteria > Burkholderiales > Neisseriaceae > Snodgrassella > Snodgrassella alvi_B. The sequence continues at coordinate 191,997 of NZ_MDVC01000107.1, forward strand.
ACACCAGATGTTGAAGCGCTGGTTCAGGTTGGTGTTGAACAGGTAGCCGGGCAATTGGCTGATAAAGCCAGTGCCGCAATCGAACAGGTAAAAAATGTAGCAAATACCGCTACTCAAGCTATTGATGCACTAGGAAATATGGGTGTGCCATCACCACTGATGAAGGCTGCACAGGCAGCAGTAGGTGACGCAGCTGCTCCCATGATGAATCTGCTTGATGATATACCAGCTGATGCTCAGGATATTATAGATGCCATCTCTGGGCGGAGTAGTGGAGGTACGCGTACGGTTAACGTAAGCGGCGCTGCCATACCAGCCGGTATGCTTACCTTTGCCAGCCTAAATGGACAGGAAGCCTTAAGCGAGTTGTTCAGCTATACCATTCAGCTTAAAGCACCCGATAAACTCAATATTGGCTACTATGCTCCCAGCTCCAACCTTCCATTAAAATCAATGGTTGGTAAAGACCTCTCTGTTGATATTGAACTTGAGAACGGTGACAAACGTTATATCAGCGGGCTGGTAACGGCTGCCCGGGTTGTGGGTCATCAGGGGCGAAGTGTTGTCTACGAGCTGCGCCTCGAACCATGGCTGGAACTGGCTACCCGTACCAGTGACTACAAAATATTTCAGAATAAAAGCGTTGTCGAAATTATCGATGAAGTATTAGGTGAATATCCATTTGAGATGGAAAAGCGCCTCACCGAAACCTATCCCAAGCGCAATTTTCAGGTACAGTATGGTGAAACCGATTACGATTTCCTGCAACGACTAATGCAAGAATTTGGTATCTATTATTTCTTTGAACACAGTGCCGGTAGCCACAAGCTGGTACTGGTCGATGCCATCGGTTCGCATAAACCTTGTCCAGGTGCCGCCTCCGTTAGTTTTTATCAGCAAGGATTAAAGCTGGATAAAGAATTTATTCATAGTATCACAGCTAAAGAATCCCTGCGTACTGGGAAATGGGTACTGGATGATTTCGATTTCCAGAAGCCGAAAGCCAAGTTGACCAGTACCGTTGCCAAACCACGTGAAACTGGCCACCCTGATTACGAACATTATGAATGGCCGGGTGACTACTTCGACAAAAGCGAAGGCGAATTCCTAACCAAAGTACGTATGGAAGCTCACAAATCCTTGGGTAGTCGGGTTTATGGCAATGGTGACATACGCACCTTAGTTACAGGCTGTACTTTCAGCCTTGATAATTGCCCGACAGTAGAGGCTAACCGTGAATATCTGATTATTGAAACTTCTTTCATGATTCAGGACATGGGTGAGCACAGCAGTCAGGGGCAGCACTTTACATACAATACCAGCTTTGAGCTATTGCCTACCAGCGAAGTTTTTCGTCCGCAACGTACCATCAAAAAACCACATACACATGGTCCGCAAAGCGCCATTGTTACAGGGCCTTCAGGAGAAGAAATCTGGACAGATAAATACGGTAGAGTAAAAGTACAATTTCTCTGGGATCGCTATGGCCAGTGGGACGAAAACAGTTCCTGCTGGATTCGCGTCACCCAGCCGTGGGCTGGTAAAGGCTTTGGCGGTATGCAAATTCCGCGGATTGGGCAGGAAGTCATCGTTGATTTTAAAAATGGCGATCCCGATTTGCCCATTATCACCGGTCGCGTCTACAACGCCGATACCATGCCAGCATGGGGATTACCGGCCAACAAAACACAGAGTGGGATGTTCAGCCATAGTATAGGCGGAGGTCCAAACAACGCCAATGCATTGCGCTTTGAAGATAAACCCGGACAGGAAGAACTCTGGCTACATGCCGAAAAAGATCAGCGCATTGAGGTCAACAACGATGAAAGTCATTGGGTAGGGAATGATCGTACAAAAACAATTGATCACGATGAGATAATTAGTGTAGGGAATGATCGTACTACTTTAATTAGCAATGACTGCACACGAGCAGTCAAAGTTAACGATGAAGTACTTATAGGAGGTATGAAATCCACCAGCGTTAGTACAGAATATGTTATAGCTGCTGGTGAAAAAATACGATTGTCCTGCGGACAAACCGTACTTGAGCTCCATGCGGACGGGCGGTTCAATATTACCTGCCAAAAATTTAATATCACAGCGCAAGAAGTTGGGCAAATAAATACACTAGGTGGAGTACTAGATATAAATATGAAAGGAGGTAAAGCAGAAGCAAAGATTGAAGCTGACGGGAATCGGGAAGCAATTAATAAATTGGTTGCTAAAAAATTTTAATTTTACAATAAAAGTTAAAAAATAAGGAAAGCGCAATGCATTACAATACGAACGATACACAATTCGAAATACCTAGTACTAATTTGCAAGACTCCACCTTGAATATCCTTAAATTTAAGGATCTGGGTACATCACTAGTTATGAGTCGAAGCCAGCTTGCTGAAGAAGAAACCTTGGAATCCAGCTTAGATGACCAGTTAAAACGCTTGGAAAATTCCGTAAAAGGATTAAAGTTTGAGCAGAAAAACAAAATTAGTTTCGGGAAAAATCAGGATATAGAAGCCTTTGAACTGCGCAATCAGTTTATCAAAGGCACAGAAAAAGTTTATCAATACCAGCTAGTATGCCTTATTCCAGATACCCGCACTATGTTTGCCATGAGCTATGTGAAAAATACCGAACTTGGAGAACAAGAATTAGCCCATTGGCAGCAAATCAAACAAAATTTCGAATTCAAAAACTGATATTCTGAGCAAAAAGGGGTTTTGTCATGGGAGAAGCTTACTGGGCTGCCCGCGAGGGCGATGTACTTCTACATACCTCAATGCTGGCTGACATTGTAGGTGCCGCCGTAGAAATAGCTTGCTATGCCGCTATCACCGCTGCAGTTACTGCTGCGGCTACCGCTGCAATTACCGCCACAATCGGTGTAACCATTGCTACTGGCGGTGCGGCTGCTATAGCAATAGGTGCATGCGCCGGCATAGGCGTAGGCGTCTTTATGGGTCTTTCTGGCGGTAGCGAATTAATATCAGATTTAGCCGATAAAGTTAGTAGCATCTTTCCCCTATCCGAAGATGGCAAAATTAAAACCGGCTCCCCTAATACCCATATCAATAGTCTGCCGGCAGCACGAGCTGCTGGCATGATAAAAGAAGCAGAAGAAATTGCTGACGAACAACCGCAGCAGCCTGAAAATTTTATCGATATGGCAGCAAATATACTGGGTGGTTTATGGCACATTGCCAAAGAAACGGTTAGACCCACCGTCGCCTCTCCTGACCCAGCTACAACAGTTCCCGCAGAAGACGATCAGATTTCTTGTAAAAAGCATCCATCATCTTTCTCTGACATCGGCATGCCAAGCACACCCGTGCTTGCTATGACAGAGCTCTCGATGAGCGTCATTAGTGCCACATTAGGATCAATGACAGGTGCTGCCGAATATATGGCCGAAGGCTCCAGCAAAGTCTATATCAACAGCCAGCCTGCCGTACGCAGCAACGACCGCAGCACCTGCGAAGCCAAAGTCACCGACAACTGCGAGGGTGGCGTCAGGGTTTCCAACAACGTGCGCATTGGTGGTGAACCCATCGTTGTGCGCGAAATTAAAAGTGGCAAACACCCCATTAGCTCAATGATTTCCGCGGTCATGTCCGTAATGCGTCCCACTAAAATATGCACCAAAATATTTTGTTTAGCAACAGATTTTCTCATTGGTGCTGGTATTAGTACACTAACTGCTAAATTGACAAGTGCAATATCCAGCGGCCACCCCGTCCACCTGCCTACCGGTGCCAAAATACTCAGTGGTCAAGAAGAACTCGATTTCACCCTGCCCGCCCATCTGCCATTCGAATGGCAACGCTTCTACAGCAGCGTCGACACCCGCACCCATAACATGTTTGGCGCCGGCTGGAGTGTCCCTTACGAAATAGAAATGCATATTGACCCGCAGCCGGATGGTTCCTGTGCTGCTGTCTATATCGAAGAACAGGGACGTCCTCTCGAAATCGAGCCTATCTTCCCCGGAGAAGGCATCCGCGCCATCGACGAAAACCTCACCATCCGCCGTGGCGAACAGAATCGCTGGATAATTGAAGATGATAATGGCACCTACCGCCTGTTTGAACCCGATCCCAACCAGCCTAATCGTCTCTACCTCACCCTGCTACAGGATCGCAACGACAACAAACACCTGATCTCTCGCGATACCCACAGCCGCATCATCGAAATAGCCAACGAAACCAACACCACCCGCATCACTTTACACTATCAGGACAAACGCCATCCCCAGCGCGTTACCCACATCAGACACCAGCTAGCCGATGGCAGCAGCCGGCTACTGAGCCGGTACCACTACACCGAGCAGGGTGATTTGCAACAAGTCATCGATGCTGAAAACCGCCCCACCAGAGAATTTGCCTACGACAACGGCCGGCGCATGAACTACCATCGCCTGCCTACTGGTTTGCAGTGCTATTACCAGTGGCAGCACTTCGACGGAGCAGCAGAAACCGCATGGCGCGTCGTCCGCCACTGGAGCGAAGCCGACGGCAAACGTCTGGAAGACTACCGCTTCCAGTATGATTTCGAACAACGTCTCACCACCGTACACGACAGTCTTGGGCGCAGCAGCAAACACTACTGGAATGAACTCTACCAAATCACCCGTTACATCGACTCCCTCGGCCAGACTACCGAATTTGAATGGAACCACAACCAGCAACTGGTCAGCTTTGTCGACCCTCAGGGTGGGAAGTGGCGTTACAGCTACGACGAACAGGGACGCGAAACCGCCGAAACCGATCCCCTCGGCCGTACCAGCCAAACCCAGTGGCTGCCGCATTGGGCTTTACCCACCATCAGCGTCGACCCCGACGGCAGCATATGGCGGTACTACTACGACCAGCGCGGTAACCTGCGCAGCGTTATCGACCCCCACAAACAGCGTACCCACTACCAGTACGACCAGCATGGCCAGATAGTTCAGATCACCGATGCCCGCGGTGGCAACAAATACCTGCGCTGGAACCAGAACGGCCAGCTTACCCAGCATGTCGACTGCTCCGGTACCGCCACCCATCTCTATTACGATGCATCAGGCAATCTCAGCAGCATCTCCGACGCCCAATGCAACAGCAGCAAATACCACTACAACGCTGCCGGCCAGCTTACCGGCGTTACCTTAACCGACGGCAGACAGGAACACTATCGCGTCAACAGTGCCGGCCAGCTACTGACCTATACCGACCCTGCCGGCCACAGCACCCACTACCAGCGCGACCCGCGCGGACTGGTGCACACCCGCATTGATGCTGCCGGACGCAAACTCGGCTTTAACTACGACGCCTATGGCCGCCTCAACACCCTCATCAACGAAAATGGCGAACACTACCAGTTTCAATACGATGCAGCCGACCGCCTGATCGAACAGACCGATCTGGACGGGCGTAAACAGAGATACAGCTACGATGCACTGGATAACGTCAGCGCCGTGCACTTTGCTGCCGGCAGTAGTGCTGAAATTATCCACCGCTTCAAACGCGATGCCATCGGCCGCCTCATCGGCAAATACACCACCGACGGCAACACCGCCTACCAGTATGACAAAGCCGACAACCTTATCAAAGTCGGCTACAAAAAAGCCGGCCTGCCTGCTGAAGCTGAACCCGACCTCATCACCTTCAGCTACGATCTACTGGGTAATCTGCTAAGCGAAACCACTGCACAGGGTACCCTCAGCCACCAGTACGACCCACTGGGCAACCGCATCGCCACCACCCTGCCGGATGGGCGCACCATCAACAACCTCTATTACGGCTCCGGCCACCTGCACCAGATAAACATCGATGGCCACATCATCAGCGACATCGAACGCGACAACCTGCACCGCGA
>NZ_MDVC01000108.1 GCF_002777425.1 Snodgrassella alvi
GGTAAACGTCTGGAAGACTACCGCTTCCAATATGATCTCGAACAACGCCTCACCACTGTATATGACAGTCTAGGTCGAGTAAGCCAGCATTACTGGAACGAAGTCTACCAAATCACCCGCTACATCGACCCCCTCGGCCAGACTACCGAATTTGAGTGGAACGAAGACCAGCAACTGGTCAGCGTCACCAATCCCCAAGGCGGGAAATGGCGCTACAGCTATGACGAACAGGGACGCGAAACCGCAGAAACCGATCCCCTCGGCCGTACCAGCCAAACCCAGTGGCTGCCACACTGGGCTTTACCCACCATCAGCGTCGACCCCGATGGCAGCACCTGGCGTTACTACTACGACCAGCGTGGCAACCTGCGCAGCGTTATTGACCCCCACAAACAGCGTACCCACTACCAGTACGACCTGCATGGCCAGATAGTTCAAATCACCGATGCGCGCGGTGGCAACAAATACCTGCGCTGGAACCAGAACGGTCAACTGATTCAGCACAGAGACTGCTCCGGTACCGCCACCCATCTCTATTACGATGCATCAGGCAATCTCAGCAGTATTTCCGACGCCCAGTGCAACAGCAGCAAATACCAGTACAACGCCGCCGGCCAGCTTACCGGCGTAACCTTATCCGACGGCAGACAGGAACATTATCGCGTCAACAGTGCCGGCCAGCTACTGACCTATACCGATCCCGCCGGCCACAGCACCCACTACCAGCGCGACCCGCGCGGATTGGTGCATACCCGCATCGATGCTGCCGGACGCAAACTCGGCTTTAACTACGATGCCTATGGCCGCCTCAACACCCTCACCAACGAAAACGGCGAACACTACCAGTTTCAATACGATGCCTCCGACCGCCTGATCGAACAGACCGATCTGGACGGGCGCAAACAGAAATACAGCTACGACCCCCTCGACAACATCAGCGCCGTGCACTTTGCTGCCGGCAGCAGTGCCGAAATTACCCACCGCTTCAAACGCGATGCCATCGGCCGCCTCATCGGCAAATACACCACCGACGGCACCACCGCCTACCAGTACGACCAAGCCGACAACCTTATCAAAGTCGGCTACAAAAAAGCCGGCCTGCCCGCAGAAGCTGAACCCGATATCATCACCTTCAGCTACGATCTACTGGGTAACCTGCTGAGCGAAACCACCGCACAGGGTACCCTCAGCCACCAGTACGACCCACTGGGCAACCGCATCGCCACCACCCTGCCGGATGGGCGCACCATCAACAGCCTCTATTACGGTTCCGGCCATCTGCACCAGATAAATATCGACGGCAACATCATCAGCGATATCGAACGCGACAACCTGCACCGCGAAGTATCACGTACTCAGGGACGCCTGAACACCCAGTTCAAATACGACCGCAACAGCCGGCTACAACACAAACAGATACAGCGCAATCAGAATCCGATTCTGCCCGATATCCTCATCGAACGCAGCTACCAGTACGACAACCTCGACCGATTGGTAAGCAAAAAACACAGCAAACACGGACAGACCGATTACCGCTATGATCACACTGGCAGAATCGAAGGCTGTCGCAATCAGAGATACTGGGAAACCCTGCAATACGATGCCGCCGCCAACCTATTAGACCACAGACGGCCAATAGAATTAGACCCCAGCAATCAGAATGTCATCCGCTGCAACCAGCTCCTGAATTTCAGAGAACACCACTACAGCTACGACGAGCACGGCAGAACCCAGACCAAACAGAGCATCGGCGCCACCCAGCACTACCACTACGACGCTGAACACCGCCTGAGCGAAGTACGCATCGAACAACTAAACCGCAGCCAGCGTTACGGCTACGTCTACGACGCCTTAGGCCGGCGTATCGAAAAGCATCAAATAGACCGCGACGGCAAACCCTACAACCGTACCCGCTTCCTGTGGGACGGCTTAAGAATGATTCAGGAAACCGGCCCGAATCACCCCACCAGCCTGTATATCTATACCGACCAGAACAGCTACGAACCACTGGCGCGGATAGACACAGACGGCAACTATGAACAACATATCCGCTACTTCCATACCGACCTGAACGGCTGTCCGGAAGAGCTTACCGATGCAAACGGTAAAATACTGTGGGAATGCAGTTTTCAGTTATGGGGAAAGCGGATTCATGAAATCGAACACGAACCCATAGAGCAAAACCTCAGATATCAGGGACAATATTTAGACAGAGAAACCGGCTTACATTACAATACCTTCAGGTATTATGATCCGGATATAGGCCGCTTTACCCAGCCAGACCCAATAGGACTGCTGGGTGGATTTAATCTGTATCAGTATGCGCCTAATGGATTGACTTGGATTGATCCGTGGGGGTGGAGTTGTTATTTCCGGGGTTCAAAAAAAGGTGAACCTGTTTCTTTTAAAGCAAAACCAGGAGAGTATAAATTTGATAAATCAACAGGTTTAGTAAAAACAACACATGGTGTTTCTGTTTTTGATAATCCTACTAGTGTATCTAGTAAAGGGTTTGTTCCTCATAAAATAGATATGACTACTGTTAGCGATAATTTGAAAATTATCCAACGAGGAAGTGATCCAAAACATTATGAAATCGTTCCGTCACATCCAATGTCTGTAGAAGATTATCAGGCTGTTCTATCAAAAATAAAGGTATTAGATTAATGAATATTATATTTCCTGATTGGTATGACAATTTGTTTCAACTTGAATGCGAATCTAAAGGAGTTGTATTAAATTTTGAAGTTACAGTAAATGGAAATATATACACATTTAATTTTTATGATCCGATACGGTTTATTCAAGATGCGGAGGATGAAATATCTGATATAGGCTATTTTAAAGATGAATATGCAGTAGTCCTTAAAAAGGTAACAAAAGATAATATTATTAAATATTTATTATCCATTTAATTTATAATAAAATTTTCCAATAAACCTGCCGTATCTAAATTACCTTTGCTCATATTGAAATAAGAAAGCCAAAATATTTTTCAGCTTTATTTATCTAGAATTATGAATATTAAATAATATAATGTCAGCAGAATTTCAATTATTTTTTAATGATGAAAAATGGTATGTAGCCCATAAAGATAAAATTGCAAATAAAATTAGATCATTAAATACTTATACTAAAAAAAATGACTCAGCATATCTTTTATCAGGTACAGAATCTATTTCTAATGAAGGAAATTGGCTATTTGATGTTCGATTTTTTTTTGAAGATAAAAGTATTTTTATTGAAATAAGTGCTCATCCCCTAAGTATTGAGAAAGATTTAGAGGCTTTATTTACATGGTTAAGAAAACAAACAGGAATAGTAATATTAGATGAAGATGGAGAATTAACAGGATGGTGAATATGATCCACTAAAGACTCACCAGTCTATGTTGATGGTGTACTAATGAATGAACAATTGTAAATATTCCATACTTAGTACAATAATCACATAGAAAATTATGTTATATATTCCATATTATTTAATACTGCCGGCCAACTACTCATCTATACCGACCCCGCCGGCCACAGCACCCACTACCAGCGCGACCCGCGCGGACTGGTGCATACCCGCATCGATGCTGCCGGACGCAAACTCGGCTTTAACTACGACGCCTATGGCCGCCTTAACACCCTTATCAACGAAAACGGCGAACACTACCAATTTCAATACGATGCCGCCGACCGCCTCATCGAACAAACCGATCTGGACGGGCGTAAACAGAAATACAGCTACGATGCACTGAATAACGTCAGCGCCGTGCACTTTGCTGCCGGCAGCAGTGCCGAAATCACCCACCGCTTCAAACGCGATGCCATCGGCCGCCTCATCGGCAAATACACCACCGACGGCACCACCGCCTACCAGTACGATAAAGCCGACAACCTTATCAAAGTCGGCTACAAAAAAGCCGGCCTGCCCGCAGAAGCCGAACCCGATATCATCGCCTTCAGCTACGATCTACTGGGTAACCTGCTGAGCGAAACCACCGCACAGGGTACCCTCAGCCACCAGTACGACCCACTGGGCAACCGCATCGCCACCACCCTGCCGGATGGGCGCACCATCAACAGCCTCTATTACGGTTCCGGCCATCTGCACCAGATAAATATCGACGGCAACATCATCAGCGATATCGAACGCGACAACCTGTACCGCGAAGTATCACGTACTCAGGGACGCCTGAGCACCCAGTTCAAATACGACCGCAACAGCCGGCTGCAACGCAAACAGATACAGCGCAATCAGAACCCCATCCTGCCTGATATCCTGCTCGAACGCAGCTACCAGTACGACAACCTCGACCGACTGGTAAGCAAAAAACACAGCAAACACGGCCAGACCGATTACCGCTATGATCACACCGGCAGAATCGAAGGCTGCCGTAACCAGAGATACTGGGAAACCCTGCAATATGATGCCGCCGCCAACCTGCTGGACAGCAAATACAGAGAAGACTACAGCAATCATAACCTGATTCGCTGTAACCAGCTCCTGCATTTCAGAGGGCACCACTACCGCTATGATGAGCACGGCAGAACTCAGACCAAACAGACCATCGGCGCTACTCAGCACTACCACTACGACGCCGAACACCGCCTGAACGAAGTACGCATCGAACAAACAGGCCGCAGCCAGCGTTACGGCTACGTCTATGATGCCCTTGGCCGGCGTATCGAAAAGCATCAAATAGACCGTGAGGGTCAACCCTACAACCGTACCCGCTTCCTGTGGGACGGCTTAAGAATGATTCAGGAAACCGGCCCGAATCACCCCACTAGCCTGTATATCTATACCGACCAGAACAGCTACGAACCACTGGCGCGGATAGATAAACGAGGTAATGAACCAGAAAGGGTAATGTACTTCCACACCGATCTGAATGGAGCACCGGAAGAGCTAACCGATGCAAACGGTAAAATACTGTGGGAATGCAGCTTTCAGTTATGGGGTAAGCGAATTCATGAAATCGAACACGAACCCATAGAGCAAAACCTCAGATATCAGGGACAATATTTAGACAGAGAAACCGGCTTACATTACAATACTTTCAGGTATTATGATCCAGATATAGGACGCTTTACCCAGCCAGACCCGATTGGGCTGCTGGGTGGATTGAATCTGTATCGGTATGCGCCTAATGCGTTGACTTGGATTGATCCGTGGGGGTTAACATGTAAACCTACTAAGTATCATAAAAGAACAGTAAAAGAAGTTGCTAAATTACGCTATAACTTTGAACGTCGTGGTGGCGTTCGAGAGAAATTCTTAAAATCGTTATCAAAAGCTCCAAATGCTATACCCAAATGGGGGAACAATGCTGTAAAGAAAATGAGTAAAGGCAAATTGCCTGATAATATGGTTGTACATCATAAAAAGCCATTATTCCGAGGTGGGAATAATAGATATAGTAATCTTGAACTCATGGATAAAAGCTATCACTCCATCAATAATAAAGCTTTACATTGGTATCCTGAAGGTATGAATCCATTTGGTCTTAATTAAAAGAGGTTTGTATGAATTTATTGTGTGATAATTGTAAGAAAGAATTTATAACATCAGAAGAGCAAGATCGTTTCATCTTAGCTTCTCGCAAAAAAAGCATGAAATTCATTATGATAAAGTGTCCTCATTGTTCAATGAGTTATGCTTTTAATCCGATGCATTTAAATAACCCAGAGAATAAAAAAACACCTGTTGTTAATGGGTTAAGATGCCCTAAAGAAACATGCGCGGGTATAGTATCTTATATTGAAGATACACCTCCATTTTTTGGGTGTGGTGAATGTGGTAACGTTTGGTTTAAAAAAGAAGATTTGTATGGTGATATTAAAAATATAATATCTAAGTATCCTTATAGAAACCATGTATATAATATAGTTAATGGCGAATACTTACCAGTTCCAGATAAAGAAATCCCATCATATTATGACAAAAAAGTAGATTTGGAATGGGATGATAAATGATAAAATAAATTTTTGGAAGAATATTATGTTATTTTCTTTCTATTTACATTTAACAAAAACCAATCCATCTTGAATTAAAGCAGTGCCGAAATCATCCACCGCTTCAAACGCGATGCCATCGGCCGCCTGATCGGCAAATACACCACCGACGGCAACACCGCCTACCAGTACGACCAAGCCGACAACCTTATCAAAGTCGGCTACAAAAAAGCCGGCCTGCCTGCTGAAGCTGAACTCGACCTCATTACCTTCAGCTACGATCAACTGGGTAACCTGCTGAGCGAAACCACCGCACAGGGCACCCTCAGCCACCAGTACGACCCACTGGGCAATCGCATCGCCACCACCCTGCCGGATGGGCGCACCATCAACAACCTCTATTACGGCTCCGGCCACCTGCACCAGATAAACATCGACGGCCACATCATCAGCGATATCGAACGCGACAACCTGCACCGCGAAGTATTACGCACTCAGGGACGCCTGAACACCCAGTTCAAATACGACCGCAACAGCCGGCTGCAACGCAAACAGATACAGCGCAATCAGAACCCCATCCTGCCCGATATCCTCATCGAACGCAGCTACCAGTACGACAACCTAGACCGACTGGTAAGCAAAAAACACAGCAAACACGGCCAGACCGATTACCGCTATGATCACACCGGCAGAATCGAAGGCTGTCGCAACCAGAGATACTGGGAAACCCTGCAATACGATGCGGCCGCCAACCTGTTGGACAGCAAATACCGAGAAGACTACAGCAACTACAACCTGATTCGCTGTAACCAGCTCCTGCATTTCAGAAGCCACCACTACCGCTATGACGAGCACGGCAGAACCCAGACCAAACAGACCATCGGCGCAACCCAGCACTATCACTACGACGCCGACCACCGCCTGAGCGAAGTACGCATTGAGCAAACAGGCCGCAGCCAGCGTTATGGGTATGTTTACGATGCCCTTGGCCGGCGTATCGAAAAGCATCAGATAGACCGTGAAGGCAAACCCTACAACCGTACCCGCTTCCTGTGGGACGGGTTAAGAATGATTCAGGAAACCGGCCCGAATCATCCTACCAGCCTGTATATCTATACCGACCAGAACAGCTACGAACCACTAGCGCGGATAGACACAGACGGCAACCAAGAACAACATATCCGCTACTTCCACACCGACCTGAACGGCTGCCCAGAAGAACTAACCGATGCAAACGGCGAATTACTCTGGGAATGTAGCTTTCAGTTATGGGGGAAGCGGATTCATGAAATCGAACACGAACCCATAGAGCAGAATCTCAGATATCAGGGACAATATTTAGACAGAGAAACCGGCCTACATTACAATACTTTCAGGTACTATGATCCGGATATAGGTAGATTTACTCAGCCTGACCCGATAGGCTTAGCTGGCGGGTTTAACCTGTATCAGTATGCGCCTAATGGGTTGACTTGGGTCGATCCGTGGGGGTTAACTTGTACTAAGACTTTCAATAAGAAAAATAATATTACTAAGAGATGGGTCGATAAACTATCTGGAAAAACTCCTGATCAAATCGATAAATTTTTAATTAAGAAAGGATATAATAAAAGTATACATAGGACTAGCCCTAATGCTACACCGCATACTCGTTATACAAGAATAAATAAAAATGGTGATATTGATATTCTAGATTATCATCCAGGTGGCAATAATGCTGTGCATAAATCTGACTATTGGAAGATTTACAGGAATGGTAAGGTTCAGGGAAGACTAGGACATACTGGATTTGCAAACTATGACAGGATTTTTGATAGTCCAGTTTATATAGATAAAGCATTGCACAATGCACCTAAATAGGAAATTCGAATGAACAGAATGATAGATATAATCCCTGGTAAATCTTTAGCAGGCATAAATTTAAATGATAATATTAATAATGTTATCGAGAATATTTCAAGTATATACACTATTGAAATCAATGATGGAATTATTATACTTGATAATGGATTAATAACAATTGGATATGAAAATAGTGGTTCTATTTATTCTATTATGTGTAATGAAAAATTTGAAGGAAAATACAACGATAAGCTATGGCCTGGTATGTCTGTAAAAGATGTGTTAGAGCACTCTAGAAATCAGGTCGCTTTGGGTGGATGTGTGGTGGTAGATGGAATAAATGGTATTGGTCTCCCTTTGCCAGAAGGATATGATGATTTTGAAAATATTACTGATTTTTTATCACTAGATTTTATTTTTAAATACCTATCTGTATTTAGAATATAATTAACTAAGGTTGTGAGTAAGAGAATAAATCGAAAGATTCGCTTCCAACTCTTTTCTGCTGTTTTATTTTAGTTGCTAATCAAACTTTAATCTCAGGTATAACAACTTGCTACTCGTCTTTAATAGTGATGGTGGCAAGCATGTCAATAACAAAACTGAGCTGCTCCAGCCAGCACATTTTAAGGCTTATCTATTGTGATGAGTTAGTTTTACCATTTTACGATACATATCCTAATTGAAGACACAATGAAGAAAACAGCAAACAAAGCCTAACCGGCTTTAGCCAGCTCCTGCATTCAGTGCTACCCAGCACTACCACTATCACTACGACGCCGACCACCGCCTGAGCGAAGTACGCATCGAACAGCTCAACAAAACCGAACGATACCGCTACCTCTATGACGCCCTTGGCAGGCGCATCGAAAAACAGAAGTTAGACCGCGAAGGCAAACCTTACAACCGTACCCGCTTCCTGTGGGACGGGTTAAGAATGATTCAGGAAACCGGCCCAAATCACCCCAGCAGCCTGTATATCTACACCGACCAGAACAGCTACGAACCACTGGCGCGGATAGACACAGACGGCAACCAAGAACAACATATCCGCTACTTCCACACCGACCTGAATGGCTGCCCAGAAGAACTAACCGATGCAAACGGTAAAATACTGTGGGAATGCAGCTTTCAGCTATGGGGAAAACGGATTCATGAAATCGAACATATCCCCATCCAACAAAACCTCAGATATCAGGGACAATATTTAGACAGGGAAACCGGACTGCATTACAATACTTTCAGGTATTATGATCCGGATATAGGTAGATTTACTCAGCCAGACCCGATTGGGCTGCTGGGTGGATTTAATCTGTATCAGTATGCGCCTAATGGGTTGACTTGGGTCGATCCGTGGGGTTGGAGTTGTGGCGGTATAACACGAGTACGCCACTATACAAACCGCAAAGGATCAAATGCTATTAAACAAGAAGGAGTAATCAAGGCTAGAGATAATGGGCGAGTTTATGTTGAACCGGCCAATAAAAAGCCATTGAATCAGATAAAAGCTGAAGATAAGTATGGGATTAAAAAAGGTCGTGGTCGTGATTATATAGAAACAGATGTTCCTACAGAAAAATTAGAGTGGATTAAAAATCCTGCTTACCATACAGAAGAATTAACAATTAAGGGAGATATAGTTTTATCAAAAAATGCAAAAATAGTTCAAAGGAAGTGATATGCTAAAAGATAATGAAGAAATAACAATTTCTGGAGAAAATTTAATTGATGCGTTATCAATTATTGAGTTTTTTTTAATTTCTTTTAAAAATATAACAAGATATTATTATGATAACGTTTACCCAGATA
The DNA here is from genome assembly GCF_002777425.1 of Snodgrassella alvi. Taxonomy (GTDB): domain Bacteria; phylum Pseudomonadota; class Gammaproteobacteria; order Burkholderiales; family Neisseriaceae; genus Snodgrassella; species Snodgrassella alvi_B. Next base: position 9,597 of record NZ_MDVC01000108.1, read on the forward strand.
TTGATAGAGTTGGTTATGAAAAAGAAATAGCACGCTTTATTGATAATAAGCATTTAATTCAAGAATTGGCCAGATTGCGTGCAATTCTTTCTGAAAATTTTAATGATGAGTTAGGTATTGATGACATGGATGATATTGAGCGTGCAATGGAAAAAATAAAATATTGGGAAAAACCTGGAGATTAAATATTTGGAGAATGCGACTGTAAATATCCCATACTTAGGACAATAGTCACATAGAAAATTATGTTATATGTTCCATATTATTTAATATCGCTAGCTAATTATAGAGCTATACCGACCTATCGGCCACAGCACCCACTATCACTACGACGAGCACGGCAGAACTGCCAGTAAACAGACCACCGGTGCCACCCAGCATTACCACTACGACGCCGAACACCGCCTGAGCGAAGTACGCATCGAACAGCTCAACAAAACCGAACGATACCGCTACCTCTATGACGCCCTTGGCAGACGCATCGAAAAACAGAAGTTAGATCGCGAAGGCCAACCCTACAACCGTACCCGCTTCCTGTGGGACGGCTTAAGAATGATTCAGGAAACCGGATCGAATCATCCTACCAGCCTATATATCTATACAGATCAGAACAGCTACGAACCAATGGCGCGGATAGACACAGACGGCAACCAAGAACAACATATCCGCTACTTCCATACCGACCTGAACGGCTGTCCGGAAGAACTAACCGATGCAAACGGTAAAATACTTTGGGAATGTAGCTTTCAGTTATGGGGAAAGCGGATTCATGAAATCGAACACGAATCAGTAGAGCAAAACCTCAGATATCAGGGACAATATTTAGACAGAGAAACCGGCTTACATTACAATACCTTCAGGTATTATGATCCGGATATAGGCCGCTTTACCTGTAGTAGTCTTTATTTAATCTGACATTTAGTGTATTTTAAACCAACAATGGAGTGTCAGTAATGAATCAATCTGCAAAAATAATTAAACCTAAATTAGGACTTTTAGAACTCGCTAAACAGTTA
>NZ_MDVC01000109.1 GCF_002777425.1 Snodgrassella alvi
ATGGGTTCGTGTTCGATTTCATGAATTCGCTTACCCCATAACTGAAAGCTGCATTCCCACAGTATTTTACCGTTTGCATCGGTTAGCTCTTCTGGACAGCCGTTCAGGTCGGTGTGGAAGTAGCGGATATGTTGTTCATGGTTGCCGTCTGTGTCTATACGTGCCAGTGGTTCGTAGCTGTTCTGGTCGGTATAGATATACAGGCTGGTAGGATGATTCGGGCCAGTTTCCTGAATCATTCTTAAGCCGTCCCAGAGGAAGCGGGTACGGTTGTAAGGTTGGCCGTCGCGGTCTATCTGATGCTTTTCGATACGCCGGCCAAGAGCATCGTAGACATAGCCATAACGCTGGCTGCGGCCTGTTTGTTCGATGCGTACTTCGCTCAGGCGGTGTTCAGCGTCGTAGTGGTAGTGCTGGGTGGCGCCGATGCTCTGTTTGATTTGGGTTCTGCCGTGCTCGTCGTAGCGGTAGTGGTGACTTCTGAAATGCAGGAGCTGATTACAGCGAATCAGGTTGTAGTTGCTGTAGTCTTCTCTGTATTTGCTGTCCAGCAGGTTGGCGGCCGCATCGTATTGCAGGGTTTCCCAGTATCTCTGGTTACGGCAGCCTTCGATTCTGCCGGTGTGATCATAGCGGTAATCGGTCTGGCCGTGTTTGCTGTGTCTTTTGCTTACTAATCGGTCGAGGTTGTCGTACTGGTAGCTGCGTTCGATGAGGATATCAGGCAGGATGGGATTCTGATTGCGCCGTATCTGTTTGCGTTGTAGCCGGCTGTTGCGGTCGTATTTGAACTGGGTGTTCAGGCGTCCCTGGGTGCGTAATATTTCGCGGTGCAGGTTGTCGCGTTCGATGTCGCTGATGATGTGGCCGTCGATGTTTATCTGGTGCAGGTGGCCGGAGCCGTAATAGAGGTTGTTGATGGTGCGCCCATCCGGCAGGGTGGTGGCAATGCGGTTGCCCAGTGGGTCGTACTGGCGGGCGGTGGTGCCGTCGGTGGTGTATTTGCCGATTAGGCGGCCGATGGCATCGCGTTTAAAGCGGTGGGTGATTTCGGCACTGCTGCCGGCGGCAAAGTTGATGCCGCTGACGTTATCGAGTGGTTCATAGTCTAAATTCTATTTGCATTCTTCTCAGATATGCTTGCTCTTTTAATAACCTTACTAAATAAAGACTACAGTATTTTTAATTTTTCAGTTAACTCTTTTATACAAGTGCTTGCCAGTTTTTTGTATTCTATAGAAATTTCTCCTGAATACTTCTTATCAACCATTTTTTCAAATTCTTGAAATGTGCCAAAAAAGTCATTCATTTGAATAGCGAATCCATTATTAACCCAACAAGCAAAAATTGTTTGTGAGCTATCTTCGCACTTTTGCGAATAAGCTATATTTTGTACTTTATCTATATCTAAATACAACTTACCACCAACCGATAAGTTTTCAGGCAATACTTTTATTTTTGTGGATTCTAAATTTAAATTACCTCCAATAGATAAATTTTTAGGTAATATTTCAATTTCTGTATTTCTTAAATTTAAATAACCACCAACATATAAGTTTTCTGGCAATTTTTTTATTTTTGAAAACCCTAAATCTAAACTACCATCAATAGAAAAATTTTCAGGTAAAGCTTCAATTTCTGTATCTCTTAAATATAAATCGCCGTGGACAATAAGATTTTTGGGTAATGCTTTAATTTTTGTCGATTCTCCGTTCAAATCGCCGCCGACATATAAGTTTTCAGATAATATATTGATATGGCTGTTTCTTAAATCCAAGTTACCGCCAACAGAAAAATTTTTAGGCAAAGTTTTAATTTTTGTATTTCTTAAATTTAAGTTACCGCCAACAGAAAAGTTTTCAGGTAAAGTTTTAATATTACTATATTTTAAATCCAAATTACCCCTGACTATTAAGCTTTCAGGCAATATTTCGATTTTTGTACTACTTAAATCTAATTCTCCTCCAACAAATAAATTTTCAGGTAATTCTTTTATTTTTTTTGATTTTAATTTTAAATTACCTCTGATAGATAAATTTTTAGGTAATATTTCAATTTCTGTATTTGCTAATTCTAAACTTTCGCCAATAGTAAAATTTTCAGGTAAAAATTTAACTTTTGAGTATTCTAAATATAAACTGCCATTAACAGATATATTTTTAGGTAATACTTCGATATCTGTGTTGCTTAGATTTAAGATATCACCAACAGAAAAGTTTTCAGGTAAAGTTTTAATTTTTGAAGATTCTAAGTTTAAAAAACCTTTAACAAAAAAATTTTCTGGTAGTTTTTCGATTTGTGTAAAGGATAAATCTAAATTACCATTCAGAGATAAATCTTCAGGTAATTCTTTAATTTCGGTAGACTGCAAACATAAATACCCACCAACAGACAAATTTTCTGGTAGAAATTTAATTTTCGAATATTCTAAATATAAATTACCATTAACAGATAGATTTTTAGGCAATATTTCAATTTTTGTATATGCTAAATCCAAATCACCGTTAACTAATAAATTTTCTGGCAATACTTCAATTTTTGTACTTCTTAAATTGAAACTTCCACCAACAGACAAATTCTCGGGTAATACTTTGATCTTCGTATTTCTTAAATTTAAGCTTCCGCCAACAGATAAGTTTTTAGGTAATGACGAAATTTTTGTGTATGCTAAAATTAAATTACCAGCCACGGATAGATTTTCCGGTAATGCTTCGATTTTTATGGATTCTAAATTTAAATCACCTCCCACAAACAAATTTTCAGGCAATACTTTGATATTACTATATCTTAAATCTAAATTACCCTTAACATAAATATTTTTATTTTCTGTACTGTATTTTATATTTTTATCATTTAGAAAATTAAAAAAAGCAATCAAAACTTATCTCCTTCAAATGAGATGATTAATTGTATTGTGGTTATAAAATTCGAATTATATGCTTATCCATAATTAAAACTTGATTCTTTTATGGATATGCTTGTTCTTCATAACCGTTAGGGTGTCTACGAATTATCTTACTTAGCTCACCAGATTTATACTCAAAATCTACTTTCCAATAGGAAATTTCTGGATCGTCATGTTCTTTACATTCCACGTCTATTTCAACTAAAACGTTGTCATTATAAATGTATTCCCAAATAGAGTGCCCATATTTAGCATAATTTACCCAGTAAAGTGGATGCTCTTTTTTATTAATCAATAATGAAATATTTCTAACTTGCTTATCACCACTTTCAAAATAAATTGATTCAATGCAGTTTTCATGGTAAAAGAAGTACTCTCTATTAATGATGTTATCAGCTTGCCCATAGATTTCAGTTAATAAAATTTTATTATCACTATCGAAATAATAAACGTGAGTATATTTAATTACCTTGGGAAGTGCTTTTAATTCTCTTCCTTTTTTGAAACCTGCCTGCTGGAAATCAAAAGGTTTGATATTGATGCTAGGACCTTTAGAAATTTTTTTATATGCATAGCATGACATAACATTTTGAAAATAATCACTCTCTATCTTTGCAGGAGATAGCATAATTTCTTCATATTTTTTCTTAAGAATTTTTAATTCATTAATCATGTTTAATTCACCTTATTCATATTGAAATGTACCGTTTGACAACTCACTAGCAATCTTTTTTAACTCGTTTTTAAAGGCTTCAGGATCGTTTATATCTTTAAGCCTATTATATACATTTTCTGTATATTTCTTTGTATGAACTTTGGAATGAGCAACTGCATCTGTTTTTGCATTAGCTTTTACTTTTGAGGAAGTTGGTAAGTAAACACCATTTTCAGCTGAATTAATGTCTATTCCTAATGATTTCATCTTATTTCTAAGTTCACTCATTAGTTTATCTTTTGTATTAGACATAATAATATGATGAGCCGAATTTTTATATTTTGGCTCTCTATAACCTGCAAACCGCATATTTGCACGTAATTTTTTAGCATCGGATCCACAGCTTAGTCCCCACGGATCAATCCAAGTCAACCCATTAGGCGCATACTGATACAGATTAAAGCCACCCAGCAACCCAATCGGGTCTGGCTGAGTAAATCTACCTATATCCGGATCATAGTACCTGAAAGTATTGTAATGTAAGCCGGTTTCTCTGTCTAAATATTGTCCCTGATATCTGAGGTTTTGCTCTACTGATTCATGTTCGATTTCATGAATCCGTTTCCCCCATAACTGAAAGCTACATTCCCACAGTATTTTACCGTTTGCATCGGTTAACTCTTCCGGACAGCCATTCAGATCGGTGTGGAAGTACATTACCTTCTCTAAGTCATTACCTCTTTACGACAAAGTTCTTTGATAGGAATACCAGCTTCAACTTCTTTTAAAATAGATACGATTTGATGTTCAGTCATCTTTTTCAGGTTAAGATCTTTTATGGGTTAATAGAGAGAATTTTCCAGTTATACTAACTTTAACTAAATCAATATATTTTATTTTCTATAACAAGAGAGTAATAAATATTTGATGGCTGAGAATGGTGGAAAATATATATTCTTCTTAACTTTCAGCAATTATAAAAAAGTAAAACCAAAGAAGTTATTAGGACTTAGGTATATATGCTTTTTATTTTCACCATCCCAATAGTTAATAATCATGTCTGAAAATGGAATACCTTTATAACAAATTGACTCTATTGATATATCTTGTTCTGTTTTGAATAACTGAGAATATATGGACATTAGAGAAAATGTATCATCCTCATCAAGCTCAAACCATTCATCTATAGTTTTTAATTTATCGTATTTAATGATTCCATCTTCAATATATATTTGAAAAATATCATCATGTATAAAAATGTATATTTTTTCATACATTGGATGAAATATAGGAATAGACTTAGTATCAATATATCCACTCACCATTACATCACTTACTGTATTATGTATTAAATCATTAAAGAAATTTTCCATATTTAGTTCTTCCTATTAAGGGAAAAAAATACCAAGATCCATACCTTTGCCCGATTCAATCAGCGTAACAAATTCTTCTGTACCATCAGGTAGTTTTTTAGCAACATATGTCATACCTTCCCCCCTATATATTTCCATTAAGGGTTGACCTTTTTTGAGTGTACCTTGACCTACATGGATTAATTTTCCACTATCTCGCAAAGTTTCAATATCTTTTAAAAATTCAGCTCCTTCATCGACCTTCCATTTTGGATATTTTTTGCCGAAATATCTTTCAAGAATGCCTTTATGTCGAATAAAATGATCTTTAAAGTTTTTACCTGATTTTATACTACAACCACTTAATCCCCACGGATCAATCCAAGTCAACCCATTAGGCGCATACTGATACAGATTCAAACCACCCAGCAGCCCAATCGGGTCTGGCTGGGTAAAGCGTCCTATATCCGGATCATAATACCTGAAAGTATTGTAATGTAAGCCGGTTTCTCTGTCTAAATATTGTCCCTGATATCTGAGGTTTTGCTCTATGGGTTCGTGTTCGATTTCATGAATCCGCTTTCCCCATAACTGAAAGCTGCATTCCCAAAGTATTTTACCGTTTGCATCTGTAAGCTCTTCCGGACAGCCGTTCAGGTCGGTGTGGAAGTACATTACCCTTTCTGGTTCATTACCTCGTTTATCTATTCGCGCCAGTGGTTCGTAGCTGTTCTGGTCGGTATAGATATACAGGCTGGTGGGGTGATTCGGGCCGGTTTCCTGAATCATTCTTAACCCGTCCCACAGGAAGCGGGTACGGTTGTAGGGTTTGCCTTCACGGTCTATCTGATGCTTTTCGATACGCCGGCCAAGGGCATCGTAGACGTAGCCGTAACGCTGGCTGCGGCCTGTTTGTTCGATGCGTACTTCACTCAGGCGGTGTTCGGCGTCGTAGTGGTAGCTGCGTTCGATGAGGATATCAGGCAGGATGGGATTCTGATTGCGTTGTATCTATTTGTGTTGCAGACGGCTGTAATAATTATATTCTTAAAATAGCTTGCAAGATTAATTCAATTAAAAAGCCTGAGCGATAAGACTCAGGCTTGTGTGGTAGATTAGTGTAAAGCTTACCAACTATCTGCATGTTGATATTAAAACTTAAATACGCCTATATATTTAAGTCCGTTATAATCCTCTTTATAAGGTTTTTTAAGCGCTACTTCACTTGCTTTATACCAAACTAAGGCATTGGCTTTAGTTATGCCTAGTTGATGACATTTTTCTATAATATCTTGTCTGCAATCTAATTCGGGAGAGATTAATTTATCAATTAGTTCTCCTACATCAATCTCTTTTTTCAATGGTTTCGGATAACCAATAAAATCTTCGTCATACCAATCATTGCCTACATCTTTACAAAAGCCACAAATTTTATCATCAGGAATATCTAACTCTTCAGGATCATAAACCAGCTCAAAATATTTATTATATTCCTCAGCTGGTTTAAAATTAGTTCCTATCCATAGATATTGATCCGATGAAAGATCTTCAGATCCATATGATGGATATTTAGTATCAGCATTAAATTCACCTATATATTTAAGTCCATTGTAATTTTCTTTATAAGGTTTTTCTATTTGTATATCAAATGACGGGTTATTATTAATATGCCAAAATACTGCATTAGCCGTTGTGATGTCTAATTTAATACATTGTTCATAAATTTTTTTCTTTTCATTTTCATTTACTTCTATTTTATCAATAATTAAATTGATATCCTGAGATGTAGAAAATCTATCGGGTATAATCATGCGATTTGTTACGTAATAAATTTCGCCTATATCAGCACAAAATGAGCATGATGCTATCTTTGATCCAAAAGGTATGTCTTCTTTCATTTGGAAATACTGTTGATATTCTTCATTTAACAAAAAATTATTACCTATCCATAGATGAATAGTAACTTTATTCAAATCAACTTTACTCATGCTAACTACTCCTATTTTATTAACATTTAGATTTATATCTCATATGCTTGTTATGCATTTTATCTATAATGGATCTTGCTTCTGTTTTCGATGTAGCTCCGTTTAATTCTTTTATTAGATCATCATGAAAATATTTACTAGCACTGCTATTATGATGATCTCCTTGAATTAGAACCCCAGTTTTTTTATTTTCAACATCTGTAAAATAAATATCCTTTGTTGGTATGGTCATTGCTTTTAATTCCTGAGCGGTAAAGCCTAAAGATTTAGCCTTCGCAGCTTGACTAACAGGGAACATCTCATGCTTACCGCCACCATTTCTTAATGCCTTTTTTACAGCTTCAGTATTCTGATTGATTTCATCGACTGTTGCATTGTTAAACCAATCATCAAAGCCACCTCTTTTCCATGGAGCCCACCCCCACGGATCCACCCAAGTCAACCCATTAGGCGCATACTGATACAGATTAAACCCACCCAGCAACCCAATCGGGTCTGGCTGGGTAAATCTACCTATATCCGGATCATAGTACCTGAAAGTATTGTAATGTAAGCCGGTTTCTCTGTCTAAATATTGTCCCTGATATCTGAGGTTTTGCTCTACTGATTCGTGTTCGATTTCATGAATCCGTTTTCCCCATAGCTGAAAGCTGCATTCCCACAGTAATTCGCCGTTTTCGTCGGTCAACTCTTCCGGGCAGCCATTCAGGTCGGTGTGGAAGTAGCGGATATGTTGTTCTTGGTTGCCGTCTGTGTCTATCCGTGCCAGTGGTTCGTAGCTGTTCTGGTCTGTATAGATATACAGACTGGTAGGATGATTCGGGCCGGTTTCCTGAATCATTCTTAACCCGTCCCACAGGAAGCGGGTACGGTTGTAGGGTTTGCCGTCGCGGTCTAACTTTTGTTTTTCGATGCGTCTGCCAAGGGCGTCATAGAGGTAGCGGTATCGTTCGGTTTTGTTGAGCTGTTCAATGCGTACTTCGCTCAGGCGGTGTTCAGCATCGTAGTGGTAGTGCTGGGTTGTGCCGATGGTCTGTTTGGTCTGGGTTCTGCCGTGCTCGTCGTAGCGGTAGTGGTGACTTCTGAAATGCAGGAGCTGATTACAGCGAATCAGGTTGTGGTTGCTGTAGTCTTCTCTGTATTTGCTGTCCAGCAGGTTGGCGGCCGCATCGTATTGCAGAGTTTCCCAATATCTCTGGTTGCGGCAGCCTTCGATTCTGCCGGTGCGATCATAGTAGTAATCGGTCTGGCCGTGTTTGCTGTGTCTTTTGCTTACCAGTCGGTCAAGGTTGTCGTACTGGTAGCTGCGTTCGATCAGGATATCAGGCAGGATGGGATTCTGATTGCGCTGTATCTGTTTGCGTTGCAGACGGCTGTTGCGGTCGTATTTGAACTGGGTGTTCAGGCGTCCCTGGGTGCGTAATACTTCGCGGTGCAGGTTGTCGCGATGTATTTACTTCCAATATGCATAGTTAAATAAAACTAAGACTCATATAAATAATATGAATCTTCTGTTAAATATAGAACTTCCTTTTTATTATTAGTCAAAATCGGCGAAATTAGAAATTCTCGCATATCGCCAATATTTATTGATTTTTGAATAAAATTTATTAGCTCACTTTTTGAGACTTTAAACATTTCTCCTTTTATTATTATTTTTTTTCCTTTATAAGAAACTAATTTATGTGCAATATAATATTTTTCCTTTGTGAAAAAAGGAATTAAGTCAGAAAAGGAGGTTGTATATAATAATAAATTTCCTGTATGTATAATATTTAGCATACTCAGAAAAATATCATTTTTCTCAAAGTCTGAAATAATTTCTTTATTAATTAATTGTTTAAATGAATAATTATTTTTCATAATTTAATTTGGAATATCATAAAAAATATGACCATCCGTTCCATTGTTATACCATTTAATATGCGGAGTATCACCAAAACCGCTTTCTGGACTCATGTGTTGTTCGTATCCTTTAGGATATTTAGCCACACCATCAGGTCTAGAACTTTGAGTATGCGCTTTATAACGGTTCATATTTCCTTGAGCTTCTTTTAAAAAAGCTTTAGCATCAGTACTTGATTTAACTTTTACCTGAAATTTATCACCAGCTAACAAGGCTGCCTGTGTATTTTTTATTGCCAATTTCCATTCTTTTGTTCCTCGTTGAATAGGCTTCATTTTAGAGGCAGCCGAATTAAGCTTGCCTTTATAAGCACTAGATCCACAACTCCACCCCCATGGATCCACCCAAGTCAACCCATTAGGCGCATACTGATATAGATTCAATCCGCCAGCTAAACCAATCGGGTCTGGCTGGGTAAAGCGTCCTATATCCGGATCATAATACCTGAAAGTATTGTAATGTAAGCCGGTTTCTCTGTCTAAATATTGTCCCTGATATCTGAGGTTTTGCTCTATGGGTTCGTGTTCGATTTCATGAATTCGCTTACCCCATAACTGAAAGCTGCATTCCCACAGTATTTTACCGTTTGCATCGGTTAGCTCTTCCGGTGCTCCATTCAGATCGGTGTGGAAGTAGCGGATATGTTGTTCATAGTTGCCGTCTGTGTCTATCCGCGCCAGTGGTTCATAGCTGTTCTGATCGGTATAGATATACAGGCTGGTGGGATGATTCGGGCCGGTTTCCTGAATCATTCTTAAGCCGTCCCACAGAAAGCGGGTACGATTGTAAGGTTGGCCGTCGCGGTCTATCTGATGCTTTTCGATACGCCGGCCAAGGGCGTCATAGACATAGCCGTAACGCTGGCTGCGGCCTGTTTGTTCAATGCGTACTTCGCTCAGGCGGTGCTCGGCGTCGTAGTGGTAGTGCTGGGTAGCACCGATGGTCTGTTTGGTCTGAGTTCTGCCGTGCTCGTCGTAGCGGTAGTGGTACCCTCTGAAATGCAGGAGCTGGTTACAGCGAATCAGGTTGTGGTTGCTGTAGTCTTCTCTGTATTTGCTGTCCAGCAGGTTGGCTGCGGCATCGTATTGCAGGGTTTCCCAGTATCTCTGGTTGCGACAGCCTTCGATTCTGCCGGTGCGATCATAGCGGTAATCGGTCTGCCCGTGTTTGCTGTGTTTTTTGCTTACCAATCGGTCGAGGTTGTCGTACTGGTAGCTGCGTTCGAGCAGGATATCAGGCAGGATGGGGTTCTGATTGCGCTGTATCTGTTTGCGTTGCAGACGGCTGTTGCGGTCGTATTTGAACTGGGTGTTCAGGCGTCCCTGAGTGCGTAATACTTCGCGGTGCAGGTTGTCGCGTTCGATGTCGCTGATGATGTGACCGTCGATGTTAATCTGGTGCAGGTGGCCGGAGCCGTAATAGAGGTTGTTGATGGTGCGCCCATCCGGCAGGGTGGTGGCGATGCGGTTGCCCAGTGGGTCGTACTGGTGGCTGAGGGTACCCTGTGCAGTGGTTTCGCTTAGCAGATTACCCAGTAGATCGTAGCTGAAGGTGATGAGGTCGGGTTCAGCTTCAGCAGGCAGACCGGCTTTTTTGTAGCCGACTTTGATAAGGTTGTCGGCTTTGTCATACTGGTAGGCGGTGTTGCCGTCGGTGGTGTATTTGCCGATGAGGCGGCCGATGGCATCGCGTTTGAAGCGGTGGATAATTTCAGCACTACTGCCGGCAGCAAAGTGCACGGCGCTGACGTTATCCAGTGCATCGTAGCTGTATCTCTGTTTACGCCCGTCCAGATCGGTCTGTTCGATCAGGCGGTCGGCTGCATCGTATTGAAACTGGTAGTGTTCGCCATTTTCGTTGATGAGGGTGTTGAGGCGGCCATAGGCGTCGTAGTTAAAGCCGAGTTTGCGTCCGGCCGCATCGATGCGGGTGTGTACCAGTCCGCGCGGGTCGCGCTGGTAGTGGGTGCTGTGGCCGGCAGGGTCGGTATAGGTCAGTAGCTGGCCGGCACTGTTAAATAATATGGAATATATAGCATAATTTTCTATATGATTTTTGTACTAAGTGTGGGATATTTACAATTATCAAATGGAACTATATATATACATTTGAACTATTCTATTCTTTTTTTCAACTTCCTAATTTCAGGTGTCAATGCAAAACAATCCTCTATTGGTTCTCCATCTAATGACCAGTAGCTTATCAAATCTATATATTCTTTATAATTATCGAAAAGAATATTTAATGCCTTGGTAATAATTTCATCACTTGGACTTAATCCAAAAGACAATAAATCGTTAATGACATCAAGAGATAAAATCATTAATTCTTTTTTTTCTTCCGATGAGTATTTATTTTGTAAATAAGCAGAAATATATTTATTTAGCCATTCTTTCGTTCTATATTCATTAGGTAATTCATAAGCCCAATCCTGAGTAAATCGATCACCAAGCGGTAAACCAAGATCATCACATAGTCTTTTATTTTTTTGCATATTTATTCCTATTAATTTGGATACGATGAATTAAATGGAAATGATGTTCGTACCGAACCATCGGGTTTTACAACTACCCTTGCCATATCAGGAAATATTTCTGTCTCATCTGGCAAATAACCCCGACCCTTTATATTTTGGGGCAACGGTACATCATGCACACCAGATCCTTTTTTAGCAACATTAGCAATAAATTCAGCGGCTAATTTATCGTCATCATATTGACCTATTTGATGCCCTTTACTTCTTGCACGATCTTTTAATTGATTAGATTTTACCTTTTGTCCATGATCTGAAAAAGTATGACCATAGGTTGGTTTACTTTTTGGGTTGCCCCATTTAAAATTTCCACAACTCCACCCCCACGGATCAATCCAAGTCAACCCATTAGGCGCATACTGGTACAGATTCAAACCACCCAGCAGCCCAATCGAGTCCGGCTGGGTAAAGCGTCCTATATCCGGATCATAGTACCTGAAAGTATTGTAATGTAAGCCGGTTTCCCTGTCTAAATATTGTCCCTGATATCTGAGGTTTTGTTCTACCGATTCGTGTTCGATTTCATGAATCCGTTTTCCCCATAGCTGAAAGCTACATTCCCAGAGTAATTCGCCGTTTGCATCGGTTAACTCTTCCGGGCAGCCGTTCAGGTCGGTGTGGAAGTACATTACCCTTTCTGGGTCATTACCTCTTTTATCTATCCGCGCCAGTGGTTCGTAGCTGAAAGCGATAATATCGGGTCGGGTTTTAGGGGGAGTCCGGTTTTTTTACAGCCGATTTTGCGCTAAATCTCATCTTTTCGAGCAAGGTTCATTAACTTGTGAATCTTAGAAATTCTAAAACCAAAAGGTTATTTTCTTAAAATCAAAAGACTTAAACGTAATTTACGTTTTATAAATGCTTTTATTAGCTGTCAGAATAAAGATTGATAAGCGATAATTTTCCCAGCTTTATTAAAATAATACTATTACTTAATTAGATATAGCAATTGATATGTTCATTAATGCATGATGATAACATTGGAAATATGTCATCAAAAATATTCATATTAAAATCATCAAATTTATCATGATAGTTAATAATATTATCTATGCCATAATTTGAATAAACTGAACAAGTTAAAAAAATAATATCATCTTCTATTTTTATATTTACTATATCATTTTCAAAGATGCTACTATTCTGTCGAATGTTTTGATCTATCAATTCAAGTCTTAGCCAAATCAATTTTTTTATAACGTTAGTGTTAACGTTACTATATAACCAATTTAACCCAATATGTTCAAAAATTTTTGATTGTAATATTATTCCAAGATGATTAATTTTTGAGGATAGTAGTGATAATATTTCTAATTCCTTTTTATTTGTAGTAATTAACATTTCACAGCTCCTTTGACATTTTTGCTTAATACATGTGCATCACCACCTTTATTCCAATTTTTAAGCGCTTCTAACATTGTCATGTTTTTAGATTTTAAATAACTATCTGAAGGCATGATGCTAACATGGCCTTTTGGTGAGTCTAATACTGCAATAAGATTTTCTCCAAGTTTTGATATATTAATTTCTGCAACTTGTGCAAACATGGGTTTACCATTTCTCATTAATCCTCTAATACCTTCGCCATCTAAAAAAGTTGAGAATCCAGGCATTTTTCCTGTTTTTTCAAACATGTTTATGTCTCTTAATGAAGGAGAGAATAGGTTGGTTTCAGGCATGCCGCGGAAGACCGACCCATTTGTTAACTTCTCAGGAGTAAAGTCAGTTAACCCTAAAGGATCAATCCAAGTCAACCCATTAGGCGCATACTGATACAGATTAAACCCACCCAGCAGCCCAATCGGGTCAGGCTGGGTAAATCTACCTATATCTGGATCATAATACCTGAAAGTATTGTAATGTAAGCCTGTTTCTCTGTCTAAATATTGTCCCTGATATCTGAGGTTTTGCTCTATGGGTTCGTGCTCAATTTCATGAATCCGTTTACCCCATAACTGAAAGCTACATTCCCAAAGTATTTTACCGTTTGCATCGGTTAGTTCTTCTGGGCAGCCATTCAGGTCGGTGTGGAAGTAGCGAATATGTTGTTCTTGGTTGCCGTCTGTGTCTATCCGCGCCAGTGGTTCATAGCTGTTCTGGTCGGTATAGATATACAGGCTGGTAGGGTGATTCGAGCCGGTTTCCTGAATCATTCTTAACCCGTCCCACAGGAAGCGGGTACGGTTGTAGGGTTGGCCTTCGCGGTCTATTTGATGCTTTTCGATACGCCGGCCAAGGGCGTCATAGACATAGCCGTAACGCTGGCTGCGGCCTGTTTGTTCAATGCGTACTTCGCTCAGGCGGTGCTCGGCGTCGTAGTGGTAGTGCTGGGTAGCACCGATGGTCTGTTTGGTCTGGGTTCGGCCGTGCTCATCATAGCGGTAGTGGTGCCCTCTGAAATGCAGGAGCTGGTTACAGCGAATCAGGTTGTGGTTGCTGTAGTCCTCTCTGTATTTGCTGTCCAGCAGGTTGGCGGCGGCATCGTATTGCAGGGTTTCCCAGTATCTCTGGTTACGGCAGCCTTCGATTCTGCCGGTGTGATCATAGCGGTAATCGGTCTGGCCGTGTTTGCTGTGTTTTTTGCTTACTAATCGGTCGAGGTTGTCGTACTGGTAGCTGCGTTCGATGAGGATATCAGGCAGGATGGGATTCTGATTGCGCCGTATCTGTTTGTGTTGCAGACGGCTGTTGCGGTCGTATTTGAACTGGGTGTTCAGGCGTCCCTGAGTGCGTAATACTTCGCGGTGCAGGTTGTCGCGTTCGATGTCGCTGATGATGTGGCCATCGATGTTTATCTGGTGCAGGTGGCCGGAGCCGTAATAGAGGTTGTTGAGGGTGCGCCCATCCGGCAGGGTGGTGGCGATGCGGTTGCCCAGTGGGTCGTACTGGTGGCTGAGGGTACCCTGTGCAGTGGTTTCGCTTAGCAGATTACCCAGTAGATCGTAGCTGAAGGTGATGAGGTCGGGTTCAGCTTCAGCAGGCAGGCCGGCTTTTTTGTAGCCGACTTTGATAAGGTTGTCGGCTTTGTCATACTGGTAGGCGGTGTTGCCGTCGGTGGTGTATTTGCCGATGAGGCGGCCGATGGCATCGCGTTTGAAGCGGTGGATAATT
>NZ_MDVC01000110.1 GCF_002777425.1 Snodgrassella alvi
CCTCTGAAATGCAGGAGCTGGTTACAGTGAATCAGGTTGTGGTTGCTGTATTCTTCTCTGCGTTTGCCTGTCCAGGTATTTTTTTACTAGTACACTCCTAATTAATTCAAGTTTGACTGGCTCTTATTCGTTAAAAGCATCTACCCTTGAGTCATTCCTAGACCCATAATACCTTCTGTTTTATCTAAGTCATACTCCTAAATAAATACAAAATAATTCCTTACATTGGATTTTTAAAAATATATTTAATCAATCATAATTAGATTATTTAAATTAAAACAATGATTGATATATCTGATGCTTAGTTATTATCTTGCTTTTTCCAGACATTTAATCGTATTTACGCTAGAATTCTAGTAATTATTACAATGGATATTTGTCCCAATTATTATCAAACTTATCATATACCTCTTTTTTATCAATACGCCACTCATGTTTTTTGTAATGCAAGGTATAACGAAATTGACTTTTTGCACGATTTTGTTGTTGAGTGTAAATAACTACTTTATTACCTTTGAGTTCTTCTATTTTTAGTATCTCTTCATCTGGTGAGTACTCTGGTGGGTTTCCACAAGATAATGCAGCTTGTCGACCATATTTTCGCTCTTTTTTTGTACAAAATTTATTAAATATAAAATTCAAATCTTTAGTCATTTGTAAATAAGCTTCTTCTGAAGAATCACTTTTTAATTTTGGATAGCAAAGTATTTCCCAATGATTCATCGCAATAATAAATTCTTTTAATATATTTTTCGCAATTTCAATATCCATTTAGTTTACCTAATTTTTAAAAATATTATTTAACACATTCTTCCCATTTTGAAAAACTGAGTATTCTATTACGGTTGGTCTTGTGCCTCCTTTGCCATAAATAAAATTCCATTTAATATCCACGGTTCCATGCTCTTGAATATACTGTTTAATTATTTTTTCAAAAGCTCGATATTGACCACGATTTATTCCTTTTAACTGAGGGAAAACATTATCTATACCTCCTGAACCTCCTAATATTTTCGCTAAAATATGTCCCGCATCATCATCTGCGTTACCTAATCTTCTGGCAAATGCTCTTGAAGAAGGATTAGTTGCTGTGCCTGAGCCTATATCAGCTCTTGAAACTGTCGCTTTTGCTGAAAGAGGTTGACCCTGTGCTCCTCGTTTAACTTTTACTTCACAAATCCACCCCCACGGATCAATCCAAGTCAACCCATTAGGCGCATACTGATACAGATTAAATCCACCCAGCAACCCAATCGGGTCAGGCTGAGTAAATCTACCTATATCCGGATCATAATACCTGAACGTATTGTAATGTAAACCAGTTTCTCTGTCTAAATATTGTCCTTGATATCTGAGGTTTTGCTCTATGGGTTCGTGTTCGATTTCATGAATCCGCTTTCCCCACAGCTGAAAGCTGCATTCCCTGAGTATTTCGCCGTTTGCATCGGTAAGCTCTTCCGGACAGCCGTTCAGATCGGTGTGGAAGTACATGACCCTTTCTGGCTCGTTACTTCGTTTATCTATCCGTGCCAGTGGTTCGTAGCTGTTCTGGTCGGTATAGATATACAGGCTGGTGGGGTGATTCGGGCCGGTTTCCTGAATCATTCTTAACCCGTCCCACAGGAAGCGGGTACGGTTGTAGGGTTTGCCTTCGCGGTCTAACTTCTGTTTTTCGATGCGTCTGCCAAGGGCGTCATAGAGGTAGCGGTATCGTTCGGTTTTGTTGAGCTGTTCGATGCGTACTTCAGTCAGGCGGTGGTCAGCATCGTAGTGGTAGTGCTGGGTGGCGCCGATGGTCTGTTTGCTTTGGGTTCTGCCGTGCTCGTCGTAGCGGTAGTGGTGTCCTCTGAAATGCAGGAGCTGGTTACAGCGAATCAGGTTGTAGTTGCTGTAGTCCTCTCTGTATTTGCTGTCCAGCAGGTTGGCAGCGGCATCGTATTGCAGGGTTTCCCAGTATCTCTGGTTGCGACAGCCTTCGATTCTGCCGGTGTGATCATAGCGGTAATCGGTCTGCCCGTGTTTACTGTGTTTTTTGCTTACCAGCCGGTCGAGGTTGTCGTACTGGTAGCTGCGTTCGATGAGGATATCGGGCAGGATGGGATTCTGATTGCGCTGTATCTGTTTGTGTTGCAGACGGCTGTTACGGTCGTATTTGAACTGGGTGTTCAGGCGTCCCTGGGTACGTAATACTTCGCGGTGCAGGTTGTCGCGTTCGATATCGCTGATGATGTGGCCGTCGATGTTTATCTGGTGCAGGTGGCCGGAACCGTAATACAGGCTGTTGATGGTGCGCCCATCCGGCAGGGTGGTGGCGATGCGGTTGCCCAGTGGGTCGTAAGTAACTCTAGTTGTAGTTTTAAATCTATTTAGAAGAATTTATTATTCGCATCGTGATCAGTCGCATCACCACCTGTACCAGTAATTGATGTCATATTATCAACAGTCCAAAATCATCAATTAGGACTAGTAGTTATCTATATAGTCCTACTTCTACTTTCCATCTATCAAATTATCAAACGCTAAAATAAGATAATGATCGGGCTGGATGTAAGTCTGTATTATGACGATAAAATTAAAGGTTATAGACAAATTTTTGCTATTTAATTTACGTTTGAACTAGCTCATAAAATTCTAAAAATGAATGATCAAAATCAAGTGATAATATTTTATTTTTAAGTCTTTCTGAAATAATAATATTAAATGCCCCATCCCATTCATTTAAACAAAATGCATCTAAATGTTTAGGAATTTTATTTTCGTGGATAGCTGGTTTTAGAAAAAAACGCCCACGTTTTGATTCCCATTCTTTTGGAACATAGCCTGATGGCCATAAGTCTATTTCAGATAAATCCCAGTTAACACAATCAACACATTCAAAAGGGTACATTATTAAATATGCTTTTTCTGGCTTCTCACTATCAGAAATAGGAATTAATTTAACACCATTACCCGATATATTGTTTATCCTATTAATTTTACTATCAAAAAGGAGATATTTAGCTCCAATTGTACTTATTGGTGAGAAATAACCATCCCTTAATTTTTTAAAAAAAAGTTTTTTGTTTGTAGGTATTTTTATTAAAGACAAAAAATCAACGGGAATTACATTACCTCCATCATCAATCAACTCATCACGTGGAATAATACATCCTCTCCACTTTTTGCTGTTAACATTTGGATTTAGTTTAAAGTATTTCATTTATTAGTCACTCTTAGTTAATATTTTATTTAACCATGAATTTGGGGTCACAGCTTCTTTACCAAGTTCTGCTAAAGCTTCTTTAAATGCTTCTGGACTTTTATCACTAGCTTGTTTTAAACGTTTATATATTTCTTGATGCATTTCTTCTGGGTGTGGACCTTTATGTCCTGGAACATCTATTTTATTTAATGGATCATTAAGAACATCTTTTCGCCAATTTCCATTCTTAATGTAACTATCCCTTAAAATAGTACAGCTCTGAAGTAGAAAATTCTCTTTATTAACCCACAGAGGATTTAATCATGAAAAAAATGACTGAACATCAAATCGTATCTATTTTAAAAGAAGCTGAAGCCGGTATTCCTGTTAAAGAACTTTGCCGTAAATATGGTATCGGCAACTCGACTTTTTATAAATGGCGGCAAAAATACGGTGGTATGGAAACCTCCGATATCAAACGTTTAAAGGAACTGGAAGCTGAAAACCGTAAGCTTAAGCAAATGTTTGCCGAGCTCAGTTTAAAATCTCAGCTTCAGGAGGAAATCATAAAAAAGCTATAGTGCCTACCAAGGCACGTAAAGCTTGGGCTGTGCAATTACAAGAAAGTCATCCTGTTACTATTGCTATGAGCTGCGCAATTGTTGGCTTAAGCCGCTGTGCTTACTATTATCAACCTAAATTACCAGATGACTCGGTGATTGTGTCAGTACTCAGTGCTATCACTGACAGGCATTTACGCTGGGGCTTTCCCAAGTGTTTTAATCGTATCAGAAAGC
>NZ_MDVC01000111.1 GCF_002777425.1 Snodgrassella alvi
ATTAAATTTTAAATGTACTGCAAAATTTAAAGATGAATCATTTATATAGTAAATATCCCCGCTTTCTCTAATTTTAGTAGATATATCATTATCTTCAATAAATTTTCTTATTGTGTATAACCAATTGGAATAACTTCCAAAAAGTTGCTTGCTTTTGTGTTTAAGAGTTTTTGACCAATCAATTTTTGTTCCTTTCCAGTCAAAAGAATTAGATAATTTATGTGCAATATTTTCCCAATTATCAACCAGCTCTGGTGGTTCTGATAATTGCGAAAGTTTCATTTTTATTTCATCATCAAGAGTCATGAGTCTCTCCGGGGCTTAGAAGGAAGATTAAATAGGCCTTGAAGTTTAGTTACTATTTGCGTGTTGATATTAGAACTTAAATACGCCTTATATTAAGGAGTATTTCATATTTACCGTCAGCATTTATTAAAGAATCTTTATAAATTTAATGTTCGAATTAATTTCCTCAACCATTGAATCATTAAACCAGAGGATTTTTTTACTTTTGGGCTGTACTATTTTAGGGAATAGTAACAGCTAAAATGATATTTTATTTAAAAATCTTTACTTAAAGAGAAAGGATGTAAGCATGCTTTAAACAATTCTAATTTCAAGTCTTCATCTGCTTTGTTTAACGTTTCATCCTGATCTTTTTGTATTTTTTTACGTATAAATTGCTCATTAGTAACATCTTCCTGTTTATAAAAATTTTTAGATTCTTCTTTAAAATCATCAATTTCCAATAATTTATCAAATATATTGTTAATTAGTGGGCTACCTGCATATAATAGCGATTCTGTTTCTTCACATGAAAATTTAATGTACATAATAAGTTTTTTCAAAGCGTTGATTTCGCTTTGTTTTAAAACTAAACATTTTTCTGTAGTATTACTCATGTTAACAACTTCCTCTAGCTTTTAGTTGATTCTGCATCATTTTAAGTCTTTTATCATATTTTAGGCTATTAAATCTTCCATAAGGATTTTTACCTATATGAATTATTTGAGAGCTTTCTAATTTAATTTTACCTGTATGATAGAACTCTAATTCTGATGACCTTTTTATATTGGCCATTTGTGCTTCGTTAACTTTAAAAACTATTGCATAATCCCCTCTTCCTGAATGAGTTGCTTGATCTAAGAAAATATTAGTCATTACATCTTTTGGGGGCATTAAAATATCAGTAATGTAAACCTTACCTTTTGTATTTTTTTCTATTATACCAGTATTTTGGATTCCTTCTAATCCTGCTAGATTCGTATAATGTATAAATACATTTTCACCGCTTAGTCCTAATGAATCAGTCCAAGTCAACCCATTAGGCGCATACTGATACAGATTCAAACCACCAGCTAAACCAATCGGATCCGGCTGAGTAAAGCGGCCTATATCCGGATCATAATACCTGAAAGTATTGTAATGTAAGCCGGTTTCTCTGTCTAAATATTGCCCCTGATATCTGAGGTTTTGTTCTACTGATTCGTGTGCGATTTCATGAATCCGTTTTCCCCATAGCTGAAAGCTACATTCCCACAGTAATTCGCCGTTGGCATCGGTTAGTTCTTCTGGGCAGCCGTTCAGGTCGGTGTGGAAGTAGCGGATATGTTGTTCTTGGTTGCCGTCTGTGTCTATCCGCGCCAGTGGTTCGTAGCTGTTCTGGCCTGTATAGATATACAGGCTGGTGGGGTGATTCGGGTCGGTTTCCTGAATCATTCTTAAGCCGTCCCATAGAAAGCGGGTACGGTTGTACGGTTAACCTTCGCGGTCTAACTTCCGTTTTTCAATGCATCTGCCAAGGGCGTCATAGTGTTAGTACCATTAGTCATCCTGATTTAATTTCAGTTTTTCTTTTTAACTTAGAAATATTTTTTCAATATATTCGCTTACTTTTGAATTAATATTACTTATATACTCCATGTCTTCATAAGAACCAAAGTTTAAAGCACCTTCTAAATTGTCATGCAGGACTAAAAGATTATATGCTAATTCCTTTGAAATAAAATTTTTTTCTTTATAATTAGTTACCATCTCATCCAGTGAAGTATAGAGATCATTCATTGTTTGTTCATCTAACTTATCTAGTAATCTAATTTTTTCAACTACACCGATAATCTTTTCATTAACATCAGAATTTATAATTTTCATAAAATACCTAATTAATTAGTTTTATTGCATTTGCTGGAATAGGTGCGTCAAATAGCACCTCCGAAGAACCTTTAGCTAATCGTCTTGCAAATTGATTACCTAAGAGGTCAAGACCTTTAGTAGAAGATATATCAATTGCCCCACCCGAAATTTTACTCAAGTCTATTTCAACTATTCTATTTCCAGTTTTACTAGCCCATTTTTCAGCGATACTTAAATCTTTGGTTGCAGATATAAACTGAGATGGAGAACGACTTCCTGATGTTACATGTCCTGCAACCGTTTTTATATTATTTGGGTTTAGTGAAAACAATCCAGAAGATATGTTTTCATCTTGTCTAATAACTCTATAGACTTTACCACTTTTTATACGATCAAACTCACTTACTTTAGCACATGGTGCTAATCCTAATGGATCAATCCACATTAGAGAATTAAATGCATACTGATACAGATTAAACCCACCCAGCAACCCAATCGGGTCTGGCTGGGTAAATCTACCTATATCCGGATCATAATACCTGAAAGTATTGTAATGTAAGCCAGTTTCTCTGTCTAAATATTGTCCCTGATATCTGAGGTTTTGCTCTACTGATTCGTGTTCGATTTCATGAATCCGCTTACCCCAAAGTTGATAGCTGCATTCCCAGACGATTTCGTCGTTTTCGTTAGTCAGCTCTTTTAGTGTGCCCTAACTGCATATTTCTAATTGTTTATACAATAATGAAGATGTACTTCATATTCATCATCATTAATAACCAGTATCCTTTCAGGTTCTAAAAACAATAATGATAAATCAAAAGTTTGATTGTATCTAAATATACTATTTAAAAAATCATCTAAATTATTAATATTTAAATGAATAGCAATTTTTTCTTCAAATAGTTGAATGCATTTTGAAAAAGTCTTATTTTTCAAAATTTTATTGATAATTTCAATTAGCTCTTTTTTGCTAATTGGATGCTCTAATGTTATTAGACTATCAATTTGATCAATCTTGAAAAAAAGTTTAAGCTGTTTTTTATACCAAACAAAATCTTCATCATTAACATATGAAATTGTAAATGATTCAATTCCTTTTAATTGGCTAACATATTCTTTTGCTTTTATATAAAGTAATTTTTTTTCGAGTTTATTATTCATAATATATGTGATGATCATTTGTTAACGGATCAATAATTTTTAGATATCGCTCTTCTTTGAAGTCATAGGTCATTGAATTGGC
>NZ_MDVC01000112.1 GCF_002777425.1 Snodgrassella alvi
ATATTGGCTTGGAGCTTGTGATGAATCACAAATTAACATACTTGAAAATAAGCTAAATTTGTCGTTACCAAATGAATTAAAAGAATTTATTTTATTGGTTGGTGGCGGAGGTGTTGTTGGTGAAGAAATATCAGGCATAGTTGATAATGATGCCTTGGCTGAGTCTGGAGGAGCTATCTATTATGATACTTGTCAGTGTCGAAATGAATACTCGTTACCACCAGATATGGCAGTTATTTATTTTAAAGATGATGATGTATGTTGGTGTGTTGATTGTAGGAAAAATACTTATGGACAAATAGTTAATTATGATCTTTTCTCAAGAAAAATATCAAACGTTATTGCACCGTCATTCAGATTTTTTTTTGAAGAATATGTAAACTTACGGACGTAAATTAAGGCTGCCGCAACCAGAGATACTGGGAAACCCTGCAATACGATGCCGCCGCCAACCTGTTAGATCACAGACGGCCAATAGAATTAGACCCTAATAACCAAAATGTCATCCGCTGTAACCAGCTCCTGCATTTCAGAGGACACCGCTACCGCTACGACGAGCACGGCAGAACCCAGACCAAACAGACCATCGGCGCCACCCAGCACTATCATTACGATGCCGAACACCGTCTGAGCGAAGTACGTATCGAACAAACAGGCCGCAGCCAGCGTTACGGCTACGTCTACGATGCACTTGGCAGACGTATCGAAAAACATCAGATAGACCGCGAAGGCCAACCCTACAACCGTACCCGCTTCCTGTGGGACGGGTTAAGAATGATTCAGGAAACCGGCCCGAATCACCCTACCAGCCTGTATATCTATACCGACCAGAACAGCTACGAACCACTGGCGCGGATAGATAAACGAGGTAATGACCCAGAAAGGGTAATGTACTTCCACACCGACCTGAACGGCTGTCCGGAAGAGCTTACCGATGCCAACGGCGAATTACTGTGGGAATGCAGCTTTCAGTTATGGGGAAAACGGATTCATGAAATCGAACACGAATCAATAGAGCAAAACCTCAGATATCAGGGACAATATTTAGACAGAGAAACCGGCTTACATTACAATACTTTCAGGTATTACGATCCGGATATAGGTAGATTTACTCAGCCAGACCCGATTGGGTTGCTGGGTGGCTTGAATCTGTATCAGTATGCACCTAATGGGTTGACTTGGGTGGATCCGTTAGGATTAACGTCCGTTAATGCTGAGGGATATCATGTTTATGGACTATATGACCCTGGCGCAACAAAGCCTTATTACATTGGTATTACCAATAATGTTGAAAGAAGAAGAAATGAACATCGAGATACGGGAAGATTAACGTCAGGAAGAATGGAAGTACTAGAAAAAAATGTAACCTATGGTCAGGCCAGAGGGTACGAACAATACTATATTGAAATACACGAAACCAGAACCGGTACCATAGGTGAGGAAATTTCTTCTACAAATAGAGGAAATAAATATAACTCATTTGACCATAATCGCACTGATGACAGAGCTAAGGCATTCAAAGAAGCTTATCATAGTAAGAAAGGCAATAGTATGAATGGTCGTATAGGAAAAGGAAAATGCTGATGAGTGATTTCAAACTATGGGGTTGGGATAAAAAACCACGCACCATGCTACGGTTTATCAAGGCAGGAGACATATTCTGCTTTAAGCTGGATGAACAGAGATATTGTTTTGGCAGAATTATTATCAAAATTTTTATTGGTCATGTTGCCGAGCTGTTTGATAACATTTCTAATTCTCCTGATATATCTGAGGCAGAAATCAAACAAGCCCGGCGATTGATTGAACCAGTGATATTAGACAGCTACTCATTATTTGATAGGAAATCAGAAGGTGAGTGGAGAATAATCGGGCATCAACAAAACTATGTGCCTACCGATATGAATGGCGTATATTTCACCTATGGAGAAGAACCGTGGTGTAAAAAAATGGATATTTGGGAAAATGAAATTCCTATATCTGGAAAAGAAGCCGAATCCCTACCTCGTGTAGCGCCATTGGGTGACTATAATATTAGAAAAGAATTATTAAAGGATATCTGAAACCATGCTGGGAAGAGTATGATACTTTTTCCAGCTTTTATTTATTTCAGGAGTAGTACTTGTGCTATACCCTGAAACCAGCACAATAATGCTCAGATTAAATAAAAATCGCCCTGGATTTATACGCTAACTGGTCAGCCGTACTCAGATTAAAGAACTACTGGACACCCAGCACTACCACTACGACGCCGAACACCGCCTGAGCGAAGTACGCATTGAGCAAACAGGCCGCAGCCAGCGTTACGGCTATGTCTACGATGCACTTGGCCGACGTATCGAAAAACATCAGATAGACCGCGAAGGCCAACCCTACAACCGTACCCGCTTCCTGTGGGACGGGTTAAGAATGATTCAGGAAACTGGTCCGAATCATCCCACCAGCCTGTATATCTACACAGACCAGAACAGCTACGAACCACTGACACGTATAGACACAGACGGCAACCAAGAACAACATATCCGCTATTTCCACACCGACCTGAACGGCTGTCCGGAAGAGTTAACCGATGCAAACGGTAAGATACTGTGGGAATGCAGCTTTCAGCTGTGGGGAAAACGGATTCATGAAATTGAGCACGAATCAGTAGAGCAAAACCTCAGATATCAGGGACAATATTTAGACAGGGAAACCGGCTTACATTACAATACTTTCAGGTACTATGATCCGGATATAGGTAGATTTACTCAGCCTGATCCGATTGGGCTACTGGGTGGCTTGAATCTGTATCAGTATGCGCCTAATGGGTTGACTTGGGTCGATCCGTGGGGATTAAATTGCGATAATGCTAAATGGACTAAAAAGGGATGGAAACATGTATTTGAGCGACATTTTAGAAAGCAAGGATCGCGTTGGAGTCATAAGAGTAAGTTTAATGTTGGTAATGAACAAGACCTAAAGAAAATTATTGATAAAACCATTAAAAAAGGCAAGACCGAGCTACAGCGCAACGGTAAGACTGCTTTTGAATATGATTTTGGTAAGCCAATAGGTTCTAGAACCAACCTTCAAACAGGTATTGTTGAATATCAAAATAAGGTTTTAGTGATTGTTAATAAGCATGGTGAAATTGTGACAGCATTCCCATCAAATTAGAACATGAGGTATTTATGGCTTTGGATTTTATGGCATCAAATAATCAAAAGAAAATAGATGAAAACACACCGGTATTTTCACTTGGGAAGTCTGATTATGATAAACTTTTCAGTAACGCGAAACCATTAAATCAGTACCCAATAATAAAAAAATTTGATGATTACTATGCTGATACTACTATTTTATATGGAGAAATTCAGCCCTTAATAAAGGAATTAGAAAGTCTTATTAAAACAAAAAAGTTACAGCTTGAATCAATTATTCATTTTATTGATTTTCTGGAAAAATCATTTAATAATGGTTTAAATATATATATATACTGTGACTAGGCAGCTTGATTAATACCCCAAAGTCAAAATAAAGCAAGCCCTACAACCGTACCCGCTTCCTGTGGGACGGGTTAAGAATGATTCAGGAAACTGGTCCGAATCATCCCACCAGCCTGTATATCTACACAGACCAGAACAGCTACGAACCACTGGCACGTATAGACACAGACGGCAACCATGAACAACATATCCGCTACTTCCACACCGACCTGAACGGCTGTCCAGAAGAGCTCACCGATGCAAACGGTAAAATACTGTGGGAATGTAGCTTTCAGCTCTGGGGTAAACGGATTCATGAAATCGAACACGAACCCATAGAGCAAAACCTCAGATATCAGGGACAATATTTAGACAGAGAAACCGGCTTACATTACAATACCTTCAGGTATTATGATCCGGATATAGGACGCTTTACCCAGCCAGACCCGATTGGTTTAGCCGGTGGCTTGAATCTGTATCAGTATGCGCCTAATGGGTTGACTTGGGTGGATCCGTGGGGGTTAAGTAGTTTAAATAGAGTTCAACAACAAATTGACGATATTCTTAGAGAACACTTGCCAGCAATACAAGCAATTGATCCTAATGCCGAAATAGGTTATAGAGGAAGTGCTGCTAGTGGTATTAGTAAAGCTCATGACCCTAGTATATCCAGACCCATAGATTTAAATAATTTCGATGTAGATGCTTTTATTCGATCAGATTATTTAGCTCATGATCCGGTATATACAAACAGACGTCGTGATGCTTCAGAAATTAAAGGTATGAAGGAAATAGAAGCATCTATAGACCGTAAATTACGTTTAATTTTTCCGGGGCTAAAAAAAGAACCCTTTGGTTTTAGAATTTTTAAAACTCACGAGTTAATGGAATTTGCTCGAAAGGGTGACATTCAGCGCAAAATTGGCTGTAAATAA
>NZ_MDVC01000113.1 GCF_002777425.1 Snodgrassella alvi
TTTAAATCTAAAATAAACTAATGTTATGGTTCAAGTAGTTATTTTGGTTTAATTTTAAGTATGCTTTTAGGATGTGATTTTAAATAATATTTTCCTTTCATTTAGGCATAATAAGGTGTAGTTGAGTAAGAGGATTGATAATCCTTTCTTAATCAATGGGAACCAATTCGGTTAGTTTTGCTAATTCGAATCAGTTGGATACACGAATATTTACTGGATTTAAGCTGCAATTCTCCATTAACTTGGTAAAATAAGTTTTTTGATAATTGTTTAAATTAGGGCTTTAAATGTTTAAGTTTAATTAGAGTTACTCTGTTTAATAATCAATACTAAAACGGGATAAGTTTTTGTAATTAATATTAATTTAATCAGTGTGTTTTAATTAACTGATTATCTGTGTATAAAATTCTCTGCATCTGCATCCGTTTGTTGGATGCATGCTTGATTTATTAATAAATACGCTATGAATTTTTAAAATATACAATTATGTAAGTATATAATTATTTTATACTATGGTTTGAATTTTATCAATCTATTTTTGTAAATGGATAATTGCCAGCCTCTTTAATTTATTGTTTTTAAATTTTTATTATAAATTTAAGAAGATTAATTTTGTATTTCTTCTTTAAAGTAACAATTTATGCTATCTATTTAATTGTTATTTCTTTTGTATTTTGCAAGCTGATTATGAATTTGAAAATATAACAGGTTCCGCTAATTTCAAGTTTTTTATTCGATGAATACGGTAAGAGCTGTTCAAGCGGTATTTATGGTAATTTTTTTCGGTGCTTATTTAAAAATATCTGTATCTGTTTATTGAAAAGTCGATAAGTTGGTTATTTTTTATCGTTTTTAAATATTATATTCATACGATAAAGTAAGTATGTGGTGGCTTATTTGTTTAATTTTTGCACTTGTTCACCAAATTCGCGCACTTTTTGCCAGTCGGTGTATTCAATATGTGCGTTGAGACGGGTTTCGCCTTTGTTCAGTTTCATTACCAAACGCATCATGTAGCGGTCGAGCAGGTTGTATTTTGCGTAATGCAGTTCTC
Source organism: Snodgrassella alvi (assembly GCF_002777425.1). Taxonomy (GTDB): domain Bacteria; phylum Pseudomonadota; class Gammaproteobacteria; order Burkholderiales; family Neisseriaceae; genus Snodgrassella; species Snodgrassella alvi_B. Next base: position 1,055 of record NZ_MDVC01000113.1, read on the forward strand.
CGGCAAAGATGCCGATAGCTTGCGGCTGCCACGGGCTTTTGGTAAAGAATTTGCGGGTGTAGGTATGGGTTTGCGGGGTGCTGCGGTGCGGTTTGTTGGCCAGAATGCTGACGCTGAAAAAGGCACTTGGGGTGCTGTTGAGGATGTGCTGATGGCGTTCAATCCATGGTGCCAGTGCGGCAGCGTAGTGGCCGTAGCGGATAGACGCACCGATAATGATTTTATCGTATTCACCCGGCTGAATAACTGGTGTATCTGCCAGATCAACCATGTTAACTGTGTTACCGGCAGCAGTCCATTGTGCTTCCAGTGTCTGGGCAATTTTATGGGTGTAGCCAAAACGGCTGCTGTATATAAGCAGAAAATTCATGGCAGGGTGGGTGTGGTTAAATAAGGTGAATCATACCATGCTTGCCGAGTTTGGCTACGAGTAATTGTTTTGTGCAAAATTTGTTTATTTTGGTGTGGGATATTGGCTTTTTTACTGGCCGGAGGCTGGTACAATGGCGGCTGTTTTTGGAGATATATATGAAAGCCAGTCAGTTTTATATTTCGACATTAAAAGAAGCTCCGGCTGAAGCGGAGTTGGCCAGTCACAAGCTTATGTTGCGTACGGGAATGATTCGCCGTTTGGCCAGCGGATTGTATACGTGGATGCCGATGGGTTTGCGGGTGCTGCGCAAGGTAGAGCAGATTGTTCGGGAAGAAATGAACCGGGCAGGTTCGATTGAGTTGCTGATGCCGGTGGTGCAGCCAGCAGAATTATGGCAGGAAAGTGGCCGCTGGTCGTTTTATGGCAAGGAATTGTTGCGCATTACCGACCGTCATGAGCGTGAATTCTGCATGGGGCCAACCTGTGAAGAGGTGATTACTGATATTGTGCGCAGTGAGATTCGCAGTTACAAGCAGTTGCCACTGAATTTTTATCATATTCAGACTAAATTCCGTGATGAGGTGCGGCCACGCTTTGGTGTGATGCGTGCGCGTGAATTTGTGATGAAAGATGCGTATTCTTTCCATACGACATTTGAATCGCTGCAACAGTCTTATCAGGATATGTTTGATGCCTATTGCCGTGTGTTTGACCGGCTGGGGCTGGACTATCGTCCGGTGGCGGCGGATACCGGCAGTATCGGTGGCACCGGGTCGCATGAATTTCAGGTTTTGGCTGAAAGCGGTGAAGATGTTATTGCTTACAGTGATGCTTCTGATTATGCAGCTAATGTTGAGCTTGCTGCTACTTTGCCGCTGGCTGGTGAACGCCAGAATGCCGGGCAGGATTTAAGCAAGGTTCATACGCCGAATGTACGCAGTATTGATGAGTTGGTGGCTTTTTTACAGGTGCCGGTAGAACAAACGCTGAAATCGCTGGTGGTTGAGGGCGAGGAAGAGGGTACGGTGGTACTGTTGCTGGTACGGGGTGACCATCATCTGAATGAAATCAAGGCTGAGAAGCTGGCAGGGGTGAAAGCACCGTTAACCATGGCTTCGGAGGCTGCGATTGAAGCTGCTTTTAATGGTGCGCATGGTGGTTCACTTGGCCCTGTGGGCTTCAATGGCAAGGTGTATGCTGATTTTGCTACGGCTAAAGGTGCAGACTGGGTGATTGGTGCCAATGAGGATGATCATCACTATACTGGCTTTAATTTTGGCCGTGATGCTGCTGAGCCGGAGTTTGTTGATTTACGCGAGGTGGTTGTCGGTGACCCAAGTCCATGTGGTACGGGTAGTCTGAAACTGGCGCGCGGGATTGAGGTGGGCCATGTATTCCAGTTGCGCACGAAGTATTCTGAGGCGATGCAGGCTACGGTACTTGATCAGAATGGCAAGAACGTGGTGCTGGAAATGGGCTGTTACGGGATTGGCATTACTCGTGTGATTGCTGCGGCAATTGAGCAGAATAATGATGAGCGCGGTATTATCTGGACAGAAGCGATGGCGCCGTTTACGGTGGTGATTGTGCCGATGAATTATAAGAAATCTGCTGATGTGAAAGCGGCGGCAGATGATTTATATGCGCAATTGCAGCAGGCAGGTGTGGATGTGCTGCTGGATGACCGTGATGAGCGCTCTGGTGTGCTGCTGCATGATTCGGAGCTGATTGGTATTCCGCACCGTATTGTTATTGGTGATCGTGGCCTGAAAGCGGGTAAGGTGGAATATCAGGCACGTAAGGATACTGCGGCTACCGAGCTGCCTATTAATGCGGTGGTGGCGCATATTTGTGCGTTGCTTAAACACTAATAGGTAAGTTACTGTGAAGAAAACCAGACATTTAAAGTCTGGTTTTTTTGTGGGTGGTTTATTTAATATTTTTAATCTGGTTGATTACCGGTAAATGGCTTGCTGCCTGTTTAGTGATTGGCATACAGGGTTTGGCGGATGTTGATTAAGGTGTGCATCACTTCTGCTGTAGCAGGCTCCTCTGGCAGGCTACTGGTTTTGCTGGCTGCCGTAATCTGGCTAACCAGTGAATCGACTTTGTGCAGGATTGCTGTATATGAGAATTTGCCATGTTTGATATCCAGTAATTCTTGTCGATTTGGGCGTTTGTTGGTGACGGTGCCATGCGAAATGATTTCTAATGCCACTTGGAGCAGACGGATGGTATGCATCATATTTTTGGTATCATAATCCTGCCCGCTTTGGCTGTTGGTGAGATAGCGCTGTTCATTTCGCTTTTCCACCCATTGCCAGTAGCTTTTGTATTCGTGGCAGTAGGTGGAATATCCGCTACGATTGAAACTCAGATAGGCAATAAACGGGTCGGAGGCGCCGATTGAAGATAAGCAAATATCATTGGCATTTTCTTGCTGAATGATGCCACGATATCCTTTGTTGCCGCTTTCGTCATAGTACAGAGCATATAAGTCGGTGGCATGAGGAATGTTGACCAATCCACACTGGTGTTGTTGCCATTGGCGCTGTTGCAGCCAGTTGCTGAGTGGGTAGGTGTGCTGTTGGTCAATGATATGGCAGAAATCGAAAACGGTTTTGCGTTTGCTGTCTACTGGATTATTGATTTTTTTGTTTAGTCCTTTGGCTTTTTTTATTTGTGAGCAGGCATAATTAATAAAGGTCTGCTGAATTTGCTTGGATAAAAACTGCTTTAGTGAAAATTGCTGCATCAGCGGATGCTGATAAAGAATACATTCAGGAGCTGAGGCCAGTACTTCGATGATATTCGGGTTGTTTTTCAGCAATAGTTCTGTAAACCGGCCTAATTCGTAGTAAACAATATCGTTGCTGGCGTTGCTTATCTGTGGAATATAGTGCAGACCGTAAAATTTGTCTTTGGGTAAGTAGAATACGCCTTTGATATCTGTGTCTGAAGTTTCGGTGGCCAGACCGAATGCACGGCTGCCACTGATTACTTCCAGTAAAATCAGGTTTTGTGCTTTTAAATCATTGATGTTCATGGCTGGTACAGTTTTTTAATGTGTTGATGAAAAAAGTATCCAGTTGTGTGGCGGTGAAATTTAGTTCTGGTAATTGGGGTATTTGTGATTTGATGTAGTTGGTAGTGGTTGTAATGTAATCATGTAGATTACTACTGATTTCGATTATATGGGACTCGACAACTGTATTTTTAAAATCGATGAGCTCTAGAATCTGTTTATGTAAATCTGCTGGTAGTAATTGTAGTAGAGGAGTGATTGTCATTGGTGCAATTTGTTTGTGTTGGATGCACCAACAGGCACAGAGTAATGGTCTGAGGATATAAAATAGCTGTTTGATTTTAATTTGCCGGCCATTGAGGTTTTGCAGGGCGCTGGAAGCTATGCCCAGATAATGATGGACGTTGCCTCTGGGATTAAAGTAATGGGCACATAGACGCCATAGTTGCTGGGCGAGGTCTGTTTGTTGCTGATATATGATTGGCGATTGTAACCATTCAAATGGTGTGGCGTTGGATTTGTGGATGAGTTGCAAGGTTTTTTTTAAATCCCAGCCGTGAATGTCAAGCTCGCTGGTAATAGGAAAGGTGAGCTGATTTTTTATGGGTTCGATGGCTAGATATTTTTCGATTGGATGCAGGTAAATAAAGCGCACATCATAGTCACTGTTGGGCGAGGCAAATCCCCAGGCACGGCTGCCGGATTCGCATGCATGAATAATCTGGATATTATATTGTTGTTCTATTTGTTGTAATTGTTGCTGGATAATATTTTGCATAATGCTGTGGGATTTAAAGTTATTTTATTATGCTAGTATGACTGGATTAATATATTTTTACAATTTTTGTTCCGGGTATGATTTCTCGGTGAGGATTTGAGTCTGTGTGAAGTTATGGTTATTTAATCCTGACTTGATGGTTATGGCTGCGTAATGGATATGTTTTTTGCCAGACTTTTGATTTGGCCATTAAGGTTTCAGTAAGGAATAAAAAAACCAGATTTTGCAATCTGGTTTTGGTGTTAGTTAAGTAATTCAGGCGGAATTTTGCATACTGGAATCGGGTTGATTTTATGCTGCATGGCGCGGTGGTAGCGGTCGTAGATGGCAAATACTTCGCGTTCGCGGCCGGTGAAGTCGTCGATTTTATGTGTGTCGTAGATGCTCATTGCCCATTCCAGCTCAGGGTAGGTGGCGCCAATCTGTTCTTCATCGGTTTTGTCTGCATCCCACAGGCCGTCGGTAGGCGGGGCGTCGATGATTTTCTGGTCGATATTCAGTTCTTTGGCCAAGGCATATACCTGACTTTTGAGCAGGTCGGCAATCGGGCTGAGGTCTACGCCACCGTCGCCGTATTTGGTGAAAAAGCCTACACCGAAATCTTCTACTTTATTGCCGGTACCCACGACGAGCAGGCCGCGTTGCTGGGCATAGTAATACAGTGCAAGCATGCGCAGGCGGCTGCGGGCATTGGCCAGTGCCAGCTGGGTTTGTTCTTCTTTGTTATCACCGATATCTACGGCCATGGCGAATGAATCGAAGGTGCGGGTGAGGTCTACCCAGTGTTCTTCGATGTTGGTAAAGCGGCTTTTCAGCTGGCGGATATGTTCTTGTGCACGTGCTATCTGGTTAACTTTCTGGTGAATGGGTAGTTCCAGTACCAATGTGGGCAGGCCGGTTTGGGCGGCAAGGGTGGAGACGACGGCGGAATCGATACCGCCAGAAACGCCAACGACAAAGCCTTTGCAATTGGCCTGGGTGGCGTAATCGCGTAGCCAGTTAACGATGTGTTTGATGATGGCTGTTGTTTGCATGGTGTGCATCCTTTGGCTGATTGTGCAACTCAGTTAATATACTTCTTTACAGGCAGGCTTGCAAAGTATCTGCAAGGTGGTTGCTGATGGGGGTGATTTGCTGGCTGCTGCATGTAATCTGTGTGGGCAGTAAGCGGGATATTGGGTTAGAATAGGTATAGTTTATTAATGTCTTGTGATGGGAATGTAGTTTGTATGCAGGATAGGGTGCCAGCTGAAATCCGTTTGAGCCAGAGCCGACAGGTATTGCGGCTGGTGTATGCATCACAGGTATATGAGCTTGCAGCTGAGTATTTGCGGGTGTTTTCGCCCAGTGCTGAGGTGCGCGGTCATGGTGTGGGGCAGGAAGTCTTGCAGACAGGCAAGCGTTATGTGACGATTGCCGGTTTGTCGCAGGTGGGCAATTATGCTTTGCGTATTGCTTTTTCGGATGGGCATGATACTGGCCTGTACGACTGGGATTATCTGTATGATCTGGCCGTACGGCAGGCTGAACACTGGGTCGGTTATGAACAACAGTTATTTCTGGCTGGCGCCAGCCGTGAACCGGATTAATGCTGTAGCGATACTGGTACTGGTTGCTGGATATATTTATTTGGGCAATATTTAATTCTGAAAGTGTGGTATGAGCGATCACAAAACTCATTTTGGTTATCAAACTGTTGATGAAGATGAAAAAGCGGGTCGTGTTGCCGGGGTGTTTCATTCGGTGGCCAAGAACTATGATGTGATGAACGATGTGATGTCTGGCGGTTTGCATCGGGTCTGGAAGCACTTTACGATTACTACAGCGCCGTTACGCAAGGGCGACAGAGTGCTGGATATTGCTGGTGGTTCGGGTGATTTGTCGCGCGGCTGGGCTAAACGGGTAGGGCGTTCCGGTGAGGTATGGTTAACGGATATTAATTCTTCTATGCTTACTGTGGGGCGTGACCGTTTGCTGAACGAGGGGCTGGCGCTGCCTGTGGCGTTGTGTGATGCGGAGAAACTGCCGTTTCCAGATAATTATTTTAATCTGGTATCAGTGTCGTTTGGTTTGCGCAATATGACGCATAAGGAAGTGGCGCTGGCAGAAATGTATCGGGTATTGCAACCGGGCGGTACGTTGCTGGTGCTGGAATTTTCCCATGTATTTAAGCCGCTCAAGCCGATTTATGATTTGTATTCTTTTAAGATGTTGCCGCTGATGGGCAAGCTGATTGCTAAAGATGCAGATAGTTATCAGTATCTGGCGGAATCAATTCGCATGCATCCGGATCAGGAAACGTTAAGACAGATGATGCTGGATGTGGGTTTTGACAGTGTAAGTTATCACAATTTAACTGCTGGGGTAGTGGCTTTGCATAAAGGGGTTAAGTTTTAGTTTGCTGGTTGACACTGTGTTCAGGCTGCCATATGGTGGCCTGATTTGTTTTTATCTGTGACTGGATTAAAGAATATGAGTGAAATTGAACAATTACAGCCGCAGCCGGTGTGGCAGTGGTTTGCGCGCCTGTGTGCTGTGCCACGTCCGACTTTTCATGAACAGGCTGTACGGGAAATGCTGGTGCAGGCGGCGCAGCAGCGTGGTCTGGCAACGGATATTGATGCGAAAGGTAATCTGCGCATTTGCAAGCCGGCTACACCGGGTATGGAAAATTGTGTACCGGTGGCGATGCAGGCGCATATGGATATGGTGGCGCAGAAAGGTGCTGATTCGCTGCATGATTTTCGGCATGATCCAATTCAGACCAGAATTGAGGACGGCTGGGTTTGGGCTAACGATACAACGCTGGGTGCTGATAATGGTATCGGCCTGGCCATGGGGCTGGCGGTGCTGTTTGCTGATGATGTGGCTCATCCTGAATTAACGCTGATTATTACGGTGGAAGAAGAAATCGGTATGGGCGGTGCTGAGGCATTGAGCGCAGACTGGTTACAGATGCCATATCTGATTAATCTGGATACGGAAGAAGCGGGTGAAATTTTTATTGGCTGCGCCGGTGGTCGTGATGCCAGCCTGACTTTGCCGCTGGACTGGCAGCCTAATCAGGCGCCAGTGTGTACGATTCGGGTATCCGGTTTGCGTGGTGGCCATTCCGGGGTAGATATTGATAAGAATCATGCTAATGCTAATGTGTTGCTGACGCGGGTGCTGGCCAGCCTGTATGTGCAGAAACCGTTTGCGCTGGGTTCATGGCAGGGTGGCGAGTTGCGTAATGTGATTACGCGTGAGGCTCAGGCTGTGATCGTGATGGATGAAGCAGCAGCTCGTGCGGCGGTAGAACCGATTGCTGCTGTTATTGCGGCAGAATGGGCAGAAGAAAAGCAATTGTGCATTGAGGTGTTACCGGCGGAAAGTTTGCCACAGGTTGCTACACTGGCATGTACACAGAAAGCGTTGGACTTACTGGTGGCTGTACCCAATGGGGTGATGCGCATGAGTGCAGAGTTTACCGGTATTGTGGAAACTTCATCCAATATGGGCGAGGTGAAAACCAGTGCAGAGGGCTTGCAGATACATTGTCTGATGCGCTCGCTTCTGGAAACGCCGAAAGATGAATTTAGTCTGCGTCTGGCGGCTCTGGCTCGTTTGGCTGGTGCACACTTGGATTTAACGGCGGATTTTCCGGGTTGGGCTCCGAATGCAGATTCGCCATTGCTGAAGCTTACCAGTGATATATTTGCCAGACATTATGGCAAACAGCCACCGTTACAGATTATTCATGCTGGTCTGGAATGCGGTATTCTCAGTGGTAAGGCGCCACATCTGGATATGGTGTCTTTCGGGCCGACTATTCGTGCAGCCCATTCGCCTAAAGAGCGGGTAGAGATTGCTGCTGTGGCTGAGTGCTGGGCTATTTTACTGGATTTGCTGAAATCGATACCACCGCGCCAGTGATAGGTTGGTTTGATTCAGAAAGGCATGGTGATTCCATGCCTTTTTGTTATTTTTGCTGCTACTCATGACAAACTGGGCTATAGTAAGGTATGGTTGGGGTGTGTGTCGGCTTTAATGTTCTGGTTCTGGCTGTTAATCGGTATGAACTGTCTTTTGCTACAATGGCTGGTGTTTTCACTCAGCTAATCCACTGGATCAGGAAGTGAGTTTTTATGGATGCCCAACAACAGAGCCGTCGTGGGTTTTTGCGTGCCAGTGCTGCTTTTGCAGGTGCTGGCTTATTGCAGGCATGTGGTAATACCCAGAAGCTTTCCGTGCCCACAACGTCTTCACCTAAAGTACCTGTACAATCGAATAATAATTTGAATACTATGCGTATTTTTGCCTGTTCTGGTTTTGGAGAGAGTGCCAGCCGCAGTGAGCTGGCGGCGCAGCGTCTGGCTGTGGCCGGTTTTGCAGTCAGTAATCAGCAGGCGTCTGTGCGTCGCTATCAGCGTTTTGCCGGCAGTGATGCTGAGCGGGCTGCTGATTTGCAGGATGTGGCCGCTGGTCGTGTACCTGTGCCAAAGGTGCTGATGGGGCTGCGCGGTGGCTATGGTGCGATGCGTATTTTGCCGCTGGTTAACTGGTCTGCTCTGGGGGAGCGGATGCGTGAACAGGGTACGTTATTGTTTGGTTACAGTGATGTGACTGCGGTGCAACTGGCTTTGCTGGCGCAGGGGCAGATGTGCAGTTTTGCGGGACCAATGTTGTACAGTGAATTTGGCAAGCCGCAGATGAGTGAGTTTACTACCCGTTCTTTTATTGATAACAGTTGTAATCCGGCTATGTCGGTTAGGGTTGCTGCCATGCAGAACCATCAGGTTCAGGCCGAGGGGATTTTATGGGGTGGTAATCTGAGTGTGCTGTCTGCTCTGGTGGGCTCACCTTATATGCCGCAGGTAGATGGCGGTATTCTGTTTATTGAGGATGTTGGTGAGCAGCCATACCGGATTGAACGTATGCTTCAGACTTTGTATCTGAGCGGCATTCTCGGACGCCAGCAGGCGATTGTGCTGGGTAATTTCCGTATGGGGTCGATTCGGGATGTGTATGACAGTAGTTATACATTCAATTCCGTGGTACAGACGATAGCTCGGTTGACGAAGGTGCCGGTATTAACCGGATTTCCTTTTGGTCATGTGGCTGATAAGGTAACTTTCCCGCTTGGTGCCCGCGCCAGTTTGCATTCGACCAGTGATGGCGGTTATCAAATTGATTTCAGGGACTACCCGGTTTTAAATGCTTCTGTGCTGGCTTTGAATACTTTGATTCCGCAACCGCCGGCAGTTGAAGGTTTGCTTAATGGAATAGTGGGTGCGCCAGCTAATGAGACTCCGTCATCAGAAACGGAAGATGCGATGTAGTCTGTTCAGGCTGTCTGTGTTTGCACATACCTTGTCTGGGTTATTTTTGTTGATCCAGCCATTTGATGACAGCCTGATTGGTGGCCGGTGTCTGTAGCTGTCTGAGGGTATAGCAGTTTAGTGCATGATAAAAAGCCTGCTGTGCTTCGCTGAATATTTGTGGCAGGTAACAGAATTCTGTCATTGAACAGGGTGGCTGCTGACAGTTGATTAAGGCGGATGTTTCGGACGAAGCCTGTTCCAGTGCCTGAACGATGTCCCCCAGTTTGAGACGGTGGCTAAGGGCAGACAGCCTGATACCGCCGTTTCTGCCTTTAAATGAATCAATCCAGCCGGTCTGTGCCATAAAATAAACAATTTTTACCAGATGATTTCTGGATACGTTGAGCTGTTTGGCGAGGCTTTCTACTGTGGAAAGCTTGGATTCGGGCAGGTATTGCAGTGATATTAGTACGCGCAAACCTAAATCGGTGAAGCGGTTTAATTGCATGGCAGACTGTCGGGTTGTTGATGGAACAATTTTGCCTGTTTTCAGCTGCCATGAAAAGTTTGACGTTTAAATTGCAGTTGATTTCTCAGGCTGTGAGCTGGCTGAATCCGCCTGTACCAAACAGTTCCATATAGATTTGATTCTGCGGTATATGGAGGTTACGCAAGGTATGATACTGGCTATGCATAAATTGTTTGGGACCGCAAATATAATAATCGGCATCTGCTGGCAGCAAGGCGCGATTTAGCTCGGATAGCTCCAATCGGCCGATTTTGTCTGCGGCTAATTCTGTACCCGGATTTTCGCAGGCCAGATAACTGTGCAGATTAGGCATGGTTTGCTGTAATTCGATGATGTGCTGATGCATGGCCAGTACACTGCTGTTGCGGCAGGCGTGGATGAAACTAATCTGCTGGTGCGGATTGTTTTCTGCTGCGAGAGTATTGAGGATGGCTATCATGGGGGTAATGCCCACACCTGCGCTAATCAGTACTGTATTTTTATCCGGATTGTGTAATAAGAAGGTGCCAGTTGGATTGGTAACTTCTATTTCATCGCCAATCTGGTAGTGTTCATGCAGAGTTGTGGAAACATAACCTGCTTTGTGCTGCTGATTTGCAGTTTCTTTTTTGACGCTTATGCGGAAATATTCGGGATGATTGCTGTCGGAAAGGGAGTACTGGCGCGGTTGTCTGATACCCAGTTGCGGCACCATGACGCGTACGGATATGTACTGGCCGGGCTGATATTCCGGCAATGGGCTGTTGTCGACTGGTTGCAGATAAAATGAGGTAATTTCGCTGCTTTCTTCTTGTTTATCGACAATTTTGAATTTTTTCCAGCCATTCCAGCCGCCTTTGGTGTTGTTTTGTTGCTGGTAAAGGTTTGCTTCGGCCTGTATGAGAATATCGGCCAGTTGTTGGTAGGCTGCGCTCCACGCTTCTATCAGTTCGCTGTCCATGGGTACGTTTAATACTTCGCTGATGGAGTGCAGTAGATTGGTGCCGACTATTGGATACTGGTCTGGCTGGATATCCAGACTGACATGGCGGTGCGCTATCTGGCTGATGGCGTTGTCAAGATTCTGTAATGCGGTGATGTTTTGTGCGTAGGCAAGTATGGCGCTGGCCAGAGCCTGTGGCTGGGCGTCGTTGCGCTGGTTGCCGAGGTTAAATATTTCTTTCAGGTCTGGGTTGTTGCTGAGCATCCTGTTGTAGAAGTAACGGGTTAATTCAACGCCATGTTGCTGTAGTGTGGGAATGGTTGCCTGAACCAGTTCGATTTGTCTGGTAGTTAATTGCATGGTTGTTCTCCCGAAAAAATTAATATGTATATAAAATACATATTTTATCTTAGGCTGCCTGTTATTGGCTGTCAATGTGTATAGGGCTGTTTGCGAGGATTATTTTTACTCTGGTATGCCTGTGGGGAAGCAGGGAGTGCTGAAAGGGGCGCATGGTTTGGCTAATATGGGTTAAACTGTGTGCTGTTTTGGCTGTAGTATTTATGGCCGTACTGGCTGTTATCTGACGCATGTGGTTGTGGCAGATAAGGTGATGAGCAAGATATCTGAGGAATGACAAGTTTATGATGATTCATCCGAATTTTGACCCGGTGCTGGTGCATCTGGGACCGCTGGCGATTCGCTGGTATGCGTTGAGTTATATTGTTGGGTTTTGTTTGTTTATCTGGCTGGGACGCAAACGGATTAAGGGCGGGCAATCGGTTTTTACCAATGAGATGCTGGATGATTTTATTACCTGGGGTGTGCTGGGGGTAATTCTTGGCGGGCGTCTTGGCTATGTGCTGTTTTATCAGTCGGCTTTTTATTTGAACCATCCGCTGGAGATTCTGAAAGTTTGGCAGGGTGGGATGTCGTTTCATGGTGGTTTTGTTGGTGTACTGGTAGCTATGTGGCTGTTTGCGCGCAAACACCGGGTTAAGTTCTGGGCTGTGGCTGATTTTGTTGCACCGTTGGTACCGCTCGGGCTGGCATGTGGCCGTATAGGTAATTTTATTAATGGTGAGCTATGGGGACGGGTGACCAGCGTAGATGCTTTCTGGGCAATGGGTTTTCCGCATGCACGTGAAAATGATGTGATGCTGGTGATGCAGGATCCGCAGAAATGGCTGCCGATATGGGAGAAGTTTCAGATGCTGCCGCGCCATCCTTCGCAACTGTATGAATTTATGCTCGAAGGGATTATGCTGTTTGTGATTTTATGGTTGTTTACCAAAAAACCACGCCCGCTGGGACAAGCATCGATGCTGTTTTTACTGGGTTATGGGGTATTCCGTTTTATTGTTGAGTTTGCACGCGAACCGGATGATTTTCTTGGTTTGCTGGCGATGCATATGTCGATGGGGCAATGGCTCAGTCTGCCGATGATTGTGATTGGTGTGATTGGCTTTGTTTATGCTGGCAGGAAAACGAAGTAAGCCGGACTGGTGATATGGTTAAAGCCGCAATAAAGGTGTGTTTATTGCGGCTTTATTATATGGACTGCTTCCGAATGGACTACAGATTGTCTTTTTGTGCCAGAATCCGCCGGTTACCGCCCAGTTCGGCAGCAGAGACAATGCCAGCAGCTTCGAGTGCTTCCATCAGGTTGGCGGCACGATTGTAGCCAATGCGTAGATGACGTTGTAATGAGGAAATAGAAGTTTTGCGTGTTTCGAGTACGAAAGCCACTGCCTGATCAAATAATTCGTCGCTGTTGGCATTTGGGTTAACTTGATTGACGTTGGTTTGGGCGGCTTCGCCAGACAGTAAACCTTCCACGTACTGAGTGGGTGCTTGCTGTTTGATGAAATTAACAACGGCGTGTACTTCTTCGTCAGACACAAATGCGCCATGCAGGCGGGTTGGTTCAGCCTGACCGGGCGGTAAAAACAGCATATCACCTTTGCCAAGCAGGTTTTCTGCACCCATCTGGTCGAGAATGGTGCGGCTATCGATTTTGCTGGATACCTGAAAGGAAAGCCGGGTGGGGATGTTGGCTTTAATCAGGCCGGTAATGACGTCGACGCTGGGGCGCTGGGTAGCCAGTATCAGGTGAATGCCAGCAGCGCGGGCTTTTTGTGCCAGACGGGCAATCTGCTGTTCTACTTTTTTGCCTTCAACCATCATCAGGTCGGCCAGTTCGTCAATGACTACTACAATGTAAGGCAGTTTATCCAGCGGCTCCGGTTCATCAGGATTGTTACTGAACGGGTTGACCAGCGGGGTGGAAGCAGCTTTGGCCGCTGCTACTTTGTCGTTGAAGCCAGTGATGTTGCGTACACCCACGTGTGCCAAGAGCCGGTAGCGTTTTTCCATTTCGGTAACGCACCAATTAAGTGCCTGTGCAGCTTCTTTCATGTCGGTAACTACTGGTGCCAGCAGGTGCGGAATGCCGTCGTATACGCTTAATTCGAGCATTTTCGGGTCTACCATGATGAAGCGTACTTCATCTGGCTGCGCTTTGTATAAAATCGACAGAATCATGCAGTTGACGCCGACTGATTTGCCGGAGCCGGTGGTGCCGGCAACCAGTAAATGCGGCATTTTTGCCAGACTGGCGATAACGGGTGCGCCGGCAATGTCTTTACCCATGGCCATGGTTAATTTATCGGCAGCATCATGGAAAATTTTTGCGCCAAGAATTTCTGTTAGCAGAACGTTTTGGCGTTCATCATTGGGCAGCTCAATTCCCATGGTGGTTTTGCCGGCGATGGTTTCGACAACGCGTACGCTCTGGACGGACAGTGAGCGTGCCAAGTCTTTGTTGAGATTAACTATCTGGCTACCCTTGACGCCTTGTGCCGGTTCGATTTCATAGCGGGTGATGACGGGGCCTGTGGTAGCGCTGGTAACTTCTACTTGAACGCCGAATTCTTTTAATCTGGATTCGATATGTGCGGCAGTTTGTTGCAGAAGTTCACTGTTGACGACGGCTGGCTGGCTGGTTGGCTTACTCAGTAATTCAACATCCGGTAAATGGATAAGGCCATTTTCACTTGTTGCAGCTGGCTGGCTGGGCTCTGGTGTCGATTCGGTTATGTTTTGTGCTATTGTGGGTTCAGTACGCACGGCTACAGTTTTGCGATTGCTGGTAGCAAGCACAGGCGTATCGATATTTTGGGCGGTAATGGTTTTGGCCTGTTTGACCATGCGCCTTACGGTTTTATTGTTAGGAAATTCGGTAATCAGACGTCTTGGCCGGCGCAGCAGTTTGCACCAGAACCATTCACACTGGGCGCCAAGTTTTTCGATTACTGTTAGCCACGATACCTGTAATAACAGTGACACGCCAATCAGCATCATGAAAATACTGATAATTAATCCACCGGTAAGGCCGAAAAATTGCTGTAGCAGCCTGCCGAGTAATTGCCCGATCACACCGCCAGCACCAATAGGCAAGGCATCCTGTAGCATGTTGGCAAACACCAGATTTTCCAGAGCAGGACTGAAAACGAGCAGGATAAATAAACCGGTTAAGGCCAGCCAGCTGTTATAGGGCGTACTGTCATCGCTGGTATTGAGTGAGCGAGCGTTTAGAGGGCGAAAACTCCGATAGAGAGCCATGATAGCGGCGATAATGCTCCACCAAACGGATAGTCCGCAAATGTAGTAGCCAATATCAGATAACCAAGCTCCAGTTAAGCCGGCCAAATTATGGGGTTTGTTAATTTGGACGATGCCGCGTGACCAAGCCGGATCTGCCATATTGAAGCTGATTAATGACAGAATGGTAAACAAGGTAATCATCAATGCCAGCAGCCAGAAAATATCGTTAATCAGGTTCATTAACCACGGCTGTTTCGGTTTACTAACTTTCTGCGCCTGCACATTCTGTGATTTTACTTTTTGTGACGGCTGTTTACGGGGGACGGATTTTTTTCGTGTGGTGGCCATAAATCTTGCGATTGAATTCGGTATTCTTATCTGAAATTAACCGGTTATTATAAGGTCTGTTGGCGATTATAGCTGATATTGATAACAGGATTTAACGGTTTTTTGCGGATAGTTAAGCCCAGTAGCCGCAACCGAGAATGCGCGCACCGACAGCACCGGTAGCATGATGGGTGGCCACGGGCTGACGTTGATACCAGCATGCCGCTAGCCAGGCAAAGGCAGCGGCTTCAACCAGTTGTGCTGGTATTTGTAAATTATCGGTACTGTGTAGGGAAATCTGGTGCTGTTCAAGCAGTTGTGCCAGTGTATGCATTAAGAGTCGGTTTTGGCTTCCGCCGCCGCAGACATAGACGTTATTGGTGGCGGGTGCGGCATTGATGATGGCGTTTATCGCAGTTTGTGCAGTAAGCTCGAGCAAGGTACGCAGAACATCAGCAGGGTTTTCCTGTCCGGTGAGATATTGGTTGAGCCAGTCGAGGCTGAATAAATCGCGGCCGGTACTTTTGGGGTAGGGCTGGCTGAAGTAGTCATG
The DNA here is from genome assembly GCF_002777425.1 of Snodgrassella alvi. GTDB lineage: Bacteria > Pseudomonadota > Gammaproteobacteria > Burkholderiales > Neisseriaceae > Snodgrassella > Snodgrassella alvi_B. The sequence continues at coordinate 16,471 of NZ_MDVC01000113.1, forward strand.
GCCGAGCATGGCTTGCAATAGTGGCTCAATGATTTGTCCCTGACTGGCCAGTGTACCGTTGTAATCAAATTCCTGCTGCCAGTGATGTTGTACCCATGCGTCCATAAGCATGTTGGCTGGTCCGGTATCGAAACCGAAAGCAGGCTTCTGAGGTTGCAACACGCTGATGTTGGCAATGCCACCCAGATTCAATACCACACGACTATGCTGTTCACTGGCAAAAACGGCCTGATGAAAAGCTGGTACTAATGGCGCGCCCTGACCACCTGCGGCCAGATCGCGACTGCGAAAATCGCCTACAGTAGTGATGCCGGTGAGCTCGGCCAGTAATGCCCAGTCCATTAGCTGAATACTGTAGTGTTGCTCAGGTGCATGGCGTATGGTCTGGCCGTGGCAGCCAAGCGCCGTTATCGCCTGAACCTCTATATCGGCTTCAGTGAGTACGGCACTTACTGCCTGTGCGTTGAGGTATGCCAGTTCCTGTGCCAGTACGGCTGCCTGTGCCAGCTCATTGTGCGCTGGTGTTTGCAGCGCCAGTAACTTTTGTTTCAGATTTTCGGAATAGGGAATGAATGCATGCGCACAGACGCCCTGCCATTGGGTACCTGTGAGCTTGGCCAGTACTGCGTCGATGCCGTCCATGCTGGTACCAGACATAAGGCCAATATAGTATTGGCAGGATTGCATGCTGTTCATCAGGCGAGTGTAGCCATAACCGGCGCATGGTCACTGGGGCGTTCCCAGCCACGGGCGGCGCTATCAACCTGTACTTCACGTAATGCCGGTAATAATGGCTGACTCAGCAGGATATGGTCAATGCGTAACCCGAGCTTGCGTTTGAACATGTTCATGCGGTAATCCCACCAGGTGTAGTGGGCGCTGTCGGGATACAGATAATGCAGGCTGTCGGTCAAGCCCAGTTGCAGCAGTTGCTGAAACCAGCTGCGCTCCTGTGGCGAGCATAGTACTTTGTCCTGCCATTTTTCTGGATCGTAAACATCTATATCCTGCGGAGCAATATTGAAATCACCCAGCAGGATGGTTTTGGGATGCTGTGCCAGTTCACGACGCATATAGGCATTTAGCGCGGCAAACCAGCGCTCTTTATAGGCAAATTTTTCACTGCCTACTGCTTCACCGTTTACGCAATAGGCACAGATAACCCTGATGTCGTTGATGCTGGCGGCAATAATGCGCTTTTGCGGTTCATTCAGCTCAGGAATATCGATGGTAACCTGCTCAAGAGGCTGACGGCTAAGTATGGCAACGCCATTGTAAGTTTTCTGACCATTCCATGCTGCATGATAACCAATCCGGGTAAATTCGGCCTCTGGAAATTTGTCCTGCTCAAGTTTTAGCTCCTGCAAGGCCAGAATATCCGGCTGGTTCTCTTCCAGCCAGCGCAGGGTGTGGGGCAGGCGCACATTCAGTGAGTTGACATTCCATGTAGCGATTTTCATGATGAATTCTGTAACAGCAAAACGGTTATTGTATGCGTAAAATGTGGTGAATTCCAGACTGGATACAGTGATTAATCCAGTTGTGCAATGCTTACCCTGAGGTTGCGGATGCTGGCTAGCTGCTCATTCCAGTGGCGCTGTTTCTGCCTGAAATCGGCCAGTTCGCGAGCATTCAGTGTACGGGTGGGCAGGGCGACGCTGGTTGGGTTTACCGGCTGGCCGTTAATCCGCACTTCGTAATGCAGGTGCGGGCCGGTAGAAACACCGGTGCTGCCCACATAACCAATAATTGTTCCTGCCCGCACATGCTGGCCGATACTGAGGTTGGCAAAGGCACTCATGTGTCCGTACAGGGTTTGCATGCTGTCGTTGTGGCGTAATACGACTGTATTGCCATAACCACCTTTGATGCCAAAACTTTCAACGGTACCATCAGACGGTGCATGGATGGGGGTGCCGCTGGCGACAGCATAATCAATGCCGCTGTGCATGCGCAGTGTTTGCAGTATCGGATGAAAACGGGTGCCGAATGGTGAGGAGATTCGCGCACCTTCAACCGGTACACTGGTAAAGCCTTTGCGCAGCGGTTTGCCGTTGGCATCATAATACTGGCCATTGCCATCATTGCCGGTATCGTAATAATAGGCCTGATATAGATTGCCATTATGGTTGAATTCGGCGGCACGGATATCGCCGGTAGCTAGTTCCTGCCCACGATAATAGAGGCTGTCGTAAATCAGGCGGATGGTATCACCGCTTTGCAAGGTGTTGATGTCTATTTTATCTTTGAAAATTTCACGCAGTGATTCGCGGATTTCCACGGGTATGCTTGCCTGTGCCAGTGCGCCGCGGGCGGAGGTTTTTACGACTACAGCCTTGAATGTTGGCAGAGTTTCGGTATCAACCGCACTCACATCGGCATGCCAGCTATTGCCAGCTTTTTTCAGTGCCACCAGATTTTTTTCACCATTGTCGTCGTCATTAAAAAACTGGATATCGGTGAGGTGACCATTATTATCCATGCGTATGCTGAATACCTGATTAACCTGTAAATGCTGTACTTTATTTTTGATAATTTTAAGATTGGTTATTTGCTCGATTTCTTCGGGGCGGATGCTAAAGCGGCTCAGTACCATGCTGATGTTGTCGCCCGGCTGAACAATTTCATCACGCCAGAAATTCAGGTTCACAGCATGAGTTTTGATGGTTACCGGTGCTATTTTCAGGGTGATGTGTTTTGCCTGATAGCGCTCTGGAGTATGTTTGCGGCTGGAAATAAGCACAACAGCTATGCACAGTAGCAATGTGATGGCTACGGCAATGCTACACCAGAGTTTGGGTTTGCTGGCTATTTTCTGCCTGAGGTGCCGGAGTAACACTGCTGAGTGGGTAAACATAGTCATGGTTGTTATTTTGCTGAAAGTGCAACGCTAAAACCGGTAAATGTAAAACTATTTACCTGAAAATGCCAGTGGCAGATTATTTTTATGCTTCATTTTGTGACTGCTGGCCTGAAAGCTGCTGTGGCAACTGTTTTGCCCATTCACACAGACTGATATCCAGTTGCTGTAAACACGGTTGCAGCAGTGACTGAATGGAACTGCTTATTGCTGAATTGTGGTTTGGCTGATAAATAAATAGTTTATACAAATCGGCCAGCATGATTTTGTCTGGATCTGTTTGCAATAGCCAGCCATTGCTGCTGTGAGCAATATAATGTTGTTGTTCGAGCTGGGTAAGTATCTGGTCTAGATGTTTATCGCTGATACTGAGCTGTTGCTGAAGCTGACCGGATTTGACAGCCTGTCCCTGTTGCTGAGCCTGTAATAGCTGGTATAGCATATCCAGTGCGTTTTCAAATGGCTGACACTGATGCAGATAGCGAAATCTTTCCTGATGCCAGTAGGGTAGTGAAGAAGTGAGTACGGCACCGGCGAGTAATAAAAGCCATAATAAATTTAGCCAGATTAAAAACACCGGTATGGCAGCAAAGGCACCGTACACTTTCTGGTAATTGCCAAAATCAGTTACGAAAATGGCAAATCCACGCCGCAGTAAATCCAGCCCGACTGCTGTGATGATGGCACCCAGTAAAGCATGATGCCAGTGAACAAAGCAGAATGGCACCAGTTTGTATATCAGAAACAGCAACAGGGTAATCAGTGCCAGATTGGTAACAATGCCAAAAAGTGTGCTGTAAAACGGAATCTGGCTGGCCATATTGGCCGGATTGGACAATAAACCAATGGCTGAAAGACTCATGCCCAGTACTACCGGCCCAAGAGTGAGTAATGCCCAGTAAATCAGGATTCGAATCCATAGCGGGCGCTGGTCGCGTGCCTGCCAGATTTGATTGAACGCATGTTCTATGGTCTGAATCAGCATCAATGAAGTGATAATCATAAAGCTGATGCCTACTGCGGTGAGGCCGCTGGCTTTATCGCGAAAGGCATACAGATAATCGCTGACTGAATCAGCACCGGCTGCCGGCACAATAATGTGAGTCAGAAACTGGTTAAAGCGTGTGGCCATATCCGCGAACATGGGAAAGGCGTTTACCACAATCACGGTAATGGTAAAAAACGGTACCAATGCCAGCAAGGTGGTGAAAGTCAGGCTGGCGGCAATCAGGGGCAAATTACAGCGTTGATAATTTTGTCCGATAAACAGTAAAAACTGCGGCAGGCGCTGCTGTAAATATTTGCTTTTAAATGAATGTATATCCATGGCTACTCCTGACAAGTGGCTAGTTGATTGTAACCAAAAAGCGCATACAGTGCAGAATTTCCGTGCTGACTGGTCAAGCTATGACAGTTACGGCACAATAATGGCATTCAAACACTGTTCAAGGAGCGGTTTATGGCAGATTTACCCATTCTGGTGGTGTATTACAGTTTGTCTGGCAATACGCGCAATCTGGCATTGGCGCTGGCTCGCGGAGTAGACAGCGTGGCTGGCTGTGAAGCGCTGTTGCGGACTGTGCCCAAAGTCTCGGCTGTGTGTGAAGCAACTGCTGCGGAAATTCCAGATGAGGGTGCGCCCTATGTTATGCTGGAGGAGCTGCAAAACTGTGCCGCGCTGGCACTGGGTAGCCCAACCCGCTTTGGTAATTGCGCTGCGCCTGTTAAATATTTTCTCGACAGCACCAGCAGCCTGTGGCTGGCCGGTAGCCTGATTGGCAAGCCAGCCTGTGTATTTACCAGTAGCACCAGTTTGCATGGCGGCCAGGAAAGTACACTTTTAAGCATGATGACACCATTATTGCATCACGGTATGCTGCTGTGTGGTATCCCGTTTAGTGAACCGCAGCTGAATCAGACACAAAGCGGCGGCACCCCTTATGGTGCCAGTCATGTTGCAGGAAACGAAAATTGCCCCAAACTAAGTGATGCAGAAGATGCACTGGCATTTGCTCAGGGCAAACGACTGGCAGAACTGGCGTTGCGTTTGGCGCGCTGAAATAACTTTAGGAATTATGATGAGTTACCACTCCAATTTAAGCAGTGCGGCTACTTTGCCCACTATTTACCGTCACCGCTCCATTCGTAAATTTACCGAGGAAGCGTTAACGGATGAGCAGCGTGAAGCCATTTGGGAAGCAGGACGTGCAGCTTCTTCATCCAGTTTTATGCAAAGTACGCACATTATTCGCGTAACGGATATGGAAAAGCGTGCAGCTTTGTGTGAAGTTGCCGCTAATCAGAAATATGTGCGCACCGCAGCCGAATTCTGGGTATTTTGTGTGGATTACACCAGACACAAGCTTGCTTTTCCTGAAGCGCAGCTAGACTGGACTGAAGGCATGATTATCGGGGCTGTTGATGCGGGCATTATGGCGCAAAACTGTCTGTTGGCTGCTGAATCGCTTGGATTGGGCGGGGTGTATATTGGCTCTCTGCGCAATGATGTGAAACGGGCAGCCGAAATTCTGGAATTGCCCCAGTTAACCTTCCCCCTGTTTGGACTGTGTCTGGGGCATCCGGCACAAGACCCGATGTATCGTCCGCGCTTGCCGCTGGATACATTGGTGAGCGAAAACCGCTATCGCCCGCTTGATCCGGCTAAACTGGCCGCTTATGATGAACAGCTTACGCTGTATTACCGTGAGCGCAGCGGGCTTGATCTGAACTGGAGTAAGGCGGTAGCCAATAATTTTGCTCAGCCGGTACGTCCGCAGATTCTGCCATTTTTGCACCAGCAGGAATTGGCCAAACGTTAAACAGGTTCGCTAAAAAATTCACCAGTTCTGGCTGTATCAGCCGGAACTGGTGTTATTGGCTTAAAACAGGATTAATGCTACTGTCGCAGTGACAGAATAGTGTCTGCCAGTGCCTGACCAAGGCGCTGATAACCACTGGCAGTAAAGTGAACGCCATCACCGCGCGCTAGTCCCTGATTTATCCATGATTTCATACTGCACTTGCCACCCATAACTGCCTGCCAGTCCCAGTAGAGAATATGCTGGCTTTGAGCCACTTCTTTTTGCATTGTCTGTAATTCAGTTAGTTTTTCCGGGCGTACGCCACAGGAACCGGCAGTACTTTTCAGGCTTTCCGGCGCGCCCAGAAGCATAATGGCGCTATTGGGTGAAGCAATGCGAATCTGGGTAATTGTCTCAAGCAGATTCTGCTTAACTGTTTCGATTTCTATACCGTTATAGGCTTCATTTGTGCCAAAGGCCAGAATAATCAGGTCTGGCGCAATCACATTCAGCTCCTGCTGCCATGCCTCTGTATTCCAGCGGTTCCACTGATTGAGCTGAAAACCATTAATTCCCAGTGCAGAAAGCACTACTCCCTGCCGGTTTTGATTTCGTGCCCACCAGCCGCCGATAGCAGTCTGAAAATTCATGCCTGCTTTAATCGTAATTGGAAAACGCGCATTAAACTGGCTGAAATGCCACTGATTATCTTTAGGCTGTGCAGAAAGCAAAATCTGCTGGCCGTTACTGTCGGTAACTGTTAAATCTTCATCGTTCTGTCCCTGTCGGATACTGACAATAACCGTTTGCTCTGCTTCGGGTTCACGGGTTTTGATGGTCATCACCGCACCGACAGAAGGGGTAGCAATCAGGCCACCAAGGGCGTAGTTCTGGCTGGTTTCCGTACGGCTGGATACGGCTTGCCAGCCCTGATTCTGATAGGTAAAGCGCGCCAGCCGCATACCGGGAAACTGAGTGGGCATTGCCCAGCCGGGGCCACCATTGCCCAATTGCTGTTGCAGACGCACACGTGCGGCGTTGGTGAGGTAATCTGCTGCGGTGTGAGAATCGCCCAGTTGCACAATGCTGATGCTTTTATTCTGTAAAGCCTGAGCCAGTTGTGCAGTATGGTTAGCCTGAGAAGATAAAGGGGCACGATTGTGGCCAGATTGAACCGGAGCAGGATCGGCTGAGCAGGCCATTATCCAAAGACAGCAGCCCAGAATGGCAAAATGTTTTTTAGTGTACATTTGATGTATCGTTTTCAACAGGCTGTACCGGTAGGTTAAAGCGGTTAAAAATGTTTCTGGCAATGATTTTCTGTCCTGATATTGTGAAATGAATACCATCCGCACTACGGGTTTTAATTTTCTTTCCATCAGCTTCAGTAACTGTATCATTGAATCCATTACCATTGCTACCGAGCATAGCCCGGGTATCAATTATATAGCCGTGATTTTTGCTTACTTCATCGGCCGTGAGCTCGCGCAGGTAGGCCATTTGTTCGTTAAGCTTATTGCGACGCATATCCGGTGGCGTAAGCCATAAAACAGTTACCTGATGCTGCCGGGCTGTATCCATAATGGTTTTAATCCGGCTGCGGTACATACTTTCCCATTGTGCAGATGCAAAGCTGATGAAACGGCTGCCGTTACGCGGGTCGGGAATATCCCACGGGTCATTCGGGCCGAGAAATATTACCAGTATTTTGATATGCGGATGCGTATCCAGAGTATGGGCAATGGTTTGCGGCCAGTTAAAAAAGCTGGGGTAGCTAAGCCCGGTACTTTGCTTGCTCAGATTAATGGTTTTAATACCATAATCTTCACTCAGCCATTTCTGCACATGTGGTGCCACACCTTGCATCAGTGAATCACCGGCAAAAAATACTTCATCGGTAGGCGTGAGGGTAAAAGCTGCCTTAATACTGTTTTCTCTGGCTGCTTTTTGTAGAGCCAGTTGGCGTTGTTGTTCGGCCAGTTGTGCCTGTTGCTGTATTCTGGCCCAGTCACTTTCAGCGTAAGCATAATGCTTATTAAAAGCAGTAATAATATTGTGGTTAGCTGTGGCAATATTCTGATTAAGCCAGTCGATACCATCATTAAGCATCATGCCTGCCTGTGCGCCGCTTTGCCACCAACGCTGCTGTTTCAGTTTTGATAAAATACTGTTCTGATGATAAGTCTGCTGATAATAAGCCGCTACCGAATCTTGCATCAGCCATAAGGAAACACTGGCAGTAATCACTAAAGCAAGAAAAACAAAGCGAAATTGCTGCTTGTTGCTTTTGTCTACCTGAACTTCAGTTTTCGGTTCTTCACTGACTACTACCATAGGCAAGGTGGTGACTGTTTTCAGGCTAACCACAGGCATGTACTCAAACTGGCTGTATTTTCTTTGCTGGTTGTGGTTTTGATAAGAAGGCAGACGACGGTATTTAGAAGTTGGCATAGATAAATCCCGGGATACCAGCCGGCGCGCAGATTAATACCAGAACCAGCAACAGCAATAAAGGGAGGATCAGGCTGTAGCGAGGTAAGGTATCAGCACGCTCATATAACAGGGTGATGAATTTTGCCAGCAATGGATACAGTATCCATGCCAGTAACAACAGGCTAAAAAAGTAAAATGGATTGGTGCTCAGCGGCACATTAATATGGTTGTATAGCAGCGCGTGTAACAGGAGTAAGGCATCATTAAGGGTTGGCGCACGGAAAAAAACAAAACAGAAGCACACAAAATGTACCGTAAGCACAATACTGATGATTTTGCCAGCCTTGCCGCTTTTGCTCAGGCCGTTGCGTGCCTGCTCCAGCGTGCAGTGACGCAGGCGCGAGTGCAGTAAGTCGCCCAGATTGAGCAATATCATGCCGGCGCCGTGTAAGAGTCCCCAAATGAGAAAATGCCAGCCATTGCCATGCCAGATGCCGGATAAAGCCATGGCAACCAGCAGATTGAGCTGAGTACGTGTCGTACCGTGCCGGCTACCGCCGAGTGGAATATAAATATAGTCGCGTATCCAGGTGGACAGGCTGATGTGCCAGCGCAGCCAGAATTCACGGATATTATGAGCCAGTAGCGGCGCGCGGAAATTTACTGGCAGACGAAACCCTAGCAGCAGCCCTATGGCCACCATCAAATCACTATATCCAGAAAAATTGAAAAAAAGCTGTACGGTATAGCCGTAAATGGCCGCCAGTATCTCCAGACTCTGATACTGCATCGGATTGGCAAATACCGGATCAACCCAGTTGTCGGCAATCCAGCCTGATAACCACCAGTTTTTCATCAGTGCCATGACTATCAGAGACAGTGCCACAGTGGGCGCCAGAATCCGGCGGCATTGCTGAGTGTGGATTTGCGTTACCATGCCGCAGGGCTTGCCGGATATATCTGTTAGCCCGCGTGCATCATAGGCACGTGCAATCGGGCCGGCTGTAATGGTAGGAAAAAATGCCAGATGCAGAGCCAGAGCGGGCAGGGAAAGATGCCTGCTCTCCGGTTGCCCTTTGCTGCGCGACTGATACAGGGAAACCAGATAGCTGATTGCCTGAAATGAATAATAGGATATGCCCAGCGGTAATATAATGCTCGCCAGCCAGTCGGAATTCAGTCCGAATGTATCTAGGCTGTTGCCCACCGGGGTACGGAAAAAATCGAAATATTTCCACAATATCAGATTCAGCAGGGTAATGGCACATCCTGTTATCAGCCATATTTTCGGCTTGCTGCCGTGATTAATCCGGATGGAAATGGCGTAAATGAATACGGTGAATACCAGTAAGGTAGTCAGTGCCTGTGCTTTGCCGCTCAGATAAACAATGAGATAGCTAGTACACAGTAAAAGCAGATTTTGTAGCTGCGGTTTGGCACTCAAAAGCCAGTACAGGCAGAAAAAGGCGATAAATGACAGGCCGAATTCGATGGAAATAAAGCTAAACATGAAGCAGATAAACAGTCAAAAGATAGTGATTGTTAAACCATGCCAAACAAGACTAAGTAGAAAAGTTTATTAAAATCAGTTAATTAATGTTTATGCGTATGGGCAGACTGCTAGTGAGTAAGCTATGCGCCTGCTGTATTCATAACAGGATTGTAATCGAATAGTGATGTTATCCGGGTGCTATTTATACGCTAAGAATTAATATTCACACATTATGAATCCAAACCCGCATATTCAGACAGAGTAAGGGTTTGCTCTGGTTTTACGCAGCTGAATCTGTATTCTTTTCAGTTAATCTGAATTGGCTGTAATACCCTTAATCCGATACTGCCATGCCAAGGTTAATTGCATCAATAAAGGGAAACGATATTTTACCCGTAAATGTGAAATATTGTAACGAAATTCATATATAAAATTTTGTTATCAAAATAAATTTAATTTAAGGATATAGCTATTGGTAGCTGGCAGGATGTGCAGAAAACTGTATGCTTTTTACCGTTTGTCTGCCATAAATGTTTCTTGGCGAAGAACTTTATTGAAACAGCGGTCGATTGTCTTTTTTTTTCTGCTATTATCAAATAAAGCTAGGTATTTATTATCTTGTCTTGCAAGAATTTTTGTCTTAGTAACAGGTTCTGGGATTCTCCGCTTGCAAACCACAGGCGCAAATAGGTTTGATTTTGACCATATGGCAGAATTTAACCTGCGCCGATATTGGGCGATTAAAAAAAGGCTTTCTATGCACGAACATAACCATACACATGAACACCATCATGATGGTGCACATCATCACCATATAGGTGCACACAGTGCAGATAAGCAGGTTTTACGCATTTCTCTGCTGGTTATCGGTGCATATATGGTGGTGGAAATTATTGGCGGTTACTTAACCAACAGTCTGGCTCTGCTGTCGGATGCTGGGCACATGTTTTCAGATGCGCTTGCGCTGGCATTATCCTTGATTGCGTTTCATCTGAGTGAGCGTCCGGTAAATCAGCGTCAGACCTTTGGTTATAAGCGCTTTGAAATTATTGCTGCCGCGGTGAATGGTATGGCGCTGATTGCGATTGCAGTGATGATTGTGTATGAAGCAATCGGCCGTTTTGTCAATCCACCAGATATTGCTACCCGTGGCATGCTGATTATCAGTGTTCTTGGCTTGCTAGTGAATATCGCTATTGCTTGGTATATGTATCGCACTAGCGAAACCGAACATAACGTCAACATGCGCGGTGCCTTTTTACATGTATTGGGCGATTTACTGGGTTCTGTGGGGGCAATCGTTGCAGCCATACTCATGATGCTGTTTGGCTGGCGCTGGGCTGATCCGCTTGCCAGTATCGTGGTGGCCTGTCTGATTGCCTACAGTGGTATTGGGATTTTGAAAACTACTCTGCGCATTCTGATGGAAGGTACGCCAGATGCCATCGAACTGGAACAACTAAGCAACATTATTCTGGCTATGCCCGGAATTGAAGCTGTGCATGATTTGCATGCATGGACGATTACCAGCAATATGAATGCTTTGTCCTGCCATATCGTAGTCGATGGTGCATTAACGGTTACCGAAGCTGAAAAACTGGTGAATGAACTGGCAGAAATACTACTTCAGCATAACATCCATCATGTAACTGTACAGACAGAAAGTACTGCCCATACGCACAGCAATAACCTGTTATGCTGTATGCCATCGGGTGCTCACCAGCATGCACATTAATACAAAACATACGGATTATATACTGGATAGAAAATCATGATTAAAGCAGTGTTATTTGATTTGGATGGTACGCTTGCCGATACTGCGCCGGATTTGGGCGCCGCCCTCAATCGCGTACTGGAGAAGCAGCATTTGCCGCCTAAAAGTATGGCGGAAATTCGCCCAGTTGCCAGCCATGGTGCCGCAGGGCTGATTAAGCTTGGTACGGGGATGCAGGCAGACAATCCGGAGTTTGCTGCTTTAAGACAGGCTTTCTTGGCAGAGTATGAACTGCACTTTACCGAGCAGACTGTACTGTTTGGCGGTATTGACGAAGTATTACAAAAACTGGCTCAGCAGGGTATAGCATGGGGTATCATCACCAATAAACCGCATGTATTCACCGATCGTCTGGTACCGAAGCTGGGTTGCAGTATTGCGCCAGCAGTGGTGGTAAGTGGCGATACCACCAGTGCGCCCAAGCCAAGTACCGAACCGATGCTGTATGCCTGCCAGCAGATAGGCGTGGCTCCAGAAAACTGTCTGTATATTGGTGATGCGGAGCGTGATATGCAGGCCGGGCGCAATGCCGGCATGATAACCGTACTGGCAAACTGGGGCTATATAGGTGCCGAAGACAACACAGCAAGCTGGCCGACAGATTATATTATTGAGCAGCCAAAAGAGATTCTCGAACTACTGAAAAAATAACTTTTAACTCATAAGGAAAAATAGCATGAAAACCATTGGTTTACTGGGTGGCATGAGCTGGGAAAGCTCTGCCCAATATTATCGTATGATTAATGAACAGGTGCGCTATCGTCTGGGCAGCACACATTCAGCCCAAAGCATCATGTTATCCGTGGATTTTGCGGAAATTGAAGCATTGCAGCATCTGGGACGCTGGGATGAGCTGGCCGAGAGCATGTGTACGGCTGCGCGCCAGCTGGAGCAGGGCGGTGCCCAATGCATAGTGATTTGTACCAATACCATGCATCGCATGGCCGAAGAGGTTCAGAACAGTGTAAACATCCCGCTGCTGCATATTGCCGATGCCACTGCACAGCAGATCTGTCGCCAAAAACTCCATAAAGTAGGCCTGCTGGGAACAGAATTTACCATGAAACAGCATTTTTATAAGGGGCGGCTTACCAATAAGTTTGGCTTGGAGGTGCTGATTCCGAATGATACAGATTGCCAGATCGTACATAAAATCATTTATAACGAACTGGTATCGGGTGTTATCCGTGAAGAATCACGCCAGCAATACCGGCAAATCATTCAGCGTCTGGCTGATGCCGGTGCAGAAGCGATTATTCTGGGCTGTACCGAAATTATGCTACTGGTATCGCAGGCTGACAGTCCGGTTCCGGTATTTGATACTACTGCTATCCATGCTACTGCCGCAGTGGACTGGGCTTTGGCGGATGAACAATAAATGCGCAGCTTTTTTCCGATATCGTAAAAGCTGATATAAAGCCAACACAGGTGACCATTATCTGCTAATGGCCACCGTTTTTTATCGTTTTCAGGCTGAGTTAGTCAGACGGTTACGCAGCCAGCGTACAGCCGCTGCTATTTCGCTGGCACACAAACCTATGGGGCCGGTTTCACTGGCTGCAAGGATGTCGGCGGCGGCACCATGTAACCATACACCAGCGAATACCGCCTGTTCCGGCGGTATTCGCTGAGCCAGCAAACTGCCAATAATACCCGCGAGCACATCACCACTACCGGCTGTTGCCAGTCCTGAATTGCCGGTTTCATTTTGCTGTATCCGTCCATTGGGTGAGGCAATCAGACTCTGATGCCCTTTCAGCACCACCCATGCACCATATTGTTCGGCCAGCCTGCGCACAGCCTGATGGCGGTTACTTTGTATCTCACTTATTGTGCAATGCAGCAGGCGTGCAGCTTCGCCCGGATGCGGCGTTAAGATAATGTTTTGCTTATTCTGGTTGCTGGTCAGCAAGGCTGGCTGTTGCGCCACCAGATTGAGTGCGTCGGCATCCAGTAGCATGGTAGTGCTGTTCTGTTGCAGGCATTCAGTCAGCATGGTTAAAGCAGAGGTATCAGTCCCCAGGCCACAGCCAATCACCCATGCAGTAATATCTGAGCGTTGCAATAGACGGCCTGCGGTACTAAGCATGATTTCTGGCTGTTGAGCCAGTAGGGGCATTGGTAAAGCCGGCTGGTGAAAGCCAAGCCATACCTTGCCGCAGCCGCAATGCAACGCAGCCATCCCAGCCAGTGTAATCGAGCCGGCCATTCCTTCAGAACCGCCCACAATTGCCAGCGTACCAAATGTGCCTTTATGGCTTTGCGGTGAGCGTGGCTGGCACAGAGCTGGAAAATGTGTATGTGCCAGTCGCCGCCATTGCCTCAGCATATCTTTATCAATCTGAAATCCGTTCATTGCATGCTCCCTGTCATTACAGCTTACTGCGATCGTAAAGTATGTTCCCGTTGATAAGAATCAATCCCATTTATAGCAGGAGCTGATCCAGCAGGGCATTTTTAAGCCGTAATTGCTGCTGGGTATCGGCTAGCTGGGGGGCATACACCAAAAAACTGTCTTCCACACGTTCATCCAGAGTCATGATTTTGGCAAAACGGATACTGATGTTCAGTTCGGATAAAACGGCGGCAATATTGGCCAGTAAAAATCGCCGGTTGGCCGTGATAATGTGCAGGTTATACCAGCCGGTATTATCTTCTTCATCAATGCTGATACGTGGTGCAATTGGCATATGGCGGCTTCGCCGGCTCAGGCTGGCCGGATTATTAGTAGGCATCGGCAGATGACCATTAACAAACTGATTGAGAGCCAGCTCGGTTTTATTCTGAATAGCTAGATAATCGCCTGTATTGAGCCCCGGGGGAAATTGCAGAATAAACGTGTCGAGAATAAAGTTGTGCTCGGTAATATAAGCGCGGGCAGTCAAGATATTCATACCGGCCTCACTGAAAACAGAAGCCAGCTCGGTAAACAGTTTCGGGCGATTAGGCATATACACCATTACTTTTAAAGTATCGGTGTCTGGCAGTAGCTGGCTGTGTGCCTGCGCCTGCTGTTCATAATTAATAATTTTTGACAAATGCCACAGAATATCCTGCCACTCATGGCGGGCAAAATAAGCCTGCCCCAGAATGTGCCACAGCTCGCGTTGCTGTGCTTCGCTGATATGATACTGACTTAATTCATGCATTGCCTGCTGCCGGCGGTCGAGGATGGCCGTTTGCCGGTTACTTTGTTTACCGCTCAAATGGTGCAGTGCAGCTTTATATAATCTTTCCAGCAGACTGGCTTTCCATGAGTTCCAGATTTTCGGATTGGTACCACGAATATCAGCTACGGTAAGCAGGTACAGTGCAGTCAGGCGCTCAACCGTTTTTACCTGTTTGCTGAATCGGGCAACCACTTCCGGGTCCTGAATATCTTCTTTTTGTGCTGTCATCGACATCAGCAGATGCTGCTCCACCAGCCACGCGAGTAAATCACTTTCTTCCGCATCCAGAAAATGATCTTCAGCAAAACGCCGTGCATCTGGCACACCCTTTTGCGCATGGTTGCCACCACGCCCTTTGGCAATATCATGAAACAGCGCTGCCATGTATAAAATATGTTTATGCGCAAAGGTATGCATCAGGGTAGAAGCAAAAGGCAGCTCATGGCTGTGCTGCTCCATGGCCAGACGCCGCATATTGCGCACAACCATTAATATATGGTCGTCTACCGGATAGATATGAATCAAATCATGTTGTAGCAGACCAACGATTTTTCCCCATGCAGGCAGATAGCGTCCCAGCACCCCATACAGATTGATAAACCGCAGTAAATGGGTTAGCCCGTTGCCATGCCTGAAAAAATCGGCAAAGCATTTACGGTTGACCGGATGCTGATAAAACGTTTCATCAACCAGCTGGTGTGCTGCCGCCCACCAGGCACGCAAGGTTTTGGGCGCGAGGCCAGTAATATCACTGTGTTCCTGAGCAATGCGCAGAATGGTAAAAATATGCTCCGGTTTCTGCCAGAAAAGTTCAAGGTCATGTACCGCCAGCATATTGCCAACCTGATAATAATGCTGGTCAAGTTCCACTACCACACGGGGTAGTGCAGCATAGACACGGTCGCGCAGCATCGGCACCAGAATACCACTGAGCTGTTTTACCCCTTTTAGTGCACGGTAAAAATCATGCATCAGTTTTTCACTGGCGCGTGAAGTGGCATCATCAACGTATCCCAGATTCTGTGCCACCTGTGTTTGCAGATCGAAAATAAGCCGGTCTTCTGCCCGTTTGGCAGTCAGATGCAGCTCAATGCGGATTCTCGCCAGCTGCTTCTGGCAGCTAAGTAACAGTCTTGCTTCAGTGCGGTTCAGAATTGCTTTTTTCATCAGTTCATGAATCTGCGGCGGTAATCCCTGCACCTTGGCCAGCCACAACAGCGTATGAATATCACGTAAACCACCCTGAGTGGTTTTTACATTCGCTTCCAGCAGGCTGGCTTCTCCTGAGGCCTTAGCATAGCGCTGCCATTGTTCCAGTATCTTACCTTCAATAAAAGCGGCCACATCACGTTGCAAATCGAGCTGATGGATAAATTCTGTTGCCAGTTGCCGCTGGCCGCACAGAAAGCGGCTTTCCAGTAAGGCAGAGTCGCCCGTTAAATCCTGCCGTGCACTTTCACATAATTCCTCAATCGTGCCCATCTTTGGTGCTGGCTGTAAGCGCATATCCCATAATATTTGCACAAATGCGGCAATCTGCTGCTGTAGGTCAGCATCAATCACATTTTTGCTGACAATAGCCATATCCATATCCGAATACGGATACATCTCGCCGCGCCCAAACCCACCTATAGCCAGTAAACACAATTGCTGACCGGCAAAAAATTCCTGCCACAGCGTTGTCAACACTTCGGTAATAATCTGAGTATGCTGCCGAAAATATACAAAAGGATGCTGGCGTTGCCGGTACATCTCAGCAGCAAGCTGCTTGTGCTGATGTAATCTATCCGACAATTGGGTAACAAGCGCTGAGGCAAACATAATTAATAGCCGTTGGGTTGGGATTGACGATAAGCATTCTGTAACGGACGGATCTGATTCAGTCTTGCCTCATCTATAGCCTGAGCAATCTGCTGCGAATCAGCCGTAGTACGGGCAATTGCGGCTGCATCAATATCCAGCGCTGCCGACTGCATGGCCAGCCAGTGCTGCTGTTGTGGGTATTGCTGCTGTTCAAATCCCAGCCGCCCGCGTATATCAGCCACACATACCCGTAAAATCTGGGTAAAACGTTGCGGGCGGCGCAAGGCATCAGTCTTTTTCAGAATATCCAGCACCGTTTTCGGTTTGAGCTGGCTCACACTGTGCAGCCTGATATGATAACTGCAAACCAGCAATGCTAATTGTGCACAGGCTTTGGGCACCTGCCAGCGCTGGTTTACTGTCTCCACCGGCTTGATTCCGGCCTGATCGTGTCCGGGGTGGCTTGGTAACTTTTCAGCAGGTGTTAATGCTTTGCCCAGGTCATGGGTGAGAGTCGCGTAGCGTTCTTCCAGCGAATAATCATGTTCGGCAGCATACTGTAAGCAAAGCAGCGTATGTTCACCAGCATCTATTTCCGGATGGTAATCAGCACGCTGTGGTACGCCAAATAAAGCATCCACTTCCGGCAGAATAATCTTCAGAGCACCGCAGGCGCGCAAAACCTCTATCATTAAACGCGGCCGCTTTTCCATCAATCCCTTCGCCAGCTCCTGCCATACCCGCTCTGCAACCAGTGCATTTACCTCACCATTGGCCACCATCTGGCGCATTAATGCCATCGTTTCATCCGCAACCCGAAACCCGTAGCGGGCTGCAAAACGAGCTAGACGCAAAATCCGCACTGGGTCTTCCGCGAATGCCGGGCTGACATGGCGCAAGATACCGCGGCGTAAATCAGCCAAACCATTGTAGGGATCGATCAGATTGCCTGCTGCATCTTCTGCCATGGCATTAATGGTTAAATCACGCCGCTGCAAATCCTGTTCCAGCGTGACATCAGCGGCTGCATGAAAGGTAAAGCCACCATATCCTGCTGCCACTTTGCGCTCCGTGCGTGCCAGCGCATATTCTTCATGTGTTTGTGGGTGCAGAAACACCGGAAAATCCTTGCCAACCGGCTGATAGCCAGCCTGTAACATATCTTCAGCATCAGCACCCACCACCACCCAGTCGCGGTCAGCCACTGGGCGTTGCAAATACTTATCCCTTACCGCACCACCAACTAAATAAATTTGCATATCAAATGTATCAATCAAAAACAGAAGGTCATTGTGCCGTAGTCCGGTACAGTTGTTAACTGATTTTTCCACCGGCTTAACTGGCTACAGGCAGGAAAACGAGATATGAGGTCAGTCAGATTCAGTGACGCACAGAAAATAAAACGCTCTGCGTACAGGCAGAGCGTTGACATTGCATGATGATTACATCATCAGCGCAGGCACAATCATGGCCAAACCCGGC
This sequence comes from Snodgrassella alvi, assembly GCF_002777425.1. Classification (GTDB taxonomy): domain Bacteria; phylum Pseudomonadota; class Gammaproteobacteria; order Burkholderiales; family Neisseriaceae; genus Snodgrassella; species Snodgrassella alvi_B. The sequence goes on from NZ_MDVC01000113.1 coordinate 34,286, forward strand.
AAAATTGGTACTGTAGAAAAGGCAACAATCAGCAAACGTTTAAACATTGTCTCCTGCTGTTTTTCATCAGTAACACTTACTACCAGCGTACCGGCAATATGAATCGGATTAACCACACTGAGCATAGCTGGCGCAGCACAGGCCATTATAATCAGTGAAATTTGCGGAGATTCGCCAAAAATGGTGAATACCATCGGAATCATCAGGCTGATTACGCCCAAGGTAGAAGACTCTACATTACTCAGGAACGTAGTCAGGTAAGCAAGCATAAACAGCAGGGCGATTTTACTGCTGGTCAGACTTAACAGCCCATGTTCAACTGCATCCATGGTATTTATCTGCATCATGGTACCAATGAGAACCAGCAAGCCGCTGATAACCACCACTGCATTCCAGGGAATTTTTTTCACAAAATCCTTACTGTTTTTGGGGAAAAACAGCATCAATACCACAGCCAGCGTCAAGGCAGTCAGGCCAACATTGGCTTTAGCAAATACCACCAGTAGCAGAAAAATCAATACGGCAATCGTAGAGCATATTGCGTAAAATGGCTGTAATTGATGAGTATCACAGGTTTCCTGTTTGATTGGTTTAAGCAGCAGAAAACCCTTTACAGGCTTGTCAGTATTGTCTGCATCAACCACTCTTTTTTCATGAAACACAATCTGTAAAGCAATGACAAACAGAATACTGATTACTGTACCCAGCAGCCACACCAGCCACGGGTTATACTCCACCTGTGCTTTTTTAGCCGCATCGAGAATTACCTGACCGGTAGGATTAATCGGCGACAGTGCACCCGTATTGGCACCAATAATTGCCGCCATTTCACAGATAAAAAACAGTCGGGGATGTTTTCTGCCTAAAGCCGCAATTACTGGCACCAGCAACGTAATCGAAGCAGTAGAAAAGGCACCGGCTGTTGAAATAGCAAAGCCTATAAAATAGCCAATCCACGGCACAACATGAGTATAGTGCCCCATTTTGGCGTAGACCTTATCTGTAAACCAGCTCAGACCACCGCTTTTTTCCAGATGGGCAAATAATAAAGATACTCCGATTAACAGCGTGACAATAGCACCGGGAAAATGATGCAGAACCTCCTTACTGCTCAGTACCATCCCTGTAGCGGAACTATCTGCAATTTTAGCAGATGCCATAACCAACACTGCTGTAGCACTAAACCCCAGCAAACCTATATTGACATGTCGCCAGACAGCCAGAATCAAAATCACAACCAATAATACGAGCGATAATACTTGTAGTAAGTTCATAGATAGTCCTGATTTGTTATCGTTCTGAAAAAAATTACGCTGAAAATCGTAAAATAATCAAACAGAATTTATGTTTATTTTGAATTAAGTGGTACCCTCTTTCGTTAAAGTTCAGTGGATTCTTAACTTGTCATTTATAGCGTATTTGCCGGATTTTAACAAACAAAAATTAACTAAATATTCATATTTGTTATGATGAATGCTAGTGTTGAAGTATGGCGTTGAAATAAAGTATAGGATGTATGTTTATATAAAATAAAAGAAAAAAATTTTATTTGATGATATTTTGTTTCCGGGGAAAACAGAATGTGCTTATCAAAATTATTAATGTTTATACACATAAAGAATGTATGTACAAAATTGTTAAATGCAGCGATTAGCATAAACTCTCCACGTTATTGCCGATAAGCATAGCTGTTGCCTGGAATAATCGGGAAGGTTAAAAAGCAATTATCAAGTAGGTGCCCGCAAATCGTAGCTTGCTACTCAGCGGCATAACAAGCCACCAGCACACTCGCTATACCAACCAGAGTTATCACACTCAGCAATAACACTAGAGGATATTCCGCCATAAGCAGCGATAAATGCCCAGTGATCCAAAATCATAAAAATCATCGGCCTTATCTGGCTAATCAGCCTGATAGCAGACGATTTCACATTATTCAGATAGAAAAGATAACAGAATTAGCTGGTTAGTAGTCATGCTGAGCAAACTTTCATCTGGCATCTGTAACTTGGATATAGCACTATCGTACCGCTAAAAACCAGTATTGATATAAATATACTTTACGCCATGAGGATAAATAGTCATAGGCAAAAATATTAATCAGGTAAAACTAAATTCATGCGCTGTAAGGCTTCTTCAATATCTTCATCGTGGTCTATACAAAAAAATTTAAAATCATTCGTTTTAGGAATTTTTTTAAAAATATCTGTTTTTGAAAATTCAACCAGTTGCTTCGTGAATAAATCAAGCAAACTATTGGCGAAAGCTTTCCATGCACCATAATCGTCATTAACATCATTAGGATAAAGTTTATTAAAATAGTTTTCTAGTTCTTCCTCACTAAAAACGTATAGCGTATCAAAACATTGATATTCCCAATCACCAGTATTGTATCTGAGTTGATAAATCGCCTCTGTTGTTCTGTAATTCTCAGCAAAATCCCCGTTTTGATACCTGTTTAACACCTTAGAAAAAGCATGTTCAGTATTAAAGCATAAATTAATTTCACCGTATTCAACGTTACAATCAAAAGCAAAAGCGTAAAATCTTAACTCAGGGTGTTGTATTAGAAATTTCTCAACCCCGTTAATAGAAAAATCAAGAATTTTTTTACTTATCTTAGAGTTGTAGCTGACCAAATAATTATTCTCTCTCATTGTGGAATACTATTTTTATTAATTAATAATATATAATCAATTCCTAAGCAATCATTAAAGTGATTACAATAATCTCTCACTTCCTTAATAAAATATTATATCTAAAACACTAATTGGTATATTGGTTGGGAATTGACATAAAATCAAAAGTATAAAAAAGAGTGGAATATTATTAATTAAAAAGCAGCCAATGGTAACAAATAGTTTATAGTACTAATACAGCGTTAATATGTTTAATAACAAACAGGGCTATCCAGTTGCTTGTTATTGTGCAGTAGTTACCAGAATAACAAATTATCTTTTAACAGCATGCATTACAAACAACCAGATAACTTTCAACAAAAACAATCAATGATTACTGTCTGGCGTTCTGTTCTTCAGTTTCCAGCTATTACCTGCATGCTGGGTAGGAGGTGCTTTTTCATGGTCTTTAAGCGTAACATAATTTTCCACACCATGACCATGCTGATCGACTTCCTGATAAATTCCGCCATTAGTGCCAGAATTATCACCGGGTTTCAGATTGCTCATATACCACTCCTTGTACAATATCTGCCGTGAAGCTACGGTAGGCTTATTATTGATTGTAATTTTAAATAATACAAGCACTTAATCTTAATTTAATTTACCAGAATTAAATTAACAGCTACTATGGTTTAAAGTGAGTCACAATATCTTCAGACACTGCCGGTTATCAGCAGAATATATTGACTCAGCCAGCCATTAATAAGCAAATAATCTCTTTGTCGGCAACAAGCAATAAAATAAATCATTTATAAATAACTGATAAAAATGATTTAATTTTGCCTGCTGATTTTCATTACCAGAAAAGGCAATGATAAATAATAAAGCAGTTTTTAATTACCCTTGTAGCTTGTTATCCGGTATCCGAGTGATTTTCGGTTACAATAATCGCTTGCAAAGAAAAAAGTAAGGAAAAGTATGGCATGCGCTCAGGTGCGTGATTACCTGCAAACGCAAGGATTAAAAGTATCGGCAGAAGAAGTACGGATGGCCATGCTGGCTGTACAGTCTGTATTGGAGCTGGCACAGGCTGAAATCGATATGTCTGTCTTATGGTATGAAGAAAACGGATTCAGTCTGGCACAAAAATTTGGCTTGAATACAGCAGTACTGCATCAGCTACAGCCGACTGATCTGTTTACTATCAATAATAACAGTGCATATACATTGCGGCAGATGTATCTCGCTTTAGATTCAATCGCAAGCCGTTATCATAACGATACCTTTGCTTTATATTTATACGAATCAGATGATGAAGCAGGGCAGTTATATCGATTACTGGCTCAGGGCAGCAAATTGCCGGCGAGAATTGAATGTGGACAGCAACAGGTACAACAGTATTTATTTGCCCGCACGGCAACAACCGGCTGGCTGAATCAGGTAAATAACGTGCAGCAATGGCTGGCAGATGGCAGCCTGGTCGATGAACAGGTCGGAGCTTCCCAGCTAGCTGTCCCCGTAACCAGCGGGCAGGGGCAGATATTGGGTGTGCTGTATACTACTCATCAGCACGATAATGCCATCACCGAAGCCGAACTAATCGACTGGATAGCTATGGCCATTGTTATCACACCGTTGCTGCAAAATCTGCATAACGCCAGTACAGCACTCATCAAGGGATAAATATCATGACAACAACACATCAAAACCAAATTAAAGACCATAGCCCAGTGCGTTTTATTGCTTCCTGCCGTTTACCAACGCAGTGGGGTGAATTTACTATGTATGGATTTGAAGATGTGCGCAACCGGCAGGAGCACGTAGCACTTACCGTAGGTGATATTGCTAGTGGTGAAGCTGTACTTGGACGAATTCATTCTGAATGTCTTACCGGCGATGCCTTATTTTCCAAGCGTTGCGATTGTGGGCCGCAGCTTGAAGCTGCTATGAAAGCCGTGCAGCAGGCAGGACGTGGAGTGATTGTTTACTTACGTCAGGAAGGACGCGGCATTGGCTTACTGAATAAAATCCGTGCCTACAAGCTTCAAGATGAAGGACTGGATACAGTTGAAGCCAATCTTGCTTTAGGCCTGCCAGTAGATGCACGCGATTTTGCGCTGGCCAAAGACATGCTCGACTATCTTGGCGTACAGTCAATCCAGCTAATGACCAATAATCCGCAGAAAGTAACCACACTCAAAGCACTCGGTATCAATGTAGTCAATCGTGTGCCCTTACATGTTGGCCAGAATCCTGAAAATCAGCATTATCTGCACACTAAAATGGAAAAACTGGGACATTTTGCTAATTAAAGTCCAGACCAAAAGTTTATTTTTTTAATTATACTCAAAACAAACGGCTAGTATTAACTAGCCGTTTGTTTCATCAATAGAATTTAGCTGGTGTAGTCAGTTTTAACCTCTCTCCATGACAAACGCTTGAATCTGATCGGGCATCTAGGCACATGAGGAATCGAAATCTTATTGCCCTCTGTGTCAATACCTTCCACTGATGCTCGAGTGCATGCTTTCGGTGGTTTGTCCTTCTCCTCTAATTCAGACTGTATTCCATCACGACTTAATTCATATGGATTGACACCAGTACCTATTACGCTAGAACCATCAGATATTGTGGTACTATATAGCCCCTCAATAGTCAGTACTGCACCAAACGGGATATCCGAGAAAGCAAAATGCGGATCCTTATCTTTCAGTCTCGCGCCCGTTTTAATATTGTACTGTATTACACTACTGTAAACTTTACTTTCCTGTTTACGTTCAGTTGTGTCACATGGATCAACCAATTCATCATCTTTTTTGACTTCATATTTTCGGGAAAAAACAACCCCTGCATAGGCAATAGTAATAGGTTTGGTAACCACGCGCTCACCTGTACCGCTTTCCAAGTTGAAATACCAGCCTTTATGAACCCTTGGATTAAATTCGTTTTCTGAAAGTCGACGATAGCCACCACTGGCGGTTAATTCCTGTTTCAGTAGGGTACCTTTTGAAATCTCGGCTGGTTTTGTGTTAGTCAGGTCGTCATAGATACCATATACAGTCTGTTGCTCTTTACTTGTTAAATCAGATTGATAAATATCACTGCCGGTACCGAAAGTAATAATAACATCCCAATTGCTCAAAGGATTGTTATTATTTGAATTATTATTCTGTGTCTTTTCAACCATTGTGACACCTGGTGCCGAAGTGATAGGTGCACCGGCAGAAAATATTTTGTGTACAGTCCATTTATCAGGATCAGGTGATCTCAGGTCAAAACGATATAAGTTACCACCATAATCGCCGGCATAAGCCACATCTGCAACACCATCGCCATTAATATCAATTACTGTCGGGCCAGAAAGTCCACCAGTATGGGTATTTGATTTGTCTGCTTCTTCTGATTCGTCGTTATCAGATGAATTCAGCTCTGGCACCAAAGCAAGCTTGGCAATCAGATCACCTTTGCTGAAGCCAATTTTTCTGTAGCCATCAGTACCGACATCCACACCAAGAATATCATAGATATAAAGCGCGGACTCTGAAGACTGGGAACCCGCACCATCACTAGCCAGCGTAGAAGAATAATTATAGCCATTACCGATAAACGCAGCTTCACGGATATGGTTTGCTACAGAAGTAGCGGATGCGCCGTCCTCTTCATTTACTCGTAGCCTTGCTATGGCCGGTGTACCCACGGTAAATCCAAAGTAATTGTTTTGTCCGGTAGGCGTCTGGAATAGGGGTACATCGTGATACCACCCGGAACTGCTCATATTATCTACAGCAATTGGCTGGCGGGAAACCAGATCATTGCCGCCGATATTGATTGCAAATGCGCCGCGTCCGGCCTGCCCCATTGTTGATAGCATAAATGTCTGTTGCGGACGGAGTTTTCCATTTTTATCATTACTCCGTTCAGTTTGCTGTACCATCATTCCTCCATTCAGGAGGAAGCGATGTGGATGCTCACTGTTTTTACCATAGTTATTATCGGTAAGGTACTTATAATAATGGGCAACCAAGTCAGAACCATCATTGCTTTGGCGCTCAATCCCCATAGGCATGAAGTTAAATTTTAAATCGTAAAAATGAGTTTTATCATTGGTAGCGCGGAAAACATATACCATGCCATCATTGGCAGAAGTAATCATGTATTTCTGAAGGTCACTTCCCTCATCCTTATTACCCGCGGTGATAATCGGATTATCAATGATGTCGCCCATATTTCGGGTTTCACCAAATCCGGGCATGGGTGAGGTGCCACGTTGACGGTAGTCAAGCACAAAATCATCGTTTTTGATGGCGTCATCCGGTTTGGCACGGCTAAGCCAGGTTAGTAACCCATTTACCCATTCTGACTGGTTTTTGCCATTATTACTTATCTTAAATGTATCATTATTTAAGCCTGCCAGACTTCCTGAATACAAATAGGTTTTGGTACCATCATGCAATAATAGCTGGCGGTTATTAAATGATGGTTCGGCGCATTTGTTATTGGTTGTATCATCAGTTTTATCTTCTATTGGGCGAATACAGAGTTTAGTACTCCACGAGCCAGATTCAATCATGGCTGTAATTGATAAGTTGCTCTGCTCGGAGCGGGATACGGCCACTGTTGGCGCAGTAGCAGTAGTATTTGTTGTAGAGGTTTCGGCGGATCCTTTAATTGATTCGAAGATTTTGTTAAAGGCATCCTTAATTTCTTGTTGAGAGTTGGTGTTAAAGAAATGACCGGCACTTGGCTGAGCTCCGTTTTTCAGATATGGAATAGCTCCTTTACCTAATTCGCTGTCTTTCTGGCCTAAACCCGCCCCAATAGTAAATGTTTCGGCCGTTTGCTCGAACGGCTTGCCGCCATTCAGGGGATTAGGAGCATCCCATGCTTTCCTTGCCTTATCGGTAGGGCGTTTTGGAACATTATTAATGCTGCTAGCATCATCGTTGTAATAATTTCCATCGTAAATATAAGACCCGAAACTTTTTTCATTTAATGTTTTGGTGTAGTACTGCAGACGGTAGGGCATATATTTATTATCTTTCTTAAAGAAAGTTTCCCTTACATCTTTATTTCTCATTTTTTCATCAAAATCAAAATAGCCATCATCAGGTGCTTTGGCATAATAATATTTTTTAGCTTCACCATCAGAAAGCAAAATGATATAAGATTTCTGACAGCGATATTGTAATTTATTCATTACTAAATTTCTGGCCAAAGTCGGAAATTGTCGTGTAGTTGGTGTAGTGCCATGAGTTGGCATATTTTCGATGAGATTAGTCAAAGTACGATATTCTGTAGGATTCGAAGTATCATAAAAAGTATTATAACGTGGATCAACACCACCACTATGTAGTGGGTGGAAAGCAAAATACATATTATCATGGTAGTTTGCGACAATATTCAGCAAAACATCTTTTACCCCATCAATTTTTCGGTATGGTCGGCAATAATAACGAATATCATTGGTATTAGCTGGTTTTCCTTCGTACCCATACTGATATTCACTCCATGGAGACCAAGCTACGGTTTTTCCCTTTGCATTTTTTCTTATTGATTTACGGTGTTTGCACTTGTATGTTATTTGTCCTGCTTTAATTTTTTCCCTCATACTGGCTGAATCGTCGATGAAGAGGGTAACATTGGGTTTAACACTATAAGCTTTAGTAATTGTAGATGAGTTTTGCAAATGCAGAGGAATATCGGCAAATATATTGGCTTGTGCCAATGCCGGCAAGGCTGGAGAAGTAGTCAGCGCAGCAATAACTGCGGAAAACAGTATTTTCTGTCTTTTGAAAAATTTGTCTTTTTTGTTATTTTTTGTAAATTTATATTTGCGGCGCATGTTAGTTACTCTCCACTTGCATGTCAGTTACTCTTCACTTTAAGTGTAACAACAGTATTGGTTTATATAAAATGCATACAACCTTTAAATGTTCTTTTTTATTATTACTCCTAAATTTATATTTATTCAAATAAAAAATTAAGCTTTTATTGTAAAATTTAGTTTACCCGAATGAGTTATTATGTGCAATAAATTTATTTTGCATTTAATGGTTAAAACTATAAATTACTTATGTAATAAATTTAATTTAAGATTAATCTGTTGTAAATAATCTGTTTGTTATAATATATCTTTTAAAATAATGAAATTATAAAGTATTTTTCAATAGCATATATATGACAATTGCTATTAAATAAATAATTGTTTATTTATTAAATTATAATGTTTGATTGAAAAATTTTTAAAGATTTTAATTAACTTACCATAAAAATATTATCTAAATCAATTATTGTTTTAGTTATAGTGTTGCATATTTGTAAAAAATATTTCTTTTAAATTCATCATCTGAATTATCGCAAAATTAGTGATTTTCAGATAATTCTGGTTTTGCAGAATAAAAAACCAAATATAAAACGGCTAGTATTAACTAGCCGTTGAGTTCATGAATTAGATTTAGCCAGTATAGCCTGTTTTAATTTCCCGCCATGATAAACGCTTGAATCTGATTGGACATTTAGGTACATTAACTGTAATCACATTACCCTCTGTATCAACACCTTCTACTGGTGCTCGAGTGCATTCTTCTGATGGGAGAGCGCGTCTTCCTAATGGAAGCTGTGTCCTACTTTCGCCCACATCGTTAGGATTGGCGCCCGGTACAGTGAAATTATATAGTCCTTTAATGGTTTTCACTGCACCAATCGGAAGCTTTGAGTCCAACTTAAAATGCGGATCAGATTTTTTCAGTCTTGCGCCTGTTTTAATATTGTACTGTATTACACTACTGTAAACTTCGTTTTCCTCTTTGCGTTCAGTTTCCTGGCAAGGATCGGGCAATTTGTCATCTTTTAAGGTTTTATATTTTCGGGAAAAGACAACGCCGCCATAGGTAATCGTAACAGGTTTGGTTACCACACGTTCACCTGTACCGCTTTCCAGATTAAAATACCAGCCCCGGTTAACCTTGGGGTTAAACGGTTTTTCCGAAAGTTGCCGATAGCCACCACTAGTAGTTAATTCCTGTTGCAGCAGAGTGCCCTTTGAAATCTCGGTTGGCTTTTTGATAGTCAGGTCGTCATAGATACCATATACGGTCTGTTGATCTTTATTTGATAAATCAGACTGATAAATATCACTACCGGTGCCAAAAGTAATAATGGCCGTCAGATTATTCTGACTATTATTATTGTTGTTTGAGTTATCATCTTTTGGATTATTAACCAGAATGACACCCGGTGCCGAAGTGATAGGTGCACCGGCAGAAAATATTTTGTGCACAGTCCATTGGGCAGGATCAGGCGATCTCAGGTCAAAACGGTATAGGTTACCACTATAATCTGCCGCATAAACTATATCTGCGATATCATCACCATCTATATCAATTACTGTCGGGCCGGAAAGGCCTCCAGTAGATTCATCAGAATCAGGATCCTGATTAGGATTCACCTCCGGTGCCAGCTTGGCAATCAGTTCACCTTTTTTGAAGCCAGTTTTTCTATAGCCATCCGTACCGACATCCACGCCAAGAATATCGTAAATATAAAGTGCAGATTCTGAGGAGGGTAAACCCGCATTATTGCTTGCCAGCGTAGAAGAATAATTATAGCCATTACTGATAAACGCAGCTTCACGGATGTGGTTCGCTACAGAAGTAGCAGATGCGTTGGGATCTTCGTTTACACGCAGCCTTGCTATGGCTGGTGCACCCACAGTAAATCCGAAGTAATTGTTTTGTCCAGTGGGTGTCTGGAATAGGGACACGTCATGATACCAGCCAGAGCTGCCCATATTATCTACAGCAATTGTCCGGCGGGAAAGCAGATCATTGCCTCCGATATTAATTGCAAACGCACCACGTCCGGCCTGTCCCATTGTTGACACCATAAATGTTTGTTGAGGACGGGGAATGCCATTTTTATCGTTGCTCTGTTCAGTCTGCTGTACCACCATGCCCCCGTTCAGCAGGAAGCGATGCGGATGCCGGCTGTTTTTACCATAATCTTTATTGGTAAGATCTTTATAATAATGGGCAACCAGATCAGAGCCATCGTTGCTTTGGCGTTCAATACCCATAGGCATGAAGTTAAATTTCAAATCGTAAGGATGCTGTGTGTTGTTAGTAGCACGGAAAACATACACCATACCATCATTGGCTGAGGTAACCATGTATTTTTGCAAGCCGCTACCCTCATCATGATTACCTGCGGTGATGATTGGATTATCAATGATGTCGCCGATATTTCTTCTGGATTCATCAAATTTTCCTTCGGCTAAAATGGTACGATTACGGTAGTCGAGCACAAAGTTATCGGTTTTGATGGCATTGTCAGGTTTGGAGCGGCTAAACCAGGCCAATAAACCATTTACCCATTCCGACTGATTTTTACCATTATTGCCTATCTTAAATGTATCATTGTTCAAACCGGTCAGACTACCTGAGTACAAATAGGTATGGGTGCCATCGTTTAATAATAGCTGGCGGTTATTAAATGATGGCTGCGCGCTGCATGCGTTATTGGTTTTATCTTTTATTTCGCGAATACAGATTTTACTACTCCATGAGCCAGATTCAACCATGGCTGTAATTGATATCTTGCCCCGTTCGAATTGGGATATGGCCACAGTTGGTGCAGTCGCAGTAGTGGTGGTGGTGTTAGTTTCGGACTCGCCTTTAATTGATTTAAAGATTTCTTCAAAAGCACCCACAATTTCTTTTTGGGAATTGGCATTAAAGAAATTACCGGATGGCATGGCTCCGTTTTCCAGATATGGGATAGCAATCTGTCCTTTTGCATTGGTTTTCTGACCTAAACCCACGCCAATAGTAAACGTTTCAGCTGTTTGGGTGAAAGGCCGGTTGCCATTCAGGGGGTCAGGAGAATTCCACGCTTTACCCGCATTATCGGTAGTGCGTTTGTGAATATCGGTATGAATATTACTACCATCAGAGAAATAAAATTTATTGTCGTAAATATAAGGCCCGAAACTTTTTTCTTTTAATATTTTGGTGTAATGTTCCAGACGATGGGGCTTGTGTTCAGTCCGATAATTGCCGCCACGAGTAAAGAAGTCTTTTCTTTCCTGAGTTGTTTTCCATTTTTGATCAAAATAGCCATCCATTATGGTATCTGATCTGGCAACGGTGTTATCAGCCTCACCGTCTGAAAGCAGAACAATATATGATTTCTGACAGCGATACTGTAATTTGTTCATCACCAGGTTTCTGGCTACAACTGCGATTTGTTCTGTAGTTGGTGTTCCGCCACCAGTTACAAGATCTTTGATGTGTGTAGTCAATTCATCGTATTGTGCAGGATCTGAAGTATCATAAAAGGTATTATAGCGGTCATTGGTACCAAGTAGGGGACGGAAGGCAAAATACATATCATTACGGTATTTGGCCAAAATATTCAGCAAAACATCTTTTACTCCATCGATTTTTTTGAATTGCCGACATCTATATTGAATATCATTGGTGTTGGCAGGTGTTTCCTGAAATCCATACTGATATTCACTCCATGGAGACCATGCTGAGGTTGTTCCCTGCGCATTCTTTCTTATGGATGTACGGCTTCGACATTTAATTGAATCCCCCTGGAGTTTTTCATTCATACTGGCTGAGGAATCAATTAATAAGGTAATATTAGGTTTAATACTATAAGTAGTAGTAACCGTAGATGAGTTTTGCAAATGTAGTGGGATGTCGGCAAATATATTAGCTTCTGCCAGTGCCTGGGTACTTAATGCTCCTGCTACTGCAACAAATAGAAATTTTTTCCCTTTTCGAAATCTGCTTTTTTTATTGTTTATATTTAAAGTGCTCATAGTTAATTACTTTCCAGCATAGGTAAATATGGCAAATTGATTAAAATAATATGCTATTAATGTGTTATACATAAATTATCATGATTATATACTATTTTATATATGTTAAATAAGATGTTATCTTGTTTTGAATAATGATAATTTAAAATTATGTAATGGTAATTTATGTTTTATTTATATTTCTCTTTAAATGAACAATAGCTTCAATCTAGAATTAAATACATGTATTTATTATTAATTATAGCCAAAATGGAAGAAGTTTAATGTATTTAAAATACAAAATTGTATTTATAAAAAACCATACATTTATAAATTTATGTAATATATGAAAATAATTTATTTAACATAATGATTTTTCGATTAAATTATTCTTTTGTTCTTTTTAATATATTGTTTTTTTATAAAATTATAATTATTGAGATAAAGGCGGGTAGATTAATTTTTGGTTATATGTAAATTAATGAAAACGAATGGCTGGTTAGTCTCAGCCAATTTGTTTATTAGTTAATTTTAATAATCTGTTTTAATTTTTCATGAGGAGCGAGCGTTAAATCTGATGGGGCAGTGTGACACACGAACGGTTGTTTTTTCTTTATCAGTAGCAGTAATAACAAATATGATGAAGATGTACTCTCCAGAATTGTTTGTAATTTGAAGAACTAGCCTCGATGCTTAAAGGAATTAAACGGTTTATTGTTTAGCTGGCGGTAGTGGCTGTTTTAGGTAACAACTTTTGTAAAAGGCTTCCTTTGCTAATTTAAATCATTATCGATTGCGCATACGGTTTGCCGTCTTTATTTTCAGATCAGTCTGATAGATAGCGCTGCTAATAGCAAAAGTGACTATTGCAGTTGGGTATAAGCTTTAGTTATGAAGAACGCTGCTAATATTAGAACTTGCTATGCCTTTTGTCAGAAGTGCATCTGGCACTGCTGTAGTTGATGCATCAAGGATAAAAATTTTATGCACTTTCCAATTCTCAGAATTTGATACATGCAAACCAAAGTAGTACAGATTAATCATGTAATTGCTGGCATATACGATATTGGTTATGCCATTACTATTTATCGCAATCACTATAGGGTTAAAGGTTGGCAGTGCTATTTGGTGCAATCAGTTTGGTAATCGGTTCATCTTTTTGCGTTTTGCTACGGATATAGATTGTGGTGCCTACGTCTATGCCGGGAATATCATAAAAATACAATGCAGATTCTGGCGATGGTCTGGTGGTAATATGCTGTGCCAGTGAAAGGAAACAGTAATAGCCAATACTGATAAATGCAGTCTGACGAATATAATCAGTTATTGATGTATCTGAGACGCCGGCATTGAAGTTAACTTGTACACGGGCAATGGCAGGAATGCCGATGGTGTTGCCAAGCTGATTATTTTTACTGCTAAGTGTCTAAAATAAGAAGACATTCTCATACTAACTCTACAACTGCATTGTTTTCAGCCGCTACGGTTCTGTCAGTAATGACATTATATCCACTGGTATTCCTGGCAAATGCACCATCTCTGGCCTGTACGAGTGTGGGAAGCATAAATATCTGTTGCGGAAAGTTATTGCTGTCTTCAGTTTGCTATATGTTTATGCTGCTATGTAGCAGGAGGAGGTGAGGGTAGAGTTATTGGTGCCATAATTTTTACAGGTTAAAGTTCTATGGTAGTGAAGGCGACCAAATTGGAACCATCATTACTTTGTCTTGCGATGGCTATGGGTATGTAATTAAATTTAAAATCATAGAGATAATTGGTATTGTTGCTGGAGCGGAAAACGAAAACCATGTCAGCATTGGCTGATGCAATCAGGTATTGCTGGCGATAGTTTTCGATATTGCCGGCAGTGAGAATGGTATTGTTGATAATGTCTTCCTGATTGTGGATATTGCCAAAATCTTTCAGCAGATTCGAGGATAAGAGTATTTTTCAGGACTGTGCCATCGATATGTAAACGGTTTAGCCAGACAAGCAATTGTTGTTTCTGATTTTGAACGTGTCGCTATTAAAGCTGCGGAGGTTCTCATTGTACAGGCAGGCATTTTTACTTTCATTGAGTAACAGTAGTCGGTTATTGTGGGAAGGCAGCATCTGGTAAGAGTAATTGCTATTAATTTTATCTATAGTAAATGCAAATCTGGCTACTTCCATAAACCGGTTTCTATTTGGCGATAATTGACAAATTACCTATGCTGGTATTGGAAATGGCTATGGCTGTAGTTTGAATGGCTGTTATGGTTATTTTACCTTTGATGGTTTTAAATATTTTGCCAAAGGTACGGATGATTTCATTGCGGGGATTGGCATTGACAAACAATCTTTGGAGTCGTTTTTTTCATTGTATGCACTGTTTGATATTGCTCCAATTTGCAGATGGGGGATAGCTATGTTTGTTTTATCGGTATTGCGCTGGCCTAAGTTCAAGCCAATAATGAATGTTTGCGCAGTTTGGCTAAAGCGTTTACCGGTTAGCGGATAAATTGCATTCCATGGCTGGCCTGAATTATCAGTATTTGTTCTGTCTGCTGAGGCATTAATAGATTTGCCGGTTGAGTTGTAAGAATCTTTGATAGATGTAGTCACCAAGGTTGAAGTGGTTAAGGCTGTCTGTGTAGTATTTCAGACGCAATGGTTGTTAGCATTGTGATTATGCGCAATGAAGTTCAGTTGAAATTTGTTACTCAGGGAGTCGCAATCACAATAGACATCATGGCGTGAATCTTTGCTATTAGTGTAGCTTTGTTGAATATGGAAATAGGTGTTATCAGTTTCACTATCATCTTGTAATTTTGATTTCTATTTTAAGATATTAATTGTGATGTAAGTTAATTGTATTGTTAATGTTGATGTGCTTGTGAATTTCAGGTGAAAGGTGTGTATCTGCTGGTAAAG
The DNA here is from genome assembly GCF_002777425.1 of Snodgrassella alvi. GTDB lineage: Bacteria > Pseudomonadota > Gammaproteobacteria > Burkholderiales > Neisseriaceae > Snodgrassella > Snodgrassella alvi_B. Next base: position 49,625 of record NZ_MDVC01000113.1, read on the forward strand.
TGTATCTGATCATATGGTTTGCCTATAGTCTATAAAAATTGATTACTGGTTATGGTGAAATTTATTTTTAAAAACAGTAAATTGTAAAATAAGTGCGCTCTGTTGAAAAAAAGGCTTGCTGTGTTGCTTACTCTATGATTAAATACGCGCCTCAACAGCACAGGGTGATTAGCTCAGTTGGTAGAGCGTCTGCCTTACAAGCAGAATGTCGGCGGTTCGACTCCGTCATCACCCACCAGTTTACTGTTTTATGCATCGCATAAAATATGCGCGGTGGTAGCTCAGCTGGTTAGAGTACCGGCCTGTCACGCCGGGGGTCGCGGGTTCGAGCCCCGTCCGCCGCGCCAATTTACTTTTTTGCTGTTTTCTTTTTTATGGGTGATTAGCTCAGTTGGTAGAGCGTCTGCCTTACAAGCAGAATGTCGGCGGTTCGACTCCGTCATCACCCACCAGTTTTTTATTTTATGCACAGCATAAAATATGCGCGGTGGTAGCTCAGTTGGTTAGAGTACCGGCCTGTCACGCCGGGGGTCGCGGGTTCGAGCCCCGTCCGCCGCGCCAATCAGCATTTTTGCTGTTTTCTCTTTATGGGTGATTAGCTCAGTTGGTAGAGCGTCTGCCTTACAAGCAGAATGTCGGCGGTTCGACTCCGTCATCACCCACCATAAATTTCTCTCTTTTTTATCCTGCCTGATTAATTTTCTATTTGGTTAACTCAACTATTAGTATTTAAATGTGATATTTTTGCTGATAGTGCGATTAATGTATAATGATATTTGCAATAATAAATTTGTTGTAATTACAGCATTTACGGTAACAGGTTCTCACACATATTTATGCGTTACTGAATAAACGATATGTATCTACTTGTATATCCATGAGATATTTTACTTGGCAGAGGTTGCAAACTATCTTATAATTTAATGCTCAATCAGCTTTTGATTGTTTGTGCGGATATGGCGAAATTGGTAGACGCACCAGATTTAGGTTCTGGCGCCGAAAGGTGTAAGAGTTCGAGTCTCTTTATCCGCACCATTGATCTTAAAAGATATCTCAGAAATGAAGATATCTTTTTTATTTTGTTTATGCTGTTCAGTTTGATTTACTAGTCTACATTTGATTCAAGTTTGTAGTTTTCTACTGTTCTTAAAATCATTTATTTGCTTATCCATTTGTTTTATCAGTTGGAATAAGCTTAATCCAAATTGTAACCAGTTTACTCAATATTATTAGCAGGATAAATCTCAGGTTTATGTTAGCTTTTATTTGGTGAAAGCAGCTAAATATCTGTTTGAGTTAAGTCTGAGTACTCAAATATTTATTCAGAGTATAGACACGCGCTATTGTATTGGAATTGATTATAAGACGGAGCCATATATTGGCATTTAAATGAACTCATTCGATTTAATTAACTATGCCGGATTGATTTGTGTTAGTTAATATGCTGATTTTTAAAATATATCTATTCTATGGCGTCAATCTGAACTGAATTAAAATATAAATTGCTTGGTTTCAGTTTACTGATTTATATTTATAAAAAAATGCACTGTCTGGAATAAAGCTGATTCAAACAGTGCAGTTTATGATTCAGATAAGTGATTGCTTGAATTACATGGCTTCCAAGGTTTCTATGCCTAATAAAGCCAAACCTTGCTGTAGGGTTTTGCCGGTAAGGCTGGTTAGCTGCAAGCGGCTATAGCGCGTGGCATCATCTGCTTTGAGTATCGGGCAGGCTTCATAGAAGCGGCTGAACAGGGTGGCAATCTGATACAGGTAAGCAGCCAGGTAATGTGGATAGGCAGTATCTGCAACGCTATCCAGTATATCTTCAAATTTGAGTAATTCTACTGCAAGCTGTTGTTCCAGTGGTTCATTAAGGCTAATTTTTGCATTTGTATCCCATGCCCCTGCTTTGCGGAAAACGCTTTGTACTCGAGTATAGGCATACTGTAAATAGGGTGCTGTATTGCCTTCAAATGATAGCATGCTGTCCCAGTCAAATATATAATCGCTGGTGCGGTTTTTACTTAAATCAGCATATTTCACTGCACCAATACCTACTGCTTGTCCTATATGAGCTATTTCGGCCGGGCTTAGTTCGGGATTTTTACTGGCAACTAAAGCAGATGCGCGAGTCACGGCTTCATTGAGCAAGTCCAGCAGTTTTACAGTCTCGCCACTGCGAGTTTTAAACGGTTTGCCATCTTTGCCCATCATGGTGCCAAAGGATACGTGTTCAGCGTGTACGTTTTCTGGTAGCCAGCCAGCTTTGCGGGCTACAGTAAACAACTCACTAAAATGCAGGCTTTGACGTGCATCTACAACATATAACAGGCGATTGCCATGCAAAGTATTGATACGATAGCGCACACAGGCTAAATCGGTACTGGCATAAAGGAACCCGCCATCTTTTTTCTGGATAATGAATGGAGCCGGTTCGTTGTCCTGATTCTTGAATTCTTCAAGAAAAACTACTTTAGTTCCATCGCTGTCTACGGCAATGCCTTTGGCCAGAAGTTCGTTTACGGTAGGTTGCAGCTGGTCGTTATAAAACGATTCGCCGGTTACATCGGCAGGTAACAGTTTTAAGCCCAGCTTTTGGTAAACAGCCTGTGCATGTTGCAATGATGTTTGTACAAACTGTTGCCATAAGGCCAGTACGTTGGCATCGCCACTTTGTAATTTCACTACATATTCACGTGCGGTATTGGCGAAGCTTTCGTCTTCGTCAAAGCGTACTTTGGCGTTACGGTAAAACTGTTCCAAATCCGCCAGTTCCAGATCAGCACGACCATTTTGTTGCTGTTCAGTCAGATAGGCTACCAGCATACCAAATTGGGTACCCCAGTCTCCTACGTGATTCTGTGCAATAATTTTGTGTCCCAGAAAAGACAGCACCCGGTTTAGGCTGTCTCCGATGATGCTGGAGCGTAAATGCCCTACGTGCATTTCTTTAGCCAGATTGGGTGAGGAATAATCGATAACTATTGTTTGTGGTTCACTGCTGCGGGTAATGCCTAAATGATCATCCTGTAATGCATTTTTGATATATTGAACCAGTTTTTCCGGCCGCAGACGCAGATTAATAAAACCTGGGCCAGCGACTTCTGCTGTGGCAATCAGGATATTTTCCTGTAGAGCATCGGCAACTTTCTGTGCCAGTTCGCGTGGATTTTGTTTGGTTTTTTTGGCCGCGCCCATTACGCCATTAATCTGATAATCACCAAAATCACGGTTTTTAGCAGGTTGCAGGACAATTGGATGTTCGGCGAGTCCGGTTGCGCTGAATGCTTTTTCAACTTCAGCTGCAACTTGTTGATGTAGTTTCATATTGGTTTAACTATTAGGAGAATGACTAATTTTCGCACAAATACGCGTAAATCGCATTAACAGAATATAGCAATGAGTAGGTATAGTCAGATTCGTTTTGTTACTGGGTAGGAAAATTTATTCTATAACGGGATAGAAATGTTGTTGTATGAGTAGATAAATAACTCTCCATTGGTTGGCTGAATTTTTATATTATTTGTTGTGGAGGCAGGCAAGGCATTGCTGCTATCAATCTGGATTGCAGATAGATATTTAGTTTATGCAGCTTTGCAAAATTAGCCGACGCGATAAAAAGCCAGGCTACCTAGCAGGTTTGGCCACAGGGAGATACGTTTATTGCCACTCATAACGGCGCGTTGCAGCACTTTTAAATGGTTTTTGGTACATAATCTGTCGAAATCCTGAAGTGTACACCAGTGTATATTGGGGGTATTGTACCATTGATAAGGCATGCGTTCTGATACGGGCATATGCCCACCAAGGGCGATTTGCAGGCGATTGCGCCAATAGCCGAAGTTGGGAAAGGTCACAATGGCTTCTCTGGCTACGCGTTTCATTTCCTGCAGGATGTTTTCGGTGTTTTTCATCGCTTGGATAGTCTGGCTTAAAACAATGATATCAAAGCTGTTATCGTTAAAGTGTTGCAAACCGGCTTCCAGATCAGCCTGTATGACATTAACGCCACGCTGCATGGCGGCTAAAACGCTGCTGGTGGCAATTTCTAGTCCGTAACCCTGACAGTTTTTGTGTTTGATCAGGGCAGCCAGTAGTTCACCATCACCACAGCCTAAGTCGAGCACACGACTATTGGGGGCGATCCAGTCGAAAATCATTTGTAAGTCACCACGTAGTGGTGTTGACAAAGTATTCATTGTGTTAGTTCGGTGGCTATATTATTAAAATAAATACGGATGGCAGCCTGATAGTCTGCGTCTTCCATTAAAAATGCATCATGACCATGAGCAGACTGGAGTGCTATGTATTGTACAGGTTTGTTGGCGGCAACCAGAGCGTCGAGCAATTCCTGTGAACGTCTGGGGGAGAAGCGCCAGTCACTGCTGAAGCTGGCAATCAGTATTCTGGCCTGAATTGCTGATACTGCGGCAACTAAGTCGCCAGCATAATCACGTGCCGGATCAAAGTAATCCAGTGCTTTTGTCATCAGTAAATAACTATTGGCATCAAAAGCATCGGCAAATTTATCACCTTGATAATGTAGGTAGGATTCTACTTCAAATTCAACGTTGTAATCATACTGATAGTTTGGCTGACGCATTTGCCGGCCAAATTTTTTGCCTAGCCCGTCTTCTGCCAGATAGGTGATGTGTCCCATCATGCGTGCTATACGCAAGCCACGGCGGGGAATCCGTTGTTGTAGGGCATAATGACCCTGACAGAAATCAGGGTCGGTAAGAATGGCTTGACGGGCTACATCATTAAAAGCGATATTTTGTGTCGATAAACGGGGAGCGGAGGCAATGATTAATGCATGACGTAAGCGTTGTGGCTGATCAATTGCCCACTGTAATGCCTGCATTCCGCCCAGGCTGCCGCCCATTACTGCTGCCCACTGCTGGATACCCAGCCGGTCGGCCAGCATGGCCTGACTCTGAACCCAGTCTTTTACTGTCACCATGGGAAAATCGGCACCATATGCTTTGCTGGTGGCTGGATTGATGCTCAGTGGTCCGGTACTGCCATGGCAGCCTCCCAGATTATTCAGGCCTACGACAAAAAAGCGGTTGGTATCAACCGGTTTGCCGGGGCCAACCATGTTGTCCCACCAGCCGGGATGTTTATCGTTACTGCTATGATAGCCGGCAACGTGGTGATTTCCAGACAGCGCATGACATATCAGTACCGCATTACTTTTGTCTGTATTAAGGGTGCCATATGTTTCAACCATTAATTCAAACTGTGGTAAAACACAACCGTTCTGCAAGGTTAACGGGCAGTCAAAAGACATTTTCTGCGGGGTAATTATGCCAATACTGTCTATTTCTTTCATGGGAATAGGTAAAAGAATAGAAAACTGGCATTATAACGGCTTTGTCTGGTTTGCACAGATTTAACGTGTTTTGGAAAATATATGCTAGGCCGATTGTTGCGTTTGTTTGTTGTGGTAATTTTGCTGGGTGTGCTGTTAAAGTATGTGCTTGGAAAACAACAAAAGCAGAAACTTGGTTATTGGGTAAACTGTCTGGCGCTGATATTGCTGTTGATTACTTCGCTGATGTGGCTGTTGCATGCACTGCAATCGGATTTCTGGTAATTGAGAAGTGTTGTGATTTTGATTAATAAAAGATATCCGGCCAGCTATTCAGGCCGGCCGGATATTTTGTTCGTGTTTTATAATAAATTGCTAACTTCAGCTTTTTCTTCTTCAAGCTCAGCTAAAGTCTGGTTGATACGCTGCTGGCTGAATTCATCAATTGGCAAATCTTTGACAATGGTGTACTCACCATTTTCACAGGTCATGGGGAAGCCAAATACAATTCCTTCCGGAATACCGTAGGAACCATCGGATGGGACACCCATGGTAACCCATTCGCCATCACTTCCGATTACCCAGTCATGAATCTGATCAATAATGGCGTTGGCGGCACTGGCTGCTGAGGACAGGCCGCGAGCTTCGATAATAGCAGAACCGCGTTTACCTACTTTAGGCAGATATTCGTTTACATACCAGTCCTGATCATTGATCATTTCTGCTACATTTTCGTTATCTAAAGTTGCAAAGCGGTAATCAGTGTACATGGTAGGGCTGTGATTTCCCCATATGCACAGTTTTTTAATTTTACTCACTGGCTTACCGGTTTTTTCAGCCAGCTGGCTAAGTGCGCGGTTTTGATCCAGACGCATCAGAGCCGTGAAATTTTTAGCCGGCAGGTCTGGTGCGGACTTCATGGCAATATAGGCATTGGTATTGGCCGGATTACCAACTACCAGTACTTTTACATCACGGCTGGCCACTTTATTTAAAGCCGCACCCTGAGTGGTAAATATTTCTGCATTTGCCTGTAGCAGATCGCTGCGTTCCATACCTTTAGTACGCGGGCGGGCGCCAACGAGGATGGCTATGTCTGCATCTTTGAATGCTACCTCTGGATCATGTGTAGTGAACATGTCGACCAGCAGAGGAAATGCGCAATCCTGTAATTCCATCATCACGCCCTGAGCAGCAGTTTGTGACTGTGGTAAATCAAGAAGTTGCAGAATAACCGGAGTATCAGTTCCAAGCATGTCACCACTGGCAATGCGGAACAGCAAAGCATAACCAATCTGACCGGTAGCACCCGTCACGGCGATGCGCACAGGTTTTTTCATAACTTATCCTCTTAAAAATAAAAACACGACTACAAATATTTTTCTTGTCTTTGAAGCGGTGGATTTGGCAGCACTACAAGAATTTGGCGCGTATGATAACAAAATTCTGTTTAAGGTTAAATTAATTGGCGTAATAGATTGGTGTCTTTTTGAGAATATTGGCGCAATTTTTCATGCTATCTTATGTCTTATATAAGACTTTGTTTACTTGAGTTTGAAATGTCGTACAATAGATTAAAAATTAATCCGCTTAAAAGGCATATGCCTTTATATCAGTTAGTAATGCAGAGGGTTGTACATTTACTTGTGGATGGTGATTTCAGACCCGGACAGCAGTTACCCAGTGAATGGGATCTCGCTGCACTATGGGGCGTGAGTCAGGGTACGGTACGCAAGGGTTTGAATGAACTGGTATCACGAGGCATTTTGCAGCGTCATCAGGGGGTAGGTACTTTTGTTACTCAGCAAAACTGGGACTGGGGCAGTTATTCTTTTACCGCATTGCCTGTATTGCAGCATGGTAAAACGAAGCAGGTTTGGCCGGTAGCAGAAGTACTTAGTCTGGTGGTGACTGCTGCGGATGAGGAAACAGCGGTTCAGTTAGGCTTAAAAATAGCTGCGCCGGTGTGGAAGATAATGTTGCTGTGGCGTACAGGTTTCACTGAGGTGGCAATAGATGAGTTATTTTTACCTGTTGCATTATTACCAGATTTAAATGTGAGGTTTGTGCGTCGTCGTCGCAGTTTTTATGCTTTTTTGTTGCTTGAATATGATGTTCTGGTGGATACTGCGCAACAATGGCTTTGGCAGACTATATTGCATCCAGAAATAGCCAGACTGCTAAACGCAGATATGGCTCTGCCTGCACTTTGTCTGGGACGTTTGAGCCAGAGTGTCGACGGTGTGCTCTATGAGTGGCGCCGGCGTTATTTACAGCTTGGAAATCAAGCTCTGCAGTTAAGTGGTACTGCTGCTGAATTTTGAGGGCTGAATTGTAAATAATGTGTGTGTTTTGTTTTTACCTATTTGTTAAAAACTAGGTCAATTGCTGTAAATTTCGGTTTGAGGCGGCTCAGGTCGCTGGTTTTGAGTTTTAAATCTTCTAATAATCAAGAGGAGTTACCGATGCAAAAAGAAAGGCCAGTGTATCTGGATATACATAAGATACGATTACCCATTCCGGGTATTGTATCTATTTTTCATCGTTTCAGTGGTGTGGCGCTGTTTATCTGTATTCCGCTGTTGTTATGGCTGTTTTCAGGTACGCTGTCCCATGAATCTGCGTTTAATACCTATCATGCGCTTGTGCAGAATCCTTTGGCGAAGTGTGTTCTTTTTGTTCTGCTGCTGGCTTATGTTTATCACAGTCTGGCTGGTGTTCGCTTCCTGCTGCTGGATATTCATAAAGGCACAGAGTTGAAAACAGCACGAACTTCTGCCAAAGCAGTAGTTGTTTGCGCAATTGTATTGACCGTTATTATTTATGGAGCGTGCTTATTATCATGATTGATCGTAACTTGGCTGGCGCGCACTATGGTTTGCGCGACTGGATTATGCAGCGTATCACCGCAGTAGTCATGTTGGTGTATTCAGTACTTTTTTTAATCATGATTATTTGCTTACCGCACAGTTATCAGCAATGGCAGTGTTTCTTTGCCCAAACCTGGGTACGTCTGATAACACAGATTTTTGTGCTGGCGCTGGTATTACATGCCTGGGTTGGCATTCGTGATTTGTGGATGGACTATATCAAACCGGTAGGTTTGCGCCTGTTTTTGCACGTCGCCACAATTTTATGGCTGCTTGGCAGTCTGATTTATTCTGTTAAAGTGATTTGGGGGTTAGCATGAGTATGCCCAAGAGTTTACCGGTACGTCGTTTTGATGCAGTAATCGTTGGCGGCGGTGGTGCAGGGCTTCGTGCGGCTCTGCAATTATCTAAAGCAGGTTTGAATACAGTGGTGTTGTCCAAGGTTTTCCCAACCCGTTCTCATACGGTAGCCGCTCAGGGTGGTATCTCTGCCTCTCTTGGCAATGTGCAGGAAGACCACTGGAACTGGCATATGTACGATACGGTTAAAGGTTCTGACTGGCTGGGTGATCAGGATGCGATTGAATTTATGACGCGCCGTGCACCTGATGCTGTTGTGGAACTGGAGCACATGGGTATGCCGTTTGACCGTGTTGAATCTGGCAAGATTTATCAGCGTCCGTTTGGCGGACATACAGCCGAATTCGGTAAACGTGCGGTAGAGCGTGCCTGTGCTGTGGCAGACCGTACCGGCCACGCGATGCTGCATACTTTGTATCAGCAAAATGTACATGCAGAAACTCAGTTTTTTGTTGAATGGGCTGCTCTTGATCTGATTCGTGATTCCGAGGGTGTGGTTATTGGTGTTATCGCCATGGAAATGGAAACTGGTGAAGTTTTCATTCTGCATGCCAAAGCGGTGTTATTTGCTACAGGTGGCGCGGGTCGTATTTATGCTTCTTCTACCAATGCCTATATGAATACTGGTGATGGTTTGGGTATGGCTGCGCGTGCTGGTATTCCTCTGGAAGATATGGAGTTCTGGCAGTTCCATCCTACTGGTGTGGCTGGTGCCGGAGTTTTGATTACTGAGGGAGTACGTGGCGAAGGCGGAATTCTGCTGAACAGTGAGGGTGAGCGTTTTATGGAGCGTTATGCACCTACTGTGAAAGATTTGGCTTGCCGTGATGTGGTTTCGCGGGCTATGTCCATTGAAATCCATGAAGGCCGTGGTGTTGGTAAGAATAAGGACCACGTTCTGCTGAAAGTCGATCATCTTGGTGCAGAAAAAATTATGGAAAAATTGCCGGGTATTCGCGAAATTTCCATTCAGTTTGCTGGTGTTGATCCGATTAAGGATCCGATTCCGGTGGTGCCAACCTGCCACTATATGATGGGGGGTATTCCTACCAATTATCATGGTCAGGTAGTAATGGCCAAAGGTGATGATCTGGAAGCTCCGGTGCCTGGTTTTTATGCAGCAGGTGAATGTGCCTGTGCATCGGTGCATGGTGCTAACCGTCTGGGTACCAATTCATTACTTGATCTGGTGGTGTTTGGTAAGGCGGCTGGTGATCATATGATTGATTATATTAAGAAACAGGGTGCGCATCGTGAGTTGCCTGCTGATGTGGGCGAGAAAACACTTGCACGCCTTAGCCGTCTGGATAATCAGACTAATGGTGAAGAAGTATCTGAGGTACGTAATGACTTGCAACGGTGTGTTCAGTCGCATGCAGGTGTGTTCCGTACCGATGCTTTGTTGCAGGATGGCATTGAGAAAATTAATGCAATTGCTGAACGCGTAGCCAAAACGCAGATTCATGACAAGAGTAAAGTGTGGAATACAGCACGACTCGAAGCACTGGAGCTGGATAATCTGATTGAAGTGGCTCAGGCTACGCTGGTTTCTGCTGCTGCACGTAAAGAATCACGCGGCGCCCATGCTTCAGATGACCATCCAAACCGTGACGATGAAAACTGGATGAAACACACACTATATTATGCAGAAGACCAGCATCTGGAATATAAGCCGGTACATACTAAACCTTTGAGTGTGGAATATATAAAACCGGCTGAACGCGTTTACTAAGGAACTATCAAGATGGAAAAAATCCGCCTCCAAGTGTACCGCTACAATCCTGATGTGGATGCCAAGCCGTACATGAAAGATTATGAACTCGAAATCGAACCTACAGATGTGAAGCTGTTGGATGCGCTGATTAAGCTTAAGGCGCAGGATGACAGCCTGTCTTTTCGCCGCTCTTGCCGTGAAGGCATTTGTGGTTCTGATGGGATGAATATTAATGGTAAGAATGGCTTGGCCTGTCTGACTGATATTCGCAGTTTGAAGCAGCCAATTGTTTTGAAACCACTGCCAGCTTTGCCTGTTATTCGTGACTTAATTGTTGATTTTACGCAGTTCTTTAATCAATATCATTCGGTTAAACCCTATTTGATTAATGACACGGCGGCACCGACAGGGGAGCGTTTACAGTCGCAGGCGGAACGCAAAGAGCTGGACGGTCTGTATGAATGTATTTTGTGTGCCTGCTGTTCTACCTCATGTCCTTCGTTCTGGTGGAATCCAGACAAGTTTGTTGGCCCGTCCGGTTTGTTGAATGCTTATCGTTTTATTGCTGATACTCGTGATACGCGCACTAATGAACGTCTGGATAATCTGAATGATCCTTACCGGCTGTTCCGTTGCCATACAATTATGAATTGTGTGGATGTTTGTCCGAAACATCTGAATCCAACGCGGGCTATCGGTAAGATTAAAGATTTAATGTTAAGAAGAGCAATCTGATGCAGCATTTTGATGATAATGCCAAACGTCGCATACGCTGGTTAACCCGTCGTGGCCTGCTGGAGCTGGATATTATTTTAGGTCGCTTTATGTCTCATACCTTTGATCAGCTATCAGATGATGAGTTGAATGCATTTGTGGCGTTAATGGATTTACCTGACCCGGAAATTCTGGCATTGATCAATCAGTCTGGAAACTGTAAAAGTGTCCAGTTTGAGCCTGTTCTGGAGAAAATCAGGCAGGCTCAATTTTTGTAAATGCTTCTCTTTCGTTAATGTTTTTTAGTTTAGTTTATTTAAATAGAAAAAGTGAAAATTAAGGAGTTGGAGATGGCCAAGAACGCTATACTAAACATTGAAGGACAAGAGTCTTTTGAGATGCCGGTATTGTCTGGCAGTTTGGGGCCGGATGTAGTTGATATTAATAAGCTGTATGCTGGTACAGGCATGTTTATGTTTGACCCAGGGTTTACATCAACAGCATCCTGCGAATCGAAAATCACCTTTATCGATGGTGAAAAGGGGCAGTTATATTATCGTGGATATCCCATTGAACAGCTAGCGGAGCACAGTGATTATCTGGAAACCTGCTATTTGCTGATATATGGTGAGTTACCTGATGCAGTCGAAAAACAGAAATTCGAACTGGGTGTTTTGCGTCATAATATGGTGCATGAACAGCTAACCTGGTTTTTCCGGGGATTTCGTCGTGATGCTCATCCGATGTCAATGATGGTAGGGGTAGTAGGTGCACTGGCGGCATTCTATCAGGATAGTTTGGATATTAATAATCCTGATCACCGCCGGATTGCTGAATACCGCATGATTGCCAAGGTGCCAACTCTGGCTGCAATGTGTTATCGCTACTCAAAAGGTTTGCCATTTAATTATCCGCGTAACAGTTTGTCTTATACCGGCAACTTTATGCATATGATGTTTGCTAAACCAACTGAGGACTATGTAGTCAATCCTGTGCTGGAACGTGCTCTGGATCGGATTTTCATTTTGCATGCAGATCATGAGCAGAATGCTTCCACATCAACTGTGCGTTTGGCTGGTTCGTCTGGTGCCAATCCTTTTGCCTGCATTGCCGCGGGTATTGCCTGCCTTTGGGGGCCGGCTCATGGTGGTGCCAATGAGGCAGTGTTGAAAATGCTGGATGAGATTGGTGATGTATCCCGTGTTGAAGAATTTATACAGGGAGTTAAAGAAAAACGTTATCGTCTGATGGGTTTTGGGCATCGTGTATACAAAAACATGGATCCACGTGCCAAGATTATGAAACAGACTTGTGATGAAGTATTAAATGAGCTGGGATTACAAGACAGTCCTAAATTCAAGCTGGCAATGGCTTTGGAAAAAATTGCTCTGGAAGACCCGTATTTCATTGAACGCAAGCTGTATCCGAACGTTGATTTTTACTCCGGTATTGTTTTAAGTGCATTGGGTATTCCGACCACGATGTTCACTGTGCTGTTTGCTTTAGCCCGTACCGTAGGCTGGGTATCACACTGGCACGAAATGATTGCTGACCCGAATCAGAAAATTGGCCGTCCACGACAGCTATATACTGGTTCTGGCCGGCGCGATTATCTACCTGTAGATAAACGCTAATTATTTGTGTGTTCAGGCAGCTTTATAAGCTGCCTGAAACATACTGATGCTTCATCCCTATGTATGCACGTGGTGATCTGGAATCGGTATGTTGATATGCGGTAATCTGGAATCGGCATTCGATTCTCGAATTGAATATTGGTAGGGGATAGTGATATTCCTGTTTTATTAGTTTAAGGTAAAAAAGGGTTTTTACCATGATGGAAGAACAAACCAGTCTTTCTTATTTATATGGTGCCAATGCTCCTTACATTGAGGAGCTGTATGAGAACTACCTGAAAGATCGAGATTCAGTTGATGAATACTGGAAAGATTATTTTGACAAAGTAGCTGCATTGCCAGGCTATGTTGCCAAAGATATCCCGCAATTACCGATTCAGGAATCTTTTGCCAATCTGTCCAGACAGCATGGTACCGCTGCGCAGGGCAGTGTTGATTTAAATATGTTGCAAAAGCAGGTATCAGTATTAAACCTGATGAATGCTTATCGTATTCTGGGTAGCCGCAATGCTAATCTGGATCCGTTAAAACGTCGTTCTAAAGAATATCTGGCTGAACTGGATCCGGCACAATACGGATTGACGGATGCTGATATGTCTACCAGATTCTATACTGGTAGTGATTTTGCACGCAGTCAGAAGCTGCCTTTATGCGAAATTATCAATAAGCTGGATCAGACTTACTGCGGTACGGTAGGTGTGGAATATATGCACATTACCCGCCCGGATGAACGTAATTGGGTTCAGGAGCGGGTAGAAAAAGATTTATCAGCTGGCAGTTTTACTCCTGAACATAAACGTCGTATTCTGAAACAGTTAACTGCTGCCGAGACGCTGGAACGTTATTTGCATACCCGCTATGTTGGCCAGAAACGTTTCTCACTGGAAGGTGGCGAAAGTACGATTGTTGCTCTGGATTATCTGACGCAGCATTGTGGCAATCAGGGCGTTGAAGAAGTCATGATTGGTATGGCTCACCGTGGTCGTCTGAATGTGCTGGTAAATATCCTTGGTAAAGAACCACGCGATTTATTTAGCGAGTTTGAGGGTAAATATACAACCACTCTGCCTAGCGGTGACGTGAAATACCATATGGGTTTTACTTCTGATCTGGCTACTGGTAATGGTCCGTTGCACGTTTCACTGGCTTTCAACCCTTCTCACTTGGAAATTGTTAATCCGGTAGTTGAAGGTGCCGTCCGTGCACGGCAGAAACGTCGTGGTGAGTCTGGCCGCCAAGCTGTGTTGCCGGTATTGATTCATGGTGATTCTGCGTTTATCGGTCTGGGTGTGAATCAGGCTAATTTCAATCTGTCCCAAACCCGTGGCTATACTACTGGTGGCACTATTCATATTGTGATCAATAACCAGATTGGATTTACCACTTCTGATTTGCGTGATACACGTTCAACTGTGTATTGTACAGATCTGGCTAAAATGGTTGACGCACCAATTTTCCATGTGAATGGTGATGATCCTGAAGCTGTAAGCTATGTTGTAAGTCTGGCGATGGATTATCGCAAGTCATTTGGTAAAGACGCGGTAGTAGATATTGTTTGCTTCCGTAAACTGGGCCATAACGAAGGTGATGACCCAATGCTGACGCAGCCAATGATGTATAACAAGATTCATCAGCACCCGGGAACACGTGCACTGTATTCAGAGCGTCTGGTAAGCGAAAATGTGATTACTAAAGAGCAGGCGGATGGGCTGATTCAGGCTTATCGTGATGCGCTGGATAAAGGTGAACATGTTGAACAGACTACGCTGACTGATTACAACCATAAATATGCAGTAGACTGGAAGCCTTATATGGGCACTCACTGGAACCATCCGGTTGAAACCGGTATTCCTGCCGCAGATATTCAACGTCTGACTGCAAAATTTACTACGCTGCCAGAAGATTTTACACCACATAATACTGTGAAGAGAATGCTGGCTAATCGTGTTGCCATGGCTGAAGGTACACAGCCTGTTGATTGGGGCATGGCAGAAACACTGGCTTATGCCAGTCTGGTAAGCAATGGCAATGGTGTGCGTATTTCAGGTGAAGATTCCGGCCGTGGTACTTTCTCTCACCGTCATGCTGTATTGCACGACCAGAAACGCGAAAAAAGCGATGCTGGTGCCTATGTGCCGCTACGCAATTTGAGTGAAAATCAGGCTTCTTTCCTGGTAATTGATTCAATCTTAAATGAAGAAGCTGTATTGGCTTATGAATATGGCTTTGCTTGCAGTGCACCTGATCAACTGGTTATCTGGGAAGCACAATTTGGTGACTTTGCTAATGGCGCCCAAGTAGCAATTGACCAGTTTATTACTTCTGGTGAAACTAAATGGGGCCGTTTGTGTGGCTTAACGGTGATTTTACCTCATGGCTATGATGGTCAGGGCCCTGAACACTCTTCTGGTCGTCTGGAGCGCTGGCTGCAATTGTGCTCTGAAGAAAATATTCAGGTTGTTATGCCGTCTGAAGCTTCTCAGATGTTCCATGTATTGCGCCGTCAGGTACTGCGTCCATACCGCAAACCGCTGGTTATTTTCATGTCCAAACGCCTGTTGCGTTTCAATGAATCCATGAGCCAGCTCAGTGATTTCACTGAAGGTCATGCTTTCCGTCCGGTAATCGGCGATCAGGTTGAAGGTAATGAAAGCAGCGTTAAACGGGTGATTCTGTGTGCCGGTCAGGTGTACTACGATATCAATAAAGCGCGTCTGGAACGTGATCTTGGCAAAGATATTGCGATTGTGCGTGTGGAACAGCTGTATCCGTTCCCATACGAACAGCTGGCTGCTGAATTGAGCCGCTATCCTAATGCAACTGAAATTCTGTGGGCTCAGGAAGAGCCAAAAAATCAGGGTGCATGGTTCCAGATTCGTCATCGTATTGAAAAGATTGCTGGCAGCAAGCAAAAAGTTATTTTTGCTGGTCGTCCGGCCAGCGCTTCACCAGCAGTGGGCTATATGAGTAAACATGTTGCCCAGCTGAAACAACTGGTAGATGATGCTCTGGAATTGAAATAATCCGAATCCATTCTGAATAACTGGCCACCTGGGTGGTGGCCTCCGGCCTTTTTTAGGAGTAATCCATGATTATTGATGTAACCGTTCCCATGCTTCCAGAAAGTGTGACTGAAGCCACTCTGATGACCTGGAATAAAAAAGTGGGAGATTTCGTACAGCGTGACGAAAACCTGATTGATTTGGAAACGGATAAAGTTGTATTGGAATTGCCAGCCCAGCAGGCGGGTAAACTGGTGGAAATTATTGAAGCTGATGGTGCAACTGTGACTGCAGGTCAGTTGCTGGCTAAAATTGATACTTCAGCTACTGCTGAAGCCGCTGCTCCGGCTGCGGCAGCACAGGAAGCTGCTCCTGCTGCTACCCCTGTAAATGCTGCACCGGCTAATCAGTCTCAGGCTGGTGTTGCTATGCCTGCTGCTGCCAAACTGGCTGCGGAAAAAGGTGTGAATACAGCTACTATTCAGGGCTCAGGCCGTGATGGTCGTGTACTGAAAGAAGATGTTGCCGCTGCTGCATCTGCTCTGGCTGCTGCTCCTACAATGGTTACCACTAAGGCTGCTGCACCTGCTACTGCCGGTGACCGTGTAGAGCAACGTGTACCGATGTCACGTCTGCGTTCCCGTGTTGCTGAACGTTTATTGCAGTCACAGCATGAAAATGCCATTTTGACTACTTTTAACGAAGTAAACATGAAACCGGTTATGGATTTGCGTAACCGTTATAAAGAACAGTTCCAGAAAGAGTATGGAGTTAAACTGGGCTTTATGTCTTTCTTCGTTAAAGCTGCGGTTGCTGCTTTGAAGAAATACCCTGTTGTAAATGCTTCTATTGATGGCACTGATGTTGTTTATCATGGCTATTTTGATATTGGTATTGCTATTGGCAGTCCTCGTGGTCTGGTGGTGCCGATTCTGCGTGATGCTGATCAGATGAGTATTGCTGACATCGAACAGGCAATTCATGATTATGCGGTAAAAGCCAAAGATGGTAAGCTGGCATTGGAAGATCTGACTGGTGGTACTTTCAGTATTACCAATGGCGGTACTTTCGGTTCAATGATGTCTACGCCAATTATCAATCCGCCTCAATCAGCCATTTTGGGCATGCATGCTACCAAAGAACGCGCTGTAGTTGAAAATGGTCAGGTTGTGGTACGTCCAATGATGTATCTGGCTCTGTCTTATGACCACCGTCTGATTGACGGCCGTGAAGCAGTATTGACTCTGGTAGCCATTAAGGATGCTCTGGAAGATCCTGCACGTTTGCTGCTGGAGCTGTAAGAAAATTGACTGACTGCTGTAAGTAACAGTGCAGTCTGAGGATGATAACCGTAATGATGGCCACAGCGGATAAAATGGCGTTTGTGCCACATTGCGGTTTTATTTTATCAGTCAGAAATATTCATGATTGAAAGGAATTTTGATGTCTCAATTTGACGTTGTGGTAATTGGTGCTGGTCCTGGTGGCTATGTTGCTGCTATTCGTGCTGCTGAGCTGGGTTTTAAGACAGCCTGCATTGATGCTGGTTTGAATAAAAAAGGTGATGGACCAGCATTGGGCGGTACATGCCTGAATGTGGGTTGCATTCCTTCCAAGGCTTTGTTGCAGACCAGTGAAAATTACCATGCAGCGCAAACTGAATTTGCTGAACATGGTATTGATATTCAGGTTAAAGGCTTTGATGCCAAGAAAATGATTGAACGTAAAGATGCTATTGTTAGCAAGTTGACTAATGGTATTGGCTTTCTGTTCAAAAAAGAAAAAGTAGAAAGTATTTTTGGTAAAGGTTCTCTGCAAGGCCAGGTTGATGGTTTATGGCAGATAGAGGTGGATACCAATGGTACTAAACAGTTGGTTACTGCCAAGCATGTAATCGTGGCTACTGGTTCTCTGCCACGTCCACTGCCTTTAACTGAGATTGATAATGTTAATGTGCTGGATAATGAAGGTGCACTGAATCTTGAAGCTGTGCCAGCCAAACTGGGTATGATTGGTTCTGGTGTGATTGGTCTGGAAATGGGCTCTGTATGGAACCGTCTGGGCGCGGAGGTTACCATTCTGGAAGCCATGCCTACGTTCCTTGCTGCTGCTGATCAGCAGGTTGCCAAGGAAGCCTTCAAGGTTTTCACTAAAGAACAGGGCTTGAATATCCATCTTGGTGTAACGGTTAATGAAATTGTTAAGGGTGAAAACAGTGTAACTGTTAAATACACTGTTGCCGGTGAAGAAAAAACGGAAACCTTTGATAAGCTTGTTATTGCAATTGGCCGTATTCCCAATACCAATGGCCTGAATGCCGAAGGTGTTGGCTTGCAAAAAGATGAACGCGGCTTTATTGTGGTTGATGATGAGTGCCGTACCAGTCTGCCAAATGTGTGGGCGATTGGTGATGTGGTACGTGGCCCGATGCTGGCGCATAAAGCTTCTGCGGAGGGTGTGGCTGTGGCTGAGCGTATTGCTGGACAAAAACCTTTTGTGGATATGAATACTATTCCGGCAGTTATGTATACTCATCCGGAAATTGCGTGGGTTGGCCAGACTGAGGAGCAGTTAAAAGCTGCTGGCGTGAAGTATAAAAAAGGTCAGTCCAGTTTTGCTGCTAACGGCCGTGCTCTTGGTATGGGACAGGCCAAGGGATTTGTTAAAGTTCTAGCGGATGCAGATACGGATCGTGTGCTGGGTGTGCATATCATCGGACCTGTGGCTTCTGAACTGATTGCCGAAGCTGTGATGGCTATGGACTTTAAGGCATCCAGTGAAGACATTACCCGCATTGTTCATGCTCATCCGACATTATCTGAAGCCATGCATGAGGCTGCTTCTTCAGTTAAATAATATTGATTGTTATGCTGATTTAACCCGTATTCTGAAAGATGCGGGTTTTTATATATTATTACGATTGAATATATGTATTTGTATATTAAAGTTTTTATGTGGTATTTTGTTTTTATTTAAGGTAGTATCTGTTATTTTAACGTTTTTCCTGTAATAAGTACGTTAGAGGAAGTCTATGCCTAAAAATTACTGTGTTTTTTATGTAGAAGAACCTTTTAATGAATTTACTGCTGGTGCGTTAATTCAGAAAGATTATTTTTATTATAAGCAGTTGAGAACTTGGAAAAGTCTGGATGCACTTTTTCCGTTTAATGATGTCCATGATAAAAAATATGATGTCCGTGACGGTAGTGATTGGGAAAGTGTTTTAAAACCACGCATTAGAGAACGCTTGAACCATGCTGATAATTTGATTTTGATTTTGAGTGAAGATACTTTTCAATCGCGGAGTGTGAAAGAGGAGATTGAATATGGTATTGGATATCTTAAATTACCGGTTATTGTGATTTATACTGAATTGCATGAAAAAAAGGATATGCTGGTTACTGGAAAAAACAATGTAAATTTTAAATTACATTATTACTGGAATAAACTACCCATATTCAAGCATTTAAAAACTCAGGTTCCGGTTTTACATGTCCCGTTCGATAAAGAGATGGTTGCCAAGGCTCTTAAGAAAAATAATTTTGTTAAAAGTAGCTATATCAGACCAAATAATTATATGCTGATGCATTGATGTTAATTGGCCTGATCATTATGCAATGTTTGTTGATATAGATAATGAAAATGTTTTAACCACGCTATTTAAAGCTGTTCAAAGTCAATTATCGCGAATATGAAAAGAGTTTTTTGCACACATGAAGCCAGTACGCTGAGTTTTATTCTTCCCAATGTCTTTTTACTTTATCAAGTGCTCTGCGGTCACGTTTGGTGGGTCTGCCATCAGGATATGCGGCACTTATCTGGCTGGCCTGATTCAGGGCTTTCATTTCTTCCCGTTTGGTGGCGATACTACTGTCTTCGCTATAAAGTAAACGCGCTTCCGGTGCCGGACGACGCATTTGATTAAGCTGCTGTACCTGAATTTTATAGGGCAGGGAATTGAGGGTTAAGTCGATGATGTCACCAATCTGGATGTTTTTACTGTTTTTGACTTTGGCGCCATTGACCTGAACGCGTCCTAATTCAATATGTTTTTGTGCCAGAGCACGGGTTTTAAAAAATCTTGCTGCCCATAGCCATTTATCCAGACGCATGCTTGTTGTGCTGATATTGTTGTTTTTACTCATTAATGTATATCCATCCTGATGATTATCTGTATTTATCTTAAGTGCTGATAAATGACAGATTGAATTATTTAGCAATTTTATGGCAGAAATTTGCGCTTGTTGTTCTGCTTTAATCCGCTTTTACGGCAGTGCTGTCTGGTATGTCGAAGATTTGCCGCAGATAAGCCAGAAATGTGTTGTTGTCTGTCATGGTTTTACCGGGAGAATCAGATATTTTGGCTACAGATTGTCCGTTGCATTCAACCAGTTTTAATACAATATTCAATGGTGTTAAGCCCATATCGCAAGTGAAATTGGTACCAATTCCGAAACTGGTTTTGAAACGGCTGTTAAAGTGGATATATAAATCCCATGCGCGCTGTAGATCCAAGCCGTCACTAAAGGTCAACATTTTGGTACGTGAGTCTATTTTAAGTTTCTGATAATGGGCATATGCTTTTTCTCCCCAGATATAGGGATCGCCACTGTCATGGCGCAGTCCGTCAAACAGTTTGGCGAAATACAGGTCGAAATCGCGCAGGAAGGCATCCATGCCGACTACGTCGGTTAAGGCTATGCCCAGATCGCCACGATATTCATGTACCCATGCTTCCAATGCCGCCTTTTGGAAATCTCGTAAGCGCACATCCAGCGCCTGAAAGGCTTGTAAGAATTCATGGGCCATGGTACCAATGGGAATCAGACCCAGCTCTTTGGCAATATGTACGTTGCTGGTTCCGCGAAAAACATTGGGGGCAGCTTGGTGAAGGGTTTTTACGACATGTTTTTGCCATGAATAACGATAACGGCGTCGAGTACCAAAATCAGAAACGATAAATGGTGAGCTGTAATATTGCTGTTCTGATGCATAGTGATGTATCAGCTCAGCTTTTGCCTGTAGACGGCGCTCGCCTTCGGCCAGTATCTCGGGAGTTTCCAGACGGTGAAAATATAGTTCGTTGACAATGGAAAGAACGAATATTTCAAAAAACATTGCCTGTATGATGGGGCCTTCGATACGGATATTCAGGTATTGGTTGCTGTCTATGGATGTTTTGATGAAACGGCGTTTCAGTTGAAACAGTTCCATATAGTCGACAAAGTCGCTCTTGATAAAGCGCAGGCTGCGCAGATATTGCAATTCGTCTGGGGTGAATCTCATCTGGCAAAGACGATCCAGCTCCCAGTTTAGTTCTTCCAGAATATCGCCTAGCGGATATTCTGTTTCATGGTTGTTACGACAGCGAAACTCATAGACACCAGTAGCCTGAGGAAACTGATGCAGGACAACCTGAAGCATGGTGAATTTATATAAATCTGTATCCAATAGGGACTGGATAATTGGCGGACGGTTGGTATCTATGGCCATATCGCTGGTTTAACTCTTGAAAATAAATGCAGTTGTAATGCTATTCCAGAAAAGTATTTATACAGATTTCTGGTATAGGCTAGCAGTTTACTTTTTTTATTCGGCTATTGCAGGCATTTGCAAGTGCGCACGTGCAAAAGCAATAGGTTTATCTGGCTGGTTTTGCCACATTGTTACGGTAACGTGTGAAATGCGCTTACCGGCATGCAGAATCTGACATTGGGCATAGCTGTCCAGTGCCTTACCACTAAGTAAATAATCTGTTGAGTAGTCAATTATCCGGGCGGGTTCAGACAGGTTTTGCTGTTCCAGCAAATATAAATTAATACAGCTTTGTAAAAAGCCGCCAATCAGGCCGCCATGAAGTGCGGGCAGGAATATATTACCAATATTCTGTTGAGCAAAAGGCAGGCAGTAAAGACGTTTGTTCTGGCTGTCTGTACCGATTTTCAGATTAATTGCTGCACTATAAGGCATAAGCTGATGAGCTTTGCTGGTTAATTGTGTATCCAGCTGGAAAATATTTGGATTCATTTGACCTGCTCCTGTTGCAGGTATGCCTGTAATGCCTGTAGTTCTGTTTCAGATAGCGGGGTATGAATAAAGGTGGCCATACCCAGAGCAAAGGGCTGATTTTCATCTTCCTGAAAGCAATGGCTACGAATAAAGGCAATCTGTCCTTCCTGTCGATAACAATGCGCACGAACATGAATTGATTGATTGGCTGTAGGCCATTTCAGGTAATCTATGCGCATATCCAGTGTGGCTGTGGTTTCAAACTGCTGAAACAATGCGGCCAGTGAGCAGGCAGAAGCCATGTCAACAAGTGTAGTGATTACACCGCCATGAATATTGCCGCTGTCAGTGTTTTCAAGTAGTTCATCGCGCCAGTCAACAGATATAACCGGTTCAGTGGAGCTACAGTCTCCATAAATTTTTAACCAGCGGCAATGCGGTAAATTCAGATAATGATTAAACAGGGTTTTAAATAACCCGGGCTGGGCAGGCATAAGGATATCCTGATGTAAATATTAATTGTTATATTAGGGTTTTTCACTGTGCTTGTCACTATGGAGCTGATTCATTAACCGGTGTTGAATCGGTGCCGGCTTCCACACCAGCAGTCTGAATGGCAATTGGGTCTTCAGTGCTGTGCTGGGTAATGTAGACCAGTCCTTCCTTGGCCAGTTCCAGCAATGCGATGAAAGTAGTGACTACCAGTGCCAAACTGTCGTTGCGGCCGAAAAGTTCGGTAAAGTAACAGTGCTGACGGGTTTGCAGATGGCGTAAAACGGCGGTCATCTGGGCGCGTACGGATAAGGTTTCTTTGACGACATTATGGCTGCGCTTGTGCTGGGAGCGTGCCAGAATCGCCAGCCATGCACGAGTTAAATCTGCTACCTGTACTTGCGGTGGCTGGGTAATGGCAACCAGTTCTACGGGTAGCCACGCCCAGGCAAAATCACGTCCTGCACGGGGTAAGGCATCCAGTTCGGCAGCCGCCAGTTTCATCTGTTCATAGGCAAGCAGGCGGCGTACCAGTTCGGCACGCGGATCGGCTGCTTCTTCCTCGCTGGCTGGCGGGGTGGGCAGAAGTAAACGGGTTTTAATTTCAATCAGTACTGCTGCCATTAACAGATATTCGGCTCTTAAATCCAGTTCGTGCTGCTGCATTTGATGGATATAGGACAGATATTGTTCGGTTACTGTGAGCATGGGAATATCAAGTACGTCAATATTCTGTTTGCGAATCAGATACAGCAGTAAATCCAGCGGGCCTTCAAAACTCTGTAAAACGACTTGCAGGGCATCAGGGGGGATAAACAGGTCGTGCGGAATCTCAGTAACTGGCTGTCCGAAAAGTACAGCTACAGTTTTTTCCGCGGTATTTACTGTACTCATGCCTGCGTTCATTGTTTGCACAGATGTTCCAGACAGGCTTGAGCACAACGTAAGCCAAAGCTGGCTGTCACAACCATGGCAGCACCATAGCCGGCACAGGAGAGGCCTTGCGGGGCAGTTTGTTCGCTATGGCAGATACCAGTCTGCGGCGGTGTAATATTTTCGCTGGAATAGATGCAGGGTATGTGCATTTTATCGGCTGGCTGGCGACTGAATCCATGTCGTTTACGTAATGTATAACGCATATTGGCCAGCATGCGGTCGTTGGTTACCCGGCTTAAATCAGCACTTTGAATCAATCCGGCATTTTTTTGTCCGCCAGCGCCTCCTGACACAATAAAAGGTTGGCGCCGGGCGCTAAAGAAAGCAGCCATCGCTGCTTTTACGCGTACCTGATCGATGGCATCAATGACAAAATCAAAAGGCTGGCTGAATATTTGGCTGAGATTGTCTGTATCAACAAAATCTTCTATACAGGTGACCTGACATTCGGGATTAATATCGGCAATGCGTTCTGCCAGAGCTTCGACTTTAGGCTTGCCGATCAGGCTGATTAAAGCTGGCAGCTGGCGATTGATATTCGATTCGGCCACGTTATCCAGATCAATCAGTGTTAGTGCACCGATGCCACTGCGCGCCAGTGCTTCTATTGCCCATGAGCCCACGCCGCCCACACCAACTACACAGACATGTGCCGAAGCGAAACGTTGCAGGCAGTCTTCGCCGTACAATCGTGCGATGCCACCGAAGCGGCGTTGATAGTTTGCTGAAAAATTGAATATCTGCGACACGTAATAAAATCCAGAAAGCCGTTTTAAGCAGGTAGTGGTATTATACTGTATCTGCTAAATGATTCGAATTGCTAAAAAGGATAAGGAGAGTTTCATGTATAAACATTTACTGGTGGCGGTAGATGGCAGCCATACTTCAGAAAATGCTTTAGATCATGCTATTGGTCTGGCTAAGGGTGAAGATGCGGAATTAACTGTTGTCAATGTGGCCAATCCAACTGAATATATGGCTCTGGCTCCCGAGTTTTTGCAGCATGAAAGTTATGAAGCTGCTGCCTTGTCAGAGGGTAATACGGTACTGGACGCTGCGGTGGAAAAAGCCGAAGCTGCCTTGCCGGCAGGCAAAGTGCATCGTCATTTGCTGATTGCCAATAAGGGGGCAAAAGAAATGGCTCAGATGCTGGTTGATTATGCTGATGGGAATGGTAGCGATCTGATTATTCTGGGTACTCATGGGCGTAGCGGTTTGATGCATTTACTGATGGGCAGTTTTGCAGAAACTGTTATGCGCGAAACCAATCTGCCATTATTGATTATTAGAAGTGAAGCCAATAGTTAAGGTTAATCAGGCCAATTGGTTCGAATGAATAATTCGGCAGCAGTTAAGCTTTCGAAATTTTCTATGGGTTTTATATAAATAAGAGCTGAATCTGTTTTAAAACAGATTCAGCTTTTTGGTTGGTATTGTTGTGAATATTATGCTGACTGTGCAACAATCAAACTGCACTATTGATTTAAATAAAAGTGCGGTTTTATTTCCGAATATACTGGCTGGGTTAACGGATGTATTTTTTATGAATCTCTCTGAATTTCGGGTTATTTGCACTACCTAGCCATTCGAATGCAATCATTTCACGACTAACGATTTCACAACCGCCGGCCTGCATGCGTGCTAGCCCCAATTCAACGTCACGTTGCCGGCGCGAGCTGACCGCGTCTGCAACCACAAAAACTTCGTAACCATGTGCGCGCAAGTCTAAAGCAGTCTGTAATACGCAGATATGGGCTTCTATACCAGAAATAATAATCTGGTTGGCCTGATGCAGGGTATCTTCAGTTAGCACACCGGCGGAAAATACGGAAAAACTCTGTTTCTGTACGATTCTGGCTTGTGGCGCGGCGGTCATGATTTCTTCTCGGGTTGCGCCAATTTTGTCTACACAGTGTTCGCTGATTAAGGTAGGAATAGCCATATCATGCGCCAGTCCAGCCAGCCATACATTATTGGCCAGCAATTCTTCTGCATTATTCAAGGCTGGTAACAGGCGTGTCTGTAAGTCAATCATTAATACTGCGGAGCGTTTGCTGTCTATCAACATGGTTTGCTTTCACTAATGGTTGAGTAATCTGCATGTCAATTATGCTGTATTTGTATGCAGCTAAAAGTTAACTCAGGTTAATCCGGGCAGACTCGTTAGCGCGCAGGCACGGTACCCATGCGTTCTGTCAGTGTGGTACGGGGTTCACCGAATAGATTGGCATAATAAGTGGCATTAGCCATTACGTTTTTGACATAGGTACGGGTTTCATCAAAGGGAATGGTCTCGGCGTAAATTGCCCCTTCCAGTGGAATATTCGCCTGCCAGCGCCGGGCTCGACCCGGCCCAGCATTGTAGCCGGCTGTAGCCAGTACTTCATCAGCAAACTGGTTGCGTACATTGCTCATATACCATGTACCCATGCGGATATTGCCGCGCATGGTATACAGTTCGCTGCTGTCCATGCCCAGCCGTTTGGCTATATCGCGGGCTGTGGCGGGCATAACCTGCATCAGGCCGGTGGCACCCACACTTGAGCGAGCACCAATCATAAAGCGGCTTTCCTGCCGGATTAAGCCATAAACCCATGCAGGGTCGATACCAGCCTGCTGGGCATAAGGAACAGTCAATTCTCTGAATGGGGCAGGATAGCGTAATTCATAGTTCAGTTGGCCATCGGCTTTGTCTGCGCTATAGATGCTCATTTCATAAAAGCCGGTATTTTCAGCCAGCGTTGCGGCAGCAATTTGCGTATCATCGTTGTAATTGCGTGTGGCATAGCGCCATTCCTGTTGTGCCTGACGGCGCATCGGCCAGTTATTTTCTGATTGTGCGGCTTTAAACAAGGTTATGGCACGATGGATATTGCCGTCTGTTGCTATTTTACTTTGTACCTGCTGGCTGCTTTTGGCTACAGTACTTTGGGTATTTGCCTTTCTGCCCAGTGCTTCTGTTGCCAGCAGGGAATAAAAATTGCGTCCGCGTTGTGCTGTCTGCTCGAATATTTCCTGAGCCTGACTATTTTGCCCCAATGCACGGTAACTGCGCGCCAGCCAGTATTGCCACGTAACCTGTTGCTGGAGTGCCTGCGGCATGCTGCGAATAATGTTGCTCAGTTTTTGCCATTGCTGTAAGCGCAGGGCTGAACGGGCATACCATTCCCACATTTCATTACTCATCTGTGCCGAGTCGGCACGATCAAAATAATTCAGCGCTTTGGCCGCATTGAGGTTATAAGCCTGTGCCAGCCCCAGTTGCGCCCAGCCAAAACCAGTTTGCTCTGTTGTCAGGCTGGCCGATAACTGTTGTAATTTGGCAGCCGCACTGTCTTTGCCGCGATTTTCTTTGTTAATCACCTGATACAGCAATGCTTCCTGTGCACCTTGACTGCCACCCGTGCTGCTACCGAGTGAGTCGGGTAAAGGGCTGCCCAGTGCCTGAGCCAGATTGCGTGCATTGGAAACCTGATTCAGTGCCAATAAGTATCGCACACGGCGCCAGCCATTTTGCGCGCTGATTTGCTGACGGGCCGCAGCCTGTTCCAACCAGCGGTCGCACCCTTGCGGAAGATTACCTGTTTCCCTGCTCAGACTGACCAATAAATCCGAATCATTATCTATTCCAGCCAATGCAGCATAGCAGCGTGTTTCCTGTTCACGAAAATTTTTGTCCAGTAATGCATATTGCTGGCTGAAGACCTGCCAGTTTCCGCGTTTACCTAACTGTTGTAACCAGATATTGCGGATACTGTTACTCATTGCACTGGCTGGCTGCTGGGCAAGAAATTGTGCCGGTAGCACGTCGTCGCCGTTTTTTGCTGCTTTGAGCGCATTCTGATATTGCTGGAAACTGCCGATGACTTTATCCGGTGTTTCTGTAGCTTGGGTGCCTGGCAAAATAGCATTGCCTGTATTCTTGTTAATCGGCTGAAGAGCTACTTCTTGCTGATTGCTGCATGCTGTCATCAGAAGCAGAGCGCCTGAAATGAGATAATGCTGTTGAACAGACAGCTTTGATTTCAGCTTCATTAAGTACTTAATCAATTTTTTTCCTTCAATTTTTCTCATAATGTAATTTATTTTTTCCAGTAGGCTGGTGTAAAGAGAATAAAAACAGTAAAAATTTCCAGACGTCCAAGCAGCATGATGACGATGCATAACCACTTTTGGATATCTGAAAGGAAAGCAAAATTGTTTGTCGGGCCAACTGCACCTAGCCCGGGGCCTGCATTGGTGATACAGCTAATCGCCGCTGTAAGTGCAGACAGAAAATCCAATCCGCTCATCATCAGGGCAAAGCTGAATAAAATGATGGTAATCACGTATACAAACACAAAGGCCATTACCGTTAGCGCACGCCGGTCGGGAATATTGCTGCCATTGATTTTTACCATGCTGACTGCATTGGGATGCAGCATCAGCAGCATTTCACGCAGGCTGAATTTGAACAGCACAATGGCGCGTACAGTTTTGATACCACCACCGGCAGACCCCCCATTGGAAAGAATATTCGACAAAAAAAACATCCATAATGAGGCTATTAAAGGCCATTTGGCAAAATCGGTATTAGAGTAGCCATTAGCCAATCCGATTGAAATCAGATTAAAACTGGTATAACGAAATGCTTCGGCAAACGAATAAAAGCTATGCCACCACAGATACAGGCTAATGCCCAGAATACTGAAAAACAGTACACACAGCAATACCCTGACTTCTTCGTCGCGCCAGTAATAGCGCAATGATCTTTTTTGTAAAGCATTAAAATGATTACTGAAATTTATTGCACCCAAAAGGGTGGCCATGCTGAGAATAACTTCAATCGGAACTGAATTAAAATAGGAAATGCTGTTATCGTGAGTGGAAAAGCCACCAAGTGAAAACGCTGCCATGGCATGACATACTGCATCAAACCAGCTCATGCCGGCCAGACGCAGAGCCAATAGGGTGATTATGGTAAAAAGTACATAAACACCCCATAAGCGTTTGGCTGTTTCCGAAATACGCGGCGCCATTTTGCTGTCTTTATTCACCCCCGGTATTTCGGCCTTGAATAACTGTGTGCCACCAACGCCCAGCATTGGCATAATTGCCACAGCCAGTACAATAATGCCCATACCGCCCAACCAGTTGAGCATATGGCGCCAGAAGTTTAATGATGGTGCCAGTGTATCCAGACTGGTGATAATAGTAGCGCCAGTGGTTGTCAGGCCGGAAATGGCTTCGAAATAAGCATTGGTAAAGCCCAGCCCGGGCAAGTAAATGTAAAACGGCAGACAGGCAATCAGAGCAAAGCCAATCCACAACATGAACACCAGTGTATAGCCATCACGCGGACGCAGTTCACGGTTATAACGCATGGTCAGTAGCCAGGTTACTGCACATACACTCATGCTGATACCAGCAGTAAAGGCGAAGGCTGGAAACACGTGATCCATGTATAGTAAAGAGACAACCGTTGGCGCCAGTAGCAACATGGAAAACAGAAAGCCGGTTTTAGCCACAATGTGTGCAGTTGGCGCAATTTTGTTGATAAAACCTGATTCCTTGTGCCGTAAGGTAAAACGGTTGGTAAAGTGATTCATAATGATACTGCCTTAGGCAAAAAAGCCCAGTTTGACCTGAATCATTTTTTCCAGATCCTGAACAGCTCTGCGCCGAGCCACAAAAAATATTACATGGTCTCCATCTTCAAGTACTGTATCGGTATGATACATAATAATTTTTTCATCTCGAACTACGGCACCGAAGTAACAGCCACCCGGCAGACGTAGTTGCGACATGGTACGTCCTATCAGCTTAGAGGTATGGCGGTCACCATGCAGAACTACTTCAATTGCTTCCGCCGAACCTCGGCGCAATGGATAAACCGCCATAATATCGCCCAGATGCACGTGCGTTAAAATTGAGCCAATGGTAATCAGATGCGGAGATATCACGATATCGATGGCACTTCCCTGCAATAAATCAACGTAACTTGAACGATTGATAATCGCCATTACCCGTTTAGCGCCCAGGTTTTTAGCCAGCATCGCTGACATGATATTATTTTCATCATCATTGGTAAGCGCACAGAAAACATCAATTTCATCAATATATTCATTTTCCAGCAGGCTTTCATCCGAGGCATTGCCTACCAGCACAAGGGTATTGTTGAGGTTTTCTGCCAGCCATTCAGCACGGTTTTGCCTGCGCTCGATAATTTTGATATCCAGACGTGTTTCCAGTTGTCTGGCCACGCGATAGCCAATATTACCACCGCCGGCAATCATAATCCGGCGGGTGCGTTTGTTGATTGGCCGCAGCTCGCGCATGATATTTTCAAGATATGCAGTAGGTGTCAGAACAAAAACTTCATCACCCTCCAGCAATACGGTGCTGCCGGTGGGCACAAGCAGGCGATTATTGCGGTAAATAGCACAAATCTGGCAATCCACACCTTCTTCCAGATGCTGCTTCAGGGTGCTGATGGGCTGATTAATCAACATGCCTCCATTCTGGGCACGGATGACCAACAGACGAATTCTATCGTGTGCAAAACGCAGAATTTGCAAGGCACTGGAGTGCAGCAACAGATTGACGATTTGCTCGGTTACTAGCTGCTCCGGGCTAATGGCCTCGGTAATATTGAATAAGTCCAGACTGGTTTTATAATTATTGTTACCGGTTTCAAATTCAACAAAATCACTGTAACGTACCCGGGCAATGCGGCTAGGGGTGTTGAATAAGGCATAGGCAATGCGGCAGGCGGCCATATTGGTTTCATCGCTCTGGGTTAAGGCCAAAATCATGTCTGCGTCTTGAGCGCCGGCGGCAGACAAGACGGAAGGCCAGGCGCCATTACCTACAATTGTCTGCACATCCAGACGCTGATTGATTTTCTGTAAGGCATTCTCGTTGATATCAATAATGGTAACATCATTATTGGTCATTCTGGCCAAATTGCTGGCAATGGTCGAGCCTACCTGTCCACAGCCAAGAATCAATATTTTCACGTTATTTACATCACCTCAGTGGTAATCATCTGCATTGTAGCCTTTGTACTCTCAGGTGCAAATATTGGTGTAAAACCGCTACACAACTTTAGATTAACCATATTATTTAATATGCTATATGTGTCACTGGTTTGGCTAAGGGAGCAAGGTTTAAATATATGAATTTTATCAGCATTGAAAAGATATTGAGCCATATTGACACTACGGAGAAACGACGATCATCTTGAGGGGTTTTTATTTTGTTAAAAACTGTGCGAATAAATTAATTTAATACAATATAATAAAACCATGTTTTACATTTATAGCTGAATGTAAAACCCTAAGAAGTGATAATTTTTTTCAATTAGTTTTTGATCATGGATAAATTATGTATTCAATCAGGCGGCAATCTAAATTAATAACTCTGGCGGCAATTTATTTGGCACTGGGTGGTTGTGCTCAGGTAGCTGATGTAATGGGTTATGATACACAAACGCTTAATGCCAGCGCGGCTAAAAGCTATACCCAAATGATGGGACAGGCCAAGGCTGAAGGTGCGATTGAAACCAATACACCCGTGGCCAGACGTGTACGTGCCGTTTTTCAGCGTCTGGTACCGTATGCCAATGCTGCCAATCAGACAGGGGTGCCATTTGACTGGCAGCTTAATGTTATTCGCAGCGATGAACCTAATGCTTTTGCCATGCCGGGTGGCAAAATGGTGGTTTATACTGGTATTGTTCAGCGTCTGAATCTCAGCGATGATGAAATCGCGGCGATTGTGGGCCATGAGATGACTCATGCTCTACAGGAACACAGTAAAAAAGCCGCAGGGCAGCAAATCCTCACCAGTACTGCTCTTGCAGTAGGCAGTGCTGCGTTGCAGTCAAAAACAGGTGTTAGTCCAGACCGTGTGGGGCTCTATAAAGATATATTAAATCAGTATGGCCTGACTCTGCCTTTTTCACGTCATCAGGAGAACCAGGCTGATGCTGGTGGTTTGCAATTGATGGCACAGGCAGGATATGACCCGCATGCAGCCATTACGGTATGGGAAAAAATGAATAAGGTTTTTGGCAATAATAGTAGTACGAGCCTGTTATCTACCCATCCAAGTAATGATGCGCGCATTACGGCACTGAAAAAAATGTTACCTGAAGTATTACCCGTTTATGAACAGGCTAAACAAAATAATATCACGCGGCAAAAGCCAAATGTGAGCGCAAGATACTCAGGAGCCAATAATGTTCGCAAGAGCACAGCCAAAAAGAAAAATCGTTCCTGAAACTGACTGAATCAGCACAATTGCATGGAAATGTTTGATTATAATCATAAATTTTCATGTTAAATCCAGTTTATTTATATTTGTATGGCAGCCTGTAACAGGCTGCTTTTATTTTAATCTTTACACTTTCTGATGTTGACTACATCAGACTACAAATTGTTTCAATCGCCCGTGTTTTCGGTTATCATTCATATTATTGCATTGGTAATGCATAATAAATTTACAAGAAAAATTTAAAAAACCATTACATTAAGGATGTTCAAGATGTTAGAAGCCTATCGCGCAGCCGCCGCTGAACGTGAAGCACTGGGTATTCCACCTTTGCCGCTGACAGCGAAGCAAACAGAAGAATTGGTTGAATTATTGAAAAATCCTCCCAAAGGAGAAGAAGCGTTTCTGGTTGATTTACTGTCACATCGTGTGCCGCCAGGCGTAGATGATGCTTCTAAGGTCAAGGCATCTTTTCTGGCTGCCGTTGCCGAAAAAACTGTTAGCAGTCCTTTAATCACGCCTACATTTGCAGTGGAACTGCTTGGTACCATGTTGGGTGGCTACAACGTTCAGCCGCTAGTAGAATTTCTGGATAATGAAGAGCTGGCTGCTACTGCCGCCAATGCCTTAAAACATACTTTGCTGATGTTTGATGCGTTCCATGATGTGGAAGAAAAAATGCGCGCCGGTAATCAGTATGCGCGTGAAGTGATTGAATCCTGGGCAAATGCCGAATGGTTCACAACCCGTGAAAAAGTACCGGAAAAAATCACTGTTACCGTATTTAAAGTAGTGGGTGAAACCAATACTGACGATTTATCACCAGCACCTGATGCCTGGAGCCGTCCGGATATTCCTCTGCATGCTCTGGCTATGCTGAAAAATCCACGTGAAGGTATTAATCCGGATAAATCTGGCGAGGTTGGACCAATCAAACAACTGGCTGAACTGAAAGCCAAAGGTAATCTGGTAGCGTATGTAGGTGATGTGGTTGGTACCGGCTCTTCACGTAAATCAGCTACCAATTCAGTAATCTGGCATACCGGGCAGGATATTCCTTATGTACCGAACAAACGCTTTGGCGGCGTATGTCTGGGTGGCAAAATCGCGCCAATCTTTTTCAATACTCAGGAAGATTCAGGGGCGTTACCTATTGAAGTTGATGTATCTAAACTGGAAATGGGTGATGTAGTTGATATTTTGCCATATGAAGGCAAAATTATTAAAAACGGCGAAACTGTTGCCGAATTTGAACTGAAATCTCAGGTTATTCTTGATGAAGTTCAGGCCGGTGGCCGTATTAATCTGATTATTGGCCGCAGCCTGACTGCGAAAGCACGTGACGCCCTGAGTCTGGGACATTCAGAAGTTTTCCGCTTGCCACAGGCTCCCGCACCGAGCACGGCCGGTTTTACGCTGGCACAAAAAATGGTAGGCCGTGCCTGTGGCTTGCCTGAGGGACAGGGTGTTAGGCCGGGTACTTATTGTGAACCGCGTATGACTACTGTTGGTTCGCAGGATACCACTGGCCCAATGACCCGGGATGAACTGAAAGACCTTGCCTGCCTGGGTTTCAGTGCTGACCTAGTAATGCAGTCTTTCTGTCATACCGCAGCCTATCCGAAACCTGTAGATGTAAAAACCCACAAAGAATTGCCGGTATTTATGTCTTCACGTGGAGGTGTTGCTCTGCGTCCGGGTGACGGTATTATACACTCGTGGCTAAACCGCATGCTGTTGCCGGATACGGTGGGTACCGGCGGTGATTCGCATACCCGTTTCCCGCTGGGTATTTCTTTCCCGGCAGGTTCTGGTCTGGTGGCCTTTGCTGCTGCTACCGGTGTCATGCCACTGGATATGCCTGAATCTGTACTGGTGCGCTTCTCCGGTACCATGCAGCCGGGTATCACCTTGCGTGATCTGGTTAATGCCATTCCTTTACAGGCCATTAAAGAAGGCTTGCTGACTGTGGCCAAAGCCGGCAAAAAAAATATTTTCTCTGGTCGTATTCTGGAAATCGAAGGTTTACCGGATTTGAAAGTAGAACAAGCATTCGAGCTGACTGATGCGTCTGCTGAACGCTCCGCTGCTGGCTGTACCGTGAAATTGCATAAAGAGCCAATTGAAGAATATCTGAAATCCAATATTGTGTTGCTGAAAAACATGATTGCAGATGGCTATCAGGATGCCCGTACCCTGAAACGCCGTATTCAGAAAATGGAACAATGGCTGGCACAACCGAAATTGCTCGAAGCCGATGCTGATGCCGAATACGCTGCCATTATTGATATCAATATGGATGAAATCAAAGAGCCTATTCTGGCCTGTCCGAATGACCCGGATGATGTGAAAATCCTCTCTGATGTTGCCGGTACGCATATTGATGAGGTATTCATTGGTTCCTGCATGACCAATATTGGCCATTATCGTGCAGCATCTGCCTTGCTTGATGGTAAAACCGATTTACCAGTACGCTTGTGGGTAGCACCACCAACCAAAATGGATGCCAAAGAACTTTCGGATGAAGGCTATTACAGTATTCTTGGGCGAGTAGGTGCGCGGATGGAAATGCCGGGCTGCTCATTGTGTATGGGCAATCAGGCGCAGGCGCGTGAAGGTTCAACCGTGGTTTCCACTTCCACCCGTAATTTCCCCAACCGTTTGGGCAAAAATACCAATGTATATCTGAGCTCGGCTGAACTGGCGGCAATTTGTTCCAAATTGGGACATATCCCGAGTATTGAAGAATATCGTGAAAATATTGCCATTATCAATGATAAAGGTATTGAAATTTATCGCTATATGAACTTCAATGAAATTCAGGACTATGTTGATGTAGCAGCTAAAGTTAACGCTTAAGACAAAGTATTGACTGTCTTGCTACAACAGGACTACCGTAAGGGTAGTCCTTTTTTATATACGCTGAATCAGAATATGCATGTAATAGCAGGTCTGGAGACAGAAGATTTGGTTAACTTTCGGTTGAAGTGTGAGGTTGTATGAATAAATTTTCGTATTACTGCTATAATGATTTATCACATTTTATTGCAATAAAATGAATAAAATTAGGCTTTTAAAACCATGCCAAAAATCTGCTCAATGCCTATATAAATATTAATTGTATCAACACGCTGATAAATTATTTTGGCTGATTCTGGTTTTAATCTATGATGATAAAGACAATCTCTCAATGACGAAGGATAAAAAATGAATATCGCCTCTAGTATCACTGACCTGATTGGTAATACTCCGCTGGTACAGCTTAATCGTTTGAGCGCCGGTTTGCCCGGCAAGCTGGTGGTCAAGCTGGAATTTTTTAATCCGGGCAACAGTGTTAAGGATAGAATTGCTGCAAGCATGATTGCAGCAGCGGAAAAAGCGGGCAAAATCCATCCTGATACTGTGATTGTAGAGCCAACTAGCGGTAATACCGGGATTGGTCTGGCTATGGTGTGTGCGGCTCGGGGATACAAGCTGGTCATCACTATGCCGGAAACGATGAGTAAAGAACGGCGCATGCTGTTGCGTGCATTCGGGGCTGAACTGGTTTTAACACCCGGAGCAGAAGGGATGTCTGGTGCTATTGCCCATGCACAGGCTTTGGTGGATTCTGACCCGCAGAAATATTTTATGCCGCAGCAGTTTGAAAACCCGGCCAATCCTGAAATTCATCGTGAAACTACTGCTCAGGAAATATGGCATGATACTGATGGCAAGGTTGATATCTTTGTCGCCGGAGTAGGAACCGGAGGTACGATTACCGGCGTGGGTGAAGTATTGAAAGAAAAGAAACCCGGAGTGGAGGTTTATGCAGTAGAACCTGAAGCTTCAGCGATATTGTCTGGTGGTTGCAAAGGACCACATCCGATACAGGGTATTGGCGCAGGTTTTGTACCTAAAATTTTGAATACCCATGTGTATGATGGAATCATTCAGGTGCCTAATGACGTATGTTTTGATACCGCCCGTGCCATGGCATCGAAAGAAGGTATTCTGGTAGGCATCTCTTCTGGTGCAGCAGTGTGGGCAGGCTTGCAGCTGGCAGCAAGACCTGAAAACAAAAATAAACTGATTGTGGTTTTGATTCCTTCTTACGGAGAACGTTATCTGTCAACACCATTATTTGCCGATCTGGCTTAAATCTCACTTTGTATGACTGAGACCGAATCAGAAAACTGGTTCGGTTTTTTCTTGCAGTCAAGGCTGTGGTACAATCATTGTGAATATATGTACAGCCACACGCTTGAGCTAGCTGGCTTTGATTTTTGTTTTAAGTAATATACGTTGAGTAAACAAATGATGAAAAAAACATTAGCATTATGTGTCGTAGCAGCCTTTTTAGGTGGTTGTTCATCTTTGGATATGCCTAAAAAGCGTGGCAATAAGGAAATAAAGCCGGTGCAAGTAGTGGATGGTGCTGCTGCAAGTGCCGAATACCGTTTAGCCAGCAGTCATTGGTCTGATGTGGCCAAAATTCGTGATGAGGCTACTCGCTTAAGTTTTCAGGTTTCTCAGGGCAGTATCACCAAGGTTCAGGCTGCGCAGTTGCTTGATCAGTTCCGCATAGCTCAGGTAGGGCATAATATGGTAGACGATGATATGTATGCCATTTATTTGCGTAGTGCTGTACAAAGCCAGCAAGGTTCAATTGATACGGCGCAGTCCAAGGCTTATATTCAGAATGCCTTGGCTGGCTGGCAGCAGCGCTGGCCGGTAATGCGTACCAAACCGGCCAATCCGGCATTTACCAACTTCCTGATGGAAGTGATGAATATGAAGCCGTTGCAATAATTGTGTATGGATAAAAATACCTTGCCTGTTAAATTTGGCAGGGTATTTTTTTACTCAAATTCTTTTACGCCCAGAATAAGTCGCAGCATTTACACACAAAAAACAGGCAGCCTGTAGGGCTGCCTGCTGCAAAATACCGGTTAAACGATTTCGGCTTTTTCAATAATGACATTTTCAACCGGAACGTCCTGATGGCCGCCATGATTGCCGGTTTTAACGCCTTTGATTTGATCAACCACATCTTGGCCTTCGACTACTTTGCCGAATACAGCATAGCCCCAGCCGTGTAAATCCGGTTTGGTGTGATTGAGGAAATCATTATCTTTTACATTGATAAAAAACTGCGCACTGGCTGAATGGGGCTGCATGGTACGAGCCATGGCAATGGTATAACGATCATTTTTCAGACCATTATTGGCTTCGTTTTCAATCGGCTCATGCGTTGGTTTCTGTTGCATGTCTTTGTCAAAGCCACCGCCCTGAATCATGAAATTATCAATCACGCGATGAAAAATTGTGCCATCGTAAAAGCCTTCACGCACATAACGTTCGAAGTTTGCAGCGGTTTTAGGCGCTTTGTCATGGTCAAGTTCGATGCCGATAACGCCAAAATTGGTAGTTAATTTAATCATTGGTATCTCCTGATGGGAGTGAAACAAAAAAATTTGCAGTGTTGTCTGCAACGGTTAGCTTGCATTGTGCATAGCGGTAACGTAGTCAACTTCTTCTTTACTGCCTAGTACAACGGCCACACGCTGGTGCAATCCTTCTGGCTGAATATCCAGAATATTCTGCCGGGCATTGGTGGCCGCACCTTGTGCCTGCTCAATCAGCAAACTCATTGGATTGGCTTCATACATTAAACGCAGTTTGCCCGGCTTGTCGGGATTACGCTGATCCTGCGGATAGGTAAAAATACCGCCGCGAATGAGAATACGATGTACCTCGGCTACCATGGAAGCAACCCAGCGCATATTATAGTCTTTACCACGACAGCCTGTTTTGCCGGCCAGTAACTGAGCAATATAGTTTTGCATCGCGGGTTGCCAATGGCGCTGGTTGGACATATTGATGGCAAATTCAGCAGTGGCGGCAGGTATCTGCGGATTTTCCTGAGTTAATTGAAACTGATTCTGCTCATTAAGGGTAAACATGGCTATGCCATGTTTCAATGTCAGCACCAGAATGGTTTGTGGCCCATACAGTACATAACCACTGGCCAGCTGCTGCCGGCCGGGCTGTAAAAAGCTTTCAGTATTGAGGGTGCCGTCTGGTTTGGCCAATACTGAAAAAATGGTGCCGATGGATATATTAACGTCTATATTGGAGCTACCGTCCAGCGGGTCGAATAACACCAGAAACCGGCCATCATTATTGGTTGTAACAAATGAATCTTCTTCTTCACTGGCAAGGCCGGCAATAGCCGGATTGGCTGACAGGATGTCAATCATAATTTGATTGGAGAGTACATCCAGTTTTTTCTGCTCTTCTCCCTGAATGTTGCCTGTATGTGCACTGCCCAGAATGTTATCCAGCGCACCCAAACGGATTTCGCGGTTGATGTGTAGACATGCCTGACTGATGCTGGTGATGACTTCAGGTAAAAACGGTGTAACAGCATAGTTTTGTTGTTGCTGTTGCAGATAATCAGACAGTAAAACGGACATGCAAATACTCCCTTTTAAAATTCGGTACCATTATACAATAGCCTTGTCAGCCAGACTGAAAAGCCGTTGCAGTCAATCAGGCTGATGTGTTTTGCCTGTGTGAATTCAGGCAATTTTTGATTGCAGGACAAAATGTGCGCTGTCATCCTGAGCCAGTAGCTGTGTCATTGGCGGTAATACTTCAGTCAGTAGCTGCGGTAAAGAGTAGGGCGGATTGATGATGAACATGCCGCTGCCGTGCATACCAAATCCATCTGGGCGCGGCGCATGAACATAGAGTTCTGCCTGAACGAAATTATCTGGAACCAGTTTTTGCAGATTTTGTGGCAGTTTCTGGCTTTCTGCGCGACTCAGGCATGGATACCAGACCATATAGCAGCCACTGGAAAATTTTTTCAGTGCAGCTTTAAGCGTATCCACTACCTGCTGATAATCTTGTTTTAATTCATAAGGTGGGTCTATTAATACCACAGCTCGCCGGCTGGGAGGCGGCAGCATCGATAACAGGCCTTTGAATCCATCATCACAGAATACCTGTGCGCGGTTAGGCTGTTTAATGCTACGCATATTACTGCGCAATAATTCGGCGTCGGCTGGATGTAATTCAAACAACCGCAGACGATCCTGCTCCCGTGCCAGTGCCTGAGCCAGCCACGGGGAACCACAATAATAGTTTTCAGCATCGGGCAGGCAGGCGGTTACTGCCTGACGAAACGGTAGCAGACTGGCGTCCAGACTGGTTGCAGCCAGAATGCGGCCAATCCCTTCACGGTATTCGCCTACTTTCTGTGCTTCATTGCTAATCAGGTTATACAGGCCTGCTCCTGCATGGGTATCTATATAGCAATATGGTTTGTCTTTCAGTTTGAAGTATTCCAGTACTGCCATCAGGCAGTAATGTTTGAGAATGTCGGCGTGATTACCGGAGTGAAATGCATGACGATAGCTGAGCATGTGTAAGTGGCTGCTGTAAAAACTGATGAACTTAAACTGTTATTGTACCGAATTTATGTGTATGGGCAAAAAAATCAGCATAAGCAGCATTTACTAAACCTGTTTTCAGATTTATACAGAGAGCAAGGAGTAAATCAGTTATGATGTACTGTGATTAATACAATAGTTCTACAAAGAAAGATAAAGGCCATGAGTTACACTCTTTATATTGGTAATAAAAATTATTCCACCTGGTCTATGCGGCCGTGGGTGTTGATGAAGCATTTTCAAATTGTTTTTACAGAACAACTGGTGCGTTTTGACAGCTTTGCAGCTGATTCAGTTTTTAAGCAAACCATATTGCCACTGAACCCCTATGGTACCGTGCCGGTTTTAACTGATGATGATTTGGTGGTGAGTGATTCTCTGGCCATTTGTGAATATCTGGCTGAACGGCATCCGCAATTACCCTTATGGCCACAAGATTATAAAGCACGTGCCAGAGCCAGAAGTGTGGTAGCCAAAATGCATAATGGGTTTAATCATATACGCCGGCATTTTCCAATGAATATTGAGGCGGTGCTACCAGAAATTGGCCAGATTGTGCTGCGAGATTTTCCTGCTGTAAAACAGGAAATCGATTTTCTCGATCAGCATTTGTCATCACTGCTTGCTGCATCGGCGGGAAAATATCTGTTTGGAGAGTTCAGTATTGCTGATGCTTTTTATGCCCCGATGTGTTTAAGGTTAAAAGGTTTCCAGATTCACACTTCAGAAGTACTGGCCAATTATATTAATACTCTGTGTGCTACTGAGGCTGTAGCAGCATGGATTGCTCAGGCACTTGAAGAAAAAGATTTCATTGCCATGGATGAACCTTATCGTATTGCGCGCTGAAACTTCATGTTCTGATAATAGTGAAGGGTGGTGCTGGTAGCCAGATTCAGTTTAGGCCACCAGCAGGAATTTTATCTATTCAGGCTGCTTTTAATTTCCAAAGCCAGTTGCGGATTCCACATGGCACCGGTAGCACTCATTACTGCATCGGCTCCGGCTGAGCGGTAAGCCTGATAATGTGCTGCACTGCTTACTCCGCCAACACCAATAATCGCAAAATGATTATTCAGGCGAGTTCTTAATCTGGCCAGACGATCTACCATTTCCAGCCCCGCCCAGCGAATGGCCTCACCGCAGACGCCACCAGTAGGACGATCCAGCCCCAGCGCAGGTTCACCATTTGCTGTAACTGGTCTGGCTGATAAGGTATTAATCGTACTGTAACCATCAACAATGCCATCCAGCTTGCTTAAAAGCGGGAAGATAGCATCGTCATCGGCAAAGTAGGCCAGTTTCAGAAACAGCGGCTTATCAGGTACAGCGTTTCTGACTTCTTTGGCTATCCGTTCTACTTTATCAAAATCAAAACACAATAATTTGTTTACGCCCTCGTTTGGACAGCTTAAATTGGCCTCTAAAATCGGTGCAGCAGTTTCGTCTACCAGGCGTGCAGCACAGGCATAATCTTTTTCTATGCTGGCCTCATTGCAGGCAGTGCCCTGAAAACTGCCGATAACATATTGGCCTTTTTGCGCAGCATTAACAGCATCAGCCAAATCAGGTTGCCAGATATCGGGATTAAATGAAGGTACACCGAAGGAATTGGTGATAGACAAAGGTGCTGTGTAGTTGGTATCGGCCAGTACCGTATCAATGTTGGCTGACAATTGACCAGCAGGATGAATGGAAAGCACATTGGGTAAGGCATGGCTGGCCTGAGCGCGGGTGCGCACGGTTTTATAAACACATAAATCGAAACCATGGTTGAATGCAGCTTTGATAAAGTTGGCATTCAATAACGGCCCAGCAGGGATGCCAAAGGGCAGGTTAACTTCCAGATTGAGAAAGCGCTCAGTATGCTTATTTTGTCCTATGGATGGTGCTGCATTGCTGAAATCACCAAACGGGCCATGCTGATAGTTGTCTTCGTAGCTTAATAAGGGGTTATAAAACGGGATTAGATTAGTTTGCATTGTTATTCCTGACAGTCTGGTTTAAATTTCCTGTGTTGGCCTATGCATGTAGGCTATAAAGTGCTGCAATCGCCATGGATATGGTTACGACAAAATATCGGTACCCAATAAGCTAGGTAAATGCTGGTCAATGGATTTTATGAGTGGCAGCAGTCGAAATCAACGTGGGTTTAGAACCTTCAATGTGATTGATGACTTTAATCGTGAGGCATTAGGCATTGATATTGCGGTTAGTTTACCAGTAGGTGTAATTACCCGTTATCTGGATAAACTGGCCGAATATCATGGTTATCCACTAAAAATACGAGTGGATAATGGGCCGGAATTTACCGGAAATACGTTCATTAACTGGGAAAAATCACATTGTATAACTATAAAGTACATCAACTCCAGTAGCCCTTATCAAAATGACTATATTGAACAATTTAATCGTACCTATCTCACAGAGGTAATGGATTTATATCTTTTTAATAATCTGAAACAAGCAAGGAAGGTAATCGAAAAATGGCTAACGATTTATAATACTGAAAGATTTCATGAGGCATTGAGTAATGTTATGCTAATTGAATATAAGACCCTAGAATAAGCAGCATAATTTTCTATGTCAGTTTTGTACTAACTCTGGGGTATTTACATCCAGTGTTAGAAAGCTGGTTACAGTAATAATAGTCGTATAGTAGGCTATTTCTACGGCAGCACCTGTGATATCAGGCAGATGCTGAAGTACATCTTACATTCGGGCAGACCAGTAAGCTTCTTCCACGCCTATACCTCCTTAAATTTATCATCTGCATTAATTCATTAATTAATGTTTTATCTGAAAAAAATATTTTAACTGTCCTACAATATGGATATTTGTTTATATATTAATATATTTATTTGTAAGCAGTTTTTGTTGTAATTAATTAACTGTGTGAATGATTTAGTGTAAAAAATGATAAAGATAAATAAGAGTTTATTGGTTTATGGATGGTGGAGTGTGAAAGTATTAGGTTCTGATTATCGGTACTTACCTTGTGGAGTACAGGATATTTTAATCGCTTATGCCATTGGGCGAGCGTTCGAAGCGTTCAAGACTCACCAAGAATCGTTATTTGATAGTGTGGTGAATTAAACTACACATTGGTCAGTTTTTTGTATCTACACAAATCTTAAATAATATGGCTGTTTGTTGTTTTAACATAATTTATCAGCTAATCAGAATAATTAGATTAGGGTTGCTCCTAAAGTATTTTGAAAATGCTTTAAAGCCCAGATGTGTCCTGTAGCGTCAAAGCTGGCAACGGCATGTTGATGGATGACTATTTTGTAATTAAGGTTATAAGCATCAACTGCGGTATGTAAAATACAAATGTCGGTACATACACCAGTTAAATGTATTTCTGTGATGTTTCTTTCACGCAGGCGTAAATCCAGATCAGTGCCACTGAACGCTGAATAATGACGTTTGTTTAACCAGTAAACTTGCGGATTAGATTGGTTTATTGTGTACAGTTGTTTTAATGAACCATATAAATTCTGGCCTTCTGTGCCGATGATGTTATGTGGAGGAAATAATTTATTTTCTGGATGATACTGATCATTTGCCTGATGGGCATCAATGGCAAATACCACAAAATCGCCTTGCTCAATAAATGTTCTGGCCACATTCACTATTTCTTTTTCAATTGATTGTCCAGCCAATCCGGTTGTTAGTGCGCCATCTGTGGCGATAAAGTCATTGGTGTAATCAATTGAAATCAGTGCTTTCATATGCTGTTCACAAAACGGTTTTGGTAATTTGAAATTAGTAAGTTATAAATCATTAAATGAGTTTCTTGATATTTTAGCTTTAATTTATTGTTCATAATATAGAATTTAGTGCTAAAACTATTAGCTCACATGAGGTTATAGTCCATATACAGCGCAGCTTGCCGGTAGTATAGTGAATGCTGTATATGCAAAAATATCAGGCCAATACAGCTGATATTGGCCTGATAGCATAAGATTAGCCTGTCTGAGACAATATAGTCGCAGCGATTACTTCCAGTAACGCCACCACGGAATGGCACTATGATCCTGCCATGGTGTCTGCAAATAGGGGCTATCCGGGAAATTCTGTGCCAGTACACGTTTTGTGTCGTCGCTCAGCTTTTGCTCCCCCAAATTTGCATATGCTGAAATCATGATTGCCAGTGCTTCTTCTACATTGGGTGTATTCTGGTACTGGGAAATCACTGATTGTGCTCGTCCCACTGCGGCCAACCAGGCGCCGCGTTTCATGTAATAGCGCGCCACTGAAAGTTCATTGCCACCAAGTGCTTCCAGCAGTTTCTGCATTTTGGCACGGGCATCATCGGCGTATTTACTCTGGGGGAAATACTGCACCAGCTGGGCGAAAGTAGTATAGGCTTCGCGATTGGCTTTCGGATCACGGTCAGACCAGTCCTGTTTAGCCAGTTTGCTGACAAAGGATTTGTCTTCGTTCAGCTGAATCAGTGCTTTCAGATACAGCGCGTAATCCATATTTGGATGCTGCGGATACAGGCGCTGAAACTGCTCGATTGCAGCCAGTGCCTTGTCGTTCTCATCGTCCTTATAATAGGCATAGGCTGTATCCAGCTGTGCCTGTTCCGCATAGGAACCGTAAGGGAAGCGTGCCTGTAGAATTTCGTATAATTTCTCAGCATGCGTATAATTACGATGCATCAGCTCGTCATGTGCTTCATTGTACAGACGCTGAACAGACCAGTCCTGGGTAATCTGGGAATCTTTATCGACCGTACTTGTGCTGGCACAGGCACTCAGTAACACGCCTAAGGCCACCGCCGAAAACAAATTTTTCATGAAAGACACTTCTTTGTTAGAGAATGATGACGATTATAACGATGATTTGCCCTTTGTGGCAGATGATAGTGCACAAAGTTATAAAAATTGGACAGTACCTAATGATCTGGCCGGCTTGCGTCTGGATGCAGCGCTGGCAAAACTGGCGCCGGAATTTTCCCGCAGCCGGCTGACTGCGTGGATAAAGGATAACCATGTTACCGTTAACGGTAACGTGGTGCCACCCAAGTATAAGTTAATTGGTGGTGAAACTATACAGGTAGCCATTCAGCAGGATGAGAGCCAGCTGGCTTTTACACCCGAACCCATGCCACTGGACATTATATATGAAGATGATAGTGTACTGGTGCTGAATAAACCTGCCGGATTGGTGGTACATCCTGCTGCGGGCAACTGGCAGGGCACGCTGCTCAACGGACTGCTTGCCTATTGCCCGGCGCTGGCACAGGTGCCGCGAGCAGGAATCGTGCACCGGCTGGATA
This sequence comes from Snodgrassella alvi, assembly GCF_002777425.1. GTDB lineage: Bacteria > Pseudomonadota > Gammaproteobacteria > Burkholderiales > Neisseriaceae > Snodgrassella > Snodgrassella alvi_B. Next base: position 93,655 of record NZ_MDVC01000113.1, read on the forward strand.
AGGATACCAGTGGCCTGATGGTAGTAGCCAAAACTGTGGCAGCGCAAACGCAGCTGGTACGCCAGTTACAGGCACGCACTGTAAAACGTACCTATCGTGCTGTAGCCGATGGTATCGTACCCTTTGATGGCAAAATTGAAACCCTGATTGGGCGTGATCCGCATAATCGCACCCGTATGGCTGTTGTGCCTTTTGGCGGTAAGGAAGCCATTACCCATGTAAAGGTACTGGAACGTTATGCTGATTTCAGTTATATCGAATGCCAGCTGGAAACCGGCCGTACCCATCAGATTCGTGTGCATATGAAAGCTGCTGGCCATCCACTGGCCGGAGATATGCTTTACGGCAACCCGCGCCATCCGGCTACAGCTGAAGTCAAGGCAGCGGTTAAAGCGTTAGCGCGTCAGGCACTGCATGCCTATCGTCTGTGCTTTATTCATCCGCAAACACAAGAAACCGTACAGTTTGAAGCACCGTTGCCAGCTGATATTTATCATTTGCTCTCTGTACTGCGTTTACAGGCAGGCATGGATTCTGCCATTAAAACCGCAGATGAGTGGCAGCAGCGTCTGGGTACCGAAGCGGAAGATGAAGACTGGGATGACGATGATTATGATGTGGATGTTATTTATGTACGCGAATAAGGCAGTACGATGAACCAGTGGGACATGAATCAGGCACTTGGTCTGACTCAGGACAAAAAATCCTTTTTTGAGGCAGAATGGCCGGCACCGGCTAATGTACACACCTTGATTTCTACGCGTCAGGGCGGTGTGAGCAGGCCGCCATTTGCTTCATTAAATGTTGGCGCGCATGTTGGTGATTATTCTGAGGCTGTACAGCATAATCGTGCACTGGTGCAGGAGCAGGTGGCAAAACCGCTGGCCTATCTGAGTCAGATACACAGTGCCGAGGTAACAGATGCTATGTCGGCATTAACTGCATTGCAGGTAGGTAAACCGGAAGCTGCCGATGCCAGCTTCTGCCGTCAGGGCGAAGCAGTAGCCTGCGCCATTATGACTGCGGATTGTCTGCCGGTATTGCTGTGCGACCGTGCCGGTACTGTAGTGGCTGCGGCGCATGCCGGCTGGCGCGGGCTGGCAAATGGGGTATTGCAGAATACGGTAGAGGCCATGCAGGTCAATCCCTTGGAAATTCTTGCTTATCTGGGGCCGGCAATCGGGCCGGAAGCCTTTGAGGTTGGAACAGAAGTATGGGAAGCATTTTGCCTGCGCCAGCCCAAGGCACAGGCAGCCTTTACCGATATTGGTAATGACCATTATCTGGCAGATATTTATGCGCTGGCGCGGCTAGCTCTGGCTGATGCGGGTATACATCAGGTTTATGGTGGCACAGAATGTACAGTTTTACAGCGCGAACGTTATTTTTCCTATCGGCGTGACGGGCAAACCGGACGTATGCTAAGTGCAATCTGGCTTGACTAAAAATAAGTGCTGAAAAGGTACAGCTAGCAATAATCAACGCCTGTAACTGAAAATGATGCCGATAGGGGACAGTGTTAGAGTAAACAATGCGTTTATAAGGGTAAAACACTATCTGACTTTTATGCTAGAAAAAGCTGAATCTGACGGCATTGTGATAGTAGCGCAAGCTATTACTGTACTGTGTGAATTTCCTGCTGTATTGCAGCGACAGTATCATAGCCAAGGCTGATAGGAAAAGTTGGTCTGATTACCAATCGTAAAACCAGCAGTGTTGGCAAATCAGACGAAGTTGCCTGTCGCTGGGCATTTTTGGCAGCAGTTAAACAGTTGCAGGAGCAAGCTACTGCTCAGAATGCTACTAAAGTAACCAATATTGTCAGCTATTATAAGAAAAACAGCATGGCCAGTACAAAAGTATATGAATGTCATGCGGGTGGTGTGATTGCTGGTGTTGCTCTGAAAGGCGATTTAGCCAATTAAAAACACGATTATCTGCCACATAGCCGCCGTTTATCCCGCTCAAGATAATCCGGCGGTTTAATTATATGCATTGAGTGATTAAAACCTGCATAAATTATTATGCCAAACTGTTGTACATAATGTCTAAATTTGGCGTATATAATAAAAATAATAAATAAATTTAGCTTGTTTTATTGTCCAATTTTACGTATATTAGCTCAATAAAATATAGTGTAGCTTGATGAAATGAATAAATTGGACAAAAGGTCGGTTATGCAATTGAATATATACCGCTTAATTGCCTATTTTGGTGGTGTAAACGCTTTGGCCGAAGCGCTCAAGCAACATTATCCAGATAGTGCCGCTTCTACCGCTGCTATCTATAAATGGCGCAAGCGAGGTTCATTGCCATTAAATCAGTTACAAAAAATTATTCTGATGGCTGAGAAGCAGGACAAGCCTCTGGATATAAATGCCTTTATGCAATACAAGAACACTACCCTGGAGAGACCAAGAATGACCACTACCAATAATCAAGTCATTATATTCGATACAACCCTGCGCGATGGAGAGCAGTCGCCAGGGGCAGCTATGACCAAAGAAGAAAAAATCCGCATTGCACGCCAGTTAGAAAAGTTGGGCGTAGATGTGATTGAGGCTGGTTTTGCTGCTGCCAGCCCGGGGGATTTTGATGCCATTCACAGCATTGCTGAAATTATTCAAAATGCTACCGTATGTTCCCTGTCACGCGCTAATGAGCGTGATGTACGCAAAGCCGGCGAAGCAATTGCACCAGCAAAACGCAAACGTATTCATACCTTTATCGCCACCAGCCCATTGCATATGGAACATAAATTGCGTATGAAACCGCAGCAGGTTAAGGAAACTGCGGTTAAGGCAGTGAAAATAGCGCGTGAATATACCGATGATGTAGAATTTTCCTGTGAAGACGCACTGCGCAGTGATATCAATTTTCTTGCTGAAATCTGTCAGGCGGTGATTGAAGCAGGTGCGACTACCATCAATATTCCTGATACAGTTGGTTATGCCATTCCATTTCAAACTGAAGCATTCTTCCGCGAACTGATTCAGAAAACCCCGGGTAGTGATAAAGTTATCTGGTCGGCACACTGTCACAATGACCTGGGGCTGGCTGTTGGCAATTCACTGGCCGCAGTAAGCGGCGGTGCACGGCAAGTGGAATGTACCATCAATGGTCTGGGTGAACGGGCTGGCAATGCCAGTCTGGAAGAAGTGGTTATGGCGTTGAAAACCCGCCACGATGTTTTTGAGCTGGAAACCAATATTGATACCACGCAAATCGTGCCAACCTCGAAAATGGTTTCTACGGTTACTGGTTATCCGATTCAGCCGAACAAAGCCATTGTTGGTGCCAATGCATTTGCACATGAATCTGGCATTCATCAGGATGGCATACTGAAATGCCGTGAAACCTATGAAATTATGTCTGCCGAATCAGTTGGCTGGAGTACTAATCGGCTGACCTTGGGCAAACTTTCCGGCCGCAATGCTTTTCGCACCAAATTACAGGAGCTGGGTATTGAGCTCGATAGTGAAGAAGCACTCAATGCGGCCTTTGCCCGCTTTAAGGAACTGGCCGATAAAAAACGTGAAATTTTTGATGAAGACTTGCATGCACTGGTATCTGATGAACTGGAAAGCCGTGCTCCCGATCGTTACAAATACATATCACTAAGCATTCGCAGTGAAACTGGTGAAGAACCAGTGGCAGAAATCGTCTTTAATCTGGACGGAAACGAAAAACGTGCTAGTGGACATGGTTCAGGACCGATTGATGCGGTATTCAAAGCTATTGAGTCTGAAGCGCATAGCAGCGCAGATTTACAACTGTATTCAGTTAATGCCATTACTGCCGGTCCAGAAAGTCAGGGAGAAGTTACCGTGCGTTTATCTCGTGAAGGCCATCTGGTAAGTGGACAGGGCACCGATACTGATATTCTTGTTGCCAGTGCCAAAGCTTATCTGTCAGCCCTGAACAAACTGGATAGTCAGCCGCGCGTTAAAGCTCAGGGGATGATATAAACCGAGTAAATCAGTAAATACTTAAAGTTAATTAATCTAAAAGTGCCTGTTCTTTGGTTTTTAAACCAATGTTGAACAGGCACTTTTTATGTAAAAAACCTTTAGATTTTGCTATACAAACTAACTATATTAAGTTTATGATATTCTTAAACCTTGTATTTGCTCTTACCATAACTAATGCTTTTGCTGTAGTAGATTACTTACGATTGTGCCAATCATAATTGGGTAGTTTAGTTTTTGCAGATTTTTGGCTATTCAATCGGCCGATTGTAGTTCTTAAATATTTTTCTGCTTTTTCAAACAGTTTATTTTTTATTAGACGATAACTAGGTACTTTCATATGCATATTTAATATTGACCAAATAGCCCAATGGTTACGCGGGTTTTGTTTAACATACTTTTCACATACAGTAACTTCATTCACGAATAATTGAAGTAAAGCAGTCTGTTCATTGATTATATGTTCTTCACCAGGTTTAACTTTGGTAATTGTTTTCGTCGTGTGGTGGGTGGTGCTGATGTTGTGAATTATTGAACCACTACCAGCAATAATGCTATTACCTAAAGAAGCAGAATTAACAATTTTTTCTACATTCGTGTTAGCTGCTTATCTATTTTTATCTGTAAAGTTGTTTTCAAATTATTGATTTTTTTAATTAAATAATAAATATAGCATATGAACACCAATTGAACCCATCTGAACAAGTACGTTTGATGGAATGCTACTCTCTCCTAATACCCATTTTGATATGGACTGCCGAGGTTAATGTAATCTATAGTTATACAATGTGATTTTGCCCATCACGATTAAAGTCATCTATCACATTGAAAGTTCTAAAATGCCGTTGATTTCGATTGCTGTCACTCATAAGATCCATTGTCCAGCATTCACCTGGCTTATTCGGTACTGATAGCCTTTCTGGGCTTTGAGGAGGAATGAGTTGTTTACGCTTTACTCTGAGATTAAGCTTTAATTCACAATACACCCGATACACACGTTTATGATTCCATTTATAGCCGAGCTTTCTGATGCGATTAAAACATTTGGGAAAGCTCCAGCGTAAATGCTTATCGGTAATAGCACTTAGTACTGACATAATCATTGAATCATCCGGTAACTTGGGTTGATAATAGTAAGCACAGCGGCTTAGGCCAACAATAGAGCTACTCATTACAATAGTAAAAGGATGACTTTCTTGTAACTGCAGAGCCCAGGCTTTACGTTCGTTGATAGGCACTAGAGCTTTTTATGATTCCCCCGTGAAACTGAGATTTTAAACTTGCCTCAGCAAATATCTACTATTTATAAAAAGTCGAATTGCCGATGCTATATTTACGGCAAAGTTCTTGTCAGGGATACCGGTTTCAGCTTTTTTAAAATAGATATGATTTGATGTTCAGTCATTTTTTCATATTTAAATCCTCTGTGATTAATGAAGAGAATTTTCTATTTTTGGGTTGTACTATTTTAGGGGGTGGCTACAAACTTACTTTGAATCGTATAGGGATGAAAATTATCGTTATATTAGCCAATTCTGGCGCAGAAGTTGGGGCAATCTGAGTATATTTTTATTATAGAATTTGGTGCCAGAGTTAACCGTCACTTTTAACTAGCAAATACACAAAATATGGGATGGGATCAAATATCTATCCAGGTCAATAAAACAATTAAATCGAGAGTACACACGAAAAAATCGTACTCTCGATTTTGTATTACTCTAAATAACCTTTTTCCTTCAATTCTTTGTCTTGTAGATAATCTTTTCGTAACAAATATAAAATCAGGCCGACAACAGCAATCATAAGCATCAATATTAAAAGTAAGACGCCATAGATAAACATAATCATACTCCTGAATAACTACATGTTGCCCATGTTTCAGCAAAGAAATTTTAATCTCAGGCTGTTTGTTTCACTGAAGTTAATATGTTTAATATAACCTAATATTTTGATGACAACAATAGAACCTGAAGCAAAAAAATTTCTCTGAATTTACATACGATCTTTCTCCATAATAACTACATATGCTTCTCGACTCCAAAAGAGCAGCATACGGCGCATATCTTTTTCAGTTGTTACCACGCGCCATCCCTGCTGAGCATGTTTATTTAAAAATTCTGAAAATTTAATTGGATCAACTTTGGCTGAACCTAAAAACAATGAAGAAAGCATGCTTTCCTGATAGATAATTACTTTATATTCTTTCATCACTACATTCCATAAAGTTTAAATTTATTTAATTTATTAACTATTAATCGCAAATTAATCTAGTAATTTTGCTTTTTATAGTTAATTTATGTTATCTAACTGGGAAGGATTTAGCAAGATTTTTATGATAGAGTTTAATGTAGATTAAGCCAAATTTTATTGGTGTAAATACCTTACATCACAGCAAAATCAAAAGTTGATATGAGTGTGTTATAAAAGGAAAATGGATTGGTTGTTTTCAGTATTTCTTGGGTCGATGCGACAAGTCACAACACACTATGGGATGATTCTGGTTATTCCGATAAATGTTATTATGACGTAGCAAAAGAGGTCTAATTATGGATTTTAAACTAATAGCATTAAGTAGCTTACTGATGCTCAGTATTTCTGCGGCATCTGCTCAGGAACGTCCACAGCTGAAAAATGATCTGGAAAATTTCACTCTTAGCTATTGTCTGGCACAAAGTGACTTTGGTGAAATTCTACAGCGGGAAGCTAAAGCTGCCGTAGGAGCTTATGTTGAACGTGGTCGCTATCCCGCTGAAGCCTATGAAGAAGCTGTGCAGGTTGTACACGATTATCTGAAGCGTTCTTATAAAAGTTATACTGAAGGTGTACAGCTAACTGTAATGAAATGTATTGATGCTTCACAGGGTACTGAAATTGCAGTGATCAAAAAGCGTTATCTTCAGAAAAAATAATCATTATTTTCTTCTGTGGTACATCCAGTACCACAAACCGAAACGGCACCACTATGGTGTAATTCTCTACTTTTCCGGTATCTTTGTTTAAGTAGCCTGCTGCTATACCGCTACTTACCTCCGTGATGATGGGGCAAAATCAACATCCTGAAAACAAACTGACATCGTTATGTCGAAGCATAATTATGATGCTACTTAAAGATATTCAGACATTCTGTATATTAGCAGTGCAAAGTAACTAAGCAAAAATTGGCGCATATTATAATATTATTAAGATATTGACTATTTTAACGGCAGCTATTAATCAAATAAAATAAGATGAATCCGCTTTGCCTTACACTAAGCTGGCATCGGAGTTTCTTCTTATTATATTGCCTGGGTAATGAAGACGCTATCACTGACTTCAAAGTATACGGTTAAATGTTATCGGGTACATCAGATGGCAAGCAATAGTGCTGCAATGGCTAATCAATTGTAGCGTCAATTAATATGGATACCATAAGGTAGATTATAGTGGCAGATATAGCTTATATCCGTATTAACTACGGCTGAAATTATTTATGTGAATTACTGAATTTATCTAATTCAGAGACAGCCAGCTATAGTGTCGGACAATATAAAGCAGCAGTTTTGGTGATGTCGGCATCAAGCCAAATTAAGCAGCCGCTATTCTGATTAAATTTATTTTATTCAGAAGAAGAAAGGAGTTTGATAATTAGTCGTTAGAAACGTGTTTCAGCATAACCAACATTCAAAGCCCCCGTATGATAATGCAGTGTCAGAAGCGGCATTTAAAATCATTAAAGCCGAGTTTGTTAAAAGGGAAAGTTTTGTATCAACCCGAGAATATTAACAAGCCCATACAGCCTATGCTTTTAGTTTAATTCAAAATAATAATGATATTTAGAGCTTATCAGATTTTGAATATTTGAATTTATTTCAGTAATTAATATCTTTTTTAGTGATTAAATAACTATTTACCTGACTCATAGAGCATTCATCATGTGAAGCTTCATTTGTTGTAATTATTTCGTAAGTATTCCCTTTTTTGTCATAAAAAACAAAGTGATAAATTTGTGTATATAATCCTTTCTTTTTTTTCTCAGAAGCTAATAAAGTTATTTTTGTTTTTGGTATATCTAAACTTTTGAAATCAACTATTCCTGCATTTCTCATCCACATTTCAGTCATATTCATGGGCCAAGAGTGGCAATTTGGCGCTTTGGCAAAAGATAGGGTAGGGAATATACCTAATAATATTAATAAGAAAAGATTTTTCATTTTATAATCTCTACTTGCGTATCGATGATTTCTAAAGTTGTTCTCTATAACTATTATTCTAAAATATATAGCCATTAGAAGCTATACAAATCTGTAAATTTTATTGGCACACATTAAAAACCAAATTATCGAATATATAGTTATTTGATATAGGGATTAATTTATTTGCAGTGTGTTTGTATAGTTAAATACTGCCTTAGATAATCCTATTAGTGGAAGCTTCCTATGTTTAGAAATCAGATACAATCAACTTGTTTTCTAAAAAGGCGATTAAAGCTCAGCAATTACAAGAAGACGAATTTTTCTTTTAATTGCTGATATCAGTTTTTGAGATTAAATAGCTACTTACGCTACTCATTGAGCATTCCTCATATGATGAGTCATTTTTTGTAATTACTTCGTAAGTATTTCCTTTTTTGTCATAAAAGACAAAATGATAAATTTGTGTATATAAGCCTTTTTTCTTTTTCTCTGAGGCTAATAATGTTATTTTACTTTTGGGTTCATCTATATCTGCTATGTCAACTATATTGGCATTTTTCATCCACATCGCGGCCATAGTCATCGGCCAAGAGTGGCAATCTGGTGCCTTTGCATATGATAGAATAGGAGAGAATCCTAGTAATATTGTTAAGAGAAGTTTTTTCATTTTATACCGTAATTCTTTAATAAAGAAATCGAAAAAATTTATTTTTGTCTAGCTACTCATCTTATCTGAAGAATCAATATCGAATTTATTTATGAATATAGCTTTTAGATATTAAATAGTTATCAATACTACTTATTGGAACATTCTTGCTATGAAACTTCCTATGCTCAGGAACGTCCACAGCTGAAAAATGATCTGGAAAATTTCACTCTTAGCTATAAATAATTTTTAAAAACTTATTCAACTCTATTAATATCGGTATTTATATTTTTAGTACAGAATACGTCTATTGGATATTAAATAGCTATTGACACTGCTCATTGAACATTCTTCGTGTGAAGCTTCATTTTGAGTAATTACCTCGTAAGTGTTTCCTTGTTTATCAAAAAAGACAAAATGGTAAATTTGAGTATATAAATCCTTTTCTTTTTTCTCTGAAGCTAATAAAGTTATTTTTGTTTTAGATTCATCTAAATTATAGATATCAGTGATATTTGCATTTTTTAACCAACCTTTAGTCATATTCATAGGCCAATTGTGGCAATCAGGTGCTTTTGCAAAGGATAGGATAGGAAAAAATCCTAATGATATTATTAAAAAATTTTTCATTATATAATCTCGCTTCTTTTATAGAAAGAGTTGTAAACAATTAATTCATATTCGTTTTATTTAAAAATAATCGTCATGAGATGATAAAGTTTTTGGATATTAAGTATCCATTAACACTACTTATCGAGCACTCTTCATGTGAAGAATCCATCTTTGTAATTATCTCATAAGAATTATTATATTTATCATAAAAAATAAAATGATAAATTTGAGTATATAAATCCTTCCCCTTTTTTTCTGTTGCCATTAATGTTATTTTAGTTTTAGATTCGTCTAAATCTTTGATATCAACTATTTCAGTGTTTTTCATCCAGACTTCAGTCATGGACATGGGCCATGAAAAACAATTAGGTGCTTTTGCCAAACACACTATAGGAAAAACTCCTAATAATATTGCTAATAAGTTTTTTTTCATTCTATCACCTCAAGCAGTCTATCATTATTTTTCCAGATTTTCTCCAATACATAGGTTTAAGGCAACGCTGGTTTAATGATATTTATTTATACAGTTTATTGGAAAGGCTTTTTTAGTAATTAATATCACTTTTTGATATTAAATAACTATTTACACTACTCATCGAACATTCGTCATCAGAAGCTTCATTTTTCGTGATTACTTCGTATGATCTCCCTTTTTTGTCATAAAAAATAAAATGAAAAATTTGTGTATATAGTCCGTTTTTCTTTTTCTCTGAGGCCAATAATGTTATTTTAGTTTTTGATTCATCTAAACTTTGGATATTAACAATCTCAGCATTTTTCATCCAAACTTCAGCCATATTCATAGGCCAAGAGTGACAATCAAATGCTTTTGCAAGAGAAAAGATAGGAAACACTCCCAATAATATCATAGTTGTGATTTTTTTCATTCTATTACCTCAATTTTCTATCATTATTGTCCCATATTTTTAGACGATACTCCAAGTCTAAAATAAATAATACATCCATGTGAGGCTGTTCTATTCCTTCTAATGTACATCTTTCCTGAAAGATTTATGTATAATCTACTAATGGATATGGCTTTTAGATATTAAATAGCTATCTACATCACTCATTGAGCATTCGTCATCTGAAGCTTCATTCTTTGTAATTACTTCGTATGAGTTTCCTTTTCTATCATAAAAAACAAAATGATAAATTTGTGTATATAATCCCTTTTTCTTTTTTCCTAAGGCTAATAATTTTATTTTAGTTTTTGATTCATCTAAACTCGGGATATCAACAATTTCAGCATTTTGCATCCAAGCTTCGGCCATATTCATAGGCCAAGAATGACAACCAGTTGCTTTTGAAAAAGATAAGATAGGAGATAACACTAATAATATTAGTAAAGATAATTTCTTCAATGTCTAGCCTCAACTTGTTTGTTTTTACTTTTGAGTATTTTTCCTGATATTTATTAGGAATTTGCACCAAAAGATTGAAAGTAACACATTTAGTTTTTACCAAAAATAAATCCTAAACTTGCAGTAAATAACCATGATCAGGAACTGTACAAATATCTGCCCCTTGGAAAGTTTTTTAAAATATTTATTTTTATTTTAGAAGCTTGTATAATTTTTTGATATTAAATAAATATTTACATCACTTATTGAACATTCCTCATATGAAGAATCACTTTTGGTAACTACCTCGTAAGTATTTCCTTTTTTATCGTAAAAAATAAAGTGGTAAATTTGAGTATATAAATCCTTTCCTTTTTTCTCTGAGGCCAATAAAGTTATTTTGGTTTTTGATTCTTCTAAATTTTTGAAGTCAACTATTCTCGCATTTCTCATCCACATTTTGGTCATATTCATAGGCCAAGAGTAACAATTAGGTGCTTTTGCAAAAGATAGGGTAGGGAGTATGGCTAATAACATTATTAAAGGGAAATTTTTCATTTCACTATCTCACCTCTTTAATCAAAGAAATCGAAAGTAACAAGTTTATGTTACCGTCTAATGGACATCTTGCCTGAAAAATCATATCAAATTTACTAATGGGTATGGCTTTTAGATATTAAATAACTATTTACATCACTTATGGAACATTCTTCCTGTGAAGCTTCATTTTGAGTAATTACCTCGTAAGTATTTCCTTGTTTATCAAAAAAAACAAAATGGTAAATTTCTATATATAAATCTTTTTTCTTTTTTTCAGAGGCCAATAAAGTTATTTTTGTTTTAGATTCATCTAAATTATAGATATCGGTAATGTTAGCATTTTTTAACCAAGCTTTGGTCATATTCATAGGCCAATTGTAGCAATCAGGTGTTTTTGCAAAGGATAAGGTAGGAAGTATACTCAACAATATTATTGTAAATAGTTTTTCCATTATGTACCTTAATTTGTTTATGTTCATCTTTGTGCAGTCCTCTTAAAATATTGCTAGCAATATTTTTATAAAGAGTTTTGTAATTTCTATAATCCCAATTGATTTGTTAGTAAGCTAACACCTTAACTTAATTCAAAATGATAATACTTAGAGCCTAAGTAGATTTTGAATATTTGAATTCAGTAATTAATGTCTCTTTTGGAAATTAGATAGCTATTTACTTGACTCATAGAACATTCTTCATCTGAAGCTTCATTCTTGGTGATTACTTCATATGATTTTCCTTTTTTATCATAAAAAACAAAATGGTAAATTTGAGTATATAAATCCTTTTCTTTTTTCTCTGAAGCTAATAAAGTTATTTTTGTTTTAGATACATCTAAATTATAGATATTGGTAATGTTAGCATTTTTTAACCAACCTTTAGTCATATTCATAGGCCAATTGTGGCAATCTGGTGCTTTTGAAAAAGATAAGATAGGAGATAACATTAATAATATTAGTAAAGATAATTTCTTCAATGTCTAGCCTCAACTTGTTTGTTTTTACTTTTGAGTATTTTTCCTGATATTTATTAGGAATTTGCACCAAAAGATTGAAAGTAACACATTTAGTTT
>NZ_MDVC01000114.1 GCF_002777425.1 Snodgrassella alvi
ATTAGCTATTAAATCTAAAGATAAAAATAGAGATGATATATTATATAAACATAAATTATATAGTAGATATTCTCATTTGGGGCATAGAAATTTTGTATCTTATGTTAAACGTGCTTCTCAACATTTTGAAGATCATAGAATTAAACGTCAGGTTAGAAATCATTTTAAAAAAATTTAATACATCATTGAAAAAATTAAATAAGCAGAGCTATTTATATATTACTTAATAGCTCTGCTTATTTAACTATATTATTCTCGATAGTTACATATATAACCTTAACCTAATGCTGATAGCCTTTATTGTATTTTTTCTCCAGCCATGAGAAGAACCAGCTTAGGGCTATGGTCATAATCAGATAAATGATGGCGATGGTGTAGAGTGGGGTGTCGTAGTTAAGGTAACGTCCGGCTGCGGCACGGGCGGCAAAGGCCAGCTCGGCTACGGCGATGGCGGAAAGCAGGGAGCTGTCTTTAAGGAGGGTGATGAATTCGTTACCAATCGGCGGCAGCATGCGGCGAATCGCTTGAGGCAGGATAACGTAGCGCATGGCTTGTGTGTAGCCGAGGCCAAGGGAGCGTGAAGCTTCAAATTGGCCGCGATCTATTGATTGAATACCTGCGCGGAAGATTTCGGTGATGTAGGCACCGGAGTTAACGGAAAGTGCCAGTATGCCGGCAATGAGTGCGCCGTAGCTGCGGCGCAGTTCGATGGCCAGATCGCCGCTGATAATCAGGCCATCGGTGGGGTTGATGAGGAGCGGAAACCAGACGAAGTACCAGATGAAAATCTGGACAAATAAGGGGGTGCCGCGAAAGATGGTGACATACAGTAGTGAAATCTGGCGAAATGCCCATACCAGTGCACGCATGGGTAAGCCGCCTTTTTCGATGCGGATGACGCGGGCGAGGGCGAATATCAGGCCGAGCAAGGTGCCCATGATTGTGGAAATCAGGGTGACGCCAAGGGTGGTGAGTGCACCGTAATAAAACATTTCGCGGTATTCGTAGATAATGTCGAAACGAAAGGCCATTGTGTTACCTAATGTGGTTTTTGAGGTGTTGCAGCTGGCTATGGTAAGCCTTAGCGTTAAGTGGGCGCTATTTTAGCAAGAAATGTTGTTGTTGCTGTATTAAATTTTGTTTGCTGTTGAGAATAAAGCGGATTTGCTGGTTGATGGGGCGGGAAAATGCTGATTAATTGCGCTGGCTAAGGTTGGCTGAAATGTTTACAATGATGTGTTTTATTATTTGATTTATTCAAGAATTGTATGCAAGTTTGGTTGGGGAGCGGGCAGCAGCCGGATTGGTCTGGCGGTACGGCAGTAACAATCGGTAATTTTGATGGGGTGCACTGTGGGCACCGGCATATTTTACTGCGTTTACGTCAGGAAGCCTGTCAGCGCGGGCTTGGTTCGGTGGTGATGATATTTGAGCCGCAGCCTCAGGAATTTTTTGCGCAGCAGGCAGGAAAAGCTTTGCCTTTCCGGTTGACGCCTCTGCGTGACAAATTGAATTTGCTTGCTGAAAGTGGCTGTGTGGATGCGGTGTATGTTTTGCGCTTCAACCAGCAGTTTGCATCCATGCAGCCGATGGATTTTATCAGGCAGATGCTGGTGGAACAGTTATCTGCGCGCTATTTGCTGGTAGGTGATGATTTTCGCTTTGGCGCACACCGCAGTGGCGATTTTGCTTTGTTGCAGGCTCAGACCAGTTTTGTGACGGAGCATACGCCGTCTGTGCTGGTTGAGGATGTGCGCGCATCCAGTACGGAGGTGCGGATGGCGCTGGCCGCTGGTAATCTGGCTTATGCGCAGTTGTTGCTGGGGCATGAGTATACGCTCAGCGGCCGGGTGAAACACGGTGCCAAGCTGGGGCGTGAGCTGGGCTGTCCGACAGCCAATATACATTTGCCTGCTTTGCATTATGCTCTGAACGGGGTGTTTGTGGTGGATGTGGTTGGTGCTTTCGGGCGTAAGCGGGGTGTGGCCAGTTTTGGTAAAAACCCGACGGTATGTGCGGGCAGTCAGCAGAAGCTTGAGGTGCATATTTTTGATTGTGCTGATGATTTATACGGGCAGCGTTTACAGGTGCATTTTTTGCACAAGTTGCGTGATGAGTTGAAGTTTGATTCGCTGACGGCGTTGCAGGCGCAGATTTTTGCCGATATGGACGCGGCACGAATATGGCAGGCTACCTGAATTGCCGGGAGGTGTTCGGGTGGCCGTAAAAAATCGTTGAATTGTATTGTTATTGTATTATCAGATAATTAGATATATTTTGAAGAGAAGGTCATGACTGACTATAGTAAAACTGTAAATTTGTTGGATACGCCGTTTCCGATGCGCGGTAATCTGGCCAAGCGTGAAGGTGGCTGGTTGAAATCATGGTATGAACAGAAGCGTTATCATAAGCTGCGCAAGCTGGCTGCCGGGCGGCCGAAGTTTATTCTGCATGATGGTCCTCCATATGCTAATGGTGATATTCATATTGGCCATGCTGTGAATAAAGTGTTGAAGGATATTATTATTCGCAGTAAGACGCTGGCCGGATTTGATGCGCCGTATGTGCCGGGCTGGGATTGTCATGGTTTACCGATTGAGCTGATGGTTGAGAAGAAACATGGCAAGAATATTCCGGCGGCAAAGTTCCGTGAGTTATGCCGTGAATATGCGCATGAACAGATTGCCCGGCAGAAACAGGATTTTATGCGTCTGGGTGTGCTGGGTGACTGGGAACATCCTTATCTGACTATGGACTATCAAACTGAGGCAGATATTGTGCGTACTCTGGGTCGGATTCAGCAGGGTGGCTATTTGTACCGTGGTGAAAAACCGGTGCAGTTCTGTCTGGATTGTGGTTCTTCTCTGGCGGAGGCCGAAGTAGAGTATAAGGATAAGGTGTCTTTTGCGATTGATGTGGCGTATCAGTTTAAGGATAACGCTGCTTTGGCGCAGGCTTTTGGATTAAATGAGGTATTGGGTGAGGCTTATGGTGTTATCTGGACGACAACGCCGTGGACTTTGCCTGCCAGTCAGGCGATTTGTGTTGGGCCGGAGGTGGTTTATCAGCTGATTGATACGCCTAAAGGTAAGCTGGTACTGGCTAAAGAGCTGGCAGAAGCTGCTTTGGGGCGCTATGGTTTTGGTGCTGATGATACGGCGGTACTGGCTGAGGTGGCTGGGCGGCAACTGGAAAATCTGCATTTGAATCACCCATTTCTGGATCGGGATATTCCGGTGTTGCTGGGTGAGCATGTGACTACTGAAGCTGGTACCGGCATGGTGCACACGGCACCGGCGCATGGTCTGGATGACTATTTTGCCTGTCTGCGTTATGGAATTCAGTTGTATAACCCGGTGAATGCTGAAGGACGCTATATCAGTGATATGCCACGTGTGGCTGGTATGACGGTCTGGGAAGGTAATCCGGTGGTGATTGACTGGGTGGCCGAAGAGGGTAAGTTGCTCTCTAACGGTAAAATTACGCATAGCTATGCGCATTGCTGGCGCCATAAAACGCCTTTGATTTATCGGGCAACCGGTCAGTGGTTTATCGGTATGGATAAGGATGGCGCAGATGGTAAAACGCTGCGTAATAAGGCCATGGATGCGGTTGAAGCAACTGAGTTTTTTCCGGCTTGGGGACGCGCGCGTCTGGAAGCGATGATTGAAGGACGTCCGGACTGGGTGGTATCTCGCCAGCGTTACTGGGGGACAACGATGGCGTTTTTTGCGCATAAGGAAACCGGCCAGCTACATCCGCATTCGGCTGAGTTGCTGGAAGAGGTAGCTAAACGGATTGAGCAGCACGGGATTGAGGCATGGTTTGCGCTGGACAAGCATGAACTGTTGGGCGCAGATGCGGATGAGTATGACAAGTTGCCGGATACGCTGGATGTATGGTTTGATTCTGGCAGTACACATTATGCGGTATTGCGCCAACGTCCAGAATTGGCTTGGCCGGCTGATTTGTATCTGGAGGGCTCGGATCAGCATCGTGGCTGGTTCCAGTCTTCGCTGCTGACTGCCTGTGCTACGGTTGGTAATGCTCCGTATAAGCAGTTGTTGACCCATGGTTTTGTGGTGGACGGTAATGGGCAGAAAATGTCTAAATCCGTGGGTAATGTGGTCGCACCACAAAAAGTGAATGACAGTCTGGGCGCGGATATTCTGCGTTTGTGGGTGGCTTCTACGGATTATTCTGGCGAGCTGGCGATTTCTGATGAAATTCTGAAACGGGTTTCTGAAAGCTACCGTCGTTTGCGTAATACGTTGCGCTTTTTGCTGGCTAATCTGAGTGATTTTAATCCGGATACGGATGCTGTGGCTGCTGCGGATATGCTGGAACTGGATCGTTATGCTCTAGTACTGGCACAGCAGCTACAGGAACGTGTGGCTGGTGATTATTTTGCTCGCTATGCCTTCCATTTTGCGGTACAGGATATTGTGCATTTCTGCTCCGAGGACATGGGCGCTTTCTATCTGGATATTCTGAAAGATCGTTTGTACACGATGCAGGCTGATAGTCATGGCCGTCGTAGTGCTCAGACTGCGCTGTATCATATTACGCGTAATCTGGTGTTGCTACTGAGCCCGATTCTTTGCTTTACTGCTGAGGAAGCTTGGGCGGTATTGACGGGTAATGATGAGGATAGTGTGCTGTACCATACTACGCATGTGTTCCCGTCTATGGCTGAAGCTGAGGTAGCCGATCTGACGCAGAAATGGCAGGCAGTTCGTGCGGTACGGGATACGGTGAATGCGGCAATTGAGTCGTTGCGTGCTGACAAGAGTGTCGGGTCTTCATTGCAGGCAGATGTAGCCATTCGGGTGCCGGCGGAAATTCTGCCTTTTGTTAGTGCCTTGGGTGATGAGTTACGTTTTGTGCTGATGGTGGCTAAGGTAATGGTGGAAGAGGGTGCTGAGCTATCCGCTACTGTGACTGTAGATCAGGGTACTAAATGTGAACGTTGCTGGCATTATACGGATGATGTCGGTACAGACCCGCAGCACCCGACTATCTGTGGCCGTTGTGCGCTTAATATTGATGGTGCTGGTGAACAACGGCTGTATGCTTGACGCAGAATGATGATTCTTTTGTTGCCGCTTATGCTGGCATGATTTGAAAGACTCAGGCGTGGCAGATTTGGTCGGCCACGCCTGTTGTGGTTTTAGGGAAAGTTATGCAACGTAAAAAAATGTTTTTGTATGGTGCAATTATCGTTCTGGGCTTGATAGCTGATCAGTTGTCGAAGTACGCGGTTTTGCACCATGTGCAATATCTGGAAAGAATTCCGGTAATACCGGGCTTTTTTGATTTGACTCTGGCTTACAACCCGGGCGCAGCGTTTAGCTTCCTTGCTGATGCGGGTGGCTGGCAAAAGTTCTTTTTTATGGGGCTGGCGCTGGTAATCTGTATTTACTTGTTGCGTGCCATTATCCGGGATGAATTCGGGACGATGGGTAAAATTGCTGCTGCGCTGGTTATCGGCGGTGCTACTGGTAATGTGGCTGACCGGATAGTTCATGGGCATGTGGTTGATTTTCTGTTGTTTTACTACCATAATTGGTTTTATCCGGCATTTAATGTTGCTGATAGCCTGATTTGTGTCGGGGCGGTGTTGCTGGTGCTGGAAAGTATTTTTCATCAAAAGAAAAAGGCAGTCTGATTGATTCGCCCTCTGGTGAAATCAGCCAAGTAACGGGAAATTTAATGAGTGACAAAAAGATTTTGCTGGCTAATCCGCGTGGATTTTGTGCTGGTGTTGACCGTGCTATCAGTATTGTGGAACGGGCACTGGAAGAATATGGTGCACCAATTTATGTACGACATGAAGTGGTACATAATAAGTTTGTGGTTGATAATCTGCGCAATAAGGGCGCGGTATTTATTGAAAATCTGGATGATGTGCCGCCGGATGCTACGTTGATTTATTCGGCTCATGGTGTATCGCAGGCTGTACAGCAGGAGGCAGTGGCACGTGGTTTTCGCATTTTTGATGCTACCTGTCCTTTGGTAACCAAGGTACATAAGCAGGTATCACGGCTTGATGAGCAGGGCTATCAGATTGTGATGATTGGCCATAAAGGCCATCCTGAGGTTGAAGGAACGATGGGGCAATTGCCGCCAGGTGCGATGTTGCTGGTGGAAACAGTTGCTGATGTGGCCGGTTTACAGGTGCGCAATGAAGACAAGCTGGCGCATGTGAGCCAGACAACGCTTTCGGTTGATGAAACCAGTGGCATTATTGCCGCGCTGAAACAGCGTTTTCCTAATATTAAAAGTCCGCACAAAGAGGATATTTGTTATGCAACCACTAATCGTCAGGAAGCGGTAAAGAAGCTTGCTGCTACCTGCGATGTGGTGATCGTGGTGGGGTCTCCCAATAGTTCGAACAGTAATCGTTTGCGTGAAGTTGCAGCTTTACTTGGTGTTGATGCTTATATGGTTGACAATGCCGGTTGTCTGCAAATGCAGTGGTTCAGCGGGAAGCAACGGGTAGGCATTACTGCCGGTGCCTCAGCACCGGAGGTGCTGGTGAATGATGTTGTACAGACTATTGTTTCCTGGGGTTACCCAACAGTTACCGAAGGTGCTGGTGTGGAGGAAAATATTATGTTTGTTCTGCCGAAAGAATTGCGTAGTGCATCATGAATACGCCTGTTTTATCCGGTAAGGGTGTGTGTCAGCGCGCTCATGATGATGGCAGGATGTTATTGCAGAATATCGATTTTCAGCTTATGGCTGGCGCGCGTGTGGCTATCAGTGGTGCATCAGGGGCAGGAAAATCGGTTTTTTTACGTACAATTTCTTTGCTGGATTTACCTGCTGCGGGTACCTTGTACTGTCATGATCAGCCTGTGCGCTTGAATGCGCAGTGTATTGCGCGCCATCGCAGCCAGATTGCCTATGTGCGGCAGCAAGCTGTACTGATACCGAGCACGGTGCGTGATAATCTGCTGTTGCCTTTTAGTTTGCATCATTATCAGCATAAAACGTTCCAGCCAGATTATGTACAACAGATATTGCAGGACTTGGGCAAGGATGAGAATTTTCTGGAACGTGATGTAACGGATTTGTCTGGTGGGGAAGCACAGCTGGTGTGTTTGTTGCGCATATTGCAATTAAAGCCGCCGGTTTTGCTGCTGGATGAACCAACCGCTTCTCTGGATGAAGATTCTGCCCGTGCGGTACAGAATCTGGTCAATCAGTGGCAACAGGCTAATCCTGAGGCAGCTTATATATGGATTTCGCATAGTGAGCAGCAGGTGATGGAAGTGGGTGATGAAATTTGGTATCTGGATGCCGGTAGGATCACCCATACCAGAAAATCACCACAAGCCGGGAGGCAATGATGCAGGGGACTAATTATATTAGTATTGCAGAATTGGCTTTGGCTTCGCTGCTGATTCTGGTGAGTGCCGGTGTTTCATTATGGCTGAAGCTGGGGCTGACTAAACGGATTCTGATGTCGGCAGTGCGGGCCGTGGTGCAATTATCTATTGTTGGTTTGCTGCTGAAATGGATATTTGCGGCCAATCAATGGTATTGGGTACTGCTGATTATTGTTGTAATGACTGTGATAGCCGGTTTTTCGGCGCGTTCGCGTGGTAGCTATGTCTATCATGGTCTGACTCAGGATGCTTTATCCTCGGTATGGCTGGCTTCATGGCTGAGTGCGGCAGTAGGACTGTATGCGGTGCTGCATATCCGGCCGTGGTATTCACCGCAGTATGTGATTCCTATTTTAGGTATGGTACTGGGTAATTGTCTGACGGCTGTAGCGTTGTGTCTGGATCGTTTAACGCAGGATTTACGCCAGCAACAGGCGCGGGTAGAAGTGATGCTGTCTATGGGTGCCACGGGCTGGGAAGCCTATAGAGATACTGCGCGCGCAGCCGTAGTAGCCGGTATGTTGCCAACGATTAATCAGTTGAGTGTGGTAGGGCTGGTGAGCCTGCCGGGTATGATTACCGGCCAGATTCTGGCTGGTGCTTCGCCGGATCAGGCGATTCGCTTTCAGTTGCTAACTATGTTTCTGATTTGTGCCGGTTCGGCTGGCGGCTGTTTGTTATGTGCGGTTTTGGTCTATCGCCATGTATTTAGTCGTTGCTGGCAGTTTTGTAGCTGGCGTCTGCAACGCCGTAAAACGGAAAAGGTTTAGATTTTTCAGTTAGATAAGCTGCTTTTCCATAAGAAATGGATCAATGTTTTTTTATTTTTAATTTAAACTAAAATTGATTAATTGGTGCGGTGTATTATTCGTAAAGTTTAAATAGTTAAATTATAGCTATAGTCTAATAAACTTGTTATTTGTTCGAATGGTACCGAACCGTCCAACATTATTGTAAGCCAGTTTTTTTTATTCATATGATAAGCTGGAAATAATCCAGAACTATTTTTTATTGTAGAAATTAATTCTGGATCGGATTTTACATTAATTATTTCCACCATCTTATTAGAGTTAATGCCCAATTTATTTTTCTCAACTACCATAATTAAACCAAACCATTTGCCATTACTTTTATGTCGAAGTACTTTATAATCAGGAAATTTCTTAAACGGATGATCAGTTTGCACATCATTCAAAGTATGAGTGTGTTCAATTAATCTGTTTTTAAGGCTCATGATTATTTCCTTTTTTCCGATTCACTAAAGCTGATGTTTACTCCGTAGAATGGCCAACCGGTTTGGCAGCAAATAGTTGAGTACTGTTGCCGAGTTTAAATTGTTTCTGGCATCTTGGTGGTTTGATGTATATAGACTCAAGCAGTTTCGTCAATCCATGCCTGCTGAACTGCTTCGAGTATGCGCTCGCCACAGTGTTCAGGCTTGTCATCAAATTCTGGTAAGGCCAGTATCAGCTCGCGCAGTTGGGTAAAGCGAATGTTGACAGGGTCAATGTCTTCATGGCGGTCTGCCAGTTCTTCGGCAATGCGGTGTATATCAGTCCATTTCATGGTGTAAATCTGTATTTAATGAGGGTGATTGGCAAAAGAATATAAGAGAGTTTCAGTATGGTTGATTAGTACTGTCTGGTATTAGTGCTCTTCACGCGCGTGGTTAATGGTGTATTTGGGAATTTCGATAGTAACATCACTGTCAGTCAGTCGTGCCTGACAGCTCAGGCGTGAATCTGCTTCCAGCCCCCAAGCCTGATCAAGTAAATCTTCTTCCTGCTCGGTTGGTTCAGGCAGGCTGTCGTATCCTCCTCTAATAACAACATGACAGGTTGTACAGGCACAGGATTGTTCGCAGGCGTGTTCAATTTCAATATCATGCTCAAGTAATGCATCACAAATGCTGGTTCCTGAGGGAATATTGTCTAATACTTTTCCTTCAGGACAGAGTTGAGGATGAGGCAGTACAGTAATTTTGGGCATGGTGGTTCCGTATTTCTAAATAATGCAGGCGTGGCTGGTTTTAAGAAGTGAAATCAGCCACGCCGAGGTTGGTATTAAATCAGTCTTTGAGCTTTCACTACAGCAGCAACGCCGGCGTCTGCTTCTACGCGCTGATAAAATGCATTCAGGTTATGGTATTGGCTCAGGTCAATTTTACATCTTTGTGCCCAGCGCATTTCTATATAAACGTAAACATCGGCAATACTGATGCTGTTACCGGTTAAGTAATCCTGTTGAGCCAGAACGGTATCAACCGAAGCAAACATTTTTGCTACTGCGGCACAGGCATTGGCCTGAAGTTTGTTTTGTGCTTCTTCGCCCTCAATCATTCTGGCTGCACCAAAAATAGGCTTAAATCCTGAATGCAAGTCACTATTGGCAAAAGCTAACCACTGGCGTGCTTTGGCACGTGTTTTGGGATCATTGTCAGCCGTGGCACCATAAATGCCTTTGTTGGGTGCAAGGTCGTTAATGTAATCGATAATGGCAATGTTCTGGCTAAGTGCCCAGTTACCGTCTGTGAGTACAGGTACTTGGCCTTGTGGATTCAAGGCCAGATATTCGGCGGATTTAACTTTGTCGCGACCTACTACTTCAGCAGTGTATTCCAGCCCGCTCCATTGCAGGGCTACATGTGGTACGAATGAACAGGTACCGGCTATGTAATATAGTTTTAACATTTTGTTATCTCCTGTGTATAGGCAAACATTTTAATGTGTCTGCGGTTAAAATTTTAGATTTCACTGACGTTTTTACCCTGTAAGGCACGCTGGATATTGCGGTTCATGCGTCTGGCAGCAAATTCATCAGTTGCGTGACTCAGGCTTTGTATGGCATCGCGGATATCCTGTGCATTGCCATGCTCAATCTGGTGTTGGGTTTGTTCTAGCGCTGTCTGAATGGCCTGCTGTTCATCGGTGCTGAGTAAATCAGCATCCAGTGTCAGGGCGCCGTTAACCGCTGCAATAATGCTTTCTGCTTCTACTGTGGCTTCGGCACGGGCACGCTGCTGGGCATCAGTCTGCGCATGGGTAAAACTGTCTTTCAGCATTTGGGTAATAACGGTATCGTCTAGCCCATAGGAAGGTTTCACTTCAATATGAGCTTGTACGCCTGTGGTTTGCTCGCGGGCAGATACCGATAGCAAGCCATCAGCATCTACCTGAAATGTAACCCGTATGCGAGCAGCTCCGGCTGCCATCGGCGGAATACCGCGCAGGGTAAATTGTGCCAAACTGCGACAATCGGCTACCAGCTCACGTTCTCCCTGTAGCACATGAATCATCATGGCTGTTTGCCCGTCTTTGAAGGTAGTAAAATCCTGTGCACGCGCAGTTGGCAGGGTGCTGTTACGCGGAATCACTTTTTCTACCAGCCCGCCATAAGTTTCCAGACCCAGTGATAATGGGGTTACGTCCAGCAGCAGCCATTCATCATCATTTTTGTTGCCTGCCAGCACATTAGCCTGCATGGCAGCTCCTAGTGCCACTACTTCATCGGGATTGAGGTTATTCAGCGGCGTTTGGCCAAAGAAGGTGGCTACTGCCTGCTGCACATGCAGCATGCGAGTAGCACCACCCACCATGATTACGCCTTTGATATCAGTTTTGCTGATATTGGCATCACGCATGGCCTGTTTAACTGGTTCCAGTGTTTTGGCTACCAGTGGCTGCGTTAACTGATGGAAGGTATCGCGACTGATATCAGTGAGAATCTGCTGGCCGTCGGAAAGGGTAGCTGCAATGGTGGTTGAAGCTTCATTGGTCAGGGTTTCTTTAGCTGCCCGCGAGAGCGATTGTAATAGTGCGCTATCCTGCGCATTTAACTGTGATAGTTTATTCTGTTCCAGTAACCAGCAGAACAGGCGTTGATCGAAATCGTCACCACCCAAGGCGCTATTGCCGTTAGTAGCCTTAACTTCAAATAGACCGCGGCTTAAGGTTAAAACCGATACATCAAATGTTCCGCCACCGAGGTCGTAAACGATGAATGTACCTTCTGCGGCATTATCCAGACCATAGGCAATGGCGGCAGCGGTGGGTTCATTCAGTAACCGCAGAACATGCAAACCGGCCAGCCGGGCGGCATCTTTAGTTGCCTGACGCTGTGCATCGTCAAAATAGGCTGGTACAGTAATAACAGCACCGGCAAGTTCACCGCCTAGGCTGTTTTCTGCCCGTATTTTCAGTACGCGCAGGATATCAGCAGAAACTTCTATCGGGGTTTTATTACCAGCGCGGGTATGAATACTGATGATGCGCTCATCATTAGTAAAATGATAAGGTAAATAGCGAGTTTCAGATTGATTTCTGATATCGTCAAGAGCACGGCCAATTAGACGTTTAGCCGAACTGATGGTGTTGGTTGGGTCAATACGTTGGGCTTTTAATGCGTCTATACCTACTTCTGGAAGACAATTCTGTTGATAACGTACAACTGAGGGTAGTGTAATCCGTCCCTGTTCATCTGCCAGACATTCTGCATGACTACTGCGTACAGTGGCTACCAGACTATTGGTTGTACCCAGGTCAATACCTACGGCGCGGCGGTGTTCATGCGGGGCGGCGGATAGGCCGGGTTCGGCAATTTGCAATAAGGCCATAATCTGAATTTTGTCCTGATTTTAAAAATTACTTAACGATTTGATTTTTTCTCAAACCATGTTTGCTGCTATAACGTTGATGGTATCAGGGCAGTGCTGCCTGAATTTCTGTCTGTAATTTCTGTAAAAAACGCCCCTGACGTACCAGCTCGGCCGCTTTTTCCGTTTGATTCTGCGTGAAAGCAGTATTCAGCTCCCGATACAATCTGTCTTGTTGCAGCTGAATGGTTGCGGCCAGTTCTTGTAGGGTTGCCGCATCAGCTTCGGCACGGGCATCTTCCAGTGTTTCACGCCATTGCATTTGTTGCATTAAGAAATCGGCTGGAAAATGGGTGTGTTCAGGTGCGTCTGCATCAATATTCTGCTGTTGTAACAAATACGCTGCACGATCTAATGGATTGCTCAGGATACGATAAGCTTCGTTTACCGTGGTTGCCAACATCATTGCCTGTTTTTGTTCGAAAGCACTTTTGGCCGCAAATTTATCCGGGTGACATTGTGCGGCCAGCAGACGATAATTCTGCTCAAGCTGTTTGGCGTCAATATTAAACTGTTCGGCTAATTGAAAAAGTGCAAAGTATTGGTTCATGCAGCTCACCTTGGGGTGACAACAGGGTTGAAGCAGAAATGGTCAACGGTGTAAACCGAGTTTTTACCGGTATTCTGCTTTTTCAGAAAAATAAAATTTGGCTGTTTTGACCTCGGCTGCAGTATTTGCCAGCAAATTTATAGCTTTCAGACAAAAACGGCTACTGCTTAAACGTGAAAGCTTTCACCACAGCCACATTCGTCTTTGGCATTGGGATTGGCAAATTTAAAACCTTCCTGCAAACCTTCTTTGACAAAATCAAGTTCGGTGCCATCCAGATAGACATGGCTTTTGGGGTCAACAAATACTTTGACACCATGTTGCTCAAAAAGTAAATCTTCTGGCTGGATATGGTCGACAAATTCCAGAGTATAAGCCATGCCCGAACAGCCACTGTTTCTGACACCAAGACGAATACCTTCGCCTTTACCACGTTTGGTCAGATAGTTACTAATGTGCTGGGCAGCTTTTTCAGTCAGAGAAATCATGTTCTCTCCTGTTTAAACTTCTCCTGAATTTAGCGCAAGGCATATTCAGGATTTGTTACGGTTAAAACGGCGTTTATATGAAGAGAGAAAACAGCGTTTGATTTCTATTTTCTCTTCACAATTAACGCAAAAACGCGTGCCAGTGTACTGAGTCTGGCGCTCGAGTGATATTGGTTCACTACATTCCAGACAATATTGTCTGGTACACATTTTGATATTGTTTAGGCGTACTGCATTAACCTGATGATTATCATTATTTTCAGTAGTGGATTCGTCATTATTTGCGGTACTACCAAAAATCATCATGTTACTCGTTATGTTTTTTTCGATAATCAGCTACAGCAGCCTTAATAGCGTCTTCGGCCAGAATAGAGCAGTGGATTTTTACCGGAGGTAAGGCTAGCTCTTCAGCAATGGCACTGTTTTTAATAGCCAGTGCTTCATCCAGACTTTTACCCTTTACCCATTCAGTAATCAGGCTGGAGGAGGCAATGGCTGAACCACAGCCATAGGTTTTGAATTTGGCATCTTCAATGATGCCGTTATCACTTACCTTGATTTGCAATTTCATAACGTCTCCACAGGCTGGTGCGCCCACCATCCCTGTGCCCACATTCTGGTCGCCCTTTTCAAAAGAACCAACATTGCGTGGATTTTCATAATGATCAATGACTTTATCGCTGTAGGCCATGATGTGTTCCTTTTACAATTATTTTGATGCTCGAGAAAATAAAATCTTTTCTATCTTCGCAGCAAATAACCTATATTGTAGTGTACTGCCCTGCTTTGCCAACAGGGCAGAAGAAGATTGTTTCCGTGTAGACGGATTAATGGGCTGCCCATTCTACACTGCTCAGATCAATGCCTTCCTGATGCATTTCCCACAGCGGTGACAGCTCACGTAGTTTACCAATTTTGGATTTAATCAGTTCTGCGGCGTAATCCACTTCGGCTTCAGTGGTAAAGCGCCCGAAGGTAATTCGCAGTGAACTGTGAGCCAGTTCATCATTGCGCCCAAGTGCACGCAGCACGTAGCTCGGTTCCAGACTGGCCGATGTACAGGCAGAACCACTGGAAACGGCAATGTCCTTAACCGCCATAATCAGGCTTTCACCTTCAACAAAGTTGAAACTGATATTCAGATTCTGATAAACACGATGTTGCAGGTCGCCATTGATATACACTTCTTCGACATCTTTAATGGCATTCAGAAAGCGCTCGTGCAGTGCCTTGGCATGAGCATTGTCCTTATCCATTTCCAGCCGTGCCAACCGGAATGCTTCGCCCATGCCGACTATCTGATGAGTGGCCAGCGTACCGGAGCGGAAACCGCGCTCATGCCCGCCACCATGCATCTGGGCATTCAGGCGAACACGCGGCTTGCGCCGTACGTATAGAGCACCGATACCTTTAGGCCCGTAGGTTTTGTGTGCCGACATGCTCAATAAACCAATCTGATTGGCTTTTACGTCGATATGCACCTTGCCGGTAGCCTGTGCTGCGTCAACATGAAAAATAATGCCTTTTTCGGCGCAGATAGCACCAATGGCCGCAATATCCTGAATCACGCCAATTTCATTATTCACCCACATTACGCTAACCAGAGTCGTATCCGGGCGAATAGCTGCCTCTAGTTCAGCCAGATCAATCAGGCCATTTTCCTGTACACCCAGATAGGTAACTTCAAAACCTTCGCGCTCAAGCTCGCGCATGGTGTCCAGTACGGCCTTATGTTCGGTTTTGACCGTAATCAGATGTTTACCTTTACTGGCATAAAATTGTGCCGCACCTTTTATGGCCAGATTATCGGATTCAGTTGCGCCAGAAGTGAAAATAATTTCTTTTGAATCAGCACCAATTAACGCTGCAATTTCATTACGCGCATTTTCAACTGCTTCTTCTGCCTGCCAGCCAAAACCATGGCTGTTGGAGGCCGGATTGCCAAATAACTCAGTCAGGTACGGAATCATTTTTTCTGCCACGCGCGGGTCAACCGGCGTAGTAGCTGAATAATCCAGATAAATAGGAAGTTTTACGGTCATTGTCGTGTTCTCTTTAATTTAATATCCATGGCAGCGCAGGAGTTAATGCAGATTTATCAGAGTGATCGGCTGCTCAAGGCTGCTTTTTTGTTCGTTACTGTTATTACGGTAGGTTTGCTGGTTCAGAATACATTGCAAAGTAATCCCACGCAGATAGCCGTCTATGGTTTTATTCAAGTTGGCCCATAAGTCATGCGTCAGACAGGGCGTGCCATCCTGACAATCAGCGTTGCCGCCACATAACGTAGCATCCAGAGTGTCTTCTGCCGCAGCAATAATGTCGGCAATATTGATTTGGGCAGCATCATGACTTAAAACATAGCCACCACCCGGACCACGAATACTTTCTACCAGCCCGGCACGGCGTAATTTGCCAAACAGCTGCTCAAGATAAGACAGGGAAATGCGCTGGCGTTCGCTAATTGCAGTCAGGTTTACCGCACCAGATTGCGCATGCATGGCTAAATCCAGCATGGCAATGACAGCAAAGCGCCCCTTGGTGGTTAAACGCATGACAAAACCCGAAATAGATTGACAATGGGTGAATTATCTAATACCCGACAATTTTAGTCAACTTTATTCATGGGTAAATCAAGGAATTATGCTAGATTTAACCTTATCCAGAATAAATAAAATATACTGAATACCAGACAACCTATGCCAGTTAAAATGCTTTAGACGATAATACTGGCCTGATGATTTACCTGTTATAGCCTGATAAAGCCATTTAACCGGAGTAGTTAATCTCTTTTGCCCAATCGGATAATGCCATCAAAATCGGGCTAAGCGACTGGCCTTTATCAGCAAGCGCATAGCTAACCTGCATCGGCGGTTTATCCCCTTTTACTGTTTGGGAAATCAAACCATCTCTTTCCAGTTGTTTGAGTTGTAAGCTTAACGTTATCTCCGTAATATCGGGCATGTTTCTGCTGAGCTTACCAAATCTTTTTGGCTTGTTACGCAAATAATAAAGAGTTATAGCCTTTTTTAAAATACTACTGAACTCATTGGAGTAGATAAAACTTTTATAGTGCTTGTTCAAAGAGGAGATAATCATGTTACTGATGATTCTTGTTCACCCGGATTTTGACCATTCAGTAGCGAATAAGGCAATCAGTACAGATTTAGCCTTAAAAATGCCTGACCTTGAAATCAGGAGTATTCATCATTTATACCCTTATACCCTGATTATCAGATTGATATCAGCGCCGAACAGGCAGCCTTACTCAGGCACAAACTTATTATCCACCAGTACCCGATGTATTGGTTTAATATGCCAGCCATTTTAAAAATCTGGTTTGATCAGATATTCAGTTATCAATTTGCTTATGCTTCCAAAGGGAACAAACTGAAAAATAAAAAATACTAGTAAGTATGCCCGTTGGGCAGCCAGAAGAGAATTTTAAATTAGAAAATTATTTTATTATCAATAATTTTCTGCAAGCTGTGAAAAAATCAGCAGAATATGCGCAAATGGATTATTTAGGCTATATTGCTTTGTATGGTGTGCCCTCTGTTTCAGAGATAGCCAAAGAAGAAAAGATAGCAAAAACAAAACAGCGCAGTCTGAAGTTATTTAATCTTATTCAGCAACACCGCTAAAGATGTAAAGATATTTTTAATAGTAAATGTGCTGAATGATAACAGTAGTAATCAGCGGAACCACTTGCGCACAGTATCAAGACCACCAAAGCGTACATTGATTGAAGTAGCCGCTTGTGTTTTCGGCTTCGCATGATAGGCCACACCAAAGCCAGCAGCCTGTAGCATCGGAATATCATTGGCACCGTCACCCATTGCTACAACCTGAAAATTGTCCAGCCCAAGTTTATCCTTATATTCAGCCAGTAAATCAGCTTTGGCCTGTGCATCAATAATCCTGCCAGCCAGTTCGCCGGTTAGCACATCATTTTTGACAACCAGCTGATTGGCAAAAGTATAGTCAAGCCCGTATTGCTGTTGTAACCGTTCAGTAAAATAGGTGAAACCACCGGAAACCAGCATAAACTTAACGCCATACTCATGACACTGCTGTAACAGCCATTCCGCACCCGGTGACAATTTCAGCACCTCTTCATATACACGCTGTAGTTCAGTAACCGGTAAACCTTTCAACAGCGCTACGCGCGCACGTAATGACTGCTCAAAATCAATTTCACCACGCATGGAACGTTCGGTTATAGCCGTAACCTGTGACTGCAAGCCCACACCGGCAGCAATTTCATCCACACATTCAATCGTAATCAGCGTGGAATCCATATCGCTGATAATCAAGCCCAAATCAGCAAAACTCTGGTCTGGCACAATGGCAAAATCAATCTGCTGCTCAAGTAATTGAGCCTGCACTGATTCAGCTAACTGAAAATCCGCACTAACTGGCAGCCGCAGTACAGAATCATCAAATGTATACTCTGGTGTTGGCGGAATAATCGTATGTAAAGCGGATAAATTACACTGGCGCAAAGCAGCATTTTGTAAAACCAGAACTAAAGACATGACAAATACACAGCTTGACAAAAATAGCTAGTATAGACACCGGCATCATGGTTGACAATAAACAGCCAGAAAAGAAATCACCATCGAAACAGAAGAAAAATAGTGCGGATAAATTTAAATTTAACTAACATAATAAAAAAATAAAAAAACATAATTTACACTACATTCTTAAAATATAAAGAAAAAACACAAACCAGTTTGTACAATGCTGCTTTTTGTCCAAAATGGCGGTCGTGCAAGGATAAATTAATATCCAGAAATTTTAATATTATTGCTATCATTCTGGGTCGCATCTTTATGGAGTTATTACATGCAACACCCCTCAACCACCTCATCGGCGGTCGATCAATACCGGGAACTTACCATTCGCGGCATGATCTTAGGTGCATTAATCACAGTAATATTCACTGCATCTAACGTGTATCTGGGGCTGAAAGTTGGCCTGACATTCGCATCATCCATACCTGCTGCCGTGATATCCATGGCCGTACTGAAATGTTTTCGGGGTTCAAATATTCTTGAAAATAACATGGTGCAAACACAGGCATCCGCTGCCGGTACCCTGTCGTCAATAATCTTTGTTTTACCCGGCCTGTTAATGATTGGCTACTGGCAGGGATTTCCATTCTGGCAAACAACTCTTATTTGTATTGCCGGTGGTATTCTTGGTGTCATCTTCACCGTGCCATTACGCCATGTGCTCGTAGTTAACAGCGATTTACCCTATCCGGAAGGTCTGGCGGCCGCTGAAATTCTGAAGGCTGGTGACCACAATCAACCACAGGAAAGCGAAGACGACACACCGCAAAGCGGGGTTAAACAGATTGTTACCGGCGGCATATTGTCAGGTATTTTCAGCTTTCTGGTTAGTGGGTTGCGTGTAGTCAGCGAAAGTGCCAGTGCCTGGTTTAAAGTAGGCGGTGCAGTATTTCAGGTACCAATGGGATTCTCTCTGGCTTTATTGGGAGCCGGCTGGCTGGTTGGCATTACCGGCGGTATTGCCGTATTACTGGGCATGTTTTTCTCATGGGGAATAGCGGTACCGTATTTCACCAGTACCACTCCCATGCCGGAAAATGCTACGATGGTAGATTTCGCCATTAATCTATGGGTTACCAAAGTTCGCTATATTGGTGCCGGTGCCATCGCTGTGGCCGCAATATGGACATTAATAACACTGTTCAAACCCATGCTTGAAGGAATGAAATTATCTTTTCAGGCCTTTAGCTCCGGTTCAGATACCAGTCAGTCGCAACAACGGGTAAATCAGGATTTATCGCCCAAAACCATGTTGCTGATAATTCTGATAACCCTGATTATTCTGATTGCTACTTTCTACAGTTTTATTGCCAGTGCACCGATTTCTTTCGGTATGGCCTGTGCTTTAGTCGCATGTGCCACTATTATGGCCTTTATCATTGGTTTTCTTGTGGCCGCAGCCAGTGGCTATATGGCCGGCCTGATTGGTTCCTCTTCCAGCCCGATATCCAGTATCGGTATTGTCTCCATCGTTATCATATCTCTGGTATTTATGGTAATCGGCCAGTCCAGTGGTATTTTTGCCATGGCTGGGGGCAATCAGTTTATGACCGCACTGGCGCTGTTTACCGCTTCAGTAGTCATGGCTATTTCCACCATTTCCAATGATAACCTACAGGATTTAAAAACTGGCCATCTGATACAGGCCACACCGTGGCGGCAGCAGGTAGCACTGATTATTGGCAGTATTGTTGGTGCCCTCGTTATTTCACCAGTACTGGAACTGCTCTACAACGCTTACGGTTTTACCGGAGCCTTGCCACGCTCTGGTATGGATGCCACTCAGGCGCTCTCTGCCCCACAGGCAACCCTGATGACCACAATCGCCAAAGGCATTTTTTCGCATAATCTGGAATGGACCTACATCATGGCTGGTGTATGTTTAGGTATATTCCTGATTGTTCTGGATATAGTAGTAAAACGTCTTCGTCCGGGCTTGAGTATTCCTCCACTGGCTGTAGGCATGGGTATTTATCTGCCTGCTTCTGTAAATATGCCAATCTTTATCGGCACCGTACTTTCATACTTTTGTATGCGCCATATCAGAAAACGTCACACAGATCCAAAAATTCAGGCGCGTGAACTGAAAGCCACAGATCGTCGCGGTACTTTATTAGCAGCTGGCCTGATCGTTGGTGAAAGTATCGTTGGCGTAGTAATGGCAATGATAATTGTTGCTTCCATTGCTCTAGGGGAGGGTGAAGCGCCTCTGGCATTGAATCTGCATAACTGGGATACAATGAGTCAGGTATTAGGACTGGTTTTCTTTGTTTCAGCCATAATGATTCTAGTTAGACAAATTCTGAAAAAATAATTGTGTTATTTAAAAATAAAAAACAGCGCTTTTAAAGCGCTGTTTTTGTTTTATTGTTTCTTGCAAAAATCCATTAATTCAATCAGTTATTGCAATAATAAAACATTTCAAATATTAATTTATATACTGCTCTATCTATTTGCACAAATAGTGTTATCAATTCAATTATTTTTGGTCTTGAAAAGAATATCAATACTTAGTGAAAAAATAAAATCCAGTTTAATTCGATTTTGGCACGCCTACAGGGATTCGAACCCCGGTTGCCGCCGTGAAAGGGCAGTGTCCTCGGCCACTAGACGATAGGCGCATAAATAGCAAATGAGTGTGGAGTATTCCCTCAGTGCGCATATAGGTGTCAATTTATGTGAGCGGGCTATATCTACAATTCTCACATAAGAGAGGGTAATTTTAGCAGGTTTAATGACTACAATAAATAGCTTTCAATAGAATTACTATATTGTCATTTTGCAGATTTTGGTGCTATTCATTTTATCTTTAAGGCAGAATGTATAATTTAAAAATTGTATTTAAGTGAATTCTATTTTCACAAATTAATTTTTAATAATTGTCTTGTAGAAGCAAATCAATTGATGAAGTAAATATAAATTAAATTTATTTTAAATTAAAGTTTGGCTTATTAGCATAGATTTGTTACTATACCATTAATATAGAAATATTAATTTTCAAAGGTGGAAAATATGGCTTATTTTACAGTTACCGCAACTGACGGTAATAAGGCAATTATTAATGGTAATATGATTAACAAAGTGATTGATTATGGTTCCTATCGTGCCATATATCAAGGAAGTGATACTAATCACTATGCAGTTCGGGATAGCTTATCTAGCATTCAGACTGCTTTGAACAGGTAAGGAAGAGCTATACAGGTTTAATTTTTATCTTTTTGATGAGGAATAAAGAAAAATGAAAACTGATTTAACTTACATTGTAATGACACTATTGTTTTTATTTTCAATTAGCAATGTATTTGCATATAAACCCTCTCAGTTTGATAAAATACGCCTGAAACAGAGTTGTAAAAACGAGCAGGAGTCACCGTTTAAAGACTTCGTCGGTACGCCCAGTTGTGATAGGCTGAAAAAAATCGAAATTGAGGAAAATCAGCCCACCTACCGGGTAATACATGAACAGTAATTTTTAAATTTTTGTTTGGAAAGCTAGGTATTAATCGCAGCCTGATCAGGCCAATCAGACTACTAAGCTACCAGATAATGTGCTACTGAAAGCCTATCGCGTTGTAAGTTTGGTGCAATTTTACTGCTAAATATGCTGTTGGTTTCAATAGACTACATGGGTTCAGCAGCCCGAAGAACTAGACAAGTCAAGCGTGAATGCTTTGTATTTTATGTGGTCTCATGTGTATATACTATTAATGAGCTTTCAAATGATGATCAATAGCAGTGAGGCTTCGTTCTGCTAGTTTTAGTTCCGGTCTGTCAATTCCGCTATTGTTTGCTACTATAAATTGGCAGTTGAGCTTAAATTGTTTTATTTATCATGTGATTTTCTTTATGTTCTTCGATACCAATAATCCTTTTCTTCATAAGATTTAATATCAGTTTCTTTAAGTTTTTGCTTTAAATATTTCTTAAAATTCCTTGTTCTTTTTTCAATAGCATACCTGTTTAATTCACTCTTGAATTTGAATTTCCTATGTGCAACTATTGTTTTTCATATTAATAAGTTTTCTGTTTTCCGTAGCTATTCCATGCTTACTGGTAAACTGACCGTAATATCAATGTCTAACGCTTCACGATTAAAGTCATCATGACATTGAAGGTTCTCAACCTGCGTTGATTGCGACTGCTGTCACTCATAAAATCCATTGACCAGCAAACCTAGCTTATCGGGTACTGATTGCCTTTCTGGGCTCTATGGAGGAATGCGTTGTTTACGCTTTACCCTGAGATTAAGCTTTAATTCACAATACACCCGATATACACGTTTATGATTCCATTTATAGCCGAGCCTTCTGATACGATTAAAACATTTGGGAAAGCCCCAGCGTAAATGCCTGTCAGTGATAGTACCTAGTACCGACATAATCACCAAATCATCCTGTAACTTAGGCTGATAATAGTAAGCACAGCGGCTTAGGCCAACAATAAAGTTATGTTTTATTGTAGAACAAGTTAAATAAATTATTTTTATTCAATGTGAATATTTTATGCTCTAATATTTCAAAGAATATTAGAATGTTACTGTTTTTCTTTTCGCATTCTAATGTGTGGGATATCATCTTCTAAGTAAACATCGGAAACTGGAACAAATCCATAGGCACCATAAAAATCTATCAAGTGAGCTTGTGCACTGATCACGATCGGTTTATCTGGCATTTGTGTCTTAATCACAGCCAACGTTTTTTCGAGTAATTGGTTGCCTAATTTCTTACCACGATGGCTTGGATGAATAATTACCCGGCCAAATGTGACTGTTGCATCTTGATCAATTATCCGAGTATACCCAATGATTGTTTGCCCTTCTTGCATCCATATATGCACAGCCTGCTCGTCATAAGCATCAATTTCTTGATAGGGGCAAGTTTGTTCTACTACAAATACTGCAATACGTAATTTGGCAATTTCATAAAATTCTTTAGTCGATAATTCTGAGAATGACTTAACGTAATAGTCCATATAGAAAATCCTTTTTGTTACTAAATATATCTATATATGCTGCGCTGTTAACTGTATAGCACTTAACGGGCGTATTGTAAATGCTCAAAACTTTATATACCGGAATGGCTAACCCTTTATAATATCTAAAAATTCCAAAAAGCACTAAATTACGTGATTCCGATTGAATATAAAACACCAAAACATGTAGCATAATTTCTTTCGTGAATAGTGTACTATGTTTAGATATTTGTATTAATATCGCTTCAAATCCAATCCGCTCTTCGTGCTCATTTTCTATATTGCTCAGCTTCACCTCTAATCCATGCAACTGCGCAACACTATCTACAATAGACAATCCCAATCCGCTGCCGCTACTTTCCTGTCCGGCCGGGCGGAAAAAGCGTTCACGCAGGCGTTGCAGGTTTTCGGGAGTAACGCCGTTGCCGGGGTTGGTGATGATGATAGTGTCAGCAGCCAGTGTTATGTTAATGGTGCTGTATTCAGGGCTGTAGCGGATGGCGTTGTCGAGCAAATTGCGGATAAGGATGGTAAGCAGGGTATGGTCACCGGATAGTGGTAGTATGGCTGCTGGCTCAGTTTGAAACTAGCGCTGGACGCGGCAATAGCGTTCGCGTGCATACAGGTTTACGCTTTCTATGGCCTCGCTGGTGATGTCTGTCCAGTTTACTGCGGCGGTGTAGGGCGGTGCAGTAAGGGGGGCAAGACGGGAAAGGGTGAGGAGCTGATCGACCAGGTGGGTGGTGCGGTTTATGTTGTGTTCAATATTGCGTACGCGCTGTTGCTGAGTGTCGTCCAGATTGGTTAGAGCAAGGACTTCGGTTTGTACTTTGAGTGCAGCCAGCGGGCTGCGCAGTTCATGGGCGGCATCGGCGGTGAAGCGTAATTCGCGTGCGCGGGTTTGTTCGATGCGCTGAAATAAGTCGTTCAGTGCGGTAATTATGGGCTGGATTTCAGTTGGTACGACGCAGGATATCGGGCTAACGCTATGCGGCTCGCGCTGGTATAGGGTTTGCGTTAAAGTCTGGAGTGGTTTGGTACCACGGCGTACA
This sequence comes from Snodgrassella alvi, assembly GCF_002777425.1. Taxonomy (GTDB): domain Bacteria; phylum Pseudomonadota; class Gammaproteobacteria; order Burkholderiales; family Neisseriaceae; genus Snodgrassella; species Snodgrassella alvi_B. The sequence continues at coordinate 23,684 of NZ_MDVC01000114.1, forward strand.
CCCCATGCGATTAGCCAGAGCAGTAAGGGCAGGGCAAGGATGGATACGGCCAGTTGTGACCACACGGCGCGTAATACGGTTTGCAGGCGTTCATGCATGCTGAATGCTACGGCAGCTTCCAGTTGTAGCCGGGCATCATGCAGGTAAAAGATACGCCATGCATGGCTTTGCCACCAGTATCACTGATTGATAAAGCCCTGATAATTGCTTTTATAGGCAATGGTCTGGCCGGTTTCATCGGCATTAATTAGCCGCCCTTTATACCAGATAGCATAGCCAGATTCTTTGCTGTCGATAAGTCCACGCTGTGATTTGGGTATAGGTGGTAAGTTTGGGTTGTAGTTGCTGTCGAGGTTAATCGGGGTATGCATCAGGCGCTGTGCCAACTGGCTCATCTGGGTATCGCCGGCTTCGTTTATTTCATGCATAACGGCTGCTGCGCTGATAAAGGCGGTGACTATCCACAGAATGGGTAAGGTGAGGCCAAGATAGATAAGTAAACGCCGACTAATGGCTGTGGTTGCTTTCATGGCGCCTCTCCGAGCTGGTAGCCAAGCCCGCGGCGAGTACGGATGATAGTGGCACCGATTTTTTTGCGTAAATGGTGTACGTGGACTTCTACGGCATTGCTTTCGACTTCCTGCTCCCAGTTATACAGTTTGTCTTCAATCTGGGCGCGGCTGAATACGCGTTGTGGATGGGTTACAAGTAGTTGTAAAAGTAACCATTCGCGCTGGGTTATATTCAGAGGCTGGCCGTACAGGCTGGCACTACAGCTATTCAGATTAATGCTAAGCTGGCCAAAGCTGATTTCGGCACGACTAATGCCCTGACTGCGACGCATAAGGGCGTGCAAGCGGGCAATTACTTCGTCGAGTGCAAAGGGTTTGCCCAGATAGTCGTCAGCGCCGGCATTAAGGCCGGCCAGTCTGTCGGGCAGGGCATCCCGTGCAGTGAGTATCAGTACGGGGGTGCTAATACCTTGATTGCGCCAATGGCTGAGTACCTCCATGCCATCTGTTTCTGCCAGACTTAAATCAAGAATTACAGCATCGTATGGCGCAGCACTTAAGGCCTGCTCTCCCAACCGGCCAGACGCAAAGACATCACAGGCCATGCCATGCTGGCTCAGGCCGGCCTTGAGGCCATCTGCGATATCGCTGTCGTCTTCAAGAATCAGTATACGCATGCTTTTTTCAGATAGTAATACCGATAATTCGTCCTATCATACTGGTTAATGCCAGAGCAAGGGCACCCAGTATAACTATCCGGGTCACTGCCGGACGTTTGGGCGCGCCACCCAGATAGGCTGAGATGCAGCCAAGAATACCAAGGCCTATTATAGTGGTAATGGCCAGTGTACTCATCAGCCATACGGTTGAGCTTAATAGGGATAGTAATACTGGTAGTAAAGCACCGCAAGTAAAAGATAAGGCTGAGGCCAGTGCTGCCTGTAGGGGATTGGCTTTGCTTACTTCGGTGATGCCGATTTCTTCACGGGCATGGGCTTCAAGAGCGTTGTGCTTGGTTAAGGCTTCTGCAACCTGTTGCGCCAGAGTTTCGTTCAATCCGCGCTGACGATAAATATCGGTGAGTTCTTCCAGTTCTATTTCCGGATAGCGGATAAGAGAGTCCTGTTCTTTACGTAAATCCGCTGCTTCAGTATCGCGCTGGCTGGAAACAGAAACGTATTCCCCGGCCGCCATGGAAGCTGCGCCGGAAACGAGTGCGGCTATGCCAGATATAAGTAGTGTATGCTGATTTGGTTCGGCAGCAGCCAGCCCCATGAGCAGGCTGGCGGTAGAAATCAGGCCATCGTTTGCGCCCAGAACGCAGGCACGTAACCAGTTATTACGATTGGAAAAATGCTGTTCATGATGCCATGATTGACTCATTTCAGACTCCTGATAAGTACAAAATGGTACTTTGCAGAAATATAATGCTACCGTATCACAACGTCACTGGCTGTTGGCGCGTTTTACCTTAAGCTTCACTTAAGGCTGTTTTTTTACACTTGTTTCTGTTTAGTTAACAGGGGCTGGTGATGCAGTCTAAGTGGGTAATAAGCAGTAATCGGATAGTGTTATTGCTGAGCGCTTATCTTTTAGTGATACTGAATATGGGTTTCTGGCATTATCTGTTCCAGCATGTGAGCCTGAATAATAATAATGTCATTTTTTGGTTAACTGTGCCCATATTGATGTTGGCAGCAATGAATTTCTGTATGCAATTGCTGTTCTGGCCATATCTGCATCGGCTGATGGTGCCACTGCTATTATTACTGAGTTCCGCGGTGAGCTATGCAGTGATGATGCAGAATGTTTATTTTGATGCCAATATGCTGCAAAATATTCTTCAGACTAATCTAGGTGAGGCGGGTGCCTGGTTAACGCCGCAATTCTGGATGTGGTTGGGCATAACGGGGTTGTTACCGGCACAGTGGTATTGCTGGGGAGTGAGCATCTGCTATGCACGCCCATGGTATCGTGAGCTGGGCAGGCGGGTGGTTGCTATAGCTGCTTCTCTGGCTATGGTGGTTACTATTATTCTGCTGGCCTATGGCAGCTATATTTCTTTTTTCCGTAATAATAAAGCTGTTAATCATTTAATTGTGCCAACGAATATAGTTGGTGCTGCGCTGAAAACTGCTTATAACGCATATGATGCGCATCGGCCTTTACTGCGTATAGGGCTGGATGCCAGCTATCAGCGCCGTGGGCAAAAGCGTTTGCTGGTGCTGGTGGTGGTGGAAACCACGCGGGCGCAGAGCTGGGGGCTGAATGGCTATCAGCGTCAGACCACGCCAGAACTGGCAGCAATGGGAGAGAATATAATTAATTTTTCGCAGGTAACTTCCTGTGGTACTGCCACAGCAGTTTCTTTACCGTGTCTGTTTTCCAATATGCCACGCCAGCACTATAAAGCCAATCTGGCCAAACATCAGGAAGGTTTACTGGATATTTTGCAACGCGCAGGTGTAGATGTGCTCTGGCGTGATAATGATGGTGGCTGTAAGGGAGTATGCGAGCGTATCCGTCATGTGGATGTAGGGGATTGGGCAACTGATTTAAAATGCACTGGCGATGGCTGTCTGGATGAAAGCCTATTGATTAATTTGCGTACCGTAATGGCCAGATTACCTGATGATGCAGTGCTGGTGTTGCATACGATGGGCAGCCATGGGCCGGCTTATTACCAGCGTTATCCAGATGCATTCCGGCATTTTATGCCTACCTGTGATACCAACCAGATTCAGCAGTGTACGACTGAACAGTTACGCAATACCTACGATAATACAGTGCTATACGCAGACCATATACTGGCAGAAATTATTAGACTATTGCAAAGCCAAACTGGTTTGGCCAGTGCGATGTGGTATTTTTCTGACCACGGTGAATCACTGGGAGAAAAGGGTATGTATCTGCACGCTACACCTTATGCTATTGCACCAGCGGAACAAACCCATATACCCATGCTGTTGTGGGTCAATCATGATTTTGCCAGCACAAGCAAGCTGGATATGAATTGTCTGCGCCAGCATGCGCGGCAGCAGGCGTTTTCACACGATAATATTTTTCATTCGGTATTGGGATTAATGGATGTGAAAACCAGCGAATACCAGACAAAACTGGATTTATTTGCACCGTGCCGGCAGAAATGATTTTCAGGATTTGATTGTAATATAAGCTGCTGGATGACCATTTTAGCTGTGATTTGAATCGTTAATATTTATGTTTGGCTGAATTCAGGCTTGGTATCTGCAAATTGCTGTAACCATTCTTGGGTTGCCGGTATATCAAAAGCCTGACTTGCATAACTCATCAATTGCAGATTTTCAGGCAGATAAGAATCATATTTTTCCAGTTTTCTTTCTGGCACAATTTCTGCAAGTGTCCAGGCTTCACCCAATTGGGCTTGAGCAAGTGTAACTACCCCTTAAAATAGTACAGCTCTGAAGTAGAAAATTCTCTTTATTAACCCACAGAGGATTTAATCATGAAAAAAATGACTGAACATCAAATCGTATCTATTTTAAAAGAAGCTGAAGCCGGTATTCCTGTTAAAGAACTTTGCCGTAAATATGGCATCGGCAACTCGACTTTTTATAAATGGCGGCAAAAATACGGTGGTATGGAAACCTCCGATATCAAACGTTTAAAGGAGCTGGAAGCTGAAAACCGTAAACTTAAGCAAATGTTTGCCGAGCTCAGTTTAAAATCTCAGCTTCAGGAGGAAATCATAAAAAAGCTATAGTGCCTACCAAGGCACGTAAAGCTTGGGCTGTGCAATTACAAGAAAGTCATCCTGTTACTATTGCTATGAGCTGCGCAATTGTTGGCTTAAGCCGCTGTGCTTACTATTATCAACCTAAATTACCAGATGATTCGGTGATTGTGTCAGTACTCAGTGCTATCACTGACAGGCATTTACGCTGGGGCTTTCCCAAGTGTTTTAATCGTATCAGAAAGCTCGGCTATAAATGGAATCATAAACGTGTGTATCGGGTGTATTGTGAATTAAAGCTTAATCTCAGGGTAAAGCGTAAAAAATGCATTCCTCCACGATGCCCAGAAAGACTATCAGCACCCAGTAAACAAGGTGAATGCTGGTCAATGGATTTTATGAGTGACAGCAGTCGCAATCAA
>NZ_MDVC01000115.1 GCF_002777425.1 Snodgrassella alvi
CATTGACCAGCATTCACCTTGTTTACTGGGTGCAGATAGTCTTTCTGGGCATCGTGGAGGAATGCATTTTTTACGCTTTACCCTGAGATTAAGCTTTAATTCACAATACACCCGATACACCCGTTTATGATTCCATTTATAGCCGAGCTTTCTGATACGATTAAAACACTTGGGAAAGCCCCAGCGTAAATGCCTGTCAGTGATAGCACTGAGTACTGACACAATCACCGAGTCATCCGGTAATTTAGGTTGATAATAGTAAGCACAGCGGCTTAAGCCAACAATTGCGCAGCTCATAGCAATAGTAACAGGATGACTTTCTTGTAATTGCACAGCCCAAGCTTTACGTGCCTTGGTAGGCACTATAGCTTTTTTATGATTTCCTCCTGAAGCTGAGATTTTAAACTGAGCTCGGCAAACATTTGCTTAAGTTTACGGTTTTCAGCTTCCAGCTCCTTTAAACGTTTGATATCGGAGGTTTCCATACCACCGTATTTTTGCCGCCATTTATAAAAAGTCGAGTTGCCGATGCCATATTTACGGCAAAGTTCTTTAACAGGAATACCGGCTTCAGCTTCTTTTAAAATAGATACGATTTGATGTTCAGTCATTTTTTTCATGATTAAATCCTCTGTGGGTTAATAAAGAGAATTTTCTACTTCAGAGCTGTACTATTTTAAGGGATAGTTACATTGAGCTTCTTTTAAAATGGATATATTTGATGTTCAGTCATCTTTTTCATGTTTAAATCCTCTGTGGATTAATAGAGAGAATTTTCTACTTTGGAGTTGTCCTATTTTAGAGGGTAGTTACAGGCAAATAAAATAAATATTATTCTAAAAAAATGCGCAAGCGTTTCTTATCCGCTTATGAATAGCTATTTTTACCAGTCAATAATTTATGTTAGCTCGGTATTGCAGTAGAAGTAAGTTACTAATACTTAGGTCATAAACAACTTTTTTATGCTTCTCTGCCCAGCAACACCTTTCCACTAAGTAAAATATGGCTACAGAAGCAAGACTGGTTATAAACAGAAAACCCAGCGCAGAAATGGGTAATTTACTCATTCATTGCCATCTGCAAACCAGTCAAAAAAAAACAGATTAAAAAAAACCCTGATGAAAGCGATTCGGTCTACTGGGTAGCAGTGTCAGGATAATAAGCCATATTTGCCCAATTAACGGTATCAGAGAAATCAGAATCCACCATGCGGAACGATTTGTATCATGCAGGCGTCTGAACAGCAATGACAAGCTAGCAATCCAAACTACAAAACCAACCACAAGCACGGCAAAATTAACTGTCCAGTCACCCCAGGTATAGATATCATTAATCGGATGCCCCAGCATTTTTTCAACGATATGCATTAAAATCATACCAAGAGCATAATTTATTACAATAGGCCACCAGTAATCGGTTCGATTGGAGGTGCCAGAAAAATTCAGAATGTTATGCCAAAACCGTTTATAAGATTCAATCATAAACTTGCCTCCTGATAATTAACATATTTATATCTACAGAGTTAAAGATTTAAATTTACATTTCGAATATAGCCAATTCATCTTAAAACCAATTTAGAATCAATACAAACGATTTAATATTTAAAACAATTACTTACAAATTTTATTTTTCTTATAAAACATAATAGAAATTTTATTTTTCTTTATTTATGATTTGAAAATTTATACATGTATTAATAAATTTTCAGCAATATTTTGCACACATTTTTATGCAGCTTTTTAATGTCCCGTATCGGCTGATGCCAAATCCAGCTAAACAGCAGCAATTTACTTAGTAAAATCTGACTAAATGTTGATATTTTTCAAAAAAACAAACTATTAAAGCAACAAAATCACTACATATTTATTTTATTCATACAAATAAATACATTATTTTAACTATAATGATTACATGTGATGTCAGCGCTGATAATATTTAAGCATTACTAATGACTGCGATAATAACTACCCATTTAGAGTGACTACTTCACAGCATAATATTATGATGAAAATAAAAAACGCATACAGTGTGTATGCGTTTTAAAATATTCTGATTAATGTACAGATGCAGGCAGCTCGTGTTATGCGCAGCTAATCATCCAGATGGCTATTCTGTGGTGCCAGTACAGTACGATTACCGTTACCTTCAGCAGGTGAAACAATACCTTCAGTTTCCATCTGTTCTACCAGACGAGCTGCACGGTTATAGCCTATGCGCAACTGACGCTGTACGGAAGAAATACTTGCTTTACGGGTTTTTACCACCAGTGCAACCGCTTCATCGTACAGTGGATCCAGTTCATTCTCATTGCTGCGTGTGGAAGCATTACTGAACATATCATCGTCATTGACACCGGCAGTTAAAATATCATCGATATACTTTGGTTCGCCAAACTGTTTCAGATAATGCACTACACGATGTACCTCCTCATCAGCCACAAATGCACCATGTACGCGTTCAGGATAGGCTGTACCCGGCGGCAAAAACAGCATATCCCCCTGCCCAAGCAGATTTTCAGCACCCATCTGGTCAAGGATGGTACGGCTGTCAACTTTACTGGATACCTGAAAGGCAATGCGTGTCGGGATATTGGCTTTAATCAGGCCGGTAATAACATCTACACTGGGGCGTTGGGTTGCTAGTATCAGATGGATACCGGCAGCACGGGCTTTTTGTGCCAGCCGTGCAATCAGTTCTTCGATTTTCTTGCCAGCCGTCATCATCAGGTCAGCAAATTCATCTACAACTACTACTATATAAGGCAGTTTTTCCAAAGGTTCCGGGTCGCTTGGATTGAGGGAAAACGGATTAAACAGTTTTTTGTTATGCGCAGCCAGTTCGTCAATTTTCTGGTTGAAACCAGCCAGATTACGCACACCAGCATGGCTCATCAGCCTGTAGCGCTTTTCCATTTCATTTACGCACCAGGTTAGCGCATTAGCTGCCAGTTTCATATCGGTTACCACCGGTGCGAGCAAATGCGGGATGCCTTCATAAATGCTTAATTCCAGCATTTTCGGGTCAATCATAATCAGGCGCACATCTTCAGGCGTTGCTTTATACAGCATCGACAGTATCATGGCATTGACGCCCACTGATTTACCTGAGCCAGTTGTACCGGCAACCAGTAAATGCGGGGCTTTAGCCAGATCTGTGACAACCGGCTGGCCAGTAATTCCCTGTCCCAGAGCCAATGTCAGTTTGGAGCGTGACTGCTGAAATACCGGTGCTGAAAAAATTTCACTCAAACGGATAATTTGCCGTTTAGGGTTGGGTAATTCCAGTCCCATACAGGTTTTGCCCGGAATGGTTTCCACCACGCGAATAGATGCAAAGCCCAGACTGCGCGCCAAATCTTTTTCCAGATTAACTACCTGATTACCGCGCACCCCTTGTGCCGGTTCAATTTCATAACGAGTGATTACCGGTCCCGCAAAGGCATCGATTACGCGAACTTTAACTTTGAATTCTGCCAGTTTTTCTTCGATGGTGATGCCATTTTCGAGTAAGGTTTCTTCACTTTGCTGTGCTGCAGGGTCGTAATGTGGTGGCAATAATAAGTCCATGCTCGGTAACAATAGTTTTAACTGCGGCTTGGGCACAGGTTCCGCCGCCGTAGTCTGATGCAATGCTTTTTGTAATGCCATACCGATGGCTGTTTGCTGTGGCGGTGTGCCGGAATTTTTTTTCAGCTCGGTAGGCAACTGTGGTTGCTTTAAACCGGTAACCACACTCACGCTTTGAACCGGTGGTACAGATTCAATCTGGCTAGCGGAGAGTTCTTCAGTCACTAATTCATCAGCTTCGATTATAGTGTCGGTGCTGTTAGCAAGCTGCTTTTCCACTTGTGGCCAGTATTTGGATATGTCTATATCTGTTTCTTCTTCCTCGGGCTTCTCATGCTCTTGGAAATAAACGGGTGTGTCTGCCTGTAGATCAGTATCGGCAAAATAAGGGTCTTCAGTTGCCAATACTGGTGCTTCTGCTACGGCAACATCGCCATCGTTTTTATCCGGCATATACGAAGCTATGCCATCATTACCAGGCATAGAATGAACAGTAGCATTATAATAAGGACTAGAGTTTACTGTGCTGATATCTGCTGATACAGCCTGTGGTACTACTGGCTGTACGTCTGGCGTGTAATGAAACTGGTGCCTTCTCGAACGCACACTATCGGTCATGGCGTTACCCATCCCTATTGCTTCGAGGCTGGCTGGTGTGCCATAGGCTGTATCTTCACTGGTATAACCATCTGCTGGTGACATAGCCACATCTGATGCCACAGTAATAGCCGCTGGCATCGACTGAAATGGAGTAAAGCGTGTTGACAGTGGTGCGCGTTCACTAACAGCAACACCTGTGTAACCAGTTTCTACGGACATATCTGCCACTGGCGCCGTCATTTTGACAGCATGGCGTTTACTGATGCGTGCTGCTGCCGGAATAACACTTTCGCGTACTACTGGCCGTTGAAATTTCTGTTTATTAACCGGGGAGTCGGTTTTAGCCAGATTGGCATAGATTTCATCCTCTGCTATTACCGGTACGCTATAGCCTGAATTAATGTGATGAGAACTCTGTTGATGGCGCTGGCGAGCCAGCCGCTGGCGCAGCAGGTTTAAACGGATATCTTCTTCATCAATAACCTGCACGCTATTATGTTCATTGCTGAGGCTATACTCAAGGGAGGGATGGCTTGACAAGGGTAACACTGGATGAGCCAGATGTGATGGCGCGCCTACCGAATTGCCCAGTTTGCGCTGTGTAGCCTGCTGCAAATCATCCAGATCAAAGTTTTTTAATGCTCGTGCTTTTAATAAGGCAGCCTGTTCGGCTTTTGTACGTGAACGAATTTTATTTAATATAGGATCATCGGCTGTTATTTCTTTTGCGTTACGGTGGCGCTGCTGATTCTGGCTACTCACTGGTTTGTGCTGCCAATTGAGCTGGATAACTTCAAGTACAGGAGCAGATTCCGTTACTGCATCAGCCAGCGGGTGCGTAGCCACTTTGCGCGTAGCTTCAGCCAGAGTAATTACTTCCAGATTTTTATTTGGGGTAAATACCACCGCTGGTTCGACAACTTCTTCACTGGTAACCAGTATTTTTTCCTCAGCCAAAGCTTTGTCTTCATCATCAGCTACATTATCTGGATTTGGGTAGTCTTCTGCTTCTGGTTCAATCTTTAAATGGACATCATCACTACTGGCCACAGTAGGTTGTGTCTTCACCAGCGTCAATGATTCTGCCAGAGCCTGCTGGTTGTTTTCCAGTACCTGCAATTGATAGCCGGTATCTGTTTTATCCCCAGAAGCATCTGTGGCTGTACTTGCAGCACTGGGTTTTACTGGTTTTGGGGTGGCTTCAGTAACGGTAATCTGCGGTGTAATCTGCTTCAGAACCGGCTGATCTGCCGGTGATGGCGGCCGGCTGATTTCTGCCGGTGAATCCTGTTCTGGCTGCTCATAAACATGAGTAGATACTACTGGCTCTGGTGTGAGCTCAGGCTCAGTCTGTACCAGTTCTGTAGCAGATGGCTGCTGTTTTTGTGGTGATGATTGTACTGCCTGATTATGCTGCGTACGCTGTGGCATTACGCTGGGCACAATGTAATCTAGCAGTGACGCTTTAGCCGCCTTTGGTGCAGTAATCTGGCCAGGCTGAAACTGATTTTCATATCGAGATAAGTAGGTCATTTCCAGCTGCCATTTGCGTTCCTGAATATTACGCCACCAGAGTAATGCGCCTATAGCAATAATTAACAGTATTAATACAATCCACCACATACGTATTCACGCTGCCTTTTGGTTAATATCTAGTTAACAAATTATCTTTAATTATTAATTTGACAAATGCACTTCTATATTATCAATCAAACGGGTGGTTCCCAGTATTGCGGCTGCTACAATCACCAGATTAGTATCAGAATTCTGTGCTTTTGTCAGCGTTTGAGCCTGACGGGCCTCAATATAATCCACTTGCCAGCCATGCTGTTGTAAATATGTTGCTGCACTGTTCTCCAGAGCGGCAAAATCTCTGTTTCCCTGTGCGATTGCTTTGGCCATGACTTGTAACTGCTCAGATAACTGCGCTGCCTGTGTGCGCTCATCGTCTGTGAGATAACCATTGCGGCTGGACAAAGCCAGACCAGTTTTTGCACGCTCAATTTCTACTGGAATGATTTCTACATTTATATTCAAATCCTGCACCATGCCTTTTATTACGGCAAGCTGCTGGTAATCTTTTTTACCGAAGCAGGCCACATCAGGCTGCACAATATTGAACAATTTGGTTACCACTGTAGCCACACCGCGAAAATGGCCGGGACGGCTACGGCCGCACAGTTCATTCTGGATTGCTGGCGGTTCTACAAAATAACTTTGTATACCATTAGGATACAACTCACTTTCAGCTGGCGCAAATACCACATCGACACCCGCAGCAGCCAGCTTTTTCACATCCTGTTCCAAAGTCCGCGGGTACTGGTCAAAATCTTCACCAACACCAAACTGTATCCGGTTTACAAATATGCTCACTACCACTGCATCGGCATGGGCTCTGGCTGTACGTACCAGTGACAAATGGCCTTCATGCAGGTTACCCATTGTAGGCACTAAAGCTACACGTTTAGCCTGCCGCCGCCATGAACGCAGTTCTGTAATGGTATGTATTATATGCATTATCTATCCTGTAAAGCTGAATCATACATGACCTGTTTACTGTTAAATACTGTCATGTATTCGTGAAAACAGGATTATAACATTGCTAACCAGCCTCACAGTGCATGTATAAAGCTTGTGTCACCAGTTAAATATGTTACTATCAAGTCAGACATGGCAGTAAGGATGCATATTTTGTGGTGCAAACTGTTGTATGGATAGCAACCTTCAGCCAATAAATCTATCGGAACTCAAGGATTCATCATGAAAATCAAACACTGGCTGGCCGCTGCGGCCATGGGCTCTACCCTGATTTTAACTGCCTGTGGTGGCAGCAATAACAATTCAGCTTCGGCGCCTGCCCAATCTGCTGCTGACAAAACCTATATTGTCGGTACAAATGCGGAATTTGCACCATTTGAATCACGTACAGCGGACGGTTCATTAACAGGTTTTGATGTTGATCTGATGAGTGCAATGGCTAAAGCCGGAAATTTCAAGGTACAGTTTAAAGACCAGCCATGGGACGGCTTGTTTGCCAGTCTGAACAATGGCGATCTGGATATCGTGGCCTCGGGTGTAACCATCACTGATGAACGTAAACAGAGCATGACATTCACTGATCCGTATTTTGATATTTCCATGATGGTATTGACACCGAAAGCAAAAACTTTCCATTCGCTTGCTGAATTAAACAACATGCACCGTGTGGCTGTGGCAACAGGTCAGACTGGTGATCTGGCTGTTCAGAAAGTACTCGGTGCACAAAGCACCAAAATTGCCCGTTTTGACAGCGTCCCATTAGCCATCAAGGAACTGGAAAACGGCGGAGTTGAAGCGATGGTATCAGATGGTGCAGTAATCAGCAATTATATTAAGGCAAATGGTGCAGATAAATTTACCATCAATAAAGTACCTGAATTCGGAGTTGACCATTATGGCTTTGTTGTACGTAAGGGCGATACAGCCACTGCGGAAAAGCTGAACGAAGCCCTGAGAAAAATTCGCGCCAGTGGCGAATATGACAAAATTCACGCCAAATATTTCTCGAATTAAGCTATTTAGTCAGTATCAATTCAAGCCCGTTATCCTGCATAACGGGCTTTTATATTGTATTGCGACACAGCACTCAATATCATTTTTTTACCCACTATGGCTTACAGGGCGGTTAGCGTCCGATTTGGCTTTTGTTTTGCTGCACACTAAAATAGCCGCTTTGTTCAAATAATCTAAAACCGAGATGAGTTATCAGATAACTGTTTTACCAGCTGGTGAAACTTATTGTGCAGAAAAGGGAGAAACGCTGCTTAATGCGGCAATTGAGCACAGCATAATGCTACCGCATGCTTGTAAAAGTGGCTGTTGCGGAGCCTGCAAGGCACGATTAGTCAACGGCCAAACTACCGAGATTAATGCTCAGGCAGCTCTGAATAGTAATGATAATAATCAGCAGGATATTTTATTGTGCTGCCAGAGTGCAGAAAGTGATATTGCTTTTTATCTGCCGAGTTATCAAGGTAAGAATAACCAGCCGGCGCAAACTCTGGCCGCACGAATAGATGATATCCGTTATTGTGCCAATGTTGCCATTGTCAGCCTGAAACTGGCACCCAAAAAGCATTTCAATTTTACTGCCGGACAATATATTGACATTGTTCTGCCTAATAATCTTCGTCGCAGTTATTCCATTGCCTGTTTTAATGCTGATACCCGGCAACTGGTTATTCATGTTCGCCGTCAGAATGGTGGTGTATTTTCGGAACAGTTGTTTGATGGCCGACTCCAGCCAAAAGATATCATTCATATTCATGGTCCGCTGGGCAGCTTCCAGTTAAACTGGCTGCATAAACCACTCATTATGCTCGCTTCCGGCACTGGTATTGCTCCAATCGAAGCGATGTTGGCTGCACTGACGCAACAGCAATACCAGCAGGCTGTATATGTATATTGGGGCGTGGCCGCTGAAGAGAATTTATATGATATTGTTTTACTAGACAAACTCTGTGCCGGCTTGGCACAGGCGCAGTGGACGGCGGTATTATCGCGTGCATCAGCAACATGGCGAGGTGCTCAGGGATATGTACAGGATATTGCCTTAGCCAGACATCCTGACATGAGTAACTATGCAGTCTATGCCTGCGGAAATCCGCAGATGATTGCCCACGCACAAAATTTATTTACCAGCCAAGCCAGTCTGGTAGAAGACGCTTTCTTTGCCGATAATTTCACTCCTGCTGCCTGAGTTATTTATGAAACTGACACCACGTAAACATTACCTGCTGACTGTAGTACTCTTACTCATTTACAGCATTGTAATGATTTATGCGCTAGCCTATCCACCCAATCCAAACCGGATTATTGAAACATGGCTGCTTACTCTGCTGTTACAGCGTTTCTGCCCGCGACTGTGGCAAGGCCTAATGTGGTTAAGTGCCATTATTATTCTGTTATATCACCCCACCGCTGCTCTGTATGGACGGCCAAGTTTTGGTATTGTTGCCTCACTATTAAGTACCACCGCCAGTGAAGCAAGTGAATATATCAGCGCTATTTCATGGCACACTTATTTTGCTACTCTTCTGCTGGCATCTATACCATTATTTGTTGTACGCTTAAGCCGCAGTCTTGCCGCACCACGCTGGCGCGGCTATTGGGGCTTTTTGCTTGTCCTTATCCTTGTGCTGATGACAGCCCAGACAGCCCGCAAAGGCTATACTACTGGCGGTTTTGCCCTGCGCGCACAGCCAATAGAATTTCTGGCCGATGCCTATCTGCAACCTCGTGCCTACTTCGCTGAGCTGGCCAAAATGAAAGCAGACCTGGCCAAACCGGACAACTGGCAAATCAGCAGCAGCCATCAGATTTACCGTAACTATGTATTGATTATTGGCGAGAGTGCACGTGCAGACTATATGCACTTGTACGGATTTAAATACACAAACACGCCATTTCTGGATAAACATGCCAATATTGTTATGGACAATATGCTGTCTGCCGGGCCAAATACCCCCATCTCTCTATTACATGGCCTGACACTAAGCCATGGCAAACCATTCAGCATTCAGAATAATGTGATTACACTGGCCAAAAAGGCTGGCATGGATACTGCCTGGCTATCGAATCAGGGTGCACTGGGACAATATGATACTTCAATTTCCACCATTGCCCATCAGGCAAATCATGTTACCTTTCTGAAAACAACCGGCTATGATTTTGGTGAACGCAGCTTCGACTATCAGCTTGTTGCGCCTTTACAAAAAGTCCTTGCCCAGTCATTGGCTACCTCGCAATCACGCCTGATTGTGCTGCACATTATGGGTTCACATCCTAATCCTTGTGATCGCCTGCCCCAACCACCACATCTCTACGTGGAAAATAACAACAGTAACTGTTATATCGATAGTATCCGGCAGACGGATAGCCTGTTAGGCCAGATATATGCAACATTACAATCCAGCGGCCAGCCGTTCAGCATGCTGTACTTCAGCGACCACGGCTTAAGCCATGATAAAAATACTTATGAGAAAAACAGTATTATGCGGTCGACCAGCATTCTGCGCCATAACGACCATTTCTATCAAAACTATCATGTGCCACTAGTGGTTATAAACAGCGATCAATCTGGACAATCACGCAATAAAGCACAGCGCAGTGGTCTGGAACTTTTGGATGGAATAGCGCAGTGGCTAGGTATCCGTACACCACAATTACCTTATAGCCAGCAGTTTTTTAGTACGGTTGACAGCACACAGCTTCAGGTTCTGGATTTCAATCAGCGCTTACAGTCTGTAAACCAGCTGCAAAGCGACCCACTACCCGCTAATTTTCGTTAAATTATTTTATCATCCCGCCTGTTTTCATTAATAAAGCAAATATCTCTGTTTGTAAATAAAACAGGAATATTTACTTTATACAGGATTATATCTGATTAAACCTTCTTATTTGACTTGCATCAAAACACTTATAATCAAAAGCATTATAATGAATTTACTTTGATTGGTTTCCTCTTGATGTGTGTGTTTAAGTGTGGCATTTAGCCACACTTTTTTTTATCTGTAATTTAGATTTTTTAACATAATTATTCAATGGCTACTGATTCAAGTTTTTTCCGGTCAGACAACTGCGAAGCTGAAAAATCCAATATCACTTCATCTGCCTGCGGCAGATAATCAATAACCACATCACCGCCTTCACTTAAGCGTCCGAACAGTAATTCATCCGCCAGCAATTTACGAATCCGCTCCTGAATCAGACGATGCATCGGTCGTGCGCCCAGTGCAGCATCAAAACCATGTTTAGCCAGATAAGTGCGCAGAGCCGATGTAAATTCCGCCACTACGTGTTTAGTCAGCAGCTGCTGTTCCAGCGCCAGCAAAAATTTATCCACTACTTTGACAATTATCTCTTCATTCAATGCCTTAAATGGCACAATAGCATCAAGCCGATTGCGAAATTCGGGAGTAAAGGTCTTTTGAATCGCTGCCAGACTATCCGCCTGCTCACGCTTTCCAGTAAAGCCTATATTAGGTTGAGCCAGCTCAGCTGCGCCTGCATTGGTGGTCATAATGACAATTGCATTACGAAAATCTGCACTGCGTCCATTATTATCCGTAAGTTTGGCATAATCCATCACCTGCAATAATACATTGAACACATCTGGATGTGCTTTTTCAATTTCATCCAACAACAGCACACAATAAGGCTGTTTATTGACCGCATCGGTCAAAAGACCGCCTTGCTCATAACCTACATAACCCGGCGGCGAACCAATCAGGCGCGAAACAGCATGTCGTTCCATATATTCCGACATATCAAAACGCAGTAGTGGCAAGTCCAGTAACTGTGCCAGCTGCCTGGCTACCTCGGTTTTACCCACGCCTGTCGGACCTGCAAACAAAAAACTACCAATCGGCTTATCTGACTGTTTCAAGCCGGAACGTGCCATCTTTATCGAAGCAGCCAATACATCAATAGCCTGATCCTGTCCAAACACCTTGGCTTTCAGATTATCTGCCAGAAAACGCAGTACTTGTTTGTCGTCATGTGAGACTGCGGTTTCCGGAATACGTGCGACTTTTGCAACAATCGCCTCAATCTCTGCACGCCCGATAACTTTGCGTTGTTTGGATTTAGGTTGAATTTTTTGCGCCGCAGCTGCTTCATCAATAATATCGATGGCCTTGTCAGGTAAAAACCGCTCATTGATATAACGTGCAGACAACTCGGCCGCAGCCTGCAACGCGGCACGGGTATAACGCACCTGATGAAAATGCTCAAATGCCGGACGCAATCCCTGCAATATCTGTACTGTTTCCGGTACAGATGGCTCCACCACATCTATCTTTTGAAAACGCCGGCTCAAAGCATGGTCTTTATCAAAAATAGTGCGGTACTCCTGATAGGTTGTTGCACCTATGCAACGCATGCTTCCCTTGGCCAGTGCTGGTTTAAGTAGATTGGAGGCATCCATCGTACCGCCAGACACACTGCCAGCACCAATAATGGTATGAATCTCGTCAATGAACAATACAGCCTTGTCCAGTTCACTTAATTCCTTGATAACTGACTTCAGCCGAGCCTCAAAATCCCCGCGGTATTTAGTGCCAGCCAGTAAAGCCCCCATATCCAGCGAAAAAACCACCGAGCCCTTAATGGATTCAGGTACCTTTTCATGTACCAGCAAATAAGCCAGTCCTTCCGCCAAAGCTGTTTTACCTACACCAGCCTCCCCCACCAGCAAAGGGTTATTCTTGCGTCGCCGGCATAAAGTCTGAATCAGGCGTTGCATTTCCTCATTACGGCCAATCAGTGGATCAATCCGGCCAGCCAGTACCTCCATATTCAGATTCACCGTATAGTGCTCTAAAGCCTTTATTTCTGGCTTGACTACCTCATTTTCATTGCCCTGTTCAGTATCTTGATCCTGAGTAAGATTAGAATTACCCAAAGTCAGATAGCGCAGTACATCCAAACGGTTTACCGACTGTGATTCAAGAAAATACACTGCATGACTGTCTTTTTCCGACATAATGGCCACCAGTACATCTACCGGCGTTACCTCACCTTTAGTTTGGGCTGCACGCACTTGCACAATAGCCTGTTGCAAAACACGCTGAAAACCAAGTGTGGGTTGCAATTCTGACTTTTCCAGCTCACTTTCCGACAACACGGGTGTATTTTCATGAATACTTTGCTGTAACTGTTTGGCCAGCAGGCTGTTGTCCACGCCAACAGCCTGCAATACTTCACTTACGTCTTCACTTTGCTGCAACAGGCCGAGCAGTAAATGTTCAATACCAATAAATTCAAAAGCATGGCCGCGAGCCTCGGCATAAACATACTGCAGAATTTTTTCAAGCTGTGCCGAAATCATATTCGACCTCCTGACAAAGTAACGTTATCAATTATGACTGTGACCAAATTCATTCATTTGCTTAAACATGAAGCATACACGATAAAATTCAAGTAACACCTATAGGATATTTCATTTCACATATACACTTAACATAAATCAGTAATTTCAAGCCTCTTCAACCAGACATTGCAACGGAAAGCCGGCCGCCTCAGCCCGCGATAAAACCTGATTACATCTGGTTTCGGCAATGTCTTTCTGGAACACACCACACACTCCACGCCCAGATTCATGCACCATCAGCATGATGGCAATGGCCTGCGTGTGTGGTAAATGAAATACATCTATCAACACCGCCACCACAAAATCCATTGGTGTATAGTCATCATTCAACAATACCACCTTATAGCGCTTTGGCGGCCTTAACACGGTTTCCTGATTCTGGCTAACAGTTTGTGTCTTCGTATTTGACATTGTGCATAAATCTACATGTATCTGTGGGTTTTTAGTAACGGTTTTAATAATTTTATCATTTTTCAGTAAGCTTGCTTGACGTTGCTTCTTAACCTATGTAAAAAGACTACTTAACAAGTCAGACATGGGCTGCCAGACAAACTATTGTACAGTCGTTCACTACTTTGTTGGTCTTACTGTGTCGCAAACTTGTTCTTTATTTTGTTTTTTATGTATAGGAAGTTTCATGGCAACTGGTATTGTTAAGTGGTTTAACGACGCTAAAGGTTTTGGTTTTATTACACCAGATGAAGGTGGCGAAGATTTGTTTGCACATTTCTCTGCAATCAACATGAATGGGTTCAAAACCTTGAAAGAAGGTCAACGCGTATCCTTTGATGTGACCACCGGTCCAAAAGGTAAACAAGCGGCCAACATTCAGGCAGCTTAATCTTAGCCGGTTGTCCGGTTAGTATAAAGATAGCGGCAAATGCCGCTATTTTCTGTTTAGTACTGAAAATACATTTATACTACTACCAGTAGCTCGTTATTTATCAATATCGTCTGTACCTGATGGGTACAATTGGCCAGCCATGAATTTTCAGGCAAATCTGATTCAATCGGAATTCAACACATCATCTAATTGTATCTATTGTTTCTGGCTGGCCTTTTCTAATCACAATTCAAATTTATAGCTCCCGCTTACCTCTGCTCCAGATAAACCGATTATTTGGTAATAAAAAATTTACAAGCTGATATTTTTAAATATCACAGCGATCTCCTTATTTTGCAGTTACCCCAAAAGCATAGTGCATCTGTCAATCTGAAGATACAAAAAAATCGCAGTGCCCAGGCAACTGCGATTTTGCAATAAATTCAGAAAGTGACCAATCAGACCCGAGAAGACGATTTGACTGGCAACAGTAAATTCAGCACTATCGCCAACAAAGCACATAAGCCCACACCGGCAAATGCCATAGTGCCAATTTTCACCACCATACCACCAACACCCACAATCAGCACCGAGCTCACAATAACCAGATTACGTGGTTCCATTAAATCCACTTTGGCATCAATCAACGTTTTCAAACCCAGTGAAGCAATCGTACCAAACAGCAACAGCATAATTCCCCCCATCACAGGCAGCGGAATGGAGCTGAGAAACGCATTAAACTTGCCAAAAAAAGCCATAAAAATCGCAAATACAGCCGCCCACGTCATAATCACCGGATTACTGTTTTTAGTAATCATCACTGCTCCAGTTACCTCACCATAAGTAGTTACAGGAGGGCCACCAATTAAACCGGCAATACACACCCCCAAACCGTCACCTGCCAAAGTACGATGCAAACCAGGGTCTTTTACATAATCATGGCCAGTTACCTTACCAATGGCCATAATCCCACCAATATGCTCGATAGCTGGCGCAATGGCCACGGGCAGCATAAACAGCGCTGCCTGCCAGTTAACTTGTGGTGTAGCAAAATGAGGTATTGCAAACCATGGCGCCGCTGCCATCGCACTGGTATCCACCACTCCAGTTAACCACGCCATAATATAGCCTGCAGCCACACCAATCAGGATGGGAATCAAGCGCATCATTTTGCTGCCAAATACCGTTACAATTACCGTTACCGCAAAAGTAAAACCCGATAAGAACAGCGAATGTGCATAATCAACTACCTGTTTGTCACCCGATCTGCCCATGGCCATATTGCTGGCTACTACCGCTACCGATAGTCCAATCACCATAATAACCGGCCCAATTACTACCGGTGGCAGCAAACGGTGTACCGAAGCCAACCCACGCCATTTAATCAGTGCGGCAAAAACAAAATACATAAAGCCAGCAGCAAACAGACCAAACATGGTAGAAGCCAGTCCCCACTCCTGCATGGCGTAAATAATCGGAGCAATAAATGCAAACGAAGAACCCAGATAAATTGGTACCTTGCGTTTAGTACAGATTTGAAACAATAAAGTACCAATACCCGCTCCCATCAACGCCAATGCCGGGTTCAACCCCGTCAGCAGCGGTACCAGAACCATGGCACCGAATGCAACAAATAGAATTTGTGCGCCTGCAAGCGCAAGTTTGAAATGGTGTCCCACCCTGACACTCCCATTAAATAAACAAAACCGTTTATTATAATATAGAGCGATATAAAAAATAGTTATAGTTTGTCGCCCACAAGCTAAAGCTTGAATATTTTAATTAACCAAAAAAACAGCAGTTTATTTGTAAAATAAAAAAATAATTCTAAAAAGGGCTTGCGCAATTTAATTTTATTGCGCATAATGCGCATCTCTTTAGCCGGCATAGCTCAGTTGGTAGAGCAGCTGACTTGTAATCAGAAGGTCCCGAGTTCGACTCTTGGTGCCGGCACCAATTCCAAATATAGCGTAACCACTGGTTACGCTATATTTTTTTAGCTAAAGCAACTGTGCTCAATCAGGATTTATCTTTCTTGTTATGGCGCATTAGTTTTAGTTGATTACTTTGCTGGTTAGCCTAGTTAAGCAGAAAAATTTAATTTATAGCCTATCTTAAAAGTATCCTGACAATTTTACCTTATTAATAATAAATGAAAAAGCGGAAAAAAACCTAAAAATTAACTTGCTTTATTACCAAATAAAATTTACATTGTAAAAACTTAAATTTTCAATAAGATGTAATTAAGAATGATTATGTCAAAAAACTACCTTAATCACACTGGCTATTTTGAGTTTTTCAATACTAAATACAAATGCAACCTGCAAAAATTCTAAAAAGATAATGAACCACATTTATTGATATCTGGCATCCAACTCTAACATTGGACATCTCAATATGTATTGTGTCCCGAAAGGAAATTCTGAATATAGCATTTCATCAAAGTGGGACTATATATAATATATTGCCGAGAATAAGGTGTTTTTGACTTAACTGGCGGTGCAATTAATCATCATTGGTAAACAACATGGATAAAACAGACATCCAGCAAGAACATTTAGCTAGCTGAAATTAATACGCGGGCAAATGAACTGTTTGCTAATATTGATCAATTTGCCCAGAATCTTCAACGAAAATACAACTTTTATTCAGATCTGACTGTATATGCATGTGCTTGCGCATTAGGACATATATCAGACATTAATATGTTAATTTATTTATTGAATCCCCAACTGGCACCGGCATATTTGCAAGGAACTGATTACAACACCATCGTTGAGCGAATCAGAAAGGAAAAAAAAGAATTTGACGAATCCATTGCCAGAGATGTAGAAGAAAATTAATTTTTAAAAAGCTCCTTCAGGAGCTTTAGCTTTTCTCTTTGCCAAATTTTCTATACCGTTCAGATACAATATGTTATTTATTCATATAACTTTCATAAGATACTAACACATACTCTTGGTTACACATAAATAAATTAGATAAATTGTTGTAATATATAAAATTATCCAAACATTCTTCACTCAATTCTTGATAACCTGAAACAGACAGACTTATAAAAACATTATAAAAACATTAATTTAATCCAAAATTTGCTAATATCAGGTTATTATTACATTAATTAATCATTGTTCGTAGAAATCAATATTTTGTTTTAAAATGATTCAAGCAATACCTAAACTGTCCATCCATCTGGATTTATTCAGGCTTAATGGATGGCATTTTCAATTGTAGCTGCTAGAACAAATCATATATGGCAGTAAAAATCCCATGCCTCATACTACTTATCAGTTAAAACCGCATGAACGCCCCATGATGGCAGGTTCGCCCTCATTCCCAGACCATCCATGGCGAAGGCGTGTTTGCTATGCCATCATCGGTGTACTGGTAGGTTTAACTGCCGGCTTTACCAATGGCATGATGCTGGCCAATATTCCGCAGATGCAAGGTTATCTGGGACTGACGCCTGAACAGGGCGGCTGGATACAAGTATCCTATTACATGTTCAGTGCCATTATTAGCGTATTATTATTCAAAATCCGCCAGAATTTTGGCCTGCCGCGTTATGTAAGTTACATTATTCTGGGGCTGATACTAACCAATAGTCTACAGTTTTTCTTCCATAGCTATCATATGGAATTATTCGCCCGCGGTATGAGCGGGCTTGTAGGCGGCAGTTTAAACAGCATGGCCATGTATTACATGATGCAGGCCATGCC
Organism: Snodgrassella alvi; assembly: GCF_002777425.1. GTDB lineage: Bacteria > Pseudomonadota > Gammaproteobacteria > Burkholderiales > Neisseriaceae > Snodgrassella > Snodgrassella alvi_B. The sequence continues at coordinate 17,620 of NZ_MDVC01000115.1, forward strand.
AACTATTCATCGCGCTAAAGGTATGATACTTGGTCTGGGGCTAACCCAGCTTAGTCAGCCGCTGGCAAGATTCATCTCTCCCCTACTGTTACAGCACGAACAGTTTCAGCTTATCTTCAGCTTCCAGTTAGGGATGGCGCTGCTGGTATGCGCAGCAGTATGGCTATTGCCCATTCCCTCCGGCTATCTGGAAAAATCATTTGAAAAAATTGACCTCATAAGCTTTCCCTTAATGGCAGCCGGTATTGCGTTTATTTCTGCCGGAGCCGTACAGGGAAGAATTGTCTGGTGGGACAAAGACTGGATTGGTTGGCTGTTTGTAGCCGGTGTCGTGTGCTGTATGCTTTCCGTTATCATTGAATACAATCGCAAACGGCCGATGCTTGATATCAAATGGATGATGCACACCAACGGAATGCTTCAAATTCTGATTTTCGGCTCACTGATTCGGGTTGCCTTATCTGAACAGAATATGGGTGCAGCCGGTTTAATGACTGTATTAGGTCTGAGTAACGACCAAATGATGCATTTTTATGCTGTTACTTCCTGTGGTGCGGCACTGGGGCTGATTACCAGCGTATTCACGTTCAAACCTACCGATATTAAATTACCTCTGGTTATTTCATTTGCCATTATTGCCATGGCCAGTTTTATGGAAGTCGGGCAAAATCAATGGTCACGACCGGTCAATTTCTATATTCCGGAATTTATGATTGCCTTCGCCTCCCTGTTTTTCTTCGGTCCAGTAATGATGGAGGGGCTGATTCGGGCTATTTCAAAAGACTCGGTATACATTATGAGTTTCTCCGCAGTATTCGGTTTTTCCCAGACAGTTGGCGGACTGATTGGTTCGGCCCTGCTTAATGCATTTATCACTATCCGGACACGCATACATTTAATCAATAGTGCCGATGGTTCCTATCTTACAGACCCGCAGGTTAACCACCTAATCCAGCAAAATGCACATGCCAGCGAACGTTTCAGCTTCGACAGCACATGGAATCATGCGTATGGTGTCAGCAAACTGATTCAACAGGATAGCATGCTGGCACAGGTAGCTGCCTACAATGATTTATTTGTGACAGTTGGTATCGGTTCGTTAATCTGTTTTCTGGTTGTCGGCGCGCATCGCTGGTGGCATCAGGTGCATGGCACCAATCCAATTGGGCGTGAGCTGAAAAATTTTGCAGCAGCCCGCCAGCGTGCGATGCAGGAACCACCAAAACAATAATATAGAGGATTATAATGACTAACACACCGCAAAACAGACCTGACCAAATCCCAGAAACTGACCAAAACCAGACTGAAAAACCGTTATCATCCGCCAGCAGTACTGGTAGCGGGCAAACATCCGCACAGGTAGCCGGTAGTCAGGCTGGTTCGAATCAGACGGCAGGTAGTTCTACAGCAGCAGACAAAAGTAATCCACCTCCTGCCCAGCCAGTAGCCAGCCAGTGGCAACCACCGCAACGCAAATGGTTTGTTACTGCCATACTGGTACTGATACTGATGCTGGGTATCCTGATGATTCTACGCGCCTGGCAATTACCACCATTTCGCAATTCCATGGTTTCTACCGATAATGCCTACGTGCGCGGCCAGACCACAATCATCAGCCCGCAGGTTACTGGATACGTGACTAAAGTATATGTACAGGATTTTGACGACGTTAAAGCCGGCCAGCCATTAATCCAGATTGATGACCGCATCTATAAACAAAAAGTTGCTGCGGCTGAAGCCGGAATTGGCCTGCAAGACAGTAGTCTGGCCAATTATGAGCAAAATCGCCGCAGTAAAGAAGCCACACTGGCGGCACGTGCAGCGGATATTGCCAACGCACAGGCACAGCTGGAAAAAGCACAGGCAGACATGGCTCGTGTAAACATACTGGTAGCCGATGGCTCGTTGTCTTTACGCGAGCGTGACCAGACACGTGCCGCATTGAAACAGGCTCAAACCGGCGTAGCCCAAGCCAAAGCACAATATCGTGTGGCTCAGGAAGACTTGAAAAGTACTCATGTCAACAAAAGCGGCCTGAAAGCAAACGTAGATAATGCACACGCTCAACTGGGGCTGGCACAGATCGACCTGTCCAATACAGTCGTGCGCGCACCTGAAAATGGCCGTTTGAGTGAAATCAGCGTTAAAAACGGCCAGCTGGTGAATGCTGGCACACAATTAATGTTTCTGGTACCAGAACGCAAATGGGTAGTAGCCAACTTCAAGGAAGCACAGACAGCTCATATTCGTGTCGGCCAGCCAGCATGGTTTACCGTAGATGCACTCAATGGTGCCAAAATCAGCGGTACCGTAGAAAAAATTTCTCCTGCTGCCGGTAGTGAATTTTCTGTCATCAAACCGGACACCACCACAGGTAACTTTGTTAAAGTACCGCAGCGTATTGCCGTACGTATCCGCATAGATAACCATAATGAATTTTTCGAACGCTTGCGCCCGGGCATGTCGGTGGTAGTGAGTATTGACACAACCAGAGTGAAAGCATGAAAGCATCTTTAGTCCAACTTTTTGCACTAACAGCACTCTCCATCTGTGCAAGTGGCTGTATTCCCCGGATTCCGAGTATTCCGGCAACAGCACGGGTAGAAGCACCGGCACAATGGCACGAACAATATACTCAAACAACACAAAATGCGGATGCACAGTGGTGGACACAACTGAATGATCCGGTTTTAGATCAGCTCATCAACGAAGCCCTTGCCAATAACATCGATATTGCTCTGGCACAAACGCGGATACAGGAAGCACTGGCTCAGGAACATGCCTCGCGCGCTTCATTATTACCCAGTCTCGATGCCAGTGGTGGTACTACCCGGCAAAAAGGCCTGAATGCCTTTGGCATGGCTACCATTACCAGAGTTGAACAGCCGGCTTTTCAGGCTGCCTATGAACTGGATATATTTGGTAAAAACCGTAATGCGTTTAAAGCTGGCCATCTAAGCCGGCAGGCTACCGAAATTGCTGCAGCAGCTACCCGCCTCAGTGTCATTACTACCACAGTTAAATCCTATATTACCCTGCGGGCGCTGGACGAAAAACTGAATCTATTGCAAAAAACACTGGATGCACGTCAGCGTGAACTCAAAATTGCCCAGTCCAAGGCCAACGTAGGCTATACCTCACAACTGGAGCTTAATCAGGCACAAGCAGAGTATGCGGCCACGCTGCAACAGATTCCGGTGATTCAATCCAGCATCAGCCAGCAGGAGCATGCACTGAGTATGCTGGTAGGCAGTAACAGCCACACTATCGAACGGGGCTTATCACTATCTGAACTGCATGCACCAGCCATTCCTGCCATACTGCCTTCCGATCTGATGAAACACCGCCCGGATATCGTGCAGTCATCATTATTACTGGCCGCCAGTGACGCCAGTCTGGCTTCGGCACAGGCAGAATTTTTACCATCAGTAAAAATCAGTGCCACACTTGGCCGTGTGTTTTCTACTGCACCCATTAAAGAACCAGTTAATATATGGAGTATAGGTGGCAGTATACTGGCACCTATCTTTGAAGGAGGTAAAATTCAGGCCAATTTTGACCTGAACGTGGCCAAACGGAATGAAGCAGCCTGGAATTATCGCAAAACCGTGCTGACAGCACTAAAAGAAGTCGAAGACCAGCTATCTGCCAGCTATCGCTTACAGCAACAGGAGCAGGCTCTGGGAATGGAGCATGATGCACTGGCCAATGCCTTGCACCACGCAACCAATCGCTACCGCGCCGGTTATTCTCCCTATCTGGATGTGCTGGATAGCCAGCGTAATCTGCTTAGTGTGGAAAGCCAGCTTATTCAGAGTAAGGCCGACTATCTGAATGCACAGGTTTCACTGTATCAGGCTTTGGGTGGAGGCTGGACACTAAACACAATGCCTAACCATTAATCAGCATAAATTCAAATATCATCACAGTCTGTGCAGGCAACGGATACATCTGTCTTCAAAAAAGGCCTGAATATGTCTGCAAATTTGCTGATCGGCCTGTATGTTAGAATAGCTGTTTTCCAGTATTCAGCTTCGCAGTCTTATCATGTCTATTGCTTCAGAACACATTGACCGGCTCCTACCCCAGACACAATGCAGGCAATGTGGTTATCAGGGATGTTCTCCATATGCACAAGCGTTAAGCCGGGGTGAGGCTGCCATTAACTTGTGCACCCCGGGTGGTGCCACGGTCATCAGGGATTTGGCGCAATTACTGAATGTGCCAGTACTGCCTCCTGCCGACCCGCTCAAAGCGGAGCAGCCCAAAGCAATAGCTGTGATTGATGAAGCAGAATGCATTGGTTGCACCGCCTGCATCAAAGCTTGTCCGGTTGATGCCATTCTGGGCGCTACCAAACAAATGCACACCGTTATCAGCAATGAATGCAGCGGGTGTGAATTATGCATTGAGCCCTGCCCAGTAGACTGTATCAGCATGCAGCCAGTACAAGAACACTGGCTGCCCCGTGCTCGGCAATTGGCCGAAAATCCACAGGACGAGCGTTTTGCCGCTGCCACACAAGCCAATGCGCGTTTTCAGCACCGCACAGCCCGCCTGCAACGCTTACAACGCGAGAAAGAACAGCAATTGCATGCACGCCAGCAAAAAACAGCAATTGCAGCCACACCGGCAACCAAATCAGCCAGTAGCATCAATCCGGCCGCACTGATTGCCAAAGCCATGGCCAAAGCACAAACCCAGCAGTTACAACGGCGCGTTCCCGACAATCAGGACTCATTCCAGCAACAGCAAATCGCCAAGGCTCAGGAGCAAGCCAGTTATCGCCGTGCGATGCGTGATTTACAATATGGCAGCGAACAGCAGAAAGCTGATGCACTTGTCTGGTTACGTTTATATAAGCAACAGCGCGAATCCCAGCAATAATGCACTTAGTCTGATAAAATCAAAAAAAATGATAAACTTACAAGTTATAATCAATATTAATTAATAACCTAACCTGATGAAATTCTAAAATGAAGAAGCTAAAATTGATTCTGGCATGCGTAGCTACTCTGCTTGTGCTTAATGCCTGTGCTTTTGCATACAAGCCCAATACCAAGTATTTATCCGGTAACTGGCAAATTCGTACTCTGAATGGCGAACCCACGCCTGATGCGTCTTCACGCATTCGTTTTGACCCTAATACCCATCAATACTTTGCTTATTTTGGCTGTAACCAGATAAATGGTACTTATCGCGATTTTCGCCATACCCTGCACTTAAGCCGGCCATTTGGTATCAACAAATTGTGTTCCAATATTGAAGATGAACGCACCGGCACGGGCACACTGGGTTTCGTTGACTCATGGCGCATTATTAATGACTCTATTGGTGTACGCTTACAATTACTGGATAAAAACCGCTATGTTCGGGTAGAGGCACGTTTACTACCAGAAACTGACAATAAAAAGAAATAAAATCTGGTGATAGCAGGAACGCATAACACAAAACAAAGCAGCCCAATTTTGTATTACCGAAAAGCGTCCCAACAAAAAGCCACATTGAATATTCATTACAATGTGGCTTTTTAGCTAGCTTACAACATTAATGCGGAGCAATCATATCTTCAGGAATTACCCATTTATCAAATTCTTCCGCAGTCAGAAAGCCAAGCTCAATCGCAGCCTGTTTCAGGCTGGTATTTTGTGCATAAGCGGTTTTGGCAATCTTAGCAGCCTTTTCATAGCCAATATGGCGATTCAAGGCAGTAACCAGCATCAGTGAATGATGCAAATTGGCATCAATTTTTTCACGTACCGGTTCAATTCCTTCTGCACAGCGCAGATTAAAGCTATTGCATGCATCTGCCAGTAAACGCACTGATTGCAGAATATTAAACACCAGCACCGGCATGAACACATTCAGTTCAAAATTACCGGAAGCACCTGCTACAGTAATTGTCGCATCGTTACCCATCACCTGTGCAGCCACCATAGTCATCGCTTCACACTGGGTTGGATTTACTTTACCCGGCATAATACTTGAGCCTGGCTCATTGGCCGGAATGGTGATTTCACCAATACCACAGCGCGGGCCACTGGCCAGCCAGCGGATATCATTGGCAATCTTGTTCAGACTTACAGCCAGCGTTTTCAGGCTGCCTGAAGCAAATACCACAGCATCCCGTCCGGCGAGGGCTTCAAATTTATTGGGTGCGGTAACAAATGGCAAACCTGTCAGTTCTGCCAGTTTTGCCGCAGCCTTTTCAGCATATTGAGGATGGCTGTTCAGGCCGGTACCCACGGCTGTACCGCCCAATGGCAATTCATACAACCAATGCAATGCCTGCTGCAAACGTGCCAGGCCATGATCCAGCTGGCTGACATAACCACTGAATTCCTGCCCTAGTGTTAACGGTGTTGCATCCTGCAAATGGGTACGGCCAATCTTAACAATATCTTTAAAAGCTTCAGCTTTAGCAGCCAGCGTATCACGTAGAGCCTGCACAGTAGGGATCAGATGCTGGTTAATCTGAATGGCAGTAGCAACATGAATAGCAGTCGGAAATGAATCATTGGTAGACTGGGCATGATTCACATGATCATTCGGATGCACCGGTTTATAGCTGCCGCGCGGCTGGCCAGCAATTTCATTGGCCACATTGGCCAGAACTTCATTCATATTCATATTGCTCTGAGTGCCAGAACCGGTTTGCCATACGACCAATGGAAACTGGTCAGCCAGCTCGCCTGCCAGAATACGTTCAGCTGCCTGCACAATCAGACCGGCACATTCATCACTGATGCGTCCAAGCTGCTGATTGGTTAATGCAGCCGCCTTTTTAACCAGAGCCATCGCCTGGATCATCGCTGGTGGCAAGGTTTCACCGCCAATGTCAAAATTCTGTAGGCTACGCTGAGTTTGCGCACCCCAATAAACATTTTCAGATACAGCGATTTCACCCATGCTGTCATGTTCAATACGTGTATTCATATCGTCTCCATGATTGTTTGCTCATTATTCTTCAAATAAAAACAATAATTTGCATACCAGTCAGGTATTAATTACATTCCCAGACCCTCTAGAATATACTTAATCCCCATTTCTATTATAAGCAGGCTTAATTGTGCAGTGATTCAACCAACTTAGCCACCAATTTATTGCATTTATAAACAGATGTTAATACAAGAATAGGATTTTATTATTAATTTTTATGATAATTTACTAATATATACCAAAGTAGTTTTTTGCTGTACAGCCTGAGTGCTCAGTCAGCAGGTAAAAGATCAAATCGCCAATGTCTATATAAATCAAAATAACAATACGCTAACGAGTTTGTGGCAGAATAGAAATCTGGTAAACAACAAAAGCATAAGTAATGGATATAGCCTTTCAGTTTTCAGCATTACTGGCACTGGGCATGGGCGCACAATGGCTGGCTTGGTATCTGAAACAACCATCCGTACTGTTTCTGCTGTTTGCCGGCATCATCATTGGTCCTGTACTGGGCTGGTTTCAACCTGATGTCGTGATGGGAAACCTGCTTTTTCCCTGCATTTCACTTGGTGTAGCCATTATTCTGTTTGAGGGTGCCCTCACCCTGCAATTTCATGAAATCAGCCAGCATGGACGCATTGTTCAGAATCTGGTCACACTGGGTGCACTGATAACCATCGCCGTGTTATCACTGGCTGCATACTGGCTGTTTAAGCTGGATTTGCGCGTAGCCATACTGTTTGGTGCCCTTGTCTGCGTTACTGGCCCGACAGTTATTGCACCAATGCTGCGCAGTGTGCGTCCGCGTAATCAAATTGCCAATATCCTGCGCTGGGAAGGGATTATTATCGATCCGATTGGCGCTATTGCAGTAGTGCTGGTGTATGAATACATCGTTTCCAACGGGCACGAAAACTCACTGCTACTTTTCAGCAAAATTGTGCTTGTGGCCATCATCTGCGGTGGTTTGGGTGCTGTGTTTCTGGCCAATGCCATCAAGCGCTACTGGTTGCCCGAATACATGCGCAATGTAGTGACCTTTGCTTTTGTGCTCACTGTATTTTCCCTATCCAATTATCTGGAAAGCCAGTCCGGTCTGTTAACCGTTACCATCTTGGGGCTGGCACTGGCCAACTGGCCACAATTCCCCCGACAAAGCATACTGGCCTTTAACGAATCCCTCACCCTATTATTTATTCCTACCTTATTTATTATTCTGGCTGCACGCATGGATGTGGCAGCACTGCTGGGGCTGGGCTGGCATGGTTTAGCCTTATTATTCATCGCCATGTTTGTTGCCCGCCCCCTAGCCGTATGGTTTTCATCTATCCATTCCGGCTTAAGCGTACAGGAAAAGCTGATGATAAGCTGGATTGGGCCACGTGGTATCGTCGCTGCATCCATTGCTTCACTGTTTGCGCTACGCCTGCAAAATCAACATTTAGCTGGAACCGAACTGCTGGCACCGATGGTTTTTCTGATCATTATCGGTACAGTGCTGATTCAGGGCTTAGGTGCAAAAACCATTGCCAGCCTACTCAAGGTACGCGAGCCGGGTAATAATGGCGTACTGATTGTTGGCAGCAATGAAGTAGCCCTTATGCTGGCCAATACCCTCAAACAACTGAATATCGATGTTTTAGTGGCCGATTATCACTATGTACAGATTGCCCGGGCACGCATGCAGGGGCTGCGAACCTATTTTGGCAATCCCGTTTCAGAAAACGCACAAACCCAGCTGGACCTGATTGGCATCGGCCACCTGTTTGCCGTAAGCCGTGATAAAGAACTGAACACCTTATGTGAGCTACAGTTTCGGCATGAATTTGGAGAACAGAATATTTACCGCATCCGTTTTGCCGAAGAGCAGGATTTAACTTCCCGCGCACAAAAACAGCATCAGTACGTATTCCGCCAACTGTTTGAAAAAGATGTTACTTTCAGCAGACTGGAAAATATGCTCAATAAACAGGCAAGGATTAAAATTACCAATATTACTGCTGCCTATGATTATCAACAGTACTGCCACGATCATCCGCAGGCAATACCCCTGTTTCTTCAGGATAAAAACAATACTCTATCTATCATCAGTACTGAATTTCAGCCTGCTATGGCGATTGGCAAAAGACTGATTGCACTGGATTATTAGCAGAGAACAACAGTAGCCTATGTTTTGAAAATACAGCTGTAACTCACAATCAGCAAATATAAATTCAAAAAATAATAGCAGGTAAACAGCACTTAAATTAAATTTTACTTAATAACCATATTTACACGAAAATCATTTTCGCCATACAAATATGAGCATGATAGGTACTATTAATTCTTCTCATGTAATATCGATTCAAAAGCTTTCAGGCGTTTATGAATTGATAAGAGCTCAATAATGGTTTTCCATGAATTAATCAGATACTGAAATGATTCACGCACATTATTAAACACATTAATAATCTGGTTAATCAATCCGAGCGTCATCGTACCCGCAGCGATAGACGGTGATAACATAACCAGACCAAACAGCCCGTCTAGCTGTAAATACCAAGTGCTCACCATATTGAAATAAGCATAGTGGAAATACAAACGATAGTAATTAATCCGCACCCGCTCAAAAAGCTGTTTCAGGGTAGCAGGCTGGGCACGTTCACCATGATCTTCCCCATACACCAGCTCCTTGCGGTAGGCCGCTTCCACTTTCTGATTATTGTACTGAAGACCGGGCAACTTAATGCCCACTACCATCAGCAATACCGTACCGAACAATGACCAGCCCAATGCCGCCCAGACCAGCGAGTATTTAATTTCACCAATCAAGGGTAATACTGGTACATGGCTGGATAGCTGAAACAAAATCGGTAAAAATGCAATCAGTACCATCACTGCTCGTACCAGACTCACACTCAGCTCTTCCACAATCGTGGCAAAGCGCATGGTATCTTCCTGAACACGTTGAGAAGCACCCTCAACAGTACGTAATTTTGGCCAGTGATCAATGTAATACTGATTCATGGCTGTACGCCAGCGAAATACATAATGGCTGACAAAAAAAGCATTCAGCATAATCACGGTTACCGCTACCATCGCAATCAGCAGAAAAGTGAGCATATTCTGATAAATATGATTGATTGGCCCGCCACCACTGCCGAGCATCTTCTGAATCATATCCCAGAATGGGCCATACCAGGCATTGATGGTTACATTTACCTGCACATTAAACCAGATATTGAACAGGATTAAGGCCGAACCCCATATTGACCAGCGCTGCCATGGATGCCGTGCCACCACTGACCAGAAAACAGCAAAAATGGTTGTAGCCAGTACAAACCAGATATAAAACCACAGAAATCCGGGCGACCAGAAACGCGACAGACCAATAGCCAGAGGTTTATCCGCATAGCCCTGCGGCCAACCAAACCACTCACCTGCCGCTTTACCACCCGCATACCAGAGAGCAATATTCAGACCAATCCACAAGATAGCAGACAGGAAAAACCAACGGGGCTTCGGGAAAAATGACTGAAACACAATTTCATCCTGATAAAATAACTGCCGGTTGAGAGACAAAATATTTATGGTTTTAAACTATGTTAGCTAGTGCTTGCTTCGGCCACAATGCTTACACAACCACACTGATTGTAAATCAGCTATTAAATAGTGACTTTTATACAAAGTCAATTAATATAATCTAGTTTTGGTAAGGTCTGATTTCGTCAATGGGCAAATCCCGATAGTCAAAAATATTCAAATCTGTATCCATCACCTGAATTTTTTTACGCGGGATGAAATCTGTTGATAAAACAGAATGTGTATTTAACTCATCAATTTTCTCAATACCCATCCAGTCATAAATTAAATAATAATTATCCTCAGTAGGATATATCTCTCTATATTCACCGACCCATCTACTATTGGCGGGCACATTTGGGCTATACCAGATAAATTGCGGTACATCTACCCCCTCTTTAGTTGGATGCACAACAGCATGCGTGTAGTCTATCTGTCCCCGTTTAATCTTAATAGTTTGCCCATGATCTGAAAAATACAATAATGAAGCTTTTTTGCTGCGTAAATGACTAAAAATTTCTCCTAATATTTTATCTGTAAAATGAATGGAATTATCATAACAGTCTTCTACTGGAGAACGCCCATTTTTAAACACCTGTTCACTTTCTGGGTATTTATTACATGCATTTTTATGACTACCATTAATGTGTAGAATAATCAATTTTTTTTCAACACTATTATCATTCAATATTTTTATAAATCGGGGCAATAAAGTATTGTCATAACCACCGTTCAACCACTCCTTAGTTTCTGCTGCATTTGCAATGGTTGTAATTAATGTATCATATTTATTAATCTTACCCTGTTTACTTAACCAGTAAGTTTTAAAGCCAGCCTGACCAGCCAGATTTACTACGTTATCACCCAGTTTATTAATACCCCTGTCATTTATCGTTCGACTACTTAAAACATTTGGTACCACCATCAATGTTACCGGAGCCGGAGCTACAGCCTGATTAAAAATGAACAGATTTGCCCGCTCTTTGTCGATATTAGGTGTAGTTAATCTGGAATAGCCATAAAGACTTAAATTAGCACGTCTGGCTGATTCACCTATTACGACTACATAAGTATCTATATCAGTTTCTTTACGCTGTAATTTATATACAGTTTGCTGCCCAGCTACGGTTTTAAGAACATTCATATCCTTATAAGCACGCGAAAGTATGGCAAAATTATTCAGTCCAGTATAAGGCCATACTTTTTCACCTAAATCAAAATTTTCCTGACTAAGTCGACCTTTAGCAATCTGCTCTAATGCTTTAAGCGGTATAGCTACTATAAATAGTATTACAATAACTTTAAGAACACGCAAAGATAAAATTTGTGCTGTAGTTTTAATCAGTACAATTAAAATTGCAAATATAAATATTAAGCAAAAGATTATATGCCAGTAAGCGTGCAAAAAATCTATCGCTTCACTGGTATTGGAAGCTAACATAGTAATAGCTAGCTCCACATTAAACTGGCAATGATATATCTGAAATATTATCAGCGATATACTAGTATTAAAGCACCAGACAAGTAACAACAGAATCGAAAATATGCGCGTAAGCCTGCTTTTCCATAACAGAACTAACAGACAAAAATAACCAACTGTCGCACAATATAGACCAATTTGATAAATTACAGAGTAATTCGATGCATCAAGAATAGGTAAGCCACAAAAAGCAAGTAATAATAAAATTACATATTTATTAATAACTAACTTCAATGCTACGTCCCCAATAATACAAAAATAAAGAATTAAATTTTTATATAAATAGCATATAAATATAGTAATTGACTATCTTAATAGCCTAAATTATGCTTAAACCTATATTAAGCAGCAGCTATTACTCAAACTTATAAAAATTTCTGGGTTTTGCAAAGGCTCTATATAAAATAAACCCAATTAATTTCCATACCTGACAATAATTAAATTTTTATATATCGAATTTTACTGAATAATCATGCTGAAACTCTACGGTTTGTGTAATGGATATCAGATTGATTACCATCTTTGCTGAGTGAATAGCTGCTTGCTGCAAAAACTGATCAAAACTAATTGAAGCATTGGCGTCGCCATTGTCTGAAATAGCACGAATAATCACAAAAGGGACATTGAGCTGATGGCAGGTTTGTGCAATTGCAGCAGCTTCCATTTCCACGGCTACCACATCAGCAAAATTTTCTTTGATAAAACGGTTTTGTTCAGCGGTACCGATAAACTGATCACCACTCACGATTAAACCAGTATAGATTTCAGCACCAGCAAATACTTGAGCAGCCTGTTTGGCCACATCAATAAGATGCTGGTTAGCAAAGAATCTTGGTGGCAATTGTGGTACCTGGCCAGGCACATAGCCAAAAACAGTGACATCAACATCGTGATGAGCCACCTCATTACCAACCACTACATCCCCAATCTGAATACCAGCTTTCAGGCCACCAGCACTGCCCGTATTAATAACATAATCAGGTGCAAACCGTTCAATGATAACTGAGGTAGTAAGCGCTGCGTTGACTTTACCTATGCCGCTCAGGGCAAGTATCACCGGTACCCCTTTAATTTCACCCTGATGAAAATGTACCGCTCCGGCCACACTATCCTGCCGGTTACCCAGCTGTTCAAGTAAATAATCCAGTTCGGGCTGCATTGCCGCAATAATTGCAATTAAAGGTTTATCCATGATTCAGTCTTTGTGATATTTCCTGATAAAGCAGAATAGCATAAATTTATTCCACCAACCAGAATATTATAGATACATAAAATTAAGTTTCACAGCATGGATTGTCAAAGTAAGCAGGCAAGATTAAAGCCAGCAAATAGGCAGAATTAAAATAAAGACAACTGCGATTGTTTTTTAGCCAATTGAGCCAAGGCTGCACTTAATCCGCTGCGCCGCTGCTGGTTATTTTTTATACCTTGTGCCAACTGTCTGGCCGTACCACAAAAAGTAAATTGCTGTCTGGCGCGTGTAAGTGCTGTATACAAAAGAGAACGATTAAACAGAGGATCGTCTGCCGCTGCCTGCGCCTGAGGAGCCAGCAACCACACACTATCGTATTCCGAACCCTGACTTTTGTGCACTGTAATCGCAAATGCAGCTTCATGTTGAGGCAGACGGCTAAGGGAAATGGCACGATAGTTCGCACCGTCGGCAAAATAGGCAAGCAGGTGTCCCGAATTATCCCGATCCGGGAGAATGACACCAATATCACCATTAAACAAACCAACCCCATAATCATTCTGGGTAATCAGAATCGGCAGACCTGCAAACCAGCTATCAGTATTCAGATGTAACTGCTGGCGTAAATAACGCCGGTACTGCTGGTTAAATGCTTCTGCATCAGCGCGCCATGCAGTCAATACCATAATATCTGTTAGATGGCTGAAAACCGCTGCGATATTATTTTCAGCCACCGCCTGCCACCACATTCGCTGCTGTGAATATAAATCGCGGCTCAATCGCTGCATATCAGTCTGCTGCAATTGCAACTGTGCTGGGAAACTGGTTACTGCATTAAGTGCTGCACTATCGTCACCATTGATACAAGCCATTGCCAACGCACCAATACCCTGAGTAGCGTCAAAGCGATAACTGTGACTCAAAGTAGCAACATGTGCAGCCATATTGGCTTCATTGCTGGATGGGGGTAAAGGCTGCTCTAGCAAAAGCGCTGCGAGTTGCTGTTTCAGCACAGGAGACAATACTGTCGGCTGAGATAATTCTGCCAGCACATTACCGGCACCTACCGCCGGCAACTGGTTGGCATCTCCGAGCAATATCAGGCGCACATCAGGTTTTAATGCGCGCAACAGTGCCCGAAACAGGGATAAATCTAGCATGGAAGATTCATCAACCACCAGAATATCCACCGGCAAGGGGTGTTCCGCATCATATGGACCCGTTAACAGCGGCGGCTGTAGTTGTAGCAACCGGTGCACCGTCTGACCTGTTAAACGTCCCAGTAATTGCATACTGCTGTCCGGTAGGGGCAGTTTATTCAGGGCACGTTGTAAAGCATTAGCCATATGAGCAGCCGCTTTACCGGTAGGCGCCACCAGCGCAATCTGTGGTGGACGCGACAACGGCCAGGCGTGTTTGAGTAATAATCCCAGAATTTTGGCAACCGTAGTTGTTTTCCCCGTGCCCGGTCCACCATTAATCACCACAAAATGCTGGATTAAGGCCAGTGCAGCCGCGAAGCGCTGCTGGGCACTGTCTGCTTCAGGAAACCAGCTGGCCAGATCGGCAGCCACAGCCGCGTCATTTATCCTTGCAGGCGCAATATCGGCCAACCGCCACAAGCTCTCAGCAATATCCTGTTCTAGCTGCCACATACGCCCTAAAAATAAATGATTGTTTTGCAGAATAAACGGAGTATAAGCTCCGGCAGCGCCCACCAAAACACGACAGTTGCGGATTGCCGCCAGATGTTCGCGGGGTACCACAATATGACTGTCTCCCCGATTGAAAGCCCATAACAGCGCGTCTGCCCATGGCTGCATAACAGCCCACTCAGTGTGTGCGACCACACCAAGCACCTGAGTCATTGCCTGTAGCGCCGGATGGGTAGCCTGTGCGGAAACCTCAACCAGATTGACATTATCAGCCATGCACAATCAACCAAGATGACAAAATACGATTTCCCTACTTTAGTTAGCAATAAATGGTGATAATCTGCCGTCTGTTACCGTTAAAACCTCATCAAAGCGGGCGGCCAGCTCATCATCATGGGTTACCACAACCAGACTGGTATCCAGTTCATGCTGTAAATCCAGCATTATATCCAGTACATTGCCAGCGTTTTTCCGATCCAGATTACCGGTTGGTTCGTCGGCCAGTATACAGGCAGGATGAGTAACCATAGCCCGTGCAATTGCAGCCCGTTGCCGTTCTCCACCAGACAGTTCACCCGGCCGGTGCGCCATCCGCTGTTTCAGTCCCACTTTATCCAGCATTGCTTGCGCCTGCTCTTCAGCCTGAGCTTTAGACATGCGCCCTATCAGCAGAGGCATCATCACGTTTTCTAATGCTGAAAACTCTGGTAACAAATGATGAAACTGATAAACAAAGCCCAGGTACTGATTACGCAACTGACCTACAGCTTTCTGACTCAACTGGGTTATACCCTGCCCCATCAAACGTATTGTGCCACTACTAGGGGTATCCAGTCCCCCAAGCAGATGCAGCAAAGTGGATTTGCCGCTACCGGAAGCACCAACAATACTGATACTCTGGCCACGCCTGACATTAAAATGCAAATCATCCAGCACCGATACCTGTAAATACCCATCATCATAGGTTTTACAAACATGCTCACATTCAATAACATACTCGGGTTTATTCATAGCGCAAAGCCTCTGCCGGTTGCGTTTTGGCGGCACGCCAGCTTGGATACAATGTGGCAACAAAGGCCAGCAACAAAGAAATCACTGCAATCATGCATACGTCAGAAAATTTGACATCCGTAGGCAGATAACTCACAAAATAAATCTGGGACGGTATCAGGTGTTTGCCGGTCATATGTTCAAAAAAGGCAACAATGCGGCCAATATTCAATCCGAGCGTTACCCCGAAAATCACCCCAAAAAAGGTACCGAGAAATCCGGCTACTGCCCCCTGAATCATGAAAATACGCATTACACCACCCGGAGAAAGTCCAAGTGTGCGCAATATGGCAATATCAGCCTGTTTTTCAGTTACAGCCATCACTAACGACGACACCAGATTAAAAGCTGCTACAGCGATAATTAACAACAGAATAATGAACATTATTCGTTTTTCCATCTGCACCGCATCAAAATAGCTGCGATTCTGGAAAGTCCAGTCGCGAATCCAGATTTCATTCTGTAGTTTTGCCGGTACCAACTTCTGAATCACAAAAGGCGCATTCTGCGGATCGGCCAATTTCAGGCGCAAACCACTCACATTATTGCCTAGCCGATACAGTTTTTGCGCATCGGTGATATGGGTTAAGGCAAGCGTATTATCCACCTCATAAATCTTCGTTGTAATCACACCTACCAAAGTAAACTGTTTTAAACGCGGCACCATGCCGGCTGGTGTTACATTGCCATCTGGCGTGATTACAGTAACCTTGTCACCAATATTGGCGCCAAGCCCGTCAGCGAGGTCTTTACCCAAAAGAATACCAAACTCACCCGGCTTAAGACTGGCAAAACCATTATTAGGCATTCCCTGACCATAATCGACAACATTACCTTCCAGTGCCGGTTCAATCCCGCGAATTTGCACACCACGCACCTCTCCTGCATTGGCCAGTAATGCCTGATCAGCTACATAGGGCGCCGATCCCACCACCTGTTGGTTATCTTTTATCAGCTTCTGTAAATCCTGCCAGTGCTGATCCAGACTGTTTTCGTAAAACCCCATTTCAGCATGAGGAGCCACACTGAGTAACTGATTACGGATTTCTTTTTGAAAACCATTCATCACAGACAGTACAACAATCAATGTTGATACGCCAAGCGCGATACCAGCAATAGATACCGCAGTGATGAATGACATAAACCCATTACGTTTCCTGGCACGTAAATAACGTAAGCCAATCCATGTTTCCAGAGATGCCATGAGTGCTATATTTCAATAGAAAAAACAGATTGTACCTGAGCGCGGCAAGCAACGTCATGCTTGTGTCTCATTGTGCAATTGTTAATATTTGTTAATAAAATAAACTCAATCTGTCTGCGTATGGTGAAAATTATCTTAATACAGCCAACAAGATTATATAAACACATGAAATTAATATACTTTTAATATTTATATCGATAGCAGCAAACTTAAAACAAATACTGCTACCCTTATATGTAGCAGCACTATTCTTAATTATTTTATTCTGCCAGAAATCGCCCATGCATAGCCAGATATCAGAAAATTCCTATTTCCAGTGCAATATCATGCAGGACACACCTGCTGTCCTGACCAGAAATTTAATGCTGGCAATAAACTTGCAGAAAGACATATATAACAATAGCCGCAAAAATATATTCATTTTATAAACTACTACTTTACCAGATTTAACCAGCTAAATTTGACACGTATCAATACAATAAATTAAATACATGCCATTGTTATATTTATGCCTTTTATTCAATAGATAACCCCTCAGGTTTTACGCTACCATGCGCATATTTTTTTATACCAAGTTCTGATTAATTGGCATTGAATATGAATAATCCATCTTCTCCCCTTTTTAATCCGCTTACCTTACCCAACGGTGTTGTACTGAAAAACCGTCTGGTGATGGCGCCCATGACTACCTGCTGTGGTTTTTATGATGGTACCGTCACTGATAACCTGATTGATTACTATCGAGAGCGTTCTGGCAGTATAGGCACAGTAATTGTTGAATGCGGCTATGTAGATGCACTGGGACCAGCTTTTCCCGGTGCAATAGGTATTCACAACGATGACTGCATTGAAGGGCTGAGTCTCTTGGCCGCAGCCATAAAAGAACGCGGCTCCAAAGCAGTTATACAAATCTATCATGGCGGGCGTATGGTAGAGCCTCGGCTAATCGGCGGCCAGACACCTGTAGGCCCCAGTGCCATCGCTATTCCACGGCCGAATGCAACCGTACCGGTAGCCATGACAGCTGGCGAAGTTGAAGACATGATTGGTAAATTTGGCGAAGCGGCACGACGTGCAATTGCCGCAGGTTTTGATGGTATTGAAATTCACGGAGCCAACACCTATCTGATTCAGCAATTTTTCTCTCCTCATGCCAATCAGCGGCAGGACAAATGGGGTGGCAGCCGCGAAAACCGTACCCGCTTCCCGCTGGCCGTACTGGAAATCAGCCGGCAGATGGCACAGAAACATGCCACTAGCGAATTTATTATCGGTTACCGGTTCTCACCGGAAGAACTGGAAGTGCCGGGTATTACTTTTGACGATTCCCTATTCCTGCTAGATAAACTGGCTCAGGCCGGTTTAGACTATGTCCATTTTTCCATGGCGGCCACATTACGCCCATCCATTATTGACAGCAGCGATGAAACCCCATTAATTGACAAATACATGCAGCTGCGTTCTGCCACACTGGCCAAAATACCGGTTATCGGCGTGGGTAATGTCGTGAATAAGGCCGATGCAGAAACAGCAATGGCACATGGCTATGATCTGGTTGCAGCCGGAAGAGCCTGTGTAGCTTATCCAGACTGGGCTGAGCGTATTCAGAACCAAAATGATTTACAGCTATCCATGAATAGCGACCAGCGGGCTAATCTGTGCATACCAGAACCATTATGGCGTTTTCCCCTTATTCACAGCATGGTACGCGAAATCAATACGAAAAAATTCCATGCCGGCACTTATCAGCAAACCGTTAGTGACGATTTCGACAATAAATTCGTTATCAATGTTGAACTGGGGCAGGACTTTATTAAAGACCTGTCACTGGTCAATACCGAACAACTGGATCACGTTTCTATTCGTAATTTTAATGAAATCAAAGAGCGTATTCTGGCCGCTAACAGCCCTTATGTAGATGCAATCAGCGGTGCTACTTCACAATGTGATGCATTTAAAAAAGCAGTTACCAAAGCCATATCTACTTCTTATAAAGTGGCCACCATCGTCGAAGGTGGCGATGCTGATGACAAATCATGTGATGTTGTTGTAGTGGGTAGTGGTGGCGCCGGTCTGGCCGCAGCCATTGAAGCACATGATAAAGGTGCTTCAGTTATCATCATTGAAAAAATGCCGGTTACCGGTGGTAATACCAACAAAGCCTCAGCCGGCATGAATGCAGCGGAAAGCCGTTTCCAGCAACAGGCAGGGATTATCGACCATAAAGAATGGTTCTATAATGAAACGCTTAAAGGCGGTAAAAACAAAAACAACCCGCAATTATTGCACTACTTTGTCGAACACGCTCCGGCAGCGATAGACTGGCTGGATGAAAAAGGAATTCAGTTAAATAATTTAACTACTACCGGCGGCATGAGTGTAGACCGCACCCATCGCCCAGATAGTGGTGCAGCCGTTGGTGGTTATCTGATTAGCGGCCTGTTGAAGAACATCAATGATCGTGGCATTGAAGTAATGCTCGATACCTCTGTTACCGATATTGAAATGAAAGATGGCCGCATCAATGCAGTAATGGTGTGCGATGAAGAAGGCAATGAACAACGCATCAGCACCAAAACAGTCATTGTCGCAACCGGCGGCTTTGGTGCCAATGCACAGATGGTTACACATTACCGGCCTGATTTAGCTAATTTTGTCACCACCAACCATAAAGGTGCGACAGGTTCAGGCATTGCACTGTTACAGAAAATCGGTGCCGGCACTGTCGACATGAATGAAATACAGATACACCCCACAGTAGAACAAAATACAGCCTATCTGATTTCAGAATCCATTCGCGGCGGTGGTGCCATTCTGGTATCGCAGTACGGTAAACGCTTTGTCAATGAAATGGATACGCGTGACAAAGTTTCCAACAGCATTATTGACCTGCCTGAACATTATGCTTACATACTGTTTGATGAACAAATTCGAGCCGAAAACAAGGCAGCAGAAACTTATATCGGCAAAGGACTGGCAGTACAGGCCACCTCACTGGCAGAACTGGCCGATAAACTGAACATCAATGCCGAGAATCTTGCTAACACTGTAGAATGCTACAACCGTTTTGTAGAACAACAACATGATGAAGATTTCGGGCGTACTACCGGCATGCGCCATCCATTAAATCAGCCATCCTTTTATGCCATCCAGATTGCCCCGGGCATTCACCATACCATGGGCGGTGTAACCATCAATACCAACACCGAAGTACTGGATACCCAAGCACAGGTTATTAAAGGTGCCTATGCCGCAGGTGAAGTAGCTGGTGGTGTGCATGGTGGCAACCGCATAGGTGGCAATGCCATTGCCGATATCATTATCTTTGGTATTCAGGCTGGCGATCAGGCTGCCGCTTATGCTAAAAACCATTAACTATTAACACATAGCTCATCACCATGTCTGGTTCATGTTACACCTATAGCCAACAGCTCATGGGAACAACTGTTTCCCTGCAACTGTTTGTCGAAAATCAGCAGGCAGTAGCAGCAGTTTTCAATACCATTCAGGCACTGGAAACACGTTTAACGGTCAACCGTGACCATTCAGAAGTGATGAGCATTAACCATGCTGCCGGCAAACAACCGGTAGCAGTAAGTAAACTGGTATTTGATTTAATCCGACAGGCTAAAGCAGCCAGCCTGCTGCCGCACAGTTGCTTTAACTTTGCCATCGGCCCGATAGTCAAGCTATGGAAAATCGGCTTTAATGGACACAGTATTCCTCCGGCAAAAGAAATAGCACACCGATTAACCCTGACTAATCCGCATCTGATCGAGCTGGATCAGGCAAAATATACAGTGTATCTGGCCAAAGCCGGCATGGAAATTGATTTAGGAGCCATTGCCAAAGGCTATATTGCCGATATTACCAGACTAGTATTGGCTCAATATGGCATTCATCAGGCTATCATCAATTGTGGCGGCAATGTATTAACCATTGGCTGCTCACCGCTTACTCCCAACCAGCACTGGCATATCGGTTTGAAACGCCCTTTTGCCAAAGCAGACAGCTTACTCGGTATACTGCACGTGCAGGACAAATCTGTGGTTACTTCTGGGATTTACGAGCGTTATTTTATGCTTAATGAACAGCTTTATCACCACATTATCGACCCGTTCACCGGCTATCCACTGGATAATGAACTGCAAAGTGTAACCATCATTTCAGATAATTCATTAACGGGGGATATTTATTCAACCATTCTGTATGGTTTTGGCGTCAGACAAGGGCTGAATGAACTGGAAAAACACAAAGATATGGGCGCTATATTTGTAACAAAAGATAAAAAAATATTTGTCAAATCCAATCAGCATTTCCAGTTTGAATTACTGGCAGATGATTATGAGCTCTGCCAATCATTCATACCAGAACAGACACAATAAACTGCTTTTGCCCACCCATATCAACTATCGTTATCCAGACGGTAATAGCTGCTAAAATCCAGCTTATTGCGCAAGCATTTCCTCCAGTACCGCAATTAGCCGTTGTTGTTGTTCCTGCGTTCCAACACTGATGCGCAGAAAATTACTGATTCGTTCCTGCTGAAAATGACGTACTACCACACCATGCAACCGCAAGAAGGCGGCAATCTGTGCTGCTTCTTTGCTACCATGGCGTGCAAATACAAAATTGGCTTCAGAAGGCAAAACCTCAAACTCCAGTCGCTGCAACTGTTCAGTTAGCCAGATACGATTTTTAATCACCTTGGCACAAGTAAGACGGAAATAGTCATCATCAGTGAATGCTGCAATAGCAGCAGCCTGTGCTACCCGGTCAAGCGGATAGGAATTAAAACTGTTCTTAACCCGCTCCAGCCCCTCAATCAAATCAGCATGTCCCATTGCCAGACCAATCCGCATTCCTGCCAGCGAACGGGATTTAGACAGCGTCTGCACCACCAGCAGATTAGGATAATCATTAATCAGCCTAACGGCAGATTCTCCACCAAAATCAATATAAGCCTCATCTACCAGTACCACACAGTCAGAATTGGCCTGCAATATCTGCTCAACCTGAACCAGCGGTAAAATACAACCAGTCGGCGCATTCGGATTTGGAAAAATCACCCCCGCCCGAGCACCACAATAATCAGCAGGATTCAGGGAAAAATGCTCATTCAGAGGCACATAACAAGCTTCAACATCATATAACTGACAATATACCGGATAAAAACTATAGCTGATATCCGGCAACAATAACTGCTGTTTACCCTGAAAAAAAGCAGCAAATGCCTGTGCCAGCACTTCATCTGAACCATTACCCACAAAAACCTGCTGTTTGTGCAAACCGTAATAATCAGCAATTGTCTGCTTTAAGTTATCCGCACTCGGATCCGGGTATAAACGCAAATCATCATTAATTGCATCCCGCATCGCAGTAAGAACCATAGGCGATGGCGGAAATGGATTTTCGTTGGTATTCAGCTTAACCAGATTGGTTAGTTTAGGCTGCTCTCCAGGTACGTAAGGCTGTAAGCAATTAGTTTTCTCACTCCAGAATTTATTCATTTCTCCCTCCCAGCCAAATACAGTAAATATTCAGTATAAAGTAATCATACCTGACTACCAGCTTCAGCAACAATAAACAGAATATCTTATGCCACCAGAGACTCACTCATATACTTTTGACATATCAATAAAGATTCAGCATCACGAGTACTAAACTGCTCAGGCAACAAATAATCCAGCTTCTTCGCTATGAGCGCCAAACATGCCTTCTCGCTCAAGCCACATACAAACAACATTTTATCCTGCTGATGTAATTCACGAGCCAGAGCCTGTAAATGAACAAACACAGTGACATCCGCACAGCAGCCAGCGCTCACATCCAGATACACCTTTTGTACATTCAATGTATTAACCAGATCGCGGCTGCGCTGTAATAGCATACAGGCATTAGCAAACAGCAAAACCTGAGGTAAAATAATAACAGCTTCCTGCGCCATAATCTGAACTTCGGGCAATAATACAGGCCAGGCGTACATACGGAGCGAATGCCAGCACATCACTATCAATCCCAGCGAAATAACCAGCCATAAACCAGCATATATACCAAACAGAATAATCAGAATGGCCGAAGCACACAGCCACAACAAATCATCCCACTGTCGATAATATAAACGCAATTCACCCCAGCTAATCTGTACACAAATTATATATAGCGCAATAACCGCAAGCACAGGTAAAGGCACACAAGGCCACCATGACCAGCAATAAATCAGTGCCAGCAGTAATAGCGTTGTCATCAGGGTATTAACCCTGATTTTCACTGACCGATCAGCCACATACCCCACACTGACTACCATACCGCCAGTCATTGCAGCCAGTATATTGGACAAGCCAGCAATGCCAATACCACGCCGAAACTGATCGGGTAAATACTGACAAACCTCCACATAGATTAACAGCGCTATCGTGGCACTTAAAAAAATCAGCAATGGCCAGTCAGCATGCATCAGATGAAATAAAGGCCAGAGTTGCCAGCTTTGCTGAACAGGCGTAGCAATCCCGATAAATGAAAACGGCCATATATGACTGAGAATCCACACCAGCAGCAGTACCCACAAAACCTTGGGCTGAGATTTGGTTCTCCACAGCACCAACAAGGCAAGAGTTAAGCCGGCCAGAACCATACTTGGCCAGTTCCATCTTTGCCAGTTGACCAGAAGTTCCCATTGTTCCAGCCATGAACTACTATTGGCAGAAACACCAAGAATAATCGGCACCAGCATAACCACCAAAGTCAGAACAATACCAGCACCAATACCATGCCACACCGGACGAGGAATCCAGCTCAGACAATGCCTGGGTAATACCATAGCCAGTAATAATAACCAGACACCAGTAAACAAAGTCAGCATACTGGCCACAGCAACCCGCTCCGTTACTGCACCGGCATAATAGGCCACCGATGCCATGAGCATTAGTGCTGAAAACGGCGATGGTGTCAGCAATATCTTCTCTCGGCCACAGAAAAGCACACTGCACAACAATGCGCACATAACACCGGTCAGCGCCATTGATATGGGTAATCCGGCAATACCTGCACATGCCAAAGCCATCGGTAATACATACCCTAGCAATATCCAACCATTTGAAAACCTTAGTAGCGGAGACAATTTTGTGCCCATCAATTTCAAAGTAATATCTTTTTGCCCATATCAACAAGATACATTTAGTGCAGTTGAGCAAAAATTTTGAGCATCATTGTATAGATGAAGATGAAGAGACCGTGCCGTTTGCCATGCCTGGTCAGAATCTTCGGCCAGAACAGTAAAATGTCCCATCTTGCGACCCGGCCGTACCTGTTTTTTGCCATACAGATGTAAACAGGCGGTATTGTGATTCAGCACGGTACACCAGTCCGGTTCCCTGTCTGCCGGCCAGACATCTCCCAGAATATTGGCCATACAGCAAGCCTGTAATAAATCAGTAGCGGCCGGCGGCAAACCACACATTAGCCGTACCTGCTGTTGAAACTGGTCAGAAATACAGGCATCTAAAGTGTAATGCCCAGAGTTGTGCGGTCGGGGTGCGATTTCATTGACAAGTAATTGCATTTCACTGCCCACAATAAACATCTCAACTGCCAGAACTCCTTTATAATCCATGGCATGAGCCAATTTTACAGCCATGTGTTCAGCCTGCTGCAATACAGACTGTGGTAATCTGGCTGGTACTAATGAATAGGCCAGAATACCATTTTCATGCTGATTTTCTGCCGGTGGAAAACATACGGTTTGCTGTTCATTCAAACGCGCGACAACAACAGATATTTCCGCACGCAAATCCACCTTTTTTTCCAACACACAACGCACATTCTGCAATCGTGTAAAAGCGGCGCGCAACTCTTCAATAGTACCTACTTCTATCTGCCCTTTTCCATCATAACCCAGAGTGGCCGTTTTCAGAATTCCAGGCAATAACTCTTCCAGATGACTATCAATATCAGACTCAGCACAAATAACCGCAAACGGCACAGTAGCCAGTCCGGCCTTAGTAATCCAGTCTTTCTCCCGCTGCCTGTCCTGTGCAATAGCCACACAATCACCAGATGGTGACACCTCAGTATATTGTGCCAGCCAGCGCATTGAATCGGCACTTACATTTTCAAATTCAGTCGTCACTGCCGCACATCTGGCCATATTCTGCAAGGCAACAACATCATCAAAAGCCGCACATAAATGCACATCAGCATACTGAACCGCTGGTGCATTCGGATCAGGATCCAAAACCGTTACCTGATAACCCATTGTTTTGGCAGCAACAGTAAACATTGCACCCAGTTGCCCACCACCCAGAATACCTAGCATTGCTGGCGGCAGAATACAGGAAGAAGAGAAAGACATAACGATAAACAGTTACCTTACCTAGAATTATAAACAATATTAGCTTAAGTCAAATATTTCTGCTGATATAGTTATCTGGTGTAAATCAAACGCCTCAAAATATACCAACAATTTTTTTACCTTATAAATCATACTAATAATCAGAAAGCACTCCGTCAAAATCAACACTTACTCAACTACACAGGTGTGCACAGCAGCCAGCACAAACTTGTTTAGCATCAATAAATTTAACTGTTGCATTTATCAATTCCAACAATAAAATCGGGCAAACTCACGAATGATATTAGCAAATATAATATTAACATAAATAAATAGATTATTACAAAAATTGCCAATATATTTAAAACTGTATCCAGTCAGAATAATTTTAATTGTCTTATATAAAACAAATTATTATCAAAATCAGAATAAACAAATAAAATATAACTATACAGCTTATAAAAAATATTCATCAAAACCTATTAACTGCATTAATGAAATTGTTGAGTGGTTACGTCCCGGCAAGGCTGTAACTGCAAACGTCCTTGTGCGCCATCCACACACAAATTACTGTTACGGTCACGTAACTGCCGGCCAGTCAATAGCCAGTTATTTTCCCTGTTAAGCGCACAAGTAACCGTTCCCACAGCATTATTTTTCACTGCCAGACAGCGACTGTTCAGCCATACCTGTCCCTGATGGAAATACATAGCTTCACTGATTTCGCCACTGGAACAGGAATCAAGCATAACTGACTGCCAGGCAGAAGAAATGCCATCATTGCGCAAGCAAACATGACCTACCGGACGCAAGCTGATACTGGGAGACACCGGATAAACCGGAGGATAAGGTAAAACAGTCGGATAAGACGGTACAGCGGGATAAACTGGCGTATCCGTGTAAATAACCGTTGCTCCTGCCGGTGCATCAATGCGCACAGTTTTATTAATGGTAGTGGTAGATGAAACAGGTAAATCAACAATAATATCGCGTTCACCATGCCCTGCATGATAAATCACAGCAGCATCAGCAACTGTCACGAGTAAGCACAGCATACCTAATACACCTGCAACATGTACTATTTGAGCCTTTCCAACCATCACTGTCTCCTAAAACAAACTTTACCAGCTAACGTTTCTGCATCTCCCAGCATTGATGAATACGCGCATTACGAAAATCTTCCGGTACCGTTTTTCTGGAAATATTACTTACCTGATAACGCTGCTCCAGAGCAGGATTCAGCGTAAAGCTGCGCAGATTATTCGAAAAAAACAAAATTCCCTGCGGTGATAACAAACGCATAGCACCATCTATCAGCTTTTCCTGATCACGCTGAATATCAAGAATATCCAACATTTTCTTACTATTGGAAAAACTTGGCGGATCCATCACAATCAAATCAAATTGCTTTCTTTCTTCAGCAGCCATCTGCAAATATTGAAATACATCAGCCCGCACAATCTGATGTGCCCCCATATCCAGCCCGTTCAGCTCAAAATTACGCCGAGCCCATTGCAGGTAAGTATTAGACAAATCAACTGTTTCACTTGACAAAGCGCCACCAGTGCCTGCATATACCGAAAAACTGCCAGTATATGCGAAAAGATTCAGAAAACGTTTGCCCGCAGCCATACAACCTATTTTTTGGCGCGTATTGCGATGATCAAGGAACAAACCTGTATCCAGATATTTATCCAGATTTACCCAAAAAGCCCGCCCATACTCATGAATCACAAAATCCGTGCCATCAGCACCGGTTTTTTCATACTGTTCCTTACCTTTCTGACGCTGGCGCCTTTTCAAATGAATATGTTCTCTGGGCAAACCAGTTACAAATACAATTGCGTCCATAACCCCCGTCAGCCAATCTTCATATTCCGACTTATGCATCAGCCAACCCGTATCGTACTCCTGCAAATGAACCTGATCCGCATAGATGTCCACAGCAAAGGGATATTGCGGCACATCACGGTCGTACATACGCCACGCTTCCAGTCCCTGACGCTGTGCCCATTTACGCAAATGTTTAATATTTTTGCCAAGACGGTTGGCAAATGCACCTAGATCATCACTCATAAATAAAACTTTACATAACTGCCATAATCACGCTAACAGCCACATTGTAACGGAAAAAACCATCTAATACCCCAGAGTATTCGTCACATATACCCCATGTACCAAGTTGCCTAACAAAACGATATAACTTATAATCAATCGAATAATTTGAAGCCATCGTTAGCAACCTAATTAAACACGGCGTACTCAATATCACCATATTATGTAACGCCGTATACCAACATCTGCAGAAATGCATCCGTTGCTTGGTTGTCGCCGATGTATAAAATACCCAAACACACACGCTTACGACAACCAATTGCTATCTTTGATTATTTTTCTATTTGGCTTAAGCTAGCAACTGTTTCCCATAATCTAATTTATCTTTTACAAACTAGATTATCACATTTGGTTGGTCGTTTAACCAAAGGAAAATCATGACATTGTCTTTTTCAGATTTACACTTAGACAAACAACTCACTACCGCACTTACCGCTGCCGGTTATGAAAATCCAACTCCCGTACAACTGGAATCCATTCCCGCCGTTCTGGATAATCAGGATTTAATGGTTTCTGCTCAGACTGGTTCTGGTAAAACCGCCGCCTTTCTGTTACCTACCTTACAAAAACTGCTCAAACGCAGTGAAAAATCAGGCAAAGGCCCTCGGGCACTGGTTTTAACACCTACACGTGAACTGGCACAACAGGTAGAAAAAAATGCTCAGATTTATGGTAAAAACATGCCATGGCTACGCACAGTTACACTGGTGGGCGGTACTGCTTTTGGCCAGCAAATCCGTGCATTGTCTCGCCCGATTGACCTGATTGTTGCTACACCGGGACGATTAATGGATCACATGCGTCAGGGTCGAATTGACTTCAGCCGTCTGGAGGTACTGATTCTGGATGAAGCAGACCGCATGCTTGATATGGGCTTCATAGACGACATAGAAACCATTGTTGCCGCCACTCCTGCTGAACGTCAAACCCTGTTGTTCTCAGCCACATGGGATGGCATGGTTGGCAAACTGGCACAGAAACTAACCCATCAGCCACAGAAAATTGATATTGCCCGCGAAGAAAAACAGGGCAAAATTGATGAACAGCTGCTTTATTGTGATGACACACGACATAAAAACCGGCTGCTTGATCATCTTTTACGCGACACTAGCATTGATCAGGTTGTTATCTTTACCGCCACCAAAGCTATGTCTGAACAACTGGCTGATGAGCTGTATGAAAAAGGGTTTTCTGCCAACTGTCTGCATGGCGACATGCCTCAGGGCTGGCGTAACCGTACACTGATGGATTTACGTAAAGGGCGAATTAAAATTCTGGTGGCTACTGATGTTGCTGCCCGTGGTATTGACGTACCAACCATTACCCACGTAATTAACTATGATTTGCCCAAACAGGCTGAAGACTATGTGCACCGCATCGGCCGTACTGGCCGCGCAGGACGTACTGGTTTGGCCATTTCCTTTGCCGAAGTGAACGAGTACATCAAAGTACACAAAATTGAACGGTATCTGAACCGTAAACTGCCAGAACATACTGTCACCGGCATGGAGCCTACCCGCAAACGTTCTGGCAAAACAGCAGGCAAAGGACGCCGTTCATTTGGTAACCAAAGCAAAAATGGCAACTGGGGTGCAAACCGGCGTCAGAATGGCGAGCAGCAGCCAAACCGTTCCCGTCATCGCAGCAGCAACCAGCAAAACAGACGTACCGGCAACAGCCAGCCTAAGCCTTAATTTTCTACTCTTATCATTACAGTGATCAGGCAGCCACTGCTGCCTGATCTTTCCGCAAATCAGCCGTGTTCTCGGCAATCAATTACATTTCACCCTTAAAGGCAGCCAAAAATTACTGCCTTGCAAAAGTCTGCTATATCTTATATATTGTTAGTGAACAAATAAATAATCATGTTAAAAACAATAACTGTACAGACAACTGATTTACATTATTAATCATCAGTACAAGCTGTACACAAGCTATAAATGACAACAGTTGGTGCACAACACCGACAAGCGAGAAAGGATTTAATTATGCAACACCGTCGTAGACTACAAATTTTTCAGGCTGCTAAACGTGCCGCCTTTTATCAGCATGCCCAACCAGAAAATGGTAAAGAGCAGATTCCTGAAAACGAGAAAACCATTCACAATCTCGAACCTATTCATTCCTAAAACTGATTAGATTAAACAAAATAAAGCCATATCCAACCAGATATGGCTTTATTTTTTAGATAAATACTGTTTATCAACAGTTAAAACAAGCTTAATCATCACCACCTGCTTGGTACGGTATATATACCAGTCTTAATATCAGCTGATAGATTGATTCCAATTCATTTAATACAAAAAAATAACAGTATAAATATTTCATAACTATATAAAATATAACTTAGCTGACACCCCTCCAATTTAATCCTTACTGGTCTCACAACCCAATTTGTGCGAAAATTCGATTTATTTATTGGGCGAACTACCATGTTAGACAGAGAAGGTTATCGCCCCAATGTCGGGATCATCATCACCAACGACCGTAACGAGGTTTTTTGGGGCAAACGGGTACACGAACATTCCTGGCAGTTTCCGCAGGGAGGCATCAAGCCAGGCGAAAGCCCGGAAGCGGCCATGTATCGCGAGCTGATGGAAGAAGTAGGCTTGTTACCACATCACGTCAAAATAATCGGACGTACACGTGACTGGCTACGTTATGATGTACCTACGCATTGGATTAAACGCGAATGGCGAGGTTCTTATAAAGGACAGAAACAGATATGGTATCTGCTGCGTCTGACTGGGCGGGAAAGCGATGTTCATCTGCGCGCTACCCATCATCCGGAATTTGATGCGTGGCGCTGGCATCAGTACTGGGCACCAGTAGACGAAGTTATTGAATTCAAACGTAGCGTCTATCTGAATGCATTGCATGAATTGTCACGCTTTTTGCATGAACTGCCAAGCTGGGCTGATTTTGTTCAAACCCGCCAGAATCATGATGATAAATATTCACTGGCTGAATAAATATCAGTAATCAACTCTTTACCATATTTCCTTTCTACAGTATAAATCAGAAACAAATTACCGAAAAAATAATCTTTTTACGGTAATTTGTTTTATATTGCCATTGATACATGTCTAAAAATAAAACTATGAGCAAATCCATAACATACGATGAATCCAGCGTTACCGTTCTCAAAGGTCTGGCACCAGTTAAAGAACGTCCCGGAATGTATACCAGAACGGAAAGTCCTACCCATATTATTCAGGAAGTAATTGACAATGCGGCTGATGAAGCATTAGGTGGCTACGCACAAAACATTGACGTTACCCTGAATCAGGATGGTTCTGTTACCGTCAAAGACAATGGCCGCGGCATTCCTACCGGATTACATCCAACCGAAAATGTACCCGTAGTTGAACTAGTATTTACCCAACTACATGCCGGCGGTAAATTCAATAAAAAAAGTGGCGATGGTGCCTATGCCTTTTCAGGTGGTTTACATGGTGTTGGTGTTTCTGTTACCAATGCCCTGTCCTCACGTCTGGAAGTTACCGTTAAAAGAAGCGGAAAAATTTATCATATTGCCTTTGCAGGAGGCGATGTTATTCAGCCACTATCCATAATTGGCAAATGTGCGAATAAAGACAGTGGCACAGAAGTTCGTATCTGGCCAGACGGACAGTACTTTGATAACCCACAATACAATCTGGCCGAACTTGAACGCTCATTACGTGCCAAAGCAGTTTTATTGCCGGGAGTCAGCGTCACCCTTACCCGCTATCACAACAACACTGATGAAGCACACACACAAAACTGGCATTACCCAAATGGCCTGAAAAGCTATTTACTTGATTTACTGGCTGACACCCAAACTGCAACCCCGATTTTTGCCAGCGAAAACTATTTAAACGCCAATCATGAAACCGATTTTAATCGGGGCGAAGGTGCAGCCTATGCACTAACATGGGTAGAAGAAGGCCATGCACCAAGTGAAAGTTACGTTAACCTGATTCCTACTGCCGTTGGTGGCACTCACGAAGCCGGCCTAAAACAGGCTGTTTTTCATGCCGTAAACAATTTTATTAACCATCACAACCTGCTGCCGCGCGGCGTAAAATTGCAGTCAGATGATGTTTTCTCACGAGTAGCCTTTGTCCTTTCAGCCCGACTGCTAGACCCGCAATTTCAGGGACAGACAAAAGATAAACTAACTAGTCGCGATGCGCTCAAACTGGTTGCCACCATGTGCAGTGATCCATTGGAATTATGGTTAAACCAGAATATCGATACTGGTAAAAAAATAGCCGAACTGGCCATTCGTCAAGCTCAGGCACGTATGCGCTCAACCAAAAAAATAGAAAAGAAAAAAGGTTCAGGCGTAGCCGTTTTACCAGGTAAACTCACTGATTGCGAAAGTGAAGATATTCGCGAAAATGAACTCTTTCTGGTCGAGGGTGATTCTGCCGGTGGTTCAGCCAAACTGGCACGCGACAAAAATACTCAGGCCATCCTCCCCTTACGCGGTAAAGTCTTAAACAGCTTCGAAATCCATCGTGATCAATTATTTGGTAACGCTGAAATTCACGACATCTCAGTCGCCATTGGGGTAGATCCGCATGGCAAAAACGATAATCCTGATTTATCCGGTCTGCGTTACGGTAAGATTGCCATATTATCCGATGCAGATGTGGATGGTGCTCATATACAGGTTCTGTTACTCACCCTTTTTTATACCCATTTTCCGCGCCTGATCGAAGCCGGTCATATCTATGTGGCTCAACCGCCGCTTTTTCGTGTAGATGTGAATGCTCAGGGAAAAAACAAACCAGCAAGAAAACTTTATGCTCAGGATCAGACAGAGCTTGATAGCATTCTGGAACGGCTACAATCAGAAAAAGTTAAAGAAAGTGCTTACAGCATCAGCCGGTTTAAAGGCCTGGGTGAAATGAACCCGGATCAGCTTAAAGATACTACCATGAGTCCGGGTACCCGCTGCCTGCTGCAAGTTCATATTCCAGATGAAGACAATAGCGAAACCCAGAATATATTCGTCAAATTAATGGGTAAAGGTGAAGCAGCATCCCGACGCGTCTGGATGGAAGCAGAAGGAGACAAAGTAGAAACCGATATTTGATTCAAACAACAACACACAAATGTAACCTTGATAACGCAAAAATTTTTAAATAGCCTATTAATTTTAAAATACAGTAATTTTTATTTACTACAGGTTGTTATCTAATAACAACCTGTCTAATTATGCAGTATCAACCCCATTTTCTCTAACCTTCAGCCTTATTTGTCTGCATAAGCTGGAATGGCAACACACATTCAAACAACAAAATTAAAAGGTGCTAGTTTGTTAAATCCCACGGGAGCTAAATAGCTCAACAATGAATGTAACCGTTTGTGATTGTACCAATAAACATAAGCCGAAAAGGTTCGTTATGATTACCTAATTGTCATGAATTTTTCCCCTTTATCAAACTCAGTTTTAATACTTTAAAATATTGCTGCCGACACCGCACTGTCATACGAGCATCTTTTTTACTCAGCGAGCGTTCAATATCAAATGTATTGAAACCCTTATCTAGTAATTAAATATCAAACTCCTTTCCTCTATCCGAATGAAATAGATTTAATGATGACAATGGTTGCTTAATCTGGCTTAATGCAGACATCACTAAATCTGCCGTTTTATGTTGACTGATACTATAACCGGCAATCTGTCGATTAGATAAATTCAGTAATGCATATAAATAATTCTAGCGATGGTTAACACGAATATAGGTTAAGTCTGCCACTACAATCTGTCGTTTGGTACCTACATCAAACTAACGTTGTAAATGATTAGCTGTTGCGGCGCCATTGCTTAACGAATTCGTCTGGTTCCATATAATTGGTAGCTGCGATTAAAAATAGTCAATATTTTATCAGTGTAATCGGCCACTGCTTTCTGTTTAGTTGCTTTGCTCCGATAATAGACATACCGTCCATGTAGCCCTAAGCAGCGACATAATGCCGTTCATTATAACGATGCTGGTTTGCTCTCAGGGTTTTGATTTTCGTCCCATGACATGATCAGTGCAGTTTGCTTTAGGATATCGTTTTCCATTCGTAGCGGCTTAAGCTCTTTTCGTAACACAATTAGTTCATTTTTTGAGGTACAGTTATCTTTAATCTTAAATGAACCGCTTTGACCAATTCACTGCGCGATTTCCCCTGCTGATAAAGTTTGACTATTTGCGATTTGAAATCAGCACTAAAGATCCATCGTGCACATTTTTCTTGATTCATCATCTTTTCTTTTTAGAGTTAAGTTTACCTTACCCCTAAAAAAAGTTGTATGAATTAGTGTAGCCTATCCAAACCTATTTCCCACCCTTAACATTTAATCATACTAATAGCAGTTAAGGTTAATTAACCTCAACACTTACACTTATCTACCCTAGTCTAAATTTTGTAACTTGATTAATATCAAGAAATCTCTAATAAAGTAATTTTATCCTCCATAATCCGTTTTTCATAATGCTATAATTAATTGTTTCCCTAAAAATATATGACTAACGAAAGTAATAGTTAACTTAAATTTTGCGCTATAAAAGTATCAGATCAATAAAAATAAAATAACATAAATAAATATAGAAAATATAAATAAAGATAATTAATAAAATTTAATAACATTCTTTTGCAAAAAAACTCGCCCCTCTCTATAATTGACAGGGTTATAGTCAATTTTTAGAGGAATTTTCATGAAATATGATTTTATTGAAGGTGTGTTGAAAACACTGAACAGTACTCCCGACATTACTTCTTCAGCCGTTATTTCAACAGATGGTCTGCCAATCGCTTCTGCATTACAGAGCGGCATGGATGAAGACCGTATTGGTGCCATGGCAGCCGCATTACTGTCTTTGGGTAACCGTTCTGCAAAAGAAGTTTTGAAAGGCACTCTGGATAATACTATTATTCATACCGATAAAGGTTACATGTTGCTGTTTCAAGCATCTGAAGCCATCCTGTTAACCATTACTACCACTCATGAAGCCAAATTAGGTTTGATTCTGTTTGAAGCTAAACGAGCATTGAAAGAACTGGCTGATCATTTTGATTAACAATTAGTTTGCTTAATCAGAAATGTACTGTGCCATTTAAATTCCCGCTCATGCATCATTGTAATTATTTATTTTATAAATAATTTTGCAATAAGTATACAATACTGTATAAATCAGACCAGATAGTCCAGTATTGCCGTTATCCCAGATTCTATGTAAAAATCTGGCCGGATTTATGTCAGATAAACCTGAAAAAGACGAAAGCTGACTCAACTGCATGAAAGGGCGTTTAAGTGTTTATAAAAGTTTTTAATGAAAACATCGCATATCTATAAATTGGGTAAATATTATTTCATCCCAATTACATGGAAATTCAGAAGTTTATAGTAGCGATTAATGTATAAGACCAGAAATAACTTTGGCTGCTGTAATTTTACAAAAAAACTCTGAAATGCATCTCGTTAAGTACACTCATCCTTTATTATTCAGATTAAACCAAAATTGAAGGACAAATTAATATGGATATGAGTCGTTGGATTCAGCCAAAGCCAGAAAGCGAATCTTCTGAGCACAAAATCAAACACTATCATCAAGATGGAGAATCAACTGTTTATGTAACCAATGAGGAATTCCCCTATCCGGATGGCGCTCTGATTGTATCTCGCACTGATCTTAATGGCATCATTACTCATGCAAATGACGTATTTGTTGATATCAGCGGCTGGGCCCGTGATGAAATCATTGGTGCACCACATTGCCTGTTACGCCATCCCGAAATGCCAAAAGCACCATTTGCCGACATGTGGGCTACTCTGCAAAGAGGCGAACGCTGGTATGGTTACGTAAAAAATCTGCGCAAAGACGGCGGCCACTATTGGGTATACGCCACTGTAATTCCAAATTTACGTCAAGGCAAAGTAATTGGCTACAGCTCAATCCGCCGCAAACCAAGCCGTGAACGGATTAACGAAATGACCGCCAAGTATGCAGAAATGCTGAAAAACGAACAGGAAGGAAAATAATATGCTGAGTTTAATGGTTGTACCCGATTATCTACCTGATCAGTTCAGCACTTGGTATTTGCTCAACAACTACCTGCAAAAGAAAAGCGACCAGAACATTTCCCTGCTTATGCCCCCTTCATTTGATGAAGTAAAAGCACAGCAGGAAAAAGAAAAAGTATCCATGCTTTTCGTGAATCCTTTTTCAGCCGGTAACTACGTTCGTGAACAAGGATATTTGCCACTGGTAAAACCAAAAAACAAATCAGATGAAATCGTGATTGTTACTGCTGCCGACTCAGATATCAATGCCATTGAAGATCTGAAAGGCAATGTAGAATTAGCACTTTCTAACAATGAAGATGCAAACTTTATTGGTTTACGCCTGTTGGAACCAGCCAATCTTAGCGATGATGAAATCATCATCAAACGCAAAGACAACTTCCTCATGGTAGCTTCCGGTGTCATTCGCCATCATGCTAAAATTGGGATTGTTCAGGCAGATGTATATGAAAGCTTTAACTCAGTTACCAAAAATCAGTTGAAAGTGCTGCTGAAAAGCCGGATTAATGAAGTTTCACATGTGATGTTATATCACCCAGACGTTGCTGCAAAAGCTGAACCACTACAAGAAATACTGTGCAAAATGGCAGATGACCCTGATGGTGCCAATGTTGTCAAAGCCTTAGGCTTTCCAGAAGGCTTCGCTGAATTATCAAAAGAAGATATGGAATTTATGATTGACGTTGTAGATACAATGCGCATGTAATTTCCCTAGCTTATACCAACCCGTGTAACCCTACTAAGGGCACACGGGTTGTTTTATATATAAGCCTTTATCTGGAAACCAGATAAACCAAATCAGAGAATTTTAACTTTTACAATATAATTCCAAATTAAAAGGCATTTTAATTGCCAAAAATATACTATTATCTATTTATTCATAAAAAATAAACTCAGTCTATTTTTAAAATTTTCAAATAAAACATTATTCTAATCTGAAAAACCAGCGACACTTCAATCAAAAACAATGTCCCCCTATTTAAAATCAGGTTGTAAACTTCTCACCCATAAAAGTTCACAAGAACAAATGAACAGCCAATTGTTTTCAAGATAGATTGAGGAAACTCTAAAATATTAAAAGAATTCGAAAAACATTAAGTAATTCTCAATATATTTCAGATAATGCACTTAACTTCATCCAAGCTGATTCTCTCAAGAGTAAAAAGCGTGTTCAATCCAGAAATCATTTCTATTAACTTATTATTATTAATTTATGAAGTACTTATACAATACGTCACAATCTATGTATTTATACCAATGAATCAAAGCTAAACATGATTCTGTTATAATAAATCAAACCATCATTAATAAATAACAATTATGGCTACCATTAATAACAGTAAACCATCACGCTTTTTGCCTTTATTATTGGCAATAGCCATCTTTATGCAGCAATTGGATGCAACCATCCTGAACACTGCCCTGCCATCAATGGCCACAGATCTGGGGCAATCTCCACTAAACATGCAATCGGCTATTATTGCTTATGCACTGACATTGGCCATTATGATGCCTTTGTCTGGATTTCTGTCCGACAAATTAGGCACCCGTAAACTGTTTATGGGTTCCATGGTTATATTTGTTATCGGATCCGTCCTGTGTGCAGCCAGTAATAATCTGGCTCTACTGGTACTGGCCAGAATTATTCAGGGATTGGGTGGAGCCATGCTTACACCAGTAGCCCGTTTAACCATGATGCAGGCTTACGACCGCTCCAAACTAATAACAGTCATGAACTATGCCATTATGCCAGCACTTATCGGACCGGTACTCGGGCCGATTATTGGTGGTTATCTTGTGGTATATACCAGCTGGCACTGGATTTTTCTACTGAACGTACCCATCGGCCTGCTGGGATTGCTGGTTACCTGGTACATCATGCCCAGTTTTAACCGCCCGGCCAATTATTTTGATGGTTTAGGCTTTTTTCTGTTCTCCGCATCAGCTTTTTGCATGACTCTGACCTTTGAAACCATGTCACATGCCAATAATATGCTTTTTGGCTCCATGATGGCTCTCGCAGGCATCGGAGCACTAATTGCCTATTTGGCACATGCACGCCAGAACAATCGTGCATTGTATCCACCGCATCTCATTCTGGTACGCACTTTTCGTCTGGGGCTGGCTGGTAATCTGGTCAGCCGTCTGGGTATGAGTGCATTACCATTATTATTACCATTATTATTTCAGGTCGCTTTTAACTATGACGCAGTCACCTCAGGCTGGCTACTAATGCCACTGGCTTTGGCGGCCATATTT
The DNA here is from genome assembly GCF_002777425.1 of Snodgrassella alvi. GTDB lineage: Bacteria > Pseudomonadota > Gammaproteobacteria > Burkholderiales > Neisseriaceae > Snodgrassella > Snodgrassella alvi_B. Next base: position 55,472 of record NZ_MDVC01000115.1, read on the forward strand.
GCCAAACCATTTCTAAAGCCATTAATGAATCACTTTGGCTATCGTGATACATTGGCCTGGAACACTCGTATTATTGGTATATTGATAATATCACTGGCTTTTATTAGCCCCAGTACACCACAATGGCTGATTCTATTACACTTGTGTATTCTGGGTGCATGTAATTCATTACAGTTTACCGGTATGAATACCATTACACTGGCTGATTTACGCCCCAACCAAGTTAGCAGTGGTACCAGCCTGATGGCAGTTAACCAGCAGCTAGCACTGAGCTTCGGCATAGCAATTGGTGCCTTACTATTACAAAATTTCAGTCGCGCCAGCTTTATAAATCACAATATCACTACAGCTTTTCGTCTCACATTTGTTATTCTGGGTGTATTTACCCTACTCTCAAGCTGGATATTTGCACGTTTACATCCTATCGATGGAGAAAATCTGCTGACAAAGAAAAAATAAATATCATTATATAAATTCTTTATTATTCAGCAAAAAGCTTTGACGTACTATCTTGAGAACAACACGAAATCATTCAAATCCCAGTTTACTTTGAGATACAACCTCAAGCAGCTTAATAAGATTTATTTCAAATATAGAATTAGCCCTATATTTAATCTCTTAACGAATGTGCTAAGAGCATTCAATACAGGGCTAATATATAAGACTGCCGAAAAATTTAGCTAGTCTTGTTTATCGCGTATTAATTAATGCGGAATATCATCACTTAAATATACCGCAGGTTCGCTTTTATCATGTGGCAGCAGCAAATTCAAGATAATTGCCACAATTCCGCCCATACAAATCGGATTCTGAAACAGAATGGGTAACTGAGCAAAAACTTCCGGTTCAAACGCTACTCCCAGCCCAAGACCCAGTGAGGTTGCACAGATAACCGCTTCACGGCGACGTATACCAGCAGTAATAATAATTCGTATACCGGCTGTCACAATCAGCCCGAACATAACTACCATCACTCCACCAAGAACCGGGCTGGGAATAGTAGTGAAAACAGCTCCCACCCAAGGAAATAACCCAAGGATGATCAAAATCACTGCAATATATTTCCCGACATGTCGCGAAGCAACACCAGTCATTTGAATCACACCATTATTCTGGGCAAATGTAGTTAATGGCAAAGATCCCAGAGCTGTAGCAATCACTGAAACCAGACCATCAGCCATTACCCCACCACGCAAGCGACTTGTATAAGAAGGTCCGTCTACCGGCTGATTGGAAATCATGGCTGTGGCAGTTAAATCTCCAACTGCTTCAAATACACTTAATAAATAAATAGTACTGGCTACCATAAATGCATGCCAGTCAAAAGCAAAACCATATTTGAATGGAATCGGAATAGTAAACAGTGGCAAATCATGTAAATTGGAAAAATCAACAATACCCATAAAAATGGCAATTACATAACCAGATATCAACCCTACTGCAATACCAGCCATGCGCCACCATGCATTCTTGAAACAGTTAAATAACAGTACAATGAATAGCACAAACGTAGATAATGCCAGATTCGACCATGACCCGAAGGTATGATTAGCTTTGGCTGTGAGGCCGCCGCCAAAATCGGTAATGCCAACATGAATCAGACTCAGACCTATCATCAAAACCACCACCCCGCTTACTGTGGGCGTGATGATTTTTTTCAGAAAAGGCAATAACCATGATGCACCAATTACTAAAAAGGCGCCTACAAAAGAGACGCCCAGCAAAGTAGAAATCATGGCATTTTCATTCATCCCGTTCTCTTTCATGCCCAATCCAAGCGCAATCATCACGGTAACAAAAGAAAAATTAACTGATTGAATTGATAACAGCCCCGAACCAATGACGCCAAAACGGTGTACCTGAATATATGTGCCCACACCTGAGGCAACCATGGACATAGACACCAAATAGGCAGTCATGTCTGCAGGCAGTTTCAGAGCACCGCCAACCACCAGAGCAGGAGCCACCATTGGCACAAAAAGAGCAAGTAAATGGGTTAATGCACTGAGCAAACCATTAAAAACAGGAGGCTTTTCCTCCAGACCATAGACCAGATCAGAGTGTTCATTATGTGTACGAACAGAGGAATTATCGGTCATGTCATCCTTCCTTATTTGCTTTATGCATGTGTTAAATGAATATAAAGCAGCGTATTTTAAGCGAAGCAGGAATATTTAATCCAGAGCAAACTATTGAGCAATAAAATCTTTAACACAACAAAACCACTTTTATCAAAAATAATTCGATAACAGGCTATTTTCCACGAAAGGGAAAAATACGCTACAATCATCACATTTTCAGCTCACCTGTAAAGGGTAGAATTATGTTGACAGGCAGCCTAGTTGCCATCGTAACGCCTATGCATGCAGATGGTAGTATTGATTATGAACAGTACAAACAGCTTATTGACTGGCACATCGAATCTGGTACCGACGCTATTGTCGCTGTAGGAACTACTGGTGAATCAGCTACACTTAGTGTTGATGAACACCTGACGGTGATTAAAACTGCTGTAGAACATGTAGCCGGACGCGTTAAAGTGATTGCAGGCGCTGGTGCCAACAATACGCATGAAGCGATTTATCTGGCTCAGGAAGCACAGCAGGCTGGTGCAGATATGACATTGTCAGTAGTACCTTACTACAACAAGCCCAATCAGGAAGGTATATACCGCCATTTCAAAACCATTGCTGAAGCCACCAGTATTCCCATGATTCTGTACAATGTACCCGGCCGTACTGTTGCCGATATGCAACCAGATACCGCTTTACGGCTAGCAGAAATCGATAATATTGTGGGTATTAAAGAAGCCACTGGTAATATTAGCCGCGCATGCTATCTGTTTAAACATGTACCTGAAGATTTTGCGGTATATTCCGGTGATGATCCTACAGCCATGGCATTCCTTTTATGCGGTGGCCATGGTGTTATCAGTGTTACTGCCAATGTTGCTCCCAAAATGTTTGCTGACATGTGTCATGCAGCCTTACGTGGGGATATTGCCAGCGCACGTATTTTAAATGACAAATTACAGCGCCTGCACGGTGATCTTTTCTGTGAACCGAGCCCGGCACCAACCAAATGGGCCTTATCCAAACTGGGTAAAATCAACCCGGTTTGCCGCCTGCCAATTATCGAACTGTCTCCTACCGGACAGGCTACGATACTGGCCGCTATGCAGGAAGCTGGATTAATCTGAACACAAGCCAACATTGCCATAATAATGCACACAGAAAGTGGCCGATATGAATATAAGTAAAACCGTTGTTCTGACCTTGCTGGCAGCCAGCCTTGCCGCTTGTGCCAGCAAAAAAGACAACCTGCCCAAACTGGATTATCAGTCAAACAATAAAAAAATTGTCCAGCTGGATGTACCACCAGACCTGACTGACCCGAATCAAGGTAATCGTTTCAGTGCTCCGGGCAGTTCACTGATTAATGGTGCGGTACGTGCCAGCGATTTGAACAAGCCTGCCAGCAAATACCAAACCAGTACCAATACTCAGGTGCTGACTCAAGTACCGGATATTCACTTTCAACGTGATGGTAGCATCCGCTGGCTGACCATTGACAATAAACAGGCTGCTGAATTATGGCCACTGTTGAAGGCCTTCTGGCAGGAACAGGGTTTTACTATTGAGCGTGAAGAACCAGCAATTGGCTTAATGCAAACCAACTGGGCAGAAAACCGTGCCAAAGTACCTTCAGATGCCATTCGCGGCATTTTTGAAAAAGTGGGTCTGGGTGGCATTTATTCCAGCGGTGAGCGTGATATGTTTACTATCCGCCTGGAACGCAACAGCAAGGGCGGTACAGATGTATTCTTCAGCCAGAAAGGTATGAAAGAAGTTTATACCAGCAAGGATGGGGACAGTACTGCATGGCAGCCCCGTCCGAACGAACCTGAGCTGGAAGCAGCATTCTTAGCACGTTTCATGCAATATCTGGGCGCGGATGCCAAACAGGTACAACAGCAGATAGCCGCCCAGAAGCAGGATCCGAATGAAAATGCACTGGCAAAGCTGGATGGTAACAGTGTTTATCTGCTAGGTTCGCAAGAGCGCAACTGGCGCCGTGTTGCCCTGGCTCTGGATCGTGTTGGCCTGAATGTCATCGGTGAAAATCGCAACCAATACGCTTATCTGGTTGAAGTAGCAGCTGCTGAAGCCTCCTCTGTTTCCAATAAAAAACCGGGACTGTTTAGCCGCATGTTTGGACGCAGCAAGAAAGCTGAGCAACAACAGCTCAAACAGCAACCGCGTTTAATTGTATTGGCGCAGCCACTGACAGAGGGTGGTACACGTGTCAGTCTGGCCAATGAAGATGGTACGCCCTACACTGGCAAAGATGCCAGAAAATGGATTCAGCAACTGGATCAGCAATTACGTTAATATAAAAGCCTGCTTATGCAGGCTTTTATTTTTCCATACTCAACAATCAGGCACATATCCAATATCATAACAATACTGATAATATCAATCATTTATAGCAAATAAGCAGCAAAAACCATGTTTACCTCATGCCGCAATACAATTGATCGTGAAAATAGTCCGTGAACACCGTCACTCAGAACACTGCACACTCTACCAGCAATATATTAATAATCTGACTCTGGTTATCATCCCCGCTACCTAAAATGGCGACTCAATACACTGAAATAAAAATAACTGATATAACTGTACAAATTCAGTAAAATCTTATTTATCCGAATTTGCTCTGGTAAATTGAAATTCAGATAATATTTAGATATTTAATAGTATAAAGCATGGTTGTAGGATCAATCAGCTTTGATTATTTTTAGCATCACAATCAAATGTTTTCTGGCCAGTATGAATATTTTTCGGGTTAAAATATTATTTTTAGCATTTATAACCCGATACTTGATATATATGTTCGGGATGCAAATAAACGGTTGATACAAACTTTAAATACTGATATTAAAATGCCAAATATGAAAAAACTGATTATAAATTATTGTTTTCTAGCAATGACGGTGATTACCACTCTCGTTATGGGTACCATTTTCTTTGCCGATATACGTTATCCTTTGTGGTACAGTATTTGCTGTTTTATCATTGCTGCCATTGGATTGATAATAATAACACCATTTACGATTAAGCTAATTAAAATCAGCCGGAATTCAAATTAATCACCAGCAGCTGCAAGCAAAAATTCATTCATAGCTAAAGAATAGATATTGATTAAAGTTTTATTGTAAAATAGTGAAAATATTACAAAACTGATCTTCATTAATAGCCTTCTTCTTAAAGGGAACAACACTAATGTAAAAACTGATTATTATCCACATTGTTACATCATTACTATTTATAGCATCCATCAATATCGGTTTTTTACTATATCGAAATGAACAACAGCTTTCTGCTTATAGTACAACATGTTTTATTATTGGTTTGATTATTTCAATTGCTGAAATGCCATTAACCATCAAAATAGTCAAAATGAGCCAGAATAAAAAACAGACATCAGACAGCACTACAGATTTTACATCGCTTGGAAAAAATAAATTTTTACATCTGAAAATACGAATGAGTATATTGAATTGAAGATGCTGTATCTTATTTAAATCCGGATGATAACTAATGATTAATTCATTTTATATTCTATTTCATTCTAAAAACCATAATCTGCTATAAACTATAGTGATTAACCTGATTACTGTAGCCGGCTTCAAGCCATACCATTTATTTTTGAGCATACCAATATGACTAAACTCAAACTTTTATTACTCATCCTAGCGTCATGTACCTTTATGTTTATTGGCTGGGTGATATTAGGCTGTTATTATTGGGTGCATCAACAGCACACTATTGCGATAATTTGCTGTTTACTTGCTTTTGTCAGTGCGCTGGGACAGTTTGCAGCGCTGGCATTTACGCTACGCGAACGTGCCTGCCAGCAAATGTATCAGGCCTTATCTTCTAACGATATTAATCATGAATAAAATTGTTCTTGCCAGTAATAATCAGGGAAAACTGGCTGAATTCAGCCGTTTGTTTAAATCATTGAACATAGAAATCATACCTCAATCGGTTTTCAACATCACCGAATGCCCAGAACCCTACGTGACCTTTGTAGAAAATGCACTGGCTAAAGCTCGACATGCCAGCCGCCATAGCAGTTTACCAGCATTGGCCGATGATTCCGGTATTTGTGCTAATGCCCTGCATGGTGCTCCCGGTGTACATTCTGCTCGCTATGCAGGTACAGAACCAAAATCCGACGCCGCTAATAATGCCAAACTGGATGCCCAGCTGCGTCAAAATAGTGACAAAAGCGTATTTTACGTATGCGTACTGGTACTGGTTCGCCATCCAGACGACCCACAGCCACTGATTGCCGAAGCAAACTGGCCGGGTCTGTGGCAGTCATCTGCTGCCGGAAATAATGGTTTTGGCTATGATCCGCATTTCTACTTACCTGAGCAGAAATTAACCGCAGCACAAATGAGCCATGAAGAAAAAAACCGCATCAGCCACCGAGCGCAGGCTCTGCATATTCTCATGGCAAAACTCCAGCAACAATATGGCCTGAATTCTAATGCCTGAGTTTTCTGTCTCATTACAAACACCACAGAGTCACTCTCCACATCTGTCCAGTTTACCGCCATTATCGCTGTACATTCATATTCCATGGTGTGTGCGTAAATGTCCGTATTGCGATTTCAATTCGCATCAGTTGAAACAGGAGTTGGATGAACAGGCCTATATTGCTGCCTTATTAACCGATCTAGAAACGGAACTGCCCTATTTCTGGGGCAGGCCAGTGCATACGATTTTTATTGGCGGCGGTACCCCTAGCCTGCTTTCGGCCGCAGCTTTTGAGAAGCTGTTAAGTGGTATTCGTGCGCGGGTTAATTTGTTGCCAGCAGCGGAAATCACGCTGGAAGCCAATCCGGGCACATTCGAACGCAATCGTTTTGCTGCTTTTGCGGCAGCGGGCATTAACCGCCTTTCAATCGGCGTGCAAAGTTTTGCCGACGACAAACTGGCAACTCTGGGACGTATTCACAACCGTGATGAAGCGCTAAGTGCAATTGAATCCGGTTTAACTTTATTTCCTAAAGTGAATATAGATTTAATGTATGCCTTGCCTGGACAAACAGTCACACAGGCACAGGAGGATATTCGTATAGCCATTGCAACCGGCGTACAGCATATTAGTGCCTATCAGCTTACACTGGAACCAAATACACCGTTCGCCCATACTCCTCCGCCACAATTGCCAGACGATGACCATATCGCTGATATCGAAGAAACCGTGCATACAGCATTACATCAGGCCGGATTCACTCACTACGAAACTTCAGCTTTTGCCCAGCCACAACAGGAATGTCAGCATAATCTGAACTACTGGCAATTTGGTGACTATATCGGTATTGGTGCTGGTGCTCATGGTAAAATATCTACTGCTCAGGCAATCGAGCGTACAACCCGCAGCCGGCATCCAAAAGACTATTTGCAGGCCATGCAACAGCAACCGCAACGTGCAATTACCCGTCAACAGATATCGGCACAGGATTTGCCGTTTGAATTTATGCTGAATGTCCTGCGACTGACTGCTGGCGTGCCCAGTGCATGGTTTAGTGAACGTACCGGCCTGCCACTGGCTTCGATACAGCATGCCATTACTCAGGCAGTTGAACACGGCTTACTGGATGCAAATCCAGTGTATTTACGCCCCACGCCACTGGGACGCAGTTTTCTGAATGATTTACTGGCTTTATTTTTAAAAACCTGATTATTTGATAATCCTTTTTTTCTTTAATGCAAAGGAGTAGCAACATGAGTAAAAATATTATTCATACTGATAAAGCACCAGCCGCCATCGGCGCTTATTCTCAGGCTGTACGCGCTGGCAACACCGTATACCTGTCCGGCCAGATTCCACTAGTAGCCGAAACCATGCAGGTAGTAGAGGGTGGTTTTGCAGAACAGGCACACCAAGTATTTAAAAACCTTCAGGCAGTTGCAGAAGCTGCTGGCGGCAGCCTGAATGATCTGGTGAAAGTAAACGCTTATTTAACCGACTTAAGCAATTTTGCTACCTTTAATGAGATTATGGCGCAATACTTTACTGCTCCATACCCTGCCCGTGCCGCTGTTGAAGTTTCTGCCTTACCCAAAGGTGTGCAGGTTGAAGCAGAAGGTGTTCTGGTTCTAGACAAGTAAGCAGACAAATTCAGGACAGGCAGTCAAAATGGCTGTTTGTTCCTGAATGGCTGGGAGGTTGGATATGGCGCAATACGTAATTGGTGATATACAGGGATGTCTGGCAGAATTTCAGAGTCTGCTGACGAAACTGGACTTTAATCCCGGTACCGATACTTTATGGCTTACTGGTGATCTGGTCAATCGTGGCCCCCAGTCACTGGCTACTTTGCGTCTGGTTAAACAGCATGATGGCTGTATGCAAACTATTCTGGGCAACCATGATTTGCATTTACTGGCGCTGCATTACGGCTATGGCAAACTCAAACGTGCGGACACAATCAGCGACATTCTCAATGCGCCCGACAGAAAAGAATTAATTGATTGGTTACGCCAGCAACCTTTATACCGCCGGCAGGCAGATTATGTACTGGTGCATGCAGGTATCTGGCCAGAATGGACATGTACACAGGCACAATTGCTGGCACAGGAAGTGGAAACCGTCTTACAGAATACACCGCAACAGTTCTTTGCCCACATGTACGGTAATAAACCCGATCAATGGAACAACAACCTAAGTGGCGATGAAAGACTGCGTTTCATCACCAACAGCTTCACACGGATGCGTGCGCTCACCGATAATGGTGCCATGGATTTTGACTATAAAGGCACACTTAATGATATGCCGGCACATCATTTACCATGGTTTGAGGCTCCAGACCGACAGAATACAGATAAAACTATTTTATTTGGTCACTGGTCGGCATTGGGTCTGTATGAGACAAATAATGTTGTCTGCGTGGACACTGGTGCATTATGGGGCGGCAGCCTGACTGCATTTAATCTGGACGACAGAAGCGTGGTACAGACACCAAGTCAAACAAAGTTAAATTTTGAAAATTTAATGTACAAAAAATAATGACCATTACGTGCAAATGTTTAATCGATAAAGCAAATATTGTATTTAAACATCACGTTGTGCGGAAATTTCTATCCCGGCATTCTTCATACAATAACAATAACGTTTATTGGATATTTTTAATACTAACCAACATTAGATAAAAAAGAATAAGATACATCCATTGCATCTTTACCTAAGCCAAGTATGATGGTTTATGTTATCTAAAAATTTATTCATAAATGCTTGAAGGAGTTGTCATGAAAAAAGTTCTTGTCCCTGCTGTAATGTTAATGCTTGCTCTGACTGGCTGTGCATCTAAATCTCATCACAAGGCACCTGTCACCCAGTCAACCACAACTACTACAACCACAGCAGCTACTGCTGCTGATGTACAGATTGACGGACGTAAAGAAGTATCTTACCTGTGTGGTACCGGCAACGCCAGAAACAGCTTACGTGTAATGTATGGCTTGCAAGGCCAGAACGTAGTGGCAGCTCAGGTAAATTATCAAGGCAAACTGTCTCCGGTAATGATGCGTGATGCCCGCGACGTTAACTACAATACTTTCGTTTCTCCTGAAGGCATCACCTGGAAAACAGCTATTGCTACCAGCGACACTGTAGATCAAGTAGATGCTTTAGGTCTGGTGCAACCTAGCAAACAGGTTGTTAATGGTCAGGAAAGAATTGTTCCGCAAATTGTTACCCAGAATTGCGTCGTAGATAATGGTACAAATGGTACAGTAGCAACTGCTCCTGCGAAAACCAAAACTGTTAAAACCACCAAAACCGTTACCACTAAAAAAGTATACAAGCACAAAAAAACAAAAAAATAAGTAACCGTGTTTGAAAAACGGCAACCTTTCAGGTTGTCGTTTTTTTATATAAATAAAGCAGCCATTCTAAAAATATGATATACCTTAGTTAGTTACATTCATCAGCATACAATATCCCCGCTGAATAAACGGCATATAAACTTGAAAGCCAGCCAGACTGCCCTTATTTAAAGGCAGTTATTTTTTTCCGACAGTTATTGTGGCTGTTGGTCAACAAAGGATCACGAGACATGCAACAATTCGACGGCACCACCATTATTTCCGTTCGGCGCGGCGAAAACGTCGCCATCGGTGGCGATGGTCAAGTGACATTGGGGAATACCATTATTAAAGGCACCGCACGCAAAGTGCGTAAACTGTATAACAATCAGGTTCTGGCCGGCTTTGCCGGTGGTACTGCCGATGCATTCACCCTGATTGAACTATTTGAAAGCAAATTGCAAAAACATCAGGGTAAACTGATGCTGGCAGCGATTGAGCTGGCCAAGGAATGGCGTACTGACCGCGCGCTGCGTCGTCTGGAGGCAATGTTAATTGTGGCTGACAAAAAAAATACACTGGTGATTACCGGTAACGGCGATGTACTTGAACCAGAACAAAGTATTGCCGCCATTGGTTCCGGTGGTGCATTTGCCCAGTCTGCCGCCCGCGCACTAATGGAAAACACCGAACTGGAACCAGCTGTGGTAGTTAAAAAATCACTGGAAATCGCCGGTGATATCTGCATTTATACCAATCAGAGCCATACTATCGAAACCTTGTAATTACCTTGGTTGGTTAATTTAAATTGTCAATAACGGTCAAACCTCAAGATTGGAACAAGATGAGTACAGCAGTAATGACCCCGAGCGAAATCGTTCATGAACTGGATAAACACATTATCGGCCAAACTCAGGCCAAACGTGCGGTAGCAGTAGCACTGAGAAACCGTTATCGCCGCAGTCGTGTTGCCGAACCATTACAAAGTGAAATTGTCCCGAAAAACATTCTGATGATTGGCCCTACCGGCGTGGGTAAAACTGAGATTGCGCGCCGCCTCGCTCGTCTGGCCAATGCGCCGTTTATCAAGATAGAAGCCACTAAATTTACCGAAGTGGGCTATGTTGGCCGCGATGTGGACAGCATTATTCGCGACCTGATTGAAATTGCGCTGAAAAACATCCGCAGCCAGACAATCGCCAAAAATCGCGACCGTGCACAGGATGCGGCGGAAAACCGCATTCTGGATGCCCTGCTGCCGCCACCACGCAGCGTAGGTTTTGCTGGCGAACCGCAGGAAGCACAACCGGAAAACCACACCCGGCAAAAATTCCGCCAAATGCTACGTAAAGGCGAACTGGATGATAAAGAAATTGAAATCGAAGTCGCCGCTTCTCCTTCTCCAGCCATGTCAGTAATGGGCCCTCCGGGAATGGAAGACTTTACCAATCAGTTACAGGACATGTTCAGCAGCATGGGACAGGGTAAAACCAAAGCGCAGAAAATGAAAGTAAGCGCTGCCATGAAACTGTTACTGGATGAAGAGGCAGCCAAACTGGTAAGTGAAGAAGAATTACGCGAGCAGGCTATCAAAGCGGTTGAGCAAAACGGTATTGTATTTCTGGATGAAATCGACAAAATCGCTACTGATAGCAACCGTCATGGTGGTGATGTGTCGCGTCAGGGTGTGCAACGTGATCTGTTACCACTGGTTGAAGGCACAACAGTGCAAACCAAGTATGGCATGATTAAAACTGACCATATCCTGTTTATCGCCTCTGGCGCATTCCATCTCAATCGTCCGAGTGACCTGATACCCGAATTACAGGGACGCTTCCCTATCCGGGTTGAGCTGGATAATCTGAGTGTGGACGACTTCAAAGCCATCCTCACCACCACACATGCCAATCTAACCGAGCAATATGCTGCCCTACTGGCTACTGATGACGTAAATCTGCAATTTACTGATGACGGTATCGCCCGTATTGCCGAAATTGCATTTCAGGTTAATGAAAAAACTGAAAATATTGGCGCACGCCGCTTGCATACAGTGATGGAAAAACTGCTTGAAGAAGTTTCTTTCGAAGCTCCTGCCGGTGATATAGCCATAGATGCAGCCTATGTAGATGCGCGATTGCAGGATATTGCCGAGCGTGAAGACTTAGCTCGTTACGTACTGTAACCCAATATTCAAGCGGCCACGGCCGCTTTTTTATTTGCCTGCCGTGTGTCTTTTCACCTGATTTTTATTCTGTTTAAGGCTTTCCATGAATTCCACATTATCCCGTACCTTTCAGCCTTATCTGCTGCAATACTGTTCTTTAGTCCAGTGGCAGCGCAAATTACTGGCAACTACAGCCGCAGCACTGATAATGGCCTTATCAGCCAATATCAGCATTCCCCTGCAACCTGTGCCTTTATCCCTGCAATCTCTGGCTGTTTTACTGATTGGCGCCGGTCTGGGGCGCAGACTTGCCGTATTGGCCATGCTTGAGTATCTAATACTGGGGGCTTGCGGCCTGCCTTTTTTTGCCGGTGGCCATGGCGGGATAAATGTCCTGACATCGGCTTCAGCCGGTTATCTGTATGGATTTGTTGTCAGTGCCTATATAGCAGGCATAGCGGCCGAAAGAGGTTACGACCGGCATTTTCTTAGCGGACTGTGTGCCTTTGCCCTTGCTCACCAGATTATATTTGTCTTTGGAGTTGTTTATCTGGCTCTCTATCTGCACACTGATATCTATCAAGCCCTGCAACTGGGCTATCTGCCATTTGCCGGTTTTGATTTACTCAAGTTTTTTATCGCCACCGTGACGATGCTGGGGCTGTGGCATCGCCCTGACCAAAAACGGCACTGATATTTTATAGACACAGAAAAACCGTCTGAATACAACTGATTGATACATTAAAGTATTCTGTTGTAGTTGAGTTCAGACGGTATGGTATTAATCTGGCCTGCGTTTAAATTGCCGCCTCATTCTGCTCGCCGGTACGAATGCGCACCGCCTCTTCCACCGGTAATACAAAAATTTTACCATCGCCGATTTTGCCAGAGTGAGCAGCAGCCACAATAACCTCAATTGCCTGCTCTACTCTCTCGTCTGGCAATACCAGTTCGATTTTTACCTTGGGTAAAAAATCTACCGCATATTCAGCACCACGATAAATTTCAGTATGCCCTTTCTGACGTCCAAAACCTTTGACCTCAGATACAGTCATTCCGCTAAAACCTACATCAGACAAGGCCTCACGTACATCATCCAGCTTGAACGGTTTAATGATTGCTTCAATCTTTTTCATACCAGCGCTTCCCTTTTTACTGTATCCACACAATTAAAAACTACCATATCCTTATCTGAAACTCAAACCACTCCTACCCAATAACATAAAATCAAGCATAGCGCCTAGTTTTCGCGTAAAATTGCGCCTCAGCCCAAACCCACTACCAAAGTGAGCTACCCTCATCATGTCAGTTGTACTGTCACTATGCGGCGAGGCCGCACTTTCCCCCTTTCGTATTGAAAAATTGTTACAGCAGGCTGCAAAACTGCAACTGGACTGCAACATTCAGATAAATAGCGAATTTCGCTATTTTGTGGCTTCAGCAACTGCACTCAATTCAGACAATCAGCAAAAACTACTTGAACTATTGCGTGCCACGCACCTAAACTGCAATACCTTGCCTGGTACCCAGCTACTGGTTATCCCACGTTTGGGAACCATTTCGCCCTGGGCTTCCAAAGCCACCAATATTGCTCACAATTGTGGCCTTACTGCAATTGAACGCATCGAACGCGGTATTCTGTATTCCTTTTCCCGCCCGCTCAGTCAGCAGGAACAGGATAGCTGGCAGGTAATATTGCATGACCGCATGACTGAAAGCGTACTTGCTTCTGTTGCAGATGCGGCACAACTGTTTCACGCCACAGCAGCGCAGAGTTTTACCTGTATTGATATACTGGCAGAAGGCAAATGCGCGCTGGAAACTGCAAACCGGCAAATGGGACTGGCATTATCCGCAGATGAGATAGACTATCTGGTGGAAAATTATCAGCAGCTACAACGCAATCCTACAGATGTAGAACTGATGATGTTTGCTCAGGCAAACTCCGAACATTGCCGCCACAAGATTTTTAATGCCAAATTTATCATTGATGATGAAGCCAAACCCGATTCCCTGTTTGGCATGATTCGCGCCACCCATCAGGCTCATCCCGAAGGCACACTGGTAGCTTATAAAGACAATTCTTCCATTATTGCCGGCGCCAGTATTGAACGCTTCTACCCACAGGCTAATCAACAACAGCAATATCGGTTTAATACAGAAGAAACCCATATTCTGATGAAAGTGGAAACTCATAATCACCCTACTGCAATTGCACCTTTTGCCGGTGCGGCTACCGGCTCCGGAGGTGAAATCCGCGATGAAGGCGCAACAGGCAAAGGAGCGCGCCCTAAAGCGGGTCTAAGTGGTTTCAGCGTTTCCAATCTTTCCATACCCGAATTTATCCAGCCGTGGGAACAATATACAGCTACCCGTAATCAGTATGGCAAACCAGCACACATCAGCAGTGCACTGGATATCATGCTGGACGGCCCGATTGGCAGTGCAGCTTTTAATAATGAATTTGGCCGTCCCAATCTTCTCGGTTATTTCCGCACCTTTGAAGAATTATTCAGCGGTACCATGCGTGGCTTTCATAAACCCATCATGATAGCCGGCGGACTCGGTAATATTCAGGCACAGCAGGTTTTCAAGGACAATATCCCTGCCGGTGCATTACTCATTCAGCTCGGCGGCCCCGGCTTGCTCATCGGTCTGGGTGGAGGAGCTGCATCCAGCATGAGTACCGGAACCAATCATGCCGATCTAGATTTTGACTCAGTACAACGCGGTAATCCAGAAATTGAGCGTCGTGCCCAGGAAGTTATCGATCGCTGCTGGCAACTGGGTACAGACAACCCAATTATTTCCATTCATGATGTCGGTGCTGGTGGTTTATCCAATGCCTTTCCGGAACTGGTAAACGATGCCGGCCGTGGGGCTGTATTTCAGTTACGTCAGATACCACTGGAAGAACATGGCCTCAATCCGCTGCAAATCTGGTGTAATGAAGCGCAGGAACGCTATGTATTAGCCATACTGCCAGAAAATCTGGAAATCTTTCAGGCCATTTGCCAGCGTGAACGCTGTCCATTTGCTGTGGTTGGTACCGCTACAGACGACGGACAATTACAGCTGCGTGATGATTTGTTTAACAACAATCCGGTGGATATCCCACTGGACGTATTACTGGGCAAGCCACCCAAAGTTACCCGTACCGACTATACCGTTAACGAAGAAATCGCGCCCTTTGATGGCAGCAAACTGGACATTCGTGAAAGTCTTTACCGGGTATTACGTCTGCCAACAGTAGCCAGCAAGCAGTTTCTGATTACCATTGGTGACCGCAGTGTTGGCGGCCTTACCCACCGTGACCAAATGGTTGGACGTTTCCAGACACCGGTGGCAGACGTCGCGGTTACCAAAATGGGCTTTAATACCCTGCTTGGTGAAGCCATGAGTATGGGCGAAAAATCACCTCTGGCATTATTTTCCGGCGCAGCATCTGGACGCATGGCCGTTGGCGAGGCATTAACCAACATCGCCGCTGCCGACATCGGCACACTCAGTAAGATTAAACTTTCTGCCAACTGGATGGCTGCCTGTGGTTTTGCTGGTGAAGATGCACGTTTGTATGAAACAGTAGAAGCGGTATCTGAGCTATGCCAGAAATTGCAACTAAGTATTCCCGTTGGCAAAGATTCCTTGTCAATGCAAACAATCTGGCATGATACCGGCGAAGAAAAAAGAGTGGTGTCACCATTATCTGCGGTTATCACTGCTTTTGCCCCGGTAAACAATGTTTGTCATACCGTTACGCCTGAATTACAGAATATCGCGGACACTACCCTGCTGGCCATCGACCTTGGACAGGGCTGTAGCCGCATGGGTGGCAGTGCCCTGCAACAGGTATGGAAAAACCTCAGCGGCCGTGCACCTGATGTAAATACACCAGCACTACTGGCTGATTTTTTCCTGCTCATACAATCATTAATCCGCGCACAGAAAATTCTGGCGTATCATGATCGCAGCGACGGTGGTCTGGTGGTGACACTGGCAGAAATGATGTTTGCCGCTCATATAGGCGTAACCATTAACATCGCCTCACTTATCCAGCAAACCAACCAGCACAGCCACAACCAGAAGCTACAGGATGCGGCTGTGCGTAGCCTCTTTACTGAAGAGCTCGGTGCCGTGATTCAGGTACACAATGCAGATGTTGCCGGTATTCAGGCTGCCTTTGCTGCGGCCGGCTTGGCTGATACGCTGCATATTCTTGGCCACATCAACACCACCGACCGGTTAATGGTACATCACGGCAACACGGTTCTACTCAATGAAAATCGGGTAGACCTGCAAAAGAGCTGGAGTGAAACCAGTTATCACATGCAACGCTTACGCGATAATCCGTACTGTGCCGACAGTGAATTTGCCTTACTGGAACAGGAACGCTTAGCCGGATTATTTGCCGAATTAAGCTTTAACCCTGCCGAAGATATTGCTTTGCCCTATATTCATCGTGGTGAGCAGCCTAAAGTGGCTATTCTGCGTGAACAGGGCGTAAACGGACAGCAGGAAATGGCCGCCGCATTCACACGTGCCGGCTTTGCTGCCCATGATGTGCACATGAGTGATTTGCTGGCCGGACGGGTAACACTGAAAGATTTTCACCTGCTGGCTGCCTGCGGTGGTTTTAGCTATGGTGATGTGCTCGGTGCCGGTGAAGGCTGGGCCAAAAGTATTTTATTTAACCAGCAGCTTCGGCAACAGTTTGCTGAATTTTTTGCCCGTCAGGATACGCTAACTCTGGGTGTGTGCAATGGTTGCCAGATGCTCAGCAATCTGGCCGAGATTATCCCGGGTACAGATACATGGCCGCGTTTCCACCGCAATCATTCCGAACAGTTTGAAGCACGCCTGAGTATGGTTACCGTCCCTGCCTCACCATCATTAATTCTGGCGGATATGGTTGGCAGCAGCTTGCCAGTTGTAGTAAGCCATGGTGAAGGACGGGCAGACTTTGCCCATTTATCGGAAAACAGCGTACCGCCAGAGCTGGCCATTGCGCTACAATATGTGGACGGCCATAATCAGGTAACGGATATGTATCCGCTCAACCCGAATGGATCTCCCGCCGGTATTGCAGGTGTCAGCAGTCAGGATGGTCGCGTCACCATCATGATGCCGCACCCGGAACGAGTATTTCAGACAGCACAAATGAGCTGGGCTCCACGAGACTGGCCGGAAATGTCTGGCTGGTACCGGCTGTTTGCCAGCGCTCGGAAAGTTTTAGGCTAACAACTACCAAGGAATCATCATGCCATTACTGGATAGTTTTACTGTAGACCATACCCGCATGCATGCACCAGCAGTGCGTGTAGCCAAAAACATGACGACGCCCAAAGGGGATGACATTACCGTGTTTGATTTGCGTTTCTGCAAACCCAATCAGGCCATTCTGCCAGAAAAAGGCATGCATACACTCGAACATTTGTTTGCTGGTTTTATGCGCGACCACCTCAACAGCGACAAAGTGGAAATTATCGACATTTCCCCCATGGGCTGTCGCACTGGCTTTTACATGAGCCTGATTGGAACACCTGATGAAGCCACCGTGGCCAAGGCCTGGGCAGCGGCCATGCAGGATGTACTTGCCGTAGCCGACCAGAATCACATACCCGAACTGAACCGTTATCAATGTGGCAGCTACACCATGCATTCGCTTGAAGAAGCCAAAGCCATTGCTCAAAAGGTACTGAACAGCCAGATTAGTATTAATTACAACAATGACTTAAAACTGGATGAGTCACTATTGCAACACTAAAGCCCAGTACCTGTAATTACTGTCTAAAATTAAGTGACGCCATGCCGAGCTTATATTTTAGGCAGTATATCTTTTTCCCTGTAAATGTAGCCAGATACAGCGCAGATTTATCCCCCGATATAAAAAAACTAATAAAACTGAAAAATTAATAATTTTTTTTACTGTTTCATTCAAAATGAGACAAATCAAACCAAACTGTTTGTGAATCAACAAAAATCATTACATCGCTTAACCCACCCATTATGAAGAAGCGGATATAGTCAGTTTTGACAAGTCTTTTTTTTAAAGCAAAAAACCAGTATATTGTGTTCAGAATAACAGTTGACCACTACATTTTGTGTCGTCACTGTTTTTTTCTGCTTTACTTGTGCTAGAAAGAATCACTCATGAATGCGGTAGCCAATCTCAAAGTAACCAAACGTAACGGAAGTTTGGAAGACATCAATCTGGATAAAATTCATAAAGTTGTTACCTGGGCAGCAGAGGGACTGGATAATGTATCCGTATCTCAGGTAGAACTACGCTCACACATTCAGTTTTACAATGGTATTCGCACGGATGACATTCACGAAACCATTATTAAGGCAGCCGCCGACCTGATTTCTACAGAAACACCAGACTATCAGTATCTGGCTGCCCGTCTGGCTATCTTCCATTTACGCAAAATTGCTTTCGGCCAGTTCGAACCGCCACATCTGTATGACCATGTAACCAGCCTGACTGAATCAGGCAAATACGATAAACACATATTACAGGATTATTCACGAGCGGAGTTTGATGAACTGAATGCCTGTATTGACCATAATCGCGACCTAACGTTCTCCTATGCAGGAGTCAAACAGCTCGAAGGCAAATATCTGGTACAAAACCGGGTTACCAAACAAATCTTTGAAAGCCCACAGTTCTTATATATGCTGGTAGCAATGTGTCTGTTTGCCCGCTATCCGCAGACAAGCCGACTGGAGTATGTAAAAAAATTCTATCACGCCATCAGTACCTTCAAAATTTCCCTGCCCACACCAATTATGTCTGGTGTGCGCACACCAACACGCCAGTTTTCTTCCTGCGTGCTGATTGAATGCGATGACAGCCTTGACAGCATCAATGCCACCACCAGCTCGATTGTCAAATATGTATCCCAGCGAGCCGGCATTGGTATTAACGCAGGCCGTATTCGCGCTCTGGGCAGCGAAATACGCGGTGGTGAAGCCCAGCACACCGGCTGCATCCCGTTTTATAAAATGTTTCAGGCGGCGGTTAAATCATGCTCACAAGGAGGAGTACGCGGCGGAGCAGCCACCCTGTTCTATCCCTTATGGCATCTGGAAGTAGAAAATCTGCTGGTACTGAAAAACAACCGTGGTGTGGAAGAAAACCGTGTCCGTCATCTGGATTACGGCGTGCAGATTAACCGCCTGCTGTATACCCGCCTGATTAAGGGTGAAAACATCAGCCTGTTTTCACCATCAGAAGTACCGGGGCTGTATGACGCATTTTTTGCTGATCAGGACGAATTTGAACGCCTCTATGTCTTATACGAAAAAGACAGCAGTATTACCCGTCGCAGTATTCCTGCTGTTGACCTGTTCTCACTGTTAATGCAGGAACGCGCCGGTACCGGACGTATATATATCCAGAATGTCGACCACTGCAATACCCACAGTCCGTTTGATCCCAAACTGGCACCGGTACGCCAGTCCAACCTGTGTCTGGAAATTGCCCTGCCCACCCGTCCATTGAACGACATCAATGACCCGGATGGTGAAATTGCCCTGTGTACCCTATCGGCATTCAATCTGGGCGCACTGGAAAATCTGGAAGAACTGGAAGAGCTGGCCGAGCTCGCTACCCGTGCTCTGGATGCCTTGCTGGATTATCAGAACTATCCCATCAAGGCTGCCGAACTGGCTACCATGAACCGGCGTACACTAGGTATCGGGGTTATCAACTTTGCTTACTATCTGGCCAAAAACGGCGTGAAATACAGTGATGGCTCAGCCATCGGCCTTACCCATCGTACATTTGAGGCCATCCAGTACTACCTGCTCAAAGCATCGGTAAAACTGGCAAAAGAGCTGGGTGCCTGCCCTAAATTCAGCGACACCACCTATGCACAAGGCTTATTGCCAATTGATACTTATAAAAAAGATTTGGATAAAATCTGTCAAGAACCGCTACATCTGGACTGGGAAGCCTTGCGTGCTGATATCGTCAAGCATGGCCTGCGCAATTCCACTCTGACAGCACTGATGCCTTCAGAAACATCCAGCCAAATTGCCAATGCCACCAATGGTATTGAGCCTCCGCGCGGACTGGTATCTGTAAAAGCATCCAAAGACGGCATTCTCAAACAAGTTGTGCCAGAATTTGAACGCCTACATAACCAGTATGAGCTGCTGTGGGATATGCCAAACAATGAAGGCTACCTGCATCTGGTGGGTATCATGCAAAAATTCATCGACCAGTCGATATCAGCCAATACCAACTATGACCCGCAACGCTTTGAAGGACAAAAAGTTCCGATGAAGCAATTAATCAAGGATTTGCTGACAGCCTATAAATTCGGCTTGAAAACCTTGTATTACCAGAATACCCGTGATGGTGCCGACGACATGCAGACCAGCATTCAGGATGACGGCTGTGCCAGCGGTGCCTGCAAAATCTGATTCCCCAAGGGTGCTCAGGCACCCTTTTATTACCCTATTTCCCATCTACGTCAATTTGAATAAAGAGTATCGCCATGGCCTGTGAACATCTGTCAATGAACTACAGCACATTCTGTCAAAAACCGAATAATGCCCTGACAGAACCTATGTTCTTCGGTCAGCCTGTCAATGTAGCTCGTTATGATCAGCAGAAATTTGATATTTTTGAAAAACTGATTGAAAAACAGTTGTCTTTCTTCTGGCGCCCGGAAGAAGTGGACGTGTCGCGCGACCGCATCGACTATGCTAACTTACCCGAGCATGAAAAGCACATCTTTATCAGCAATCTGAAATACCAGACTCTGCTTGATTCCATACAGGGACGTAGTCCTAATGTTGCTCTACTGCCTCTAGTATCCATTCCCGAATTGGAAACCTGGATTGAAACCTGGTCGTTTTCCGAGACCATTCATTCACGCAGTTATACCCATATCATTCGTAATATCGTCAACGACCCGTCCATCGTATTTGATGACATCGTACAAAACAAACACATCATTGCCCGTGCCGAAGAAATTGCTTGTTACTATGATGATTTAATCGAATATACTCAATACTACAACTTACTGGGCGCAGGCAAACACGAGATTAACGGCAAAACCGTAGAAATCAGTCTGCATGAGCTGAAGAAAAAACTCTACCTGTGCCTGATGTGTGTCAACGTGCTCGAAGCAATCCGTTTTTACGTTTCATTTGCCTGCTCTTTTGCTTTTGCCGAACGCGAGCTAATGGAAGGCAATGCCAAAATCATCAAACTGATTGCTCGCGATGAGGCTTTACATCTCACCGGCACACAGCAAATACTCAACCTGATGCGTACAGGTGCAGATGACCCAGAAATGGCACAGATTGCGGCAGAGACTGAAGAAGAATGCTTCCAGCTCTTCCACCGTGCCGCCATGCAGGAAAAAGACTGGGCTGAATACCTGTTTAAAGACGGATCCATGATTGGCCTGAATAAAGACATTCTTGGCCAGTATGTCGAATACATCACCAATCTGCGCATGCAGGCTGTGGGTTTACCACCTGCTTTTGAGCATGCCAAGCAGAACCCGATTCCCTGGATTAATGCCTGGCTGTCTTCAGACAATGTGCAGGTTGCACCACAGGAAGTTGAAGTCAGCTCATATCTAGTTGGCCAGATTGATGCTGAGCTGAATGAAGACGATTTAAGCGACTTTGAGCTTTAAATCCCTACTGCGCCAGTCTGGCAAAAGTCACAAACACTAACCAGAATGCAGCAACGCTGAAAATGAGCCTAATCACCACCTGCGACAAAACGTTTACCCTACAACAGGATGAAACCTTGCTGGAAGGGCTAGAACGTACCGGACACGAAGTTGAATACCAGTGTCGCAGTGGTTATTGCGGTTCCTGCCGCCTCAAGCTGCTTTCCGGACAAGTGAGTTATCCAGAGCAGCCACTGGCCTTTATCGCACCAGGTGAAATACTGCCCTGCTGCTGTCAGGTAGATAGTGATGTGCATCTGGACTGCCATCTCAGAAGCGATGCTCCAGAACATAATCCTGATCTTTTTGATAACGATTTATTTGCAGCAAAACAAAGTTAAATTAGTTTATCTTTACAGCCGAGTAAGGGTAAAGTATCGTGATATACCATTTAATCAGCACTAGGTAAAAGCTTATGCTACTTGGCGTAAACATAGATCACGTTGCAACAGTGCGTAATGCTCGCGGCAGTATTTATCCTAGCCCACTAGAGGCAGCACTGATAGCTGAAACGCATGGTGCCGATCTGATTACCATGCATCTGCGTGAAGATCGGCGTCATATCCGTGATGCTGATGTATTTGCTGTCAAAAACGCCATCAGCACGCGCCTCAATCTAGAAATGGCGCTTACCCCAGAGATGTTGGATAATGCGCTGGCCGTTCAGCCAGCCGATGTATGCATCGTTCCAGAAAAAAGGCAGGAAATCACCACCGAAGGTGGGCTGGATGTGCTATCACAGCAAAACAAAGTAGCGGAATACACCCAAAAACTAACTGCTGCCGGTATTCGCGTATCACTGTTTATCGACACTGATAGCCGACAAATACAGGCTTGTCGTGAAGTCGGCGCACCAGTCATAGAACTACATACAGGTGCTTATGCCGATGCCACTAACACACGGGAACGCCAGCAGCAACTGGCGCGTATCGAAGATGCTGCTCATCAGGCCAGCGAAATGGGCATAATCGTCAATGCCGGGCATGGGCTGAATATTCATAATGTCGCCCCCATTGCCAAAATTCTGGCCATTCATGAACTCAATATCGGCCATGCACTGATTGCTCAGGCCATTTTCATCGGATTGCCCCAAGCCATTGAACAAATGAAAACAGCCATTTTTCGTGCGCGCAACATTCCTTATTAATCTTTACCACTAAAGGGAAAAAATGATTTACGGCATAGGTACAGACTTAGTAAAAATTGACCGCATCGCCAAAATGTGTAAAACCTACGGAGCCAATGCCGTGGCCGAAAAAATGCTGTCACGGATCGAAGCACTGGAATGGCCTTCAGCCAATCAGCCTGTCGAGTTTCTGGCCAAACGTTTTGCAGCCAAAGAAGCTTTCGCCAAAGCCGTACATACCGGTTTGCGCAGCCCGGTTACTCTTCGCAACATCGGTATTGGTCACAATGAACTGGGTCGTCCTGAATTTATTGTTGAAAAGCCATTGTCACAATGGCTCAAGCAAAAAAACATTGGGCGTATCCACCTGAGCCTAACTGATGAAGACAATCATATCGTGGCCTTTGCTGTAGCCGAGTATGCCGAATGAGTGATAGCAGTCTAATTGAAGTGGTTGCCGGCATTCTTTACAACCAGCAGGGTGAATTTCTGCTTAGTTCGCGTCCGGCAGGCAAAGTCTATGCTGGCTACTGGGAATTTGCCGGTGGTAAAGTTGAAGCAAATGAAAGCCGTCTGGCCGCATTACAGCGCGAATTTGCTGAAGAGTTGGGCATAGAAATCACCACTGCCGCCCTATGGCTAACCAAAATTCACCATTACGAACATGCCCATGTTCACCTGCATTTCTATCGCATTGCCGCCAACCAGTGGCATGGACAATTAACTGCACGTGAACAGCAAAGCTGGTGCTGGCAAAAACCCGGTAATCTCACGGTTGCCCCAATGTTGCCGGCAAACGCGCCTATTCTGGCTGCATTAGCCATTCCAACTAACATGAGCGGCCATTTAAATACAGGCTTTCATACCGCAACACCACAACAACCAGCATTACAGATACTGCCCTATCAGCCTGGTATAGCTACAACAACAGTTGTTTATGTACCAGCCAGCCAACTAAAACAATTAGCAAATCAACATCCCACAACCAACATCTGGGCTATCTGTCACAACTATAAACAGTGGCTAGAGGCACAAACAGCCGCAGCTATTATCTGGCCTATAGCCAACAGTGAAGATATCCAGCTACTCCTTACCCTGTTACAGCAACATCCATCCGGCGTACCAGTTATGGTTTTACTGGAAAAATCCAGTCAGCCTGTAGCACAGCCCAACTGGTTTACACTAGGCGTCCATGGCGTCATTCAGGAGCAATAATAGTCAACGTCAGTCTGTTTCTTTATCCATCATAGTCTGCCCGACAACTACCAAATATTGACTTCTTAACTTACACTACTGCCTGCCAACACCATGACTCAGCCTGCCAGAAATTCAACCACCGTCATCATCGGACTACTTATCTTTATCATAGCTGTCCCCAGCATCATTGGCATTGTTCTTTGGCAAAACAGCCGTATAAATGCACTAAGCACACTCAGTAATTGCAACGTGCGCACCGGCTGCATATTGCCCGGCGGAGCAGTAATCCAATTTACACCGCCGGCCGATATCACCAAACCCTTTGACATCAGCATGCATCATGTACCAGCATCAGTACAGCGAATCAGCATCCATTTCACCATGCGCAATATGGATCTGGGCTTTAACCGCACCGATTTCAAACCACAAGGACAAGGCATCTGGACAGCGCACCACGCCGTACTACCAGTATGTGTTGATGAGCGCAATGATTTTCTCGGCGATTTAACCCTTGACGGCCAGCACTACAATATTGTGTTTTCTGCTCCCTGAACAACACATAAGCATTGCATTGCCAACTGTTTCACCCGTACAATCACAGACATTGATTACCTTGCCATTAAAAGGATTCAGGTCATGTTCAGCAAAAAGTTTTTTGACGACATCAGCGATAAACTCGGTGATACCATCAGCAACAGCCCTATCAAAGACATGGAGAAAAATGTCAAATCCATGCTTGGCAGTGCTTTCAACCGGATGGATCTGATTACACGCGAAGAATTTGATATTCAGCAGCAGGTGTTACTGAAAACCAGAGAAAAACTGGCCGAGCTAGAAACACGGGTAATTGCACTGGAAGCATTGCTGGCACAAAACAGCAACAACAGCACCACCCCTGCTTCTGCACCAGAGAACAATACCGATTCGCCTGCCTGAGGAATCAACCCATGTCATGGGCAGTTATTTATAGTCGTGCCCTGACAGGCATGGCAGCACCACTGGTAGAGGTAGAAGCCCATCTGGCCAATGGTCTACCTGCATTCAATATAGTTGGCTTACCGGATACCGAAGTCAAGGAAAGCCGGGATCGAGTAAGAGCTGCCATTATTCAGTCCGGTTTCGATTTTCCGGCAAAAAAAATTACCGTTAACCTAGCACCAGCTGATTTGCCTAAAGAATCGGGTCGGTTTGACCTACCAATTGCTATTGGCATACTGGCAGCCTCCGGGCAGATAGACAGCGCCACTCTGCATCAGTATGAGCTAGCCGGAGAACTCGGCCTATCCGGCCAAATCAGGCCAATCCGTGGTGCCATCGCCATGGCAGAAGCAGCACGGCAACACCAGCGCGCCTTTATTCTGCCACAAGACAACGCTTTTCAAACTGCCTTACTGCCGCAAACACGGGTATATGGAGCCAGCACACTGGCTGCTGTAGCTGCCCATCTCAACCAGCAGCAATTACTTACTGCCGTTGAGACACAACACCTGCAACAGCAGCCGGTCGAAGCAGCCTATCCCGATATGGCAGATGTGCGCGGACAGCAAACAGCCAGACTGGCACTGGAAATAGCCGCAGCCGGTGGTCACAGCTTATTGATGTCAGGACCACCGGGAACAGGCAAATCCATGCTGGCGCAGCGCCTGCCCGGTATATTACCTCCATTAACCGCAACAGAACTGGTAAGCGTCTGGTCTTTACAGTCACTTTTACCGCACGGGCAGCAACAATACCAGCAAATACGGCCTTTTCGCTCCCCTCATCACAGCACCTCAGCCGTTGCGCTGGTAGGTGGTGGTTCCGATCCCCGGCCTGGTGAAATTTCTTTAGCGCACCACGGCATTTTGTTTCTGGATGAGCTGCCTGAATTTGACCGCAAAGTACTCGAAGTATTGCGGGAACCACTGGAAAGTGGCGAAATTCACATTTCCCGCGCCGCACGTCAGGCTACCTATCCAGCCAAATTTCAGCTTGTAGCCGCAATGAATCCCTGCCCATGTGGTTATCTTGGGCATCCAGTCAAGCCGTGTCGCTGCACACCGGAAGCCATATCCCGTTACCGAGATAAAATTTCCGGCCCCCTGCTCGACCGCATAGACCTCATTATCGATGTACCCAGCCTGCCGGCCAGTGACTTAATACAACAGGCGAATGGCGAAAACAGCAGCAGTATTCGTGAGCGTGTCAGCACAGCCCGCACGCGCCAGTATCAGCGTCAGGGTAAAATCAATGCACAATTAAGCAACCGTGAACTGGACAATATCGCCCGAATCAGCACTGATGCCAAGCAGACTCTGGCCAGTGCCATGGAAAAACTATCACTTTCAGCACGCAGCTTTCATCGTATTTTGCGTATTGCCCGTACACTGGCAGATATGGCGGATACTCATGACGTTGAAACCAGTCATATTTTGCGCGCCATAAGTTTCCGCCGTGCTTTATAATATCAACAGGGCAAAAAATGGGCGTCATACCCATATGGATGACAATCCGGTCCTGAACAGATTTTGCCGTATACAATGCCAACATAAAGGCTTTCAACATGCATATAAACATACCTCTTCATCAGGCAGGTAAAGGACTCGTCAGCTTTATCGTCGGTTTGCTAATTGCAACCATCGTCATTGCTGGCGTCCTGTTTTACCTGAACAAAAGCAAATCAGATTTCAAAACTCCTGGTCACTCTACTGCTTCTGCGCCGCCACAGCCAGAAATACTCACACCAAATAATGCTTCACCTACCCAGCCATTTATACCGGAGACCTCTGCACCTACAGTCACAGCCAGCGAAACACAGGCTACTCCTACTGCCTCACAGCCGGTTAACATGGGTGGTATCGAAGATGAGGTCATTGACGAAGTCATTACAAACCACTCACAAGTAACCCAGCCAGCCAAACCGCATAAAACACCAGACAAAACACCCAAAAAAGCACCGTCTGCCCCCAAACATGCACATGTCACCCCAGAACAGATACTAAATAACGGCAGTCTGGAAAAAGCCCAGCAGGCTGCGGAAAAACAACATACTGACGGCAAAGTCTATCTGCAAATCGGTTCGTTTAACAATCGCACCGATGCCGATGCACAACGCGCCAAACTAGTGATGCTTGGCATCAACAGTAGCGTGCACAGTGCCAAAGTCAACGGTACAACCAAATACCGTGTTCAGACCGATCACCTGACCCAGACTCAGGCCAGCCAAATTAAAAAAACCTTGCAACAACACAATATCGACAGCCTGACCAGAGCAGCATCCTGAATCAGCCAGCTTTCATGAAAACAAGGAATCAACATGCTTAAAAAAATTATTAGAATCATGGCCACCACACTGGCATTTGCCAGTGGTATGGCACAGGCAGCATTAGTTAACGTAGACTACGTCGTACTCGATAAACCCATTCCACAACTGCACAAAAACAAAGTTGAAGTGCTGGAATTTTTCTCCTACAGCTGTATCCACTGTTCACATCTCGAACCATACATGCTCAAGGAAATGAAATCCTTCGCCCCCGATACCTATCTGCGCCCAGTGCACGTAGTGTGGGATGATAATATTTACTACAATCTGGCTCGTGTCGCCGCAGCAGTAAACAGTACCGGAATGAAACTACAGGCAGACCCGCCAATTTTTGATGCCATCTTTAACAAACAAATCGAATTATGGCGGCCTGAGGTATTCAACAAATGGGCAGTACAGCAAACTACATTTGATGGTCAAAAACTTGTCAAAGCCTACAACAGCCTGGAAAACGCTGCCGCAGCCACCAGCATGCGCAAACTGAGTGAAAAATACGACATCCAGTCCACACCAATCGTTATCGTTGGCGGCAAATACCAACTTAAATTTCCGCGAGGATTCGGAGCGGGAATGAAAACACTAAATGAATTAATTGAAAAAGTACGCAATGAAAATAGCACAGGGGCTACAAATACACGTAAACTACCCAAAAGCATAGGTGCCTCACTGGCTGCTTCTGCAAATCGATAGATTTTAATCTACAACTAAAACAATAGTGTGTTTACCCCTAAACACACTATTGTTTTGCTGTTTTGCGTAACAATCATGGCATCAATACACAAAGCACAGTAAATAAAAATGGATATTATCTTATTTCTAAAAGCCCTAATACTGGGCATCGTCGAAGGCCTAACCGAATTTTTGCCTGTTTCCAGTACTGGCCATCTCATTGTCGTTGGTAATCTGCTCAAATTTCAGACCACAGGTGAAGTATTTGACATCACCATTCAGTTGGGTGCAATCCTCGCTATTGTTTTTGAATACAAACATCGCTTTGCTCATATCATTACCCATATCGGCAAAGAGCCTGCCACCAATCGCTTTGTTCTCAATCTGGCCATTGCTTTTATCCCCGCAGCCATCATAGGTTTACTGTTTAATGAACAAATTAAACACTACCTGTTTAATCCCATTACCGTCGCTGCCGCCCTAGTCATCGGCGGCTTACTAATTCTTTGGATTGAAAGACGCCAGAGCCGCATCAAACCCAAAATCAGAAGCGTTGAAGAAATGCGTCCGCGCGATGCCTTAGTAGTGGGACTAGCACAAATTCTGGCTCTAATTCCTGGCACCTCCCGCTCCGGTAGTACCATCATGGGCGGCATGCTGTGGGGTATTGAGCGCAAAACAGCCACAGAATTTTCGTTTTTTCTGGCCGTGCCGGTAATGATTGCCGCCACCGGTTACGACATGCTCAAGCATCTGAGTGAATTTACCCGGGACGATTTACTTTTAATCGCGATTGGCTTTGTAGCAGCATTTCTATCCGCACTCGTAGCCGTTAAAGCATTACTGCGCTTTGTTGCTCACAAAAACTATATTCCTTTCGCTTGGTACCGGATTATATTTGGCGGCATCATTTTGCTTACCTGGGCTACCGGCTGGGTAAAATGGTAATCTAACCATAATTGTCACTGGTATAAAAACGTTAAATTGTGATAAAGTGATGTTTTAACAGACCTCAGGCACAGCATTCACCTGCCTTTTCATGTCCATGTCACACTGTTCCCACAGGCTCAGTGTGGCTTGTATTTTGTGAGGAATCCCAATGCAGTCTTGGCAATTGCCCGCATACATTGCCGACATCCTTCCTTCTGCCGCGCGCCAGCTAGAAAGCGCCAAAGAACAGCTGTTAGCACTTTATCGCGTTCATGGCTACGAACTTGTCAGCCCTCCTCTACTCGAATACAGCCAATCCTTACTTACCCGTATCGATGAAGGCCTGTCTCTAAAAACCATTCGCGTTGTCGACCAGCTCAGCGGTCGTCAGCTTGGCCTGCGTGCAGATATCACCCCACAGGTTGCCCGCATTGACGCTCACCTGCTTTCAGCCAATAGCGGAGTGAATCGCCTGTGCTATGCCGGTTCGGTACTGCATGCACGCCCCGATGGCTTTTTAAGCACACGTGAACCTTTACAGATTGGCGCAGAACTGTATGGCCATGCGGGCATTGAAGCAGACATTGAACTAATTGATTTAATGCTGAAAAGCCTGGCAATCGTCAACGTACCAGAGCCAACCTTGTCATTAGGCCACATAGGAATTTTTCACGCACTGGCCAAAGCGGCCAATCTGGAAGCACAACAGGCTACTACCCTGTTGCAGCTCATGCAGGCTAAAGACGCCGCCGCTGTACAGCAATGTGTACAGCAATGGCAGCTTCCAGAACAATGGATTAATGCATTCGTGGCATTACCCACATTATACGGCACCGAAAAAGTATTGCAGACTGCCATAGCCACATTGCCGGATTTACCGGAAATACACCAGGCATTACAACAACTACAGCAAATCTGCACTGCTTTTGCCAGCCATAATATATTTATTGACCTGAGCGAACTGCGGGTAGACAACTACCATACCGGATTATTGTTTGCCGCCTATAGTGAAGACTGGCCCGATGCATTGGCACGTGGTGGCCGCTATGATGGCTTGGGTAAATATTTTGGCCGCAGCCGCCCTGCGTCCGGTTTCAGTTTTGACTTACGCGATTTAATCGGGCATCTGCCTCCAGTAGAAAAACTGCGCGGCATAAAAGTCAGCGTGCACGATGCCACCGCTGCAAAAAACGAAATAGAGCAACTGCGTTCAGCCGGTGAATGCGTCATCATCGATTACACGCCTGAATGCAACAATGTCAAAGGATGCGATCGCCAACTAGTGTGGCAAAACCAGCAATGGCAACTGATTCCTTTGTAGCAATAATTAACCCTTAGTATGAGCAGGTAAAACCATATGGCAAAAAACGTCGTCGTTGTCGGCACCCAGTGGGGTGATGAAGGCAAAGGTAAAATAGTAGACTGGCTAACTGAGCGTGCCTCCGGCGTGGTACGTTATCAGGGCGGACATAATGCAGGCCATACCCTGGTAGTAAATGACAAAAAAACCGTATTACGACTGATTCCCAGCGGCATTCTGCATACAGGCAAACGTTGTTTTATCGGTTCCGGTGTGGTTGTATCACCAGAAGCCTTACTCAGTGAAATGGCTGAATTACAGCAGGCCGGTATCGATGTAACCAAACAGCTTACCATTGCACCAACCTGTCCACTGATTCTGCCCTACCATATTGCGCTGGATCATGCCCGCGAAGCAGCCAAAGGCGATAAAAAAATCGGGACAACCGGCCGCGGTATTGGCCCGGCCTATGAAGACAAAATTGCCCGGCGCGCAGTACGCGTCATGGATCTGTTCCAGCCGGATGTATTACAGCAGAAAATCAAAGACGCTGTAGCTATCTATAACTGCCAGCTCACCGGCCTGTATGGTCAGCAAGCACTGGATGCCGAACAAATCTATCAGCAAACTCTGGAACTGGCCGAACAGATACGGCCCATGGTTGGTGACGTTTCCCGCGAGCTGAACGACATGAATGCCCGTGGCGAGTCGCTACTGTTTGAAGGTGCACAGGGTACATTCCTTGATATCGATTACGGCACCTACCCCTATGTTACCTCTTCTAACTGTATTGCCGGCGCCGCAGCCGTTGGCTCAGGTGTAGGCCCCACCAAACTCGATTACGTACTAGGCATTGTTAAAGCCTATACTACCCGCGTCGGTTCCGGCCCATTCCCAACCGAACTCTTTGACAGCGTAGGCGAAGGCCTGGCGCAACGTGGTAACGAATTTGGTGCAGTAACCGGGCGCCCGCGTCGCTGCGGCTGGTTTGATGCAGCACTAATGAAACGCTCCATTCAAGTCAATGGCATCTCCGGCTTATGTCTCACCAAACTGGACGTCATGGATGGCATGGATAGCATCAACATCTGTGTAGGCTATGATTACAACGGCGAAAAAACAGATATTCTGCCCTGTGGTTCAGATGCTGTGTCTGCCTGCACCCCCATCTACGAAACCATGCCGGGCTGGCAGGAAAGCACCTACGGTTTAAAATCATATGATGCCTTACCAGATAATGCCAAAGCCTATCTGAAACGCATTGAAGAAATCTGCGGTGCTCCGATTGCCATGATTTCTACCGGTCCAGACCGAGAAGAAACCATTTTGCTGCAACACCCGTATGAATAATTAATGCAAAAAAGAAACCCATCTACAGATGGGTTTCTTTTTAAATAAAACTTATCCAAAACCGTAACATATACCATTTAACCGTTTACCAGCCCAATCCATATCACTGACAAGCTGAATCAGTCACAGTAACCAAAATCAGCAAGCACTAGCCCAGCCGGAAATATCAACCTGCTTACTGCCTGCATCGCAAAGTATCATCAGCTAAAAAGGCCGCGCCACCACAAAGACACACCATCCAGCCAGCGGCTAAACCAACCAGCTTCACCCACGTCATCCAAGGCCACCACTTCCTGCTGCGCCACTACCTGCTTACCAAGCAGCAATTTCAACGTACCCATACTTTGCCCTTTACGCACCGGCGCTACCACCGGCTGCACCGCTTCCAGTTCCATTGATAACTGCTTTGCCCCACCAGATGGCAAAGTAACATACGCATCACGCAAAAAACCCACAGCTACCTTACCATGCGCCCCCTTATAAACAGCAATATCTGCCACCTTGTGGTTGGCAGGATACACTCTGGCTGTATTAAAAGAAGTCAGCGCCCAGCTCAATAACTTACTGCCTTCTGCCGCTCTGGCCTCACTGCTATCCGCACCTACCAGTACCGCAATAACTCTGCGCTCATTGCGCTTACTGCTCACCGCCAGATTGTAACCGCCATTGATCGTATAACCCACAGCCAGCCCATCCACCTTATCATCCCGGAACAATAGCAAATTACGGTTTAACTGAGTAATCCCATTATAGGAAAATGATTTTTTAGCAAACCAACTTTGATATTGAGGAAAATCACGCACCAATGCCTGTGCCACCAGCAACAAATCACCCACACTGCTATATTGCCCTTCTGCCGGCAAGCCCGTGCAATTAACAAAGTGGGTATTTTCCAGCCCCATTTTCTGTGCTTCCGCATTCATACGCCGTACAAACGCCTTCTCTCCCCCGCTAACTGCTTCAGCCAACGTAATCGCTGCATCATTGGCAGAAACAACCAGCATCCCCTGCACCACCGTTTCAGCATTTACCGGCACACCCTGCTGTAAAAACATGCGGCTACCATCAGTGTGCCAGCCAGCAGTTGAAATCTTCAACGGTTGCTGCGCTTTCAACTTACCACTCTGTAAAGCATCAAAAACCAGATAAGCGGTCATCAGCTTTGTCAGAGCTGCCGGCTCTATCCGCGCATCCTTATCTCTACTGGCCAGAATCATGCCGCTTTGCTCATCAGCCACCGCATATGCAGCTGCATTGATTTCAGGCAAACTCACCGCCTGCGCTAATGGCAGAACACCCATCAGCAAAGCCGTATAGAGCCAACGAAAAACAATTCTCATCATATCTACTATCTAATTTAAATCCGGATTAACCCATATCAAGCACATTCTGTACCCATCATTATAAACAGTTGCCTACCCATAATAGGCCATATTGGCAAATTTACTTGCATAAAAAAAACAGCCGCGTTATCGTTAATTTTGGATTAAATAAGTTAAACAGATAATCTGTATAATAAAATCAGCCATTCCCTCACTACATACCATGAACAATCACGCAAATTACCTTACCCGCATTCTTACCGCCGCTGTTTACGATGTGGCTATTGAAACTCCTCTGGATTATGCTGCCAATCTGTCCGACCGCCTGAACAACCACATCTGGCTGAAAAGAGAAGACCTGCAACCCGTATTCTCCTTTAAAATCCGTGGTGCCTATAACAAAATGGCCAAACTGCAAAGCAGTGCCCTGAAAAAAGGCGTGATTACCGCGTCTGCTGGCAATCATGCTCAAGGAGTAGCACTTTCAGCACAAAAATTAGGTTGTGAAGCTACCATCGTCATGCCCCAAACCACACCACAAATCAAAATAGACGCCGTCAAAAAACGCGGTGGCAAAGTAGTACTGGCGGGAGAATCCTACAACGATGCCTACAACCATGCCATGCAACTCGTTGCCCAAAGCGGCCTAACCTACATTCCGCCCTTTGATGACCCAGACGTAATTGCAGGCCAGGGTACCATCGGCATGGAAATACTGCGGCAGCACCCCAAACCAATAGACGCCGTTTTTGTGGCTATCGGCGGTGGTGGCCTCGCCGCCGGCATAGCAGCCTATATAAAAAACGTACGCCCTGAAATCAAAGTTATCGGTGTAGAAACCGAAGACGCCTGCGCCATGAAACAATCCATTGCTGCGGGCAAGCGTATAGAATTGAAAGAAGTCGGCCTATTTGCCGATGGCACCGCCGTTAAACTGGTGGGTGAAGAAACGTTTGCCCTGTGCCGTGATCTGCTTGACGACATCATCGTAGTAGACACCGATAGCATCTGTGCCGCCATAAAAGATATATTCGATAATACCCGCAGCATAACCGAAACTTCCGGCGCACTGGCACTGGCCGGCCTGAAAGCCTATATTGGCCGTAATCAGTGCCAGCATCAAAACCTGATAGCAGTAACCAGTGGCGCAAACATGAATTTTCACCAGCTACGCCACGTATCTGAGCGCTGTGAACTATCAGAAGGCCACGAAGGCATCTTTGCCGTTACCATTCCAGAAAAGCCGGGCAGTTTCCGCCATTTTATCGATTTGATTGGCAACAGAAGCATTACCGAATTTAACTATCGCTATGGCGACGACCACAAAGCCCATATCTTTGTCGGCATTCAGAGTAATGACACCGCCGACTTACAGCACATTGCACAAGAACTAAACAGCAATGGCCTACCCACGCTGGATTTAACCCATAATGAAATGGCCAAACTGCACATTCGCTATATGGTAGGCGGACGCACCAGCAAAGTAGCCAACGAGCATCTGATAAGCTTTGAATTCCCCGAACGGCCGGGCGCATTAAGACGCTTTTTGCTTCACATGCAATCAGACTGGAACATCACCCTGTTTCACTATCGCAATCATGGCGCCGATTTCGGCCGTGTACTGGTGGGATTGGACATTCCCCCGGCAGATACAGAAAAATTCCAGATTTTTCTGGATAATGTTGGCTACACCTATCAGGAACAGACCCACAATGCTGCTTATCACCTATTTCTGGGCGCGCCAGCAGATAAAAATTGATATTTTTATCTGAATTGTTTATGAGTAATACCATAACTGATTACCCCAATAACCGGTTTATTAACTAATAGTTGAAAAACCGGTTAGCACCATCAACAATTTGTAGACTCAATAAACGAATATCATATTATTTATAGTATTAATTACCAAACATATACTTCACTAATGATCTGGTATAAAAACATCAACTCCTCATAAAACTTAAGCCGTGGAAGACCATCTATTATTCCTGATTTAAATCATCAATACCCACAACCATAAACACCAATTGTAACTTTCAGACGCGACTAAAACATTTAGGAAAGCCACAGCCTAGATGCTTGCCAGTGATGCTTAGTACCGACATAATCATTAAAGCATCCTGTAATTTGGGTTGATATTCATAAGAACAGCTTACGGCAAAGTTCTTTGACAGGAATACCGGCTTGATGTTCAGTCATCTTTTTCATGTTTAAATCCTCTTTGGGTTAATGGAGAGAATTTTCTACTGTTGGGCGGTACTATTTTAGGGAATAGTCACAGTACTACTTTAGGGGGGAGTTATGTATCAATTCTAACAATGGGATATCAGCAACATCATTAGGAATAAAGGGATCATCTTCATCCAAATCCACACCAATACGATCAACATCATTTAAGCCAATTTCCCATGCCCATCTAACATCTAACGCATTCATTTCTATACCTAAGCTATCTTTTCGTGGGAAATCAGTAGTAATACTCTTTAACATTGCATCACATCCAAGATAGAATTTTCCGCAGGAATGGTAAGCTGCAAGAAATCTGTCTAGATTGACATTGTTATTGGGAGTTATTTTATTAATTCGACTGATCATTGTCATTCTTTTGGTCATTGGGGCATTCTTCATATTCTCAGATATCAGTACCCTATAATGAGCTGGATTTTTAACTGAAATACCTTTAACAATACATACACGTAATCTGGATTTACTATTTAATAAGCCTACTGATGATATAAGGTCTTTAAAAATATCTTCACCTACACTAGCATCTTTAAACAATAAATATAACCCCGGGTAACATGATTTGAATTGAACGAAACCCACCCCTTGCCAGAACGTTCTATCCCATAAACGAGGTTTAATTAAATTTTGTATGTAATAATCTTTATGTGTTATATTTTGTGTACTAAATTTCTCTTCCGATGTTCTCTCTCTTCCAAAAATTGGATCACTACCCCCATTCATCTCCAATACTTTAGGAAATTCATTATCCCAAGATTTGTTTCTTAGCAGAGGATAAGTTCTCTTTTCAACACTAGTGGAATAAATTTTCTTAATTTGTTGGTCGATATCATTTCCTAGAACATTTTCAATGGCTTTGACACAAGCACCAAAGTTAATTGCTCTTTCAAATGCTGCATCTTCAAAGATCATCTTTTGAATGTATTCTGTATTTTTTATAAGAAACAACTCAGGGAGAAGATCAAATACCAAATTTTTAAATTCGTTTATAATTTTTTGTTGATCATCGATTTTAAAGAGACTTTTGTCGAAACCAGCACAGTTAATTGTAAGATTTAGCTTTCCACCATCACTATTTATCTCGTGTGATAATGATAAATCATCTTCATCTTCTGCTACTATTTCAATAACTAAGAATGCTTCTTTAAGATGAATGTTATCAACTGCACAAGTTGCAAAAGCACCTTCTAAAAGTGCTAAGACATTAGCTGAAAACTCTGTAAATGGTGAACGGTTTGGAAAGCTAATTTCTATTTTGCATCCAAAAATAAAAGATTTATATAGTCCTCGTTTCTGTTGATATCCAATTATGCATTCACTGTTGAATCCAGTATCAAAATCACGAACCTTTTGTAAAAAATCATCTTGCTCATGATTGGCTGTAGTCCCGTATTCACGTTCAAAATCTTCAATATAACCTAACGAGTATTTAAGGCAACCAGATGATACAAATAACCTTAACTTATCAAGTTCGTCGGGTACGTTAATTTGATGCTCTAACTCTTTCAGATCAGCGTTTAAAATAAGTTTGCTTATATAAAAGTCAATTTGCTGATTTTCTTCCTCGCCAAATGAGTTATCACTAATATTTTGGTTAATAATCAAAAACAATTCATACCATAAAAGAGCATGTGCTAATTTTCCAAGTTTAATTTCTATAAGGCATAAATGGTAATAAGTATTAGCCTGCTTTAGTGAAATCTCATCATATTTCCAATAGTTATCAGTAATCAAAGAAGCTGATAGTAGTAAGCAAGAACGTGAAATCCATAGTAATCCAATAGATTCGTAAGCATAAGCTATAGCTTTTAATGATAAGATTAACTTATCACGTGATTCTTCTTTATATAGCGGGATAAGAGATTTTCCTAGATGCTTTATTGCTTCATAGAAGTGGCCATTTTGGACTTTCTTTATGCCCCTTCTTAGATTTAATAACGCTCCTTTAACATCACCATCTCTTAGAGCAGATTGTTCTGTCAGGTAGTCTAATAATTTCTCATACGCATCAACGTCAAAAAAAATATCGCTCAGCTCATTCAAAAGATGAAAGCTTTTTTCAAAGGGGTAGCCAATTAAATTCTCACTTTTTTTAATAATATTATATAACTCTTCAAAAACAGGAGAAATATCTTCTATGTTTGAAAAGGTTGTCATATTATAAATGGCTTTATAAGTTTGAGCTGTAAGCGAATTACTGGGCCGCGATTCATCCTTTGCTATTTCATCTAATTTGTATAACATATTGCGCTCAATACTCTCAATATCGATTGTAGATATTGCAGCATTGTTAAGTTTTATATAACTTTTATGGACTGTAACTAAGTTTAAAATTTTCTCCCATTTTGAAGAGTTAGTCGATGATGCTATACAGTTATAGGCTAATTGAAGATTTTCTTCAAATATATTAAAATCTTCCATCCAAAAAAGGGACTTCCAAGCATAATGATAATATGCATCCAATAATTGCTGGTTTGTCCCAAATTTTGTTGAAATTTTTATAGCTCTTTCAAATAAACCTTGTGTTTCAATTAATGGTTTCTCAAGCTCAGCACTCAATTCTGCAATTTCTAAAAAAACATCCACTTGCTCATATGAAATTTCAGACGGGTTTACGTTATCTCGGATATACTCAGTTAGTTCATCATATTTCTTTTGTTTTCTATAATCATTCTCACCAAAAATAATCTCTCGTTTATATTGTGTTGGAATTGATAATGTTTCAATAGTCAATTCTTCAAAATGATTTTTGTAAATCTGATCTAGTAGCCAATTACTATCTAGTACACGAACGTCGATTCCTGTTTGTGTTTGTAGTTCATCTTCAACTTCCGAGCGAATATTAGATTTGGCAGATTGATTCGTAATACAGAATATCTTTGTATAACCACGTCCTGTTTCTTTTATTTTAAATACATCTTCACGGCATTTTTTCTTCCAGTCCTTACGTGTACTTACAGCAAAGGCCCAGCGCTCTTTATTTGATGCTTCATTAATCCCTTCGAACCAAAGAAGTTTACTCTGTTCTGAAACAGGAAAGGTTTGTGTATCGGTTTTACCATCGCCTCCAGCAACAGGACCTGTCTGTTCAAGAAGATTAGGACAAATGATTTTTTCACATATTTTTTTCGCAAAATCTTCGAATTGTAATTCTTGATTTCGTGTACTTAACGTTGAAAGGAAGTGTTCAAGTACAACTCTATCTAAAGAGCCAGTTTCTCGAATCGATGAGTCAGAAAATTTTTCAGGACGACGGCGTTTAAGGAATTCTTTGAATGAGAATTTGACATCCTGTACATTCATTATTGTTTTACTCCATTGGTTACCGTATCAAACCCTTATGTTTACCAGCTTTAGATATCATTTATACAACTTTTTAGAGTAAAACACTATAGGATATTATGTTGAAGCAAACTGACTTCATATGACATCTCAAGTTAAAATAACAAAAATAAATGTCTGTGGAAGTCTTAATTTTCACAATTTATTACTTACTCATAGTTTTATTGTTTGAAAAGGTGTTACCCCATTCCATTGGAATTTATTTAATGTTGCGCCGCTCATATACAGCTTGCGCTAAGGTACCGGCATCTACATATTCCAGCTCGCCGCCTAGAGGCATACCCTGCGCCAGTCGAGTGATTTTGGCCGGAAAATCCGCTAGTAACTGAGACAGAACATAAGCTGTTGCATTGCCGTCTGCGGTGAAACTGGTAGCAATGATGATTTCATCTACTTCATGTTCCTGTAGGCGAGTAATCAGCTTATCCAGAGCAATCGCCTTTAAATCTGCTCCCTGCGCTGGACTAACCTGCCCCATTAGCACAAAATACAGGCCATCATGGCAGTTGGCAGCCTCCATACTAGCCACATCCACCGGCATATGCACAATCATCAGCCGTTTAGGATCGCGCTGCTCGTCGGCACAGATATCACACAATTCACCTTCACAAAAAGTGTTACACAAACGACAATGGTGTACCTGCAATAGAGCCGCCTGAATAGCTGCTACCAGTTCTTCAGCTCCGGCACGTTTATGCTGTAACAATTCATAGGCCATGCGCTGCGCTGTTTTGGGACCAACATTCGGCAACACCTTCAATGCGTTTGTTAAACGACTCAATGCATCAGTTGATTTAGGGCTCATTCCGTTACTCATTAATAAATTGGCTGCTGATTCAATATCTCAGCAAACCGGCAACAAGCGTAATTAACAACATAAAATTTTATTTTATTATTGCAACCAGAAATTTAGCTCTAGTTATTAAAAGAAATTTATTCATGATAGCCAGTTTCCAAACTGGCCTGCTGTGCTGGCAGTAAGAATTAACTATTGGGAAATAGCACCGCTTTATTTTTAAGGAGAATAATCTTTAGTAGATTATTCTCCTATTACAGTGAATTATTTAAAAAAGTCACCCATGCCTGCCGGCAGATTCATACCCTGAGTAAATTGTCCCATCCGTTCGGAAGAAGTTGCTTCTGCTTTACGCACAGCATCATTCACTGCAGCAGCAATCAAATCTTCCAGCATCTCTTTGTCATCAGCAGCATCTGCTAACAGACTGTCATCAATATGAATACGTTTCACGCCATAATGACAGTTCATGGTTACCTTAACCATTCCGGCACCAGATTCACCGTCCACTTCTACATTAGCCAATTCTGCCTGCGCCTTTTTCATGCGTTCCTGCATTTGCTGCGCCTGCTTCATCAAACCACCCAAACCTGCTTTTCCAAACATGATAACTTCCTTATACTTCAAATTTAAAGGGAAAAAATTAAACAAAATATTGCAATTATTCTTTATCCAAACGTAAGCTTTCTGGCACCCAGCTTGCATTAAATGTTTCCATCAGCATCTGTACTGCGGGCTGCGCCTCCAAGATAGATTGAGCCTGTTGCTGTTCTTCAGCATGTAATCGCTGCTGGCGCATTTGCGGAGTCTCTAACGCACTCTGCTCCTGCCAGCTACAGGTATGCAACTGAATCGGGCAGCCATAAACTTCAGACAAGGTTTCTGCCAGCCGAGTCAGCAACTCGCGATTAGCTGTCGGTTCGCCCTGCTCTGCCAGCGCAATGGTTAAATCGCCACTATTTTCATCATAATCAGCAATTGCTGTATGTTGGCTAAACAACTGCACAGCCCCCAGCCGGTGCGCCAGCAAAGTTAAAATTTCCGGCCAATTTTCTGCTGTTAACGGTGGGAAATTATCTTTTGCCGTGGTTATTTCTGTAGTATCAGCCTGTGCCGGTATCAAGGTATCATTATGCTGTTTGGCTGATACCTGCTTATGCTCGCCCGTTTCTTTTGTATCTATCAATTCCGGTGCAACAAAGCCGCTATCAGATGCATAAGGAATATCTTCTGCACTAATTTCCCATGGCGGCGGTAGTTCATCATCGGCCATAGCAGACTGGGAAGAACCCATAATTGATGGCGATACATTTTCTGGTATGCTACTAACAGCTACAGCCGGTATTGGTTCACTAACTGTTTCCAATTCTGCCAGTGCTGGTGCCGTATCTGTCTGAGGTACTGCCGCAGACTGCGATACTGAAGTCGAAGCAGGCTCAGCTTGCTCAATAACAGGAGGTGTCACTACTGCCTGATGATTTGTCACCGGTGCATTTTGCAATTGTGTTCCGTCAATCTGCCCATGCAGGCGCTGCGTATTCATTGCTGCCAGTGGTGCAAAGGCCAGCATCCGCAGCAATGTCATCACAAAACCGGCCTTTTCATCTGGAGCCAAAGGTAAATCCGCTTTACCGCGTAAGGCACATTGATAATACAGTTGAATTTGTTCACCGGAAAACAGACTGGCAAAGCGGGTTAAAGCCGCATATTCGGGTTCATCTTTGCCAATCGCCGTAGGCACGGATTGCAATATAGTTAAACGTTGCAATAACAACGCCAGCTCAGTTAGTGCACTGTCAAAACCCACCGCACAACTGGCCATCTCCTCAGCTTTAGATAATAAAGCCTGTCCATCACGTGCTGCCAGAGCCTCCAGTAATGCATACAGATAGCTTTTATCCACTGCACCAATCATATTGCGTACATCAGATTCAGCGACCTTGCCTGAACCAATGGCAATCGCCTGATCAAGCAGACTAAGTGCATCGCGCATTGAACCGGCAGCAGCACGGCCTAACAGCAGCAGTGCGGCGTCTTCATAAGCAATCTTCTCCTGCTGCAATACATAAACCAGATGGTCATGTACTTGAGTGCTATTCAGATTACGCAGTACAAGCTGAAGACAGCGGCTTAAAACCGTAATCGGCACTTTTTGCGGGTCTGTTGTCGCTAAAATGAATTTAACATGCTCCGGTGGCTCTTCCAGCGTTTTAAGCATGGCATTAAAAGCACTTTTCGACAACATATGCACTTCGTCGATGATATAGACTTTGTAACGCCCCATCGTTGGCGCATATTGCGCGTTTTCCAGCACCTCGCGAATGTTATCAATCCCGGTATTAGAGGCCGCATCGATTTCCAGTACATCTACAAAACGGCCGGCATCAATCTGACGGCAGGTATCGCACTGATTGCACGGTTCACCATGTTCAGCATGCAAACAGTTCAGGCTTTTGGCCAGAATACGGGCAATTGTGGTTTTGCCTACCCCTCGCGTTCCTGTGAGCATATAAGCATGATGCAAACGTCCCTTATCAAGCGCATTTATCAATGCCTTGACCACATGCTCCTGCCCCACCAAATCGGCAAACTTTTTCGGTCGCCATTTACGAGCCAATACTTGATAAGTCATAACCATCCACAACTGCCAGCCACAGCAAAATTCAAACTCATTAATTTAAACTTCGTCCGGCAAAAATTCCAAACAAGCACCACATTGTAACCAAAAACCGGTGGCAATGGTTAGGATAAAAGACATGAATGAAGCGCTGCAAACCAGAAGAAACAACCCGAAACAGGTTTTATTAATAAGGACTGAAAGGTAAAATTCAACCTGAATCAGCAAAACGCCTTTAGCCATCGTTGTCGCAAGCTTGTGCCTGTCTCAAAATAGTTGTTCAGTTAATATTTACTATTAAACCGAACAGCCTGAATAACAGGAAACTGTTCTTTAAGCACTACACATCACTACTTAGTAAGAAAAACAAAACAGTACAGCACACAGCCCTACACTGGCTAACATTATCTGTTTAATCTGAAACCGACTAATCGCAAATCTTGTAGCACATATCATATATTGTATAGATAGGTTTTGCCTTGATACCATCCTGCCTACCCTCTTTCAATCACCTAGACTGTCTGTGCAACCTGCTGCAATAAAAAGCCACCCGTCACAGCAGGTGGCTGGTGATTCAGTAACAGATTAAATTTATAAGTTGGCATTCGCAGCGGCCAGATTATTGGCAATCTGGCGAACTGCGGCTACATAATGCCGGCTGTGATTATATTGCCAGATAGTATAAAAATTATTCAGACCAAACCAGTAATCATATTTACCGGGAGATTTTTCCAGACGATATAAAACACCTTTTTCCTGATTCCCAATCTGCGCCGGAATAACCACCCCCAGCTGACGCAACTGCCCGGCGGTATATTTCAGCGCAGTAGGCTCATCAATAATTTGCTGTAACTTTGGTGTCGGCTGCATCGCTACTGGTACGGCAATCGGCGCGCCAGACTGCCAGCCGTGCTGTTTCATATAATTGGCTACTGAAGCCAGTGTATCGCCAGAATTGCGCCAGATATCCCGATGACCATCGCCATCCCAGTCTACAGCATATTGACGAAAACTGGATGGCATAAATTGTGGCATTCCCATGGCACCGGCAAAACTGCCTTTAAAGCTGAATGGGTCCTGCTTTTCTTCATAGGCCAGTTGCAGAAACTCTGCTAGCTCACGCTGAAAATATTCTGCCCGGCGCGGGTAATGATAGCCCAGTGTAGTCAGCGCATCTGCTACACGATACGACCCCATCGTAGCACCATAATTGGTTTCAATACCCACTATGGCTACCAGCAATTGCGGTGCAACACCATAGTGTTTTGCTACCGCCTGAATTACCTCAGTATTATTCCGCCAGAAAACATTTCCGGCACTAATGCGAATATTACTGGCATTATTCTGTACAAATGTATACCACGGTAACGAAGTACCTGGTTTATCCATTCCACGGATAATACTTGGCTTGTAGTGCACTTGCCGAAAGAAATTCTCCAGCTGCGCCCGGCTGTAGTGTCCACGCCTGACCTCATTGTCGATAAAACGGTTAACATCACTACGACCCAGTAAATCTAATCCACTATCGGTTAAAGCAAATACCTTTTCTTCCGCAGACAAAGGCACATTTACTGTCGCAACAGCCTGAACTGGTTTCTCCTGTACAGGCTGTGTACTTTGACAGGCAGCCAGCAATAAAGCTGCACTTATAATCCGAACTAATTTCATTATTCTGGTTCCTAGCATATGCTTAATGCACATTTTAAACTATTCTTACTATTAATAACAAAAAAGCTGTCTGGAATAATCCAGACAGCTTATATTTTCCTGATGTGTGTCAGTTGTACTTATTCGGCAGCAGCCACAACAGTAACTGTAATAGCAGCAACAGCATCGCTGTGTAAAGCCACTTCGATTTCATATTCGCCAATGGCTTTCAGCGGGCCATCAGGCAAACGTACATTGGCTTTAACCACTTCCACACCAAGCGCAGCTTTAATTGCTTCTGCAATATCGTGAGTGGTTACAGAGCCAAACAGACGGCCATCCACACCAGCTTTTTGGGCAACACTGATATTCTGACCATCCAGTTTCAGTTTGCGTGCTTCGGCATCAGCCAGCACGGCAGCCTGATGTGCTTCATATTCAGCACGTTTTTCTTCAAATGCAGCCAGATTAGCAGCATTGGCACGCTGAGCTTTACCCTGAGGGATCAGGAAGTTACGCGCATAGCCATTTTTTACATTAACCAGATCACCCAGATTACCCAGGCCACCGACTTTTTCTAACAAAATAATCTGCATAATAAATCTTCCTTATTATTTATGTTGATCGGTGTAAGGCAGCAAAGCCAGAAAACGGGCACGTTTTACCGCGGTAGATAGCTGACGCTGATAATGTGCTTTGGTTCCGGTGATGCGCGCCGGAATGATCTTACCATTTTCAGTAATAAAGTCCTTTAACAAATCAACTGCTTTGTAGTCAACCTGTTTGATACCTTCCGCAGTAAAGCGGCAAAATTTTCTACGTTTGAATGATTGACGAGCCATGTCGTTTAACCTTTATATTCACGAATTTGTTGGATATGCAGTACCGGACGGGAGTGGTAAATACCTTTCTGGCTGAGAAATCCACTGATTTCCACCATAGTTCCCGGCTGATACAGCCAGTTTTTAGCTAAATCACCCAGTGCTTTTGCCTGAATTTCCACTTTTGCCAGATACCGCTGTTGCAGCTCTATTTGCCATGATTCATGTGTAAGCCACATGGTCAATACTGGCAATCCAGCGGGGGTATAGCGTAAATCGTCCAGACTTTTAATCTGTGCACACAGGCATAATTGATTCAGCAAA
Source organism: Snodgrassella alvi (assembly GCF_002777425.1). Lineage (GTDB taxonomy): Bacteria > Pseudomonadota > Gammaproteobacteria > Burkholderiales > Neisseriaceae > Snodgrassella > Snodgrassella alvi_B. The sequence goes on from NZ_MDVC01000115.1 coordinate 100,204, forward strand.
CCAGCCTCAATAAATTAATCAGGCTTCAGCTTGTTCTGCAGCAGCTTCAGTGCTGTTACCTGCTAACAGATTCTTGGACTTCTCGTCTTTCATCATCGGAGAAGCTTCAGTTACCGCTGCGTCCATTTTCACAGTCAGATGACGCAATACAGCATCATTAAAGCGGAACGCAGTTTCAATTTCGTCAATCACTTCAGGTGTAGTTTCAACGTTCATCAGCACATAGTGTGCTTTGTGAATTTTGTTGATTGGGTAAGCCAGCTGACGGCGACCCCAGTCTTCCAGACGGTGAATTTTACCGTTGGCTTCGGTAATCATGGTTTTGTAACGCTCAACCATGGCACCGACCTGTTCGCTTTGATCCGGATGGACAATGAACACGATTTCATAATGACGCATGTGTACTCCTTGTGGCTAATCGATCCCTTTACCATGCGAAAGTGCAAAGGGCAAGGTTGGAAAACCAGCTATTATAAGCATCTTTGCATTCAGAATCAAATAATAGCCCATAGTATCAGTTTTATTCTCCTAAATAACACTAAATAACTGGTTTTATAAATAATTTTATATTATCCGTTAAGCACAAAAGCACCATTCTCTAATATGGCAGATAGGCACATCTGGTTAAAACTACCTTACCAACCGCTAACCATTGCTAAATTTAATAGGGACAGTTTACAGGGTTCTACTAAAACGCCTAACATTAAGGCTAATTTCAAATTCTTCTTTGCCTTACCATGAACAACTATTTTGACTCCATGTTTGCCCGCAAAGAATTTCTGGCACGACTGATAGTCCATAGCTTACAAACCACTTCCGGTTGGCTGGAGCTGGCTTGTGCAGTCATGATTATGCTTAGCACCTACTGGCTTAGCCTGAAAATCCTGTCAGTTGTATCCAGACATACCCAGCAGCAGAAAAACATTCGATTCCCGCTGCTGCACCATCTGTTTTCACGTCTGTTATGGCCGATATTACTGTTTATCAGTACCATCATTGCCATCGTTGTCTGGCGAGACAGTACAGGTGAATCAGTATTATGGTTACAGATCACTGTATTTGCTGCGCGCTGGTTACTGATGATTCGCATCATCATGGCCATATTGCACAACGCAATTCCCAATAACCTGTTTAATGACTACTACGAACGTTCACTATCCACTTTCCTGTGGGTATGCTTCGTACTATGGCTTACCAGTCTGGATACCTTTATCATTCGCCTGCTGAAGTCACTGGCACTGCCTGTAGGTTCAACCAGTTTGAGCCTCTATACGGTTATTACCGGCAGCATTATTGTCGGAATTGCCATCATTATCGCCATGTGGCTATCGCGCATCACTGAACAACGTATTCTCAAAGCAGAAAAACTTGACGTCAATCTGCGTTATGTGCTGGTGAAAATTATTAAAACCCTGCTGGTAGTCATTGCCGTACTGATTGCCCTACCCATGGTTGGCATCAATCTGACTATTCTTTCGGTATTCGGTGGTGCTCTGGGCGTTGGTCTCGGGCTGGGTTTACAGAAAATCGCCAGCAACTATGTATCTGGCTTTATTATTCTGGCTGATCATTCAGTGCGCCCGGGAGACCGGTTGAATATTAACAACTTCACCGGTTATGTCACCAAAATAACCGCACGTTTTGTGGTATTGCGCAGTAGTGATGGTTCTGAAGCACTGATTCCGAACGATACTTTTGTTTCCAATACTGTTATCAATGATTCTTATTCCAGTAAAATCATGTCTACCAACCTAACTATGCAGGTAGCCTACAATACCAATCTGCCTCAGGCACTGGAAATATTGAAGGAAGCGGCTGCCAAACAGGTACGTGTGTGTGATGACCCCAAACCTAACAGCTTTGTTACCAGTTTTTCTGATTCTGGCATTACTCTGTATGTCAATTACTGGATTCATGATCCGGAAAACGGCTTTATGAGTATCAATTCAGCCATTTTGATGGAAATCTGGAACCGTTTTAAAGAAGTTGGCATTGAATTTTCCTTTCCAAAGCAGGAAATACGCATTCTGAATGATGCAGGAGACCCAATTATCTACGACACAATGCCCAAACCGGTAAATAATGTAGAAACAAAACCTACCTATCCGGAGCCATTACCCACTGAATTAAATGTTTCGTCTTCTTATCGCTCTGGACAACAAACGCATCATGACCAACAATAAACACTACAAACAGCCAATATCTGTGCTGGTTGTTATTTACAACAATAACCAGCAGATATTGTTACTGGAACGCGCAGATAAACCCGGCTACTGGCAATCTGTAACAGGCAGTCAGGAGCCGGATGAGACTCTGGAACAGACTGCAATACGGGAACTGGCCGAAGAAACCGGTATTCACAGTAGTACTATTAATAACTGGCATCAGTCGAGTATATTTGAAATTTACCCGCATTGGCGCCATCGCTATGCTCCCGGCGTTACCCACAACACCGAACATGTTTTTTCTCTATGTATTGCCGCAGATACTCCTATCTATCTGGCACCAAGGGAGCATTTACGTTATGTGTGGTGTTCTCTTGAACAGGCAATCGAGCAGGTGTTTTCCCCTTCTAATCGTGCTGCACTATTGCAATTACCACAACACTGGTAATTTAACTCACCGGCCATTTTCATGAATACCATCACCATTGCCACCTATAATATTCATAAAGGCATGTCTGCACTTAATCAGAAAGTACAGCTTTCCCAAATGGCCTCTGCTTTACAGCAACTTGCTCCGGATATTCTGTTTTTACAGGAAGTACAGGGATACAACAGTAAGCGGGCAGAAAACATTCCTGATTTTCCCCGACAACCGCATTACCAGATTCTCAGCGAACAGCTAGATTATCACGTTAGTTATGGTCGTAATGCACGTTATAAATATCGCGACCACGGCAATGCCATCTTGAGCCGTCATCCTATTGTTACCTGTCACAATCTGGATATCAGTGTAAATAATATGGAACAGCGCGGCCTTTTGCACTGCGAAATCAAGCTGCCCCAATGGTCACGGCCTTTAGTGTGTCTGTGCGCTCATCTTAATCTGCGCGAACCCGACCGCATCAAACAGTATCAAACCATTTCCGACTACATTCAAAGCGAAATTGATCCGGCCAATCCATTGATTCTGGCTGGTGACTTTAACGATTGGCGCCAGCGCTCACATGACAATCTGGGTTTGAAGTTAAATATGTATGACGCATTCTGTACTTACCGCAATGCTCCAAAAACCTTTCCGGCACGCCTGCCCATTCTGAGTCTGGACAGAATTTTTACCCGCCATTTAAATGTACTCGAAGCCAAACCTTTAAGCGGCCTGCCATGGCAAAAACTTTCTGACCATCTGCCTTTATATGCAATCATTGCCCCCGAAAATACAACAAAGTAACCAAATCAATTTTAGTATCAGCAAGCTATAGTCCAAATCAGCCAATATATTAAAATCTATTGTGTTAACTACAAATAAAGAAAAAATCTGGAGAAGCAATATTGATGCACAACTACTCTGTTTACCCAAAAATATAATTGGATAAAAAATAAATGTCTGCCTTACTATCTGGATTAGGACTTGGTTTTTCCTTAATTATGGCCATCGGTGCCCAAAATGCTTTTGTTTTAAAGCAAGGCTTAAAACGGCAATATGTTTTCTGGGTATGCCTGATTTGCTCACTGTCAGATACTATTCTGATTTATCTAGGCGTAACAGGATTTTCAAAAGTACTTAAAAGCTATCCTGATATTATTGTCTACTCAAGGTATTTAGGTTCTGCATTTCTCTTTATTTATGGCGCGCGAAATTTTTATTCTGCATTGATACAAAAGTCAGCGCTGAAGCCAAGTCAAATTGATAAAAGTTCATTGATGAGTGTCCTCGGTGTTTGTCTGGCACTGACGTGGTTAAACCCACATGTATATCTGGATACTGTTATTTTAGTGGGTTCGATATCTGTTTCTTTCAAGGAAAATCTCTATTCATTCGCAATCGGAGTGATGCTTGCATCATGGCTATTTTTCTTTTCTTTAGGCTATGGCGCGAAATATTTATCTCCACTATTTAATAAAAATATTTCCTGGAAAATATTAGATTTTATTATAGGAATTATCATGTGGAGTATAGGCTATGGCTTAATATCTATGTGAGATTAAAAAACAATCAGTTAACCAGCTTCTCATACTGTGCCTGCTTTCTGGCTTGATAAAACTAAAAATTGTTTGTATCTATGCAGATAAATTTTATGCAAATATCACCTGAACAGCACATTCATCAAAACAAGATAATCTAGAACAGAAGCAACTGAAACAAAAATATATTCCAGCACATTAATTAGTACTACTGCTTAAAAAGGTTTAGAATAATAAGCCAAAACTCACAAAGCCTTATTGGCCATGGTTTCCAGCTAATTTATTCAGTTGGCTGTATTCTATTCCAAAAAATATCAGGATAGTTATTATGAATTTTCCTCCGCGAATCATGCCTAATACACGTATGCGTCGTATGCGGCATGATGATTTCTCACGCCGCATGATGCGTGAAACCATATTAACAGCCAATGATTTTATTTTGCCTGTATTTGTACACGAGGAAACTGGCCGTATACCCGTTGCGTGTATGCCGGGAGTCGAACGTTTATCAATTGATGAACTATTAAAGGTAGGTGAACGGGCACTGGAGCTTGGCGTACCGGTACTTGATTTGTTCGGCGTACCCAATCCAGACAGCAAAACCGCAGACGGACGCGCCGCATGGGATGAAAATGGCATTATTCAGAAAGCTATCCGTGCCTTAAAATCGCGCTTTCCAGAACTGGGGGTGATGGCTGATCAGGCTCTGGATCCATATACCACTCATGGCCAGGATGGCTTACCAGACGAAAATGGTTATATTCAGAATGATGAAACCATTGAAGCTATTATTAAACAGTCACTGTCACACGCTGACGCCGGTGCCGATATTCTTTCCCCAAGCGATATGATGGATGGCCGTATTGGGGCTATTCGTGAAGCACTGGAAGAAAATGGTTTTATTCATACGCGGATAATGTCTTATGCGGCCAAATATGCCTCCGCGTTCTATGGGCCATTTCGCAGTGCGGTAGGCAGTGCCGGTAATCTGGGCAAAGGTAATAAATATACTTATCAGATGGATCCTGCAAACAGCAATGAAGCACTGCATGAAGTAGCACTGGATATTGCTGAAGGTGCGGATATGGTAATGATTAAACCGGGTATGCCTTATCTGGATGTAATCAGGCGGGTGAAAGATGAATTTGCAGTGCCAACTTATGCTTATCAGGTGTCAGGTGAATATGCAATGTTACAGGCGGCTATTCAGAATGGCTGGCTCGATGCAGATAAGGTAATTCTGGAAAGTCTGCTGGCATTTAAACGTGCCGGTGCCGATGGTATTCTCACCTACTTTGCACTGGATGCAGCACAGCGGCTACGCCAATAGAACCATATAAAGAAATTACACCATCAACGTTCGGTGGAATATATACACGAGGCACAACTCAATATATTCTGGAAAGAATTTAATATGAAGCAATCGATTGACCTGACAGCCTCAGAAAGAAAGTTAGTGTTTGCTATGACACTATCTAGTATATTGCCATTATTAGATAGCAGTATTGTTAATGTTATTTTACCCTCAATTTCGAATGACATTAATACCTCTTATGCTTATATGCAATGGGCTGTTACCATATATATGCTTGCTTGCGCAGCTGGCATATTACTATCACCTTATGTACATGAAAATTTTGGACTCAAGAAAGCATGGGTATGCTCAATTTTTGTCTTTCTTGTTGGTTCTATATTAGTTGGATTTTCATATAACCTGGTTTCTTTAATCTTGTATAGATGTCTACAGGGTTTTGGTGCAGGAATTTTAATTCCTATTACCCAATCTACAATAGCAACTTATTTTGGTAAGGAAAGACTAAAGCCGGTTATGGCATTGATTGCTATTCCATCAGTCTTTGCCCCTGCACTAGGGCCAATTTTTGGAGCAATCATATCAGAACAGTTAAATTGGAGAATAGCTTTTTTTATCAACATACCTTTAGTACTTATGGCTTTTTTATTTGGCAGGACGACAATGCCTGATAATAAAACGTCTAAATACAATATGAATATTTATGTATTAATGACATTTTTAATTGCTTTAATAATATTTTTCATCTCTATTAAAAATATCATTTCTGGGCATTTTTTTGATATTTTTAATATTATTATGCTAGTTTTAGGTATTGGTTTGATGATGGTTTCGCTTATTATTAATAACAAGTCAGACAGTAAACTGATCGATTTAAGTTCATTTAGTTGTATTCAATATTCGTTTGCAATAATTATGGGATTTCTGACGTCACTTATCTTTTTTGGTTTCATGATTTTTTTTCCCTTAATACAAGCAATAAATGATAATATATCTATTACATATATTGGTATGTTGCTAGCTCTACAAGGTGTAGGTGCTTGGTTGGCTAGAAAATTTATTTATGAATCGCTAAGTGAGATAAATTCATTTCTAATTATTGGTGTAGGATTAATAATATCAGCAATAAGTATATTAATAATTCAAGTAGGTGGCAACGCCTTTGAAATTATCGGTTTTACTGTTCGAGGTTCCGGATTAGGCGTCGCCACGATTGCTGTTCTCTCTTCTCCATTTGAGTTCTGTGATAAAAATCAAATTAAGGACACGAGCGCTATCACGCGTGTTACACAGCAAATTGGTGGTGCATTTGGAGGCGTATTATCAGGAATATTAATCAACCTCACTCAACATCAAATAATTTCAATAAACTGCGCTTATCAGGCAATGTTTTTTTTGTCTCTGGCTTTTGGTTTTCTAGCGGTTATTGTCTATATTTTCTTTGGCCGAGTGAATACAAGGATTTAGTATACAAAAAAACGGAACATGTGAATTCCGTTTTTTTTCGCTTATTCAGCGATACTGCTAAGCCACTTATTCAGTGTTGAACAATTGAATGTACTATTAAAGAGTCTCAACCGCTGACGCAGGTTTCAACTTGAATAAGGTATTTTTTCTGTTTAAACTAATTTTCTAAACCACTTATACAGTGTAACGGTATACTTTTCTTGCAGACATTCTTAGCAGTATGATAAAGCATCAACTAAGAAGATTATCCCGTGACAAGACAGCTAAGTTGTGAATTTAAAATAGTGTAGAGCTATGGTTGCATTTAGCTACACCAGCAAAACGGTCAGTTCTCATACTGGCTGGCTTAAGGGCGGATGCAATCATATATTGAAATTGACGCCCACCTGTCCTGCGTTTCTTTATTTTTATGCCAATAGGTGCCAAAACAGGCTTAATATACCTATATCCTTTGTATTAAGTCTTTACACAATGATTGAATTATCTGACTCTACACTTTGCGTTATTACAATTAAAACCGATTTTTTCATTACTTACCACTAATATGGCATGACAACTGCTTTACACTGGTAAGGCTATTGCTGTGTATGAAAAGTAGACTTAAAAAATATAATAAAATAATTGTCTAATCTTAAGCTTGTAGTCTGCTTTCATTGTGCACTTTCATCAACAAAAGTAGTTACTGGCTGAGTGGCATAGATATATTTGCAACACACCATCAATTGCCAAATGCTCAAGTGTTTTTATAATTTCACACTTAAAACAAATATATAAAAGATAAAATTAGCTGTATTAACTTTTACAGGTATATTTAAGATATTTTTTAAAGCAATAATTTATTTCAAAACTAATGATAATTTGATTTAGATTAAATTTTTCATTAGAGACACGTAAACAAGCATTGAATATCAAATATTTATTTTTAATAAAAAAACTGCTTTTGCTACAACAGGAATGTAATCTAATTACAATAATTATATGTTAATAATTGTATTAATATATTAACTTAACAGTTATTCATAGCATTGATTAATTTAATATCGCTCCAAATTTTTTAAATAAACATTTGATTTATATTAAAAATATAATTTACAAAATAAACTACAAACAATTTTGTTTGTTATACCTTAAATAACATATAGCCTTAGACAATATACAGTTTCGCAACATTGTCTTAAAATAGTAGCTCCCGTTTTTTACAAACGTTAATCGTGTTTCCCGTAATGTTGAGGTCGTTACATGAAATTAAGTAAGCTCTCAGGGATAGTATTGACAATGCTGATCGGCTCGCTGCTTTTAAGCGGCTGTGATGCTGCTCTGCTAAACCCTAAAGGCCATATAGGTCAGGAAGAACGCTCGCTGATACTGATAGCCATAGGCTTGATGTTGATAGTCGTTATTCCGGTGATTATCATGGCGATTCTATTCTCTCTGAAATATAAAGAGGGTAGTAATGCCAAATATTCACCGAAATGGGCGCATTCCAATAAACTCGAGGCCATAGTTTGGGGTATTCCTATCCTGATTATTCTCATTCTGGGGACAATCACATGGAAAACCACTCACTCTCTGGACCCTTACCGTCCGCTGGAAAGTGACAAGAAGCCGGTGGTTATTGAAGTAATTTCATTAGACTGGAAATGGTTGTTTATCTACCCAGAACAGGGTATTGCCACTGTTAATGAAATTGCTTTCCCGAAAGATACCCCGGTAGAATTCAAAATCACTTCCAATACAGTGATGAATTCATTCTTTATTCCCCAGCTGGGCAGCCAGATTTACGCTATGGCCGGTATGCAAACCAAGCTTCATCTGATTGCTGATACTGCCGGTGAATACAAGGGTATTTCATCAAGCTACAGCGGTGCCGGTTTCTCTGGTATGAAATTTACTGCCATTGCTACACCGGACGAAGCCAGCTTCAATCAGTGGGTGGATAAGGTGAAACAGTCACCCAATACACTTAATGACATGGCTTCATTCAACAAACTGGCTGCGCCAAGTGAATTCCACAAGGTGGAATATTTCTCCAGCGCAAATCCGAGTTTGTACGGCAATGTGATTGCTAAATTTGCCAATCACAATATGCCTGCTGCTCTACAGGCCAGTGCTGCCAGCAGTGCTGAGTAAGCTTGCGAGGAAATAAACAATGTTCGGAAAATTATCTTTAGATGCGATACCGTTCCATGAACCTATTGTCATGGTAACGATTACAGCTATCATCGTCATTGGCTTGGCGCTGGTAGGTGCAATTACGTATTTTCATAAATGGGGCTATCTGTGGAAAGAATGGATTACCACAGTTGACCATAAACGTATCGGTATCATGTATATCATTGTCGCAATAGTGATGTTGGTACGTGGTTTTGCTGATGCGGTTATGATGCGTGGCCAGCAGGTACTTGCCTCTTCCGGTACCAGTGACGGCTTTTTGCCGCCTCATCACTATGATCAGATTTTCACCGCCCATGGTGTAATCATGATTTTCTTTGTGGCGATGCCTTTTGTTATCGGCTTGATGAACTTTGTCATTCCGTTACAGCTTGGTGCGCGTGATGTGGCTTACCCATTCCTGAATAATCTGGGTTTCTGGTTTACTGCCGTTAGTGTAGTACTAGTTAACCTTTCTCTGGGTCTGGGTGAGTTTGCCCAAACTGGCTGGCTGGCCTATCCGCCTTTGTCTGGTCTGGAATTCAGCCCGGGTGTAGGTGTGGATTACTGGATATGGAGCTTACAGATATCGGGAATCGGGACTACAGTTAGCGCAGTTAACTTTATCGCTACCATCCTGAAAATGCGTGCTCCTGGCATGACCATGATGAAAATGCCTATTTTCTGCTGGGCATCTTTCTGTAGCAACATTCTGATTCTGACTTCTTTTCCGATTCTGACTGCGTCTGTAGCCATGCTGACATTGGACCGTTACCTCGGTACCCATTTCTTTACCAATGAACTGGGCGGTAACATGATGATGTACATCAATCTGATCTGGGCGTGGGGTCACCCGGAAGTGTATATTCTGATACTGCCGATATTTGGTGTGTATTCAGAAGTTACTGCTACTTTCTCTCGCAAAACCATGTTTGGTTATACCTCTATGGTATGGGCAACCGTGTGTATTACCATCCTGTCATTCATCGTATGGCTGCACCACTTCTTTACCATGGGTTCAGGAGCCAATGTCAACGCGTTCTTCGGTATCGCCACCATGATTATTTCCATCCCTACTGGGGTGAAAATCTTCAACTGGCTGTTTACCATGTATGAAGGCCGCATTTCTTTCCATGTACCAATGCTGTGGACTGTAGGCTTTATTATTACCTTCTCAGTTGGTGGTATGACAGGCGTGCTGCTGGCCGTACCGGGTGCTGACTTCGTACTGCATGGCAGTTTATTCCTGGTTGCCCACTTCCATAACACCATTATTGGTGGTGTGGTATTTGGTCTGTTTGCTGCTCTCAATTACTGGTTCCCCAAAGCATTTGGCTTCAAGCTGGATGAAAAATGGGGTAAGCGCGCTTTCTGGTGCTGGTTTATCGGCTTCTTTGTGGCATTCATGCCATTATATGCACTGGGCTTCATGGGTATGACCCGTCGTCTGAGCCAGCACATTGATCCGGCTTTCCACAATTTACTGTGTGTAGCCGCTGTTGGTGCTGCCATCATTGCTCTGGGTGTGGCCTGCATGGTGATTCAGGTTGTTGTTTCCTGTCTGCATCGCAAGGAAAATCTTGATGTTACTGGTGACCCATGGGATGGTCGTACACTGGAATGGTCTACTTCTTCTCCAGTACCTTTCTACAACTTCGCTGTGCAGCCACAGGTTGAAAGCCGTGATGCATTCTGGGACGAAAAAGAAAAAGGTATTGCTTACAAGAAACCAGCTAAATATGAAGAAATTCATATGCCGAAAAACACTGCTGCCGGTTTAGTTATCGGGGTATTCTCGCTGATTTTCGGTTTTGCCATGATCTGGCATATCTGGTGGATGGCTATCGTTGGCTTCGCTGGCATGATTATTAGCCTCATTGCCAAGAGCTTTGATACGGACGTGGATTACTATGTGCCGGTTGCTGAAATTGAAGCTATTGAAAGCAAACGTTTTGATGAATTAACTAAAGCAGGACTGAAATAATGTCAACTGAAACCTTGATTCACGGTAAGACGTCTGAACACGCTCACCACGACAACGGTTCACTGAAGGTATTCGGGTTCTGGATTTACCTGATGAGTGACTTGATTTTGTTCTCCTGTCTGTTTGCCACCTATATCGTGCTCCTGCCGGGCACGGCAGGTGGTCCAAGCGGCAAGGACATTTTCGAGCTGCCTTTTGTGCTGGTAGAAACTTTTGCTCTTTTATTGAGTTCCATTACCTACGGTTTTGCCGTGCTGGCAATGAATCGCAATAAGCAGAGTCAGGTTTTATTATGGCTGGTTATTACCTTTGTATTCGGTGCCTGCTTCATTGGTATGGAATTATATGAATTCCATCATCTGATTACACACGGTATGGGACCTGACCGTAGTGGCTACCTCTCTGGCTTCTTTGCACTTGTGGGTACCCATGGCTTGCACGTTACTGCCGGTTTGATCTGGATGGCTGTGATGATGATTCAGGTAGCTTCACGTGGCTTAACCAGTGTTAACCGCATGCGTATCAACTGCCTGAGCCTGTTCTGGCACTTTCTGGACATCGTGTGGATTTGCGTGTTCTCAATTGTATATCTGATGGGGGTAGCGTTATGAGTCATTCAAACCATCAAGACCATATCCCACAACATGGCAGTTCTAAAAACTATATCATTGGTTTTATCCTGTCGGTGGTATTAACCCTGATTCCGTTTCTAATGGTAATGAATCAATCTGCAGATAGAACAACTCTGTTTGCTGTGATTGTCATTACTGCTGTTTTGCAGCTTCTTGTTCAGCTGGTATGTTTCCTCCATCTGGGCAGTAATCCTGAAGAACGCTGGAATCTGATTTCATTTATCTTCACCGCGATTGTGATTGTATTGTTGGTAGGCCTTTCCATCTGGATTATGTGGAGCCTCAATGCAAACATGGTGTTAGGTTAAAGGCAGTTCATGATTAAGCCATACCTGCAAGTAACAAAACCAGGTATTATCGTCGGCAACCTTATTTCGGTTGTCGGCGGGTTTTTGCTGGCTGCCAAAGGCAGCATAAACGGCTACCTGCTTATTCTTACCCTGTTGGGCGTGTCTTTGGTTGTGGCTTCCGGCTGTGCGTTTAATAACCTGATTGACCGCGATATTGATCCGAAAATGGAACGTACCAAGAATCGTGCGCTGGCGCGAGGACTGGCCTCTGCGCGTGTTACCTTTGCGTTGGCTACGATATTGGGTATTGCCGGATTTGCTGTACTTTATTTTGGCGCAAATCCGCTGGCCATGTGGTTATCCGTTATGGGCTTTGTGGTTTATGTAGGGATTTATAGTCTCTATATGAAACGACATTCCGTTTACGGAACATTAATCGGCAGTCTATCAGGTGCCGCACCACCAGTTATCGGTTATTGTGCAGTGAGCAATAATTTTGATGCGGGTGCACTTATTCTGCTGGCGATTTTCAGTTTCTGGCAGATGCCACATTCCTATGCAATTGCAATTTATCGCTTTAAGGATTATCAGGCCGCCAATATTCCGGTTTTACCGGTTGTAAAAGGCATTGCGGTAGCAAAACACCATATCACTTTTTATATTATTGCCTTTATGTTTGCAACATTGATGCTGTCTATCGGAGGCTACGCCGGATATAAATATCTGATAGTGGCTGCGGCTGTCAGCATGTGGTGGCTATGCATGGCATTATCTGGTTATAAAGCCCAGAATAATGACCGTATATGGGCACGCAAACTATTTGTGTTTTCGATTATTGCTATCACTACTTTAAGTATAATGATGTCGGTAGACTTTATGACTCCGGCTTCACCAACTGTATTAAGTCTGGCTGGCTGATATCCTGAACATAAATACATAACAATACGCAAACCACCCAACCTGCCTTTGTTTCTTTTACAATAGGCAGGTTTTTCTTTTAAGCTGTATTCAAAATGAATTCCAAGAATAATGATACGCAAATGAATTTTGCCGAAAGGCGTGCAACCTGGGGACTAGGGGCAGTTTTTTCACTGCGCATGCTGGGTATGTTTATGGTATTGCCAGTTCTGACTACCTATGGCATGACATTACAGGGTGCCAGTGAAAGCCTGATTGGGCTGGCAATCGGAATTTATGGTCTGATGCAGGCAATTTTACAGATTCCGTTTGGCTTATGGTCTGACCGTTTTGGCCGCAAACCTTTAATTGTTGGCGGCTTATTGATTTTTACTCTGGGCAGTATCATTGCTGCTTTAACGACCTCCATATGGGGGATAATTCTGGGGCGCGCTTTACAGGGCAGCGGCGCCATTGCGGCAGCAGTAATGGCTTTGCTATCAGATCTCACCCGTGAACAGAATCGCACCAAAGCCATGGCTTTTATCGGCATCAGCTTCGGCATCACTTTTGCGATTGCTATGGTATGCGGGCCGATAATCACACATGCGATAGGTTTGCATGGTTTATTCTGGGTAATCGCAGCACTGGCACTGGCCGCTATTGTGCTTACTCTATTTTTTGTTCCTGACAGCAGCGTCCATATTCTTAACCGTGATTCAGGTATGGTACGTGGCAGCTTTGGTACTGTGTTGCGTAATCATTCGCTGTTTAAGCTGAACATCGGTATTTTTTGTATGCATTTCCTGCTGATGTCAACTTTTGTTGCCCTGCCGGTGCAACTGGAGCTCTCAGGCTTTCCTGCGGCCAGACACTGGCAGATTTATCTATATACGATGCTGATTGCTTTCATTACTGTTCTGCCACCAATCATTTATGCTGAAAGCAAACGAAAAATGCGGCGGGTATTTATCTTTTGCGTTGCCGTGCTGCTAATTGCTGAAGCTATATTGTGGCTGGCTGACACTTCCTTCTGGCCACTGGTTGTAGGTGTTTTATTGTTCTTTATTGCTTTTAATCTGATGGAAGCACTCCTGCCCTCATGGGTAAGTAAAGAAGCACCAGCAGGTTATAAAGGCACGGCAATGGGTATCTATGCTACGGGTCAGTTTCTGGGCGTAGCCTGTGGTGGCACAACTGGCGGCTGGCTGGCAGCACATACTGGTGCGCATACGGTATTCTTATTCGGTATCGGATTAACTTTTGCATGGCTGTTGCTTAGTTTTACCATGCGGGAACCGCCCTATTTAGCCAGCCTGCGCTTAACTCTGGATAGTAAACAAACTTTGCCCGACAATGCTCAGCAGCAATTAATGCAAATGGCTGGAGTACATCAGGTTTTGATTGTGCCAGAAGAGCACAGTATCTATATCAAAATTGACAGTAAAATCACTAGCCGTAATCAACTGGAAACGTTTATCAGCACTATTACAGAATAAATAAAAACAGGCATAAGGCAGTAATCATTAATATTACCAGCCTATGCCTGTTTATTGAGTACTACCGAACAGGTTGCAAAAAAATTTTCAGATTTTCCTGCTAACTTTATCGCAATTTATACTCAAATCCGGTGAAGTTTTACACTGAGCAAAATCTATCTGCATAATTTCCGTTTCTGTGCCCGTATTGATCCTGCACTAAGTGATTGATGCCTGATCGAATACATGCATGATTTCATTGGCTAATACAATCTGGCTGTCGACGACCTTAGTTGCACCTGCCTGAATAAATAACTGTTTGTCTTGCTCGTATCTGCTGAAAGTTACTATTTGTAGCTGCGGATTGAGCGCTATCGCCGCTCTGATAATCGACTCTACCTCGGTTTTATTCTGAATAGTAATAATCAGTTTTTTGGCCTGAGCCACAAATACAGCATCCAGCATACCATCTGATAATGCGTGCCCATAAGCTACGGGTATCTGGCGTGCACGCAATTGGGTGACTACCTCAAGGCGGTTTTCCTGTACATACACGGTTTCATTCTGTGCCTGCAAATGCCTGATTACCTCCTGACCAACCGGACCAGCACCGACAAGTACTGTATGATTGCTTACAGGAGGAGCCACTGCCATGTCTTCATCAATAAAATAAATCGATACCGGTTTAATTGGTGCCGCCACTTTTGCATGGGGCTTATCTGACAACATGCCGCTATCAGGCACACTGGCTGTTGCTACTGTTTCCTGCTGGAATTGTTTTTTCACATAACGATTCAGCCAGACAAATAAAAATGGATTACAGATAATTGAAATCAGGGCACTGCCCAGAATCAGGTCACTGGCCAATGGTGGCAGAATGTTGTATACCGCCCCCAGACTGGCAATCATAAAGGAGAATTCACCAATCTGTGCCAATGCCACTGCGATTGTCAGTGCAGTTTGTGGCGGATATCCGAATACGCGCACAATCAGAAATGCCCCCAGACTTTTGCCTATGACCACCACCAGCAGGGTTGCCAATAGCAATAATGGTTCACGAATAATAATACTGGGGTCAAACAGCATGCCTACTGAAACAAAAAACAGTACGGTAAAAAATTCGCGCAAGCCACTGGAAGCATCTTCAGCAGTATGGTTCATGCTGGTTTCACTGATAATGGCGCCAGCAAAAAAGGCGCCCAGTGCAAAAGATACGCCAAAAAGATAATTTGCCAGTATGGCACAGCCCAAAGCAACGGCAATCACGGCCAGCCGGAAAAGCTCAGGACTACCGGTGCCAACCACCCGCTGTAACGACCATGGAATCAGTCTGCGCCCGAGAAACAGCATCACTAGGACAAAGGCGATAATCTGGACACTGGTTTTGCCAAGCAAGTAAAGCAGATTAGCACCTGAAACACTACCCTGCCCGGATAGAACCGGTGCCAGTGCTGGAATCATCACCAGCACAAATACCATGGCTATGTCTTCAACAATCAGCCAGCCGGTAGCAATTCGTCCCTGAGAAGAATCGCCCAGATGCCAGCGTTGCAAAGCCGCTATCAGCACAACGGTAGAAGCACATGATAGTGCCAGCCCAAACACTACGCCCGCACCGGTACTCCAGCCGGCCAGCCAGGCCAGTAGCCAGCCCAGCAGGGTAGCCAGCGCTATCTGAATCAGCGCACCCGGTATGGCCACACGTTTTACAGCCAGTAAATCACGGATAGAAAAATGCAGCCCCACTCCGAACATCAGCAAAATCACGCCCAGCTCAGCCAGCTGCTGCGACAAGTGCATATCAGCAGTAAAGCCTTTGGTATAAGGGCCAACGATTATGCCTGCCAGCAAATAACCAACGAGTGGAGGCATACGCAGTTTATGCGCGATATAGCCAAGTACAAAGGCAAAAAATAAACCACCAACGATGGTTTCAACCAGTGGAAATGAGTGATGCATTGCTTTCCCAGAGTAATAATTAGTAATAGTAAATAATCTATACTAGCGAAAAAATCCCAACAAATAAAAGCTTTTATAAGATTTTAGGTTATAATTATTGTTTCTTATCCAGATTTTTCATATCTTATGCTTAAATAGCCCTATTTATTTACTGCGTTGCTGAAAAGGGTAACTAAGATGGCCAGATTTGTTACCAGAGTTAATCAGCCAGACTGAAAAAGGTTATATTGCGGTTTTTTCCGGAACACGGTTAACAATATTTAATTTTATGCCTGTTTTGTACTTAATAACGCTTGTTAATTTCACTATAATATTGGTTTAGGAAAGTATTTATTAATGACAATAGACCGAATACCGCCGGTTGTAGCCAATCCGGGTAGAAGCGCATTATTTATTACCCTTGGCATTCAGGATAATGATGCGGCCATTGCCAGATTGCTTGAATTCATCACCGGTTTCTCAGCTTTAGTACGCAGTATGCATGGCCGTTTTCACGATGAAAACTTCAATGCATTAATGGGGATTGGTTCGGATGCATGGGACAAATTACGCCCGGGAAAACCGAAACCAAAAGAGTTAGTGCCCTTTACCGCTATCAAAGGCGCCAGACACACAGCCGTAGCCACACCAGGCGATTTGTTTTTTCATATTCGCGCAGACCGTCAGGATATTTGTTATGAAATGGCTGCAATGATTCATGAATTGCTGGCAGACGCTACTTATTCTATTGATGAAGTAAGTGGCTTTCGTTATCTTGATGGACGCGCCATTATTGGTTTTGTTGATGGTACGGAAAATCCGGAAGATACAATCAGAACTGATTATGCACTGGTAGGTGATGAAGACCCGTTGTTCCGCAATGGTAGCTATGCCTTTACCCAGAAATATCTGCATAATATGCAGACGTGGCGGCAATTATCAGTGGAAGAGCAGGAAAAAGTCATTGGCCGCCGCCGTTTCAATGATATTGAACTGTCTGATGAGGAAAAACCGCCAACGGCACATAACAATGTCAGTAAAGCTTATGATGCTGAAGGCAATGAGCTGAAAATTGTTCGCGCCAATGTTGCGTTTGCTCATCCATCGAAAAATGAGTATGGCACGTTTTTTATCGGTTATGCACGTTCTTTTGCGGTAACACGCCAAATGCTGCAACATATGTTTACAGGTAATGCCGAAGGGCATGTAGACCGCCTGCTGGATTTCAGTACCCCGGTTAGCGGCAGCCTGTATTTTATTCCGGCACCGGATTTGCTGGATGAATTTGATTCGTAGGTTACTATTGCATGTTTTGATTCAAGGGGAACTTGCTACAAGACTGCGCCAGATTCGAATCAACAACGATTTATTACAACATTTCAATAAAGGAAAACTGTTTGGATGGGTAGTGTACTTTTTTTACAGGCAATTACGGTTATTTTTTCGCTGTCTATTGTCACCACGCTTTTAAATAAACGTTTATTTGACATGCCGCAGGCCATTGGTGTGCCAATTGTCTCCGCGATTCTGGTATTTTCCCTGCAATGGGGTATGAATCTGTTCGGGCGCAATCATTTTATCCATGTGGATATCATGGCACTAAAAGCCGCCGTTAGCCATATTAACTTTTATGATTTTCTGGTAAACGGCGTAATCTGTTTTATCCTTACCTCTTCTGCCCTCAAGTTCAGGATTTCCGATCTGAAACGCTACTGGCGCCAAATTCTGATTCTGGCTACATTGGGCTTGCTGTTATGCTCGACACTCTTTGGCAGCCTGCTTTATGCATTCCAGTTCTTGGTTGGCGATCATGTGCCCTTGCTGGTATTGTTACTGCTGGGTTCGGCGCTTGGGGCTACAGACCCTATCGGCATTAAGGGTGTATTAAGCTCAGTGCGCACACCTCGCCACTTAATGGTAAAGCTGGAAGGTGAATCATTATTCAATGATGCCATGTGTATCGTGGTATTCATGACTATTCTTACCCTGATTAGCGGACAGCATGTTTCACCAATTGGTGTGGTGGAGAATTTTTTCTATGAAATTGTGGTCGCGGTGATTATCGGGTTTATTTTCGGTATTGGTGCACTGCGCCTCTTGCATGGCAAACATGAAAATGAGTCACTGATTCTGGCAACAGCACTGCTGGCTTCCGGTTCCTACCTTGTGGCTTATTTTGCTCATGCATCCGGCCCGATTGCCTGTGTGGTAGGCGGCCTGATTGTCGGCAACAAATGGCAGGAAGTATTACAGAAGAAAGAAATTGATGATGTTAACAATTTCTGGCATGCGGTAGAGGGTATTATTAATTCGTTTTTGTTTACCCTGATTGGCCTGGAACTCTTCATTGTTGATATGAGCAAAACGCTGGTTATCGGCGGTATTGTGGCGTTTGTATTGCTTCATTTAAGCCGTTTTATTGGCAATATATTGGCATTTATGCTGTTTCCGAAAGTGTACAAGAAAAGCTATCATGGCAGCCTGACCATTTTGTCATGGGGCGGTGTACGCGGTGGTATTTCACTGGCTTTGATTCTGGCTGTAGCCAATATGCCGGCACTGGCCAAATACAGTGATATTCTGGTTGGATACACCTTTATCTGTGTACTGCTTTCCGGTGTAGTATGTGGTCTTGGTTTACCCGAAGTGCTCAATGCGTTTTATCACAATCCAAATGAGCCGAAAACTGGTTTTCGCGGCTGGTATCAGCGCCAGTGTCACCGCTTTAACCGCAGTGGTGTTATGTATACCATTGAAGAGCGCTCCGATGGTTCAGAGTACATTTCCGTCTATAATCCGATAGCTGTGGCCACAGCGGCCGCTGATCCGAGTGAGGAAATTGCGCTGACTCCAGAAGAGTTAAAACAGAAAGTAGATAAACTGGAAAATCCAGATAATTTCTAAATGAAATCAGTAAAGGCCAGCATAAGTATGCTGGCCTTTCTTTATGATACACAATTGCAAAAACAAATTCCGATTGGCTGGTTTACTTACTCCAACTGAGCTTCTACAAACTGTTTAACCGCAGCAGTATCATTATCCATCACGGTAACATGTTGAGGTAAATCCTCTAATCCGGCAAGATTATCAGGGCGCGGAATCACCACGCTATCACCGACTGCCTCATGAATGGTTTGGGCAAATTTGGCGGCCTGCGCAGTTTCCAGACAGATAATGATTTCGCCCGCTTCGCGCAACTGCCGCGCCACCTTTACCCCATCTGCTGTATGCGGATCAATCAGTTCACCATCTTGTGCATACACTTGAGCAATGGTTTGCAGGCGGTCAGCATGGGTACTTTTACCGGCAGCAAAGCCATACTGATGCTGAATTTTATCCAGCAGATGGCTTAAATCAAATCCGCTGCCCGTAGCCACTTGCTGCCATAGCTGCTGAACCTGTGCGCCATCATGGTCGAGTAAGTCGTAAACAAAGCGTTCAAAATTGGATGCTTTGGAGATGTCCATTGATGGGCTGGAAGTTACAAAAGTATGCGCTGCATCGCGAGGACGGTAATGACCGGTATTGAAAAACTCGTTCAATACATCGTTTTCATTAGTAGCCACAAGCAGACGATGAACAGGCAAGCCCATACTACGGGCAATATGTCCGGCCAGTACATTGCCAAAATTACCACTGGGTACACAAAATGATACTTTCTGCTCATTAGTACTTGTAGCGGCAAAATAGCCTTTAAAGTAGTACACTACCTGTGCCACAATCCTTCCCCAATTGATGGAGTTAACTGTACTCAGGTGATAATGAGCTTTGAAGGCATGATCATTTTGCAATGCTTTCACAATATCCTGACAATCGTCAAACATGCCCTTAATGGCAATATTGAAGATATTACTGTCCTGCAAACTATACATCTGCGCACGCTGAAAATCGCTCATTTTGCCAAATGGCGATAACATGAATACATTTACCCGTTCTTTGCCACGCAAAGCATATTCAGCAGCAGAACCGGTATCGCCACTGGTAGCACCAATAATATTCAGATAACGGTTTTCACGCTCCAGCACGTATTCAAACAGATTACCCAGCAACTGCATGGCCATGTCTTTAAATGCCAGTGTTGGCCCATTCGAAAGCGCCTCAATGCGGATACCATCATGTAATGTTCTCAGCGGAGTGATTTCATTATTACCAAACACTTCTGTGGTGTAGGTTTGATTAATGATTGTCTGCAAATCTGCTTTGGGAATATCGGTAGCAAACAGACTGATAATCTGCATGGCCAGCTCGGCATAACTTAATGAACGCCAGTCATGCAGGGTAATTGCATCAACATGCGGATAGTTTTGTGGCAATAATAAACCGCCATCATCGGCCAGACCGGCCATTAATGCCTGACTGAAGCCTTTTGGCGCTGTCTGCCCTCTGGTACTAATGTATTTCATTATTTCTCCTGTATGATTATCCAACCATATCTGGACCAAGTTAATAACACTATATTTATAAGCTACATACCTCAGCCTGAGATGCAACAAATCCAGCTACTCTTTGCTGGCGCACCTGAGGATCAACCATTTTTGCAACTTCTTTGATATTAAGCTTGCGTTTGTTGCGTTCAGCAACACAGCTACAATATGGCTTACGCTCTCCTGACAAGTCAATTGTTCCTAACCCTTGGATACGCAGCGGCTTGCTCAACTGACGCTGACATTCCTGATTAATCATATATCCGGCAATGCCAGAAACCAGCCCATATTCTGAGTTCTGGTCATATTTAATGCAAACCCCTATCACCACCAATATAAAAATAAGCAAAAACAATATCTTATTCATTGATTTCCTTAGTTCGATTAAAATCAGACTAAAATACAACTGTCCTTTTTATATGTCATGTAATCAAGACGATTATACACATAGTGCAACAGTTATATACCGAGCAAAATTTATACAATCAGGTACAATATATTACACTAACTACCGTGTACTGAATGACACGACATGGATTTATTTAATCAGAAACCTTTACCACCACTGGCAGAACAGCTACGCCCGCAGAATCTGGATGAAGTAATTGGCCAGCAGCACCTGATTGGTACAGGTAAACCATTACGGGTTGCTGTAGAAACCGGACATCTGCACTCCATGCTGCTTTGGGGGCCACCAGGTGTAGGCAAAACCACGCTGGCACGTATTCTGGCACAAAGCTTTAATGCCCAGTTTATTCCACTGTCGGCGGTTTTTTCAGGGGTAAAAGAAATCCGCTTGGCCGTGGAAAAAGCCCAGCTGGCTTTACAGCACGGCCAGCGTACCATCCTGTTTGTAGATGAAGTACACCGCTTTAATAAATCACAGCAGGATGCATTTTTACCCTATGTAGAAAACGGCGTGTTTACCTTTATCGGCGCTACGACAGAAAATCCCTCTTTTGAAGTTAATCCGGCACTTTTGAGCCGGTCGCAGGTTTACACCCTCCATTCACTCAGCATCGAAGAACTGCAACAGCTACAGCAAAAAGTTTTCAGCCTGCCTGAATTCAAATCTTTCACCATTGCTACCGATGCGCAAACATTAATCCTCAACAGTGCCGATGGCGACGGCCGACGCTTTCTCAACTTACTTGAGCAACTGATCCATACTGCGCAGGCACAACAACAGACTGAAATCAGTGCAGCCTTAACAGCCAGTACTCTGGGCACTCAGTTACGCCGTTTTGATAAAGGTGGTGACAGCTTTTACGAACAAATTTCAGCATTACATAAATCTGTGCGTGGTTCTCACCCCAATGCTGCCCTATACTGGTTTAGCCGTATGCTAGATGGCGGTGCAGATCCGCGCTATCTGGCACGGCGGATTATCCGCATGGCTTGGGAGGATATTGGTCTGGCTGACCCGCGGGCAATGCAGATAGCCAATGATGCTGCCCTAACCTATGAACGGCTTGGCAGCCCTGAAGGTGAACTGGCTCTGGCACAGGCAGTGTTGTATCTGGCTTGTGCTGCCAAAAGTAATGCAGGTTATGTGGCTTATAATGAGGCGCGTGTATTTGTCAAAAAACATCCGTCCAGTGAAGTACCAGTACACTTGCGCAACGCTCCTACCAAACTGATGAAGGAACTGGGTTACGGTCGTGAATACCGTTATGCCCATGATGAACCGCATGCTTATGCGGCCGGTGAAACCTATATGCCGGAAGGTATGGATGAACCGGCATTCTATCAGCCAGTAACACGCGGACTGGAAATTAAAATCGCGGAAAAACTGGCTTTTTTACATAATCTTGATGAAGAGGCCGGACAGAATGAAACAAAATAAACAATCATTGTGTACGATTGATACGCAACCATTCGGCTTGATAGATGACGAAAGCACTACTCTGTGGACACTGGCAAACAGTGATGGCATGCAGGTATCGATTATGGACTTTGGTGCCATCATTACTTCGATTGTGATGCCTGATAGAGACAACAAGCCGATAGAGTGTGTGCTGGGCTTTGATAGTGCTGAAGACTATGCCAGCACCAGCTATCGTAGCAACAACCCGCATCTAGGCGCGGTAATTGGCCGCCATGCCGGCCGTATCAGCCATGCCCGTGCGCCACTCAATCAGGAGCTTATCCAGCTCACCCCCAATCAGGGTGAACATCATATGCATGGTGGCTATACCGGCTTCGACCAGAAATGGTGGACAGTCAGTGCTACCTACGCAGATGAACATGCAGCTTCTGTTACCCTGCAATTATTCAGTGCCGATGGCGAAGAAGGCTACCCCGGCAACCTGAATGTACAGGTATGTTATACCCTGACTGCGAACAATGAATTAAATGTTGATTTTAGCGCTCAATCAGACCGAGATACTTTTATCAATCTTACCCAGCACAGTTATTTTAATCTGGCTTTGCATGAAAATACTGTCAGCGAGCATCAGTTGTGGCTGTTACCACAGGAAATTATCGTTACCGATAAAGACATGATGCCAACCGGTGCTATTACCAAAGCATCGGCGGCACTTGATTTTCACTCTGCCCGTCCAATCGCTAACAGTGTTATTGATACAGCCTATGTATTACCACTGCATTCAGCCAACAGCATAATCGCACGCATAAGCGCACCAGATACTGGCCTGTCCATGGCGGTTAAAACCGATGCATCAGTGATGGTGGTTTATAATGCCCAGCATCTGCCCGAACAGCAGCTACCCAAGCGTAAATCACTCCGGCCATTTGCTGCTATCTGTTTTGAGCCACAAGGCTATACAGATGCTCCTAACCAGCCTGCTTTCCCGAATAACATTCTGCGCGCCGGTGCTACATTTAAACAGCAGATTACCTACATATTCAGCCGCGATCCTATGCAATCCATTATCAGTTAATGGCTAAGGCAGGCACTACTATTTTTGCCACACCAGTTTCATATGCAAAACAAAAACGATTGCCAAACGGAGTAAATGTACAGTAGCGGGCAGCCATATCTGCAGTATGAACGTGATAAAATAGGGACTTCTTTTACTCAATCAACACTGCCTATCATGAAATGGAATGATATTCATGCCATTGCATTCGATCTGGATGGCACTCTGGTCGATTCAATTGCCGATTTATGTGCTGCTGCCAATCATATGCGCGCTGAGCTGAACTTATCGCCGCTACCGGCTGCTGAATTGACCACCTACGTAGGCGATGGCCTGTCCAGTCTGGTACACCGTGCACTCAGCGGCAGTAAAGATGGTCAGGTAGATGAAACAAGCTGGACGCAGGGCTTTACTGCCTTTATCGCTTATTATCGTACTCATTTAAGCGTTCATACCCGCCCGTATCCAGAAGTAGAAACTGCGCTGGCACTGTTCCGTGCCCGGGGACTACCTTTAGCGGTAATCACTAATAAAAATGAAATTCTGGCCGTGGAACTATTGTGCCAGCTCGGGCTGGCTGATGCATTCAGCCTGGTTGTGGGCGGTGACACACTGGCCGAAAAGAAGCCCTCCCCCATGCCTTTATTACACACGGCGGAAGTATTAGGCGTGCCAATCGCAAATTTATTGATGGTGGGCGACTCAGCCAATGATATTCTGGCTGCCAAGGCTGCCGGTGCATTAAGCTGTGGGGTAACTTGGGGCTATGCCGACATGGGACAGCTAGCACAAAATGCCCAAACCAAACCAGACATCATCATCGATAACCTGCCACAGATTGATGATGGTATGCGTCATCATGGTGACAGCGATATCCGTGCATGAAGCAAAAAATCAGTTTACGCGCCCGTGCCATTACCATACTGGCACGGCAGGAAATCAGCCGTGCCGAACTGGCACGTAAACTGCGTCCCCATGTTGACGAGGGCGATGATCTGGAAGCCTTACTGGATGAGCTGGAACAGCGGCACTGGCAATCAGATGCACGTTATGCTGAAACCTATATCAACAGTAAAAGCCGGATGCATGGCAATCTGCGTTTACAGCAAAGCCTGAAACAAAAAGGGGTAGATGCTGAGCTGATTGCAGACTATTTACCAGACAAAGATGAACAGATAAGTAATGCTGTAACTGTATTGCAGAAAAAATACCGTAAGCCGCCGGCTGATTTGAAAGAAAAACACAAATACATGCATTTTCTTGCCTATCGTGGCTTTAGTATGGATATTATTCATGCTGCAATTGAGCAGGCATGGGCAGATACTGCCCTGCCTGATGAAGATGAATACTGGCAATAGCAACGGAACCAATACAAGATACATCAGATTTCATGTATAACCATGATAAATCAGCCAGCCATGTATCCTCAATTCAGCAAATCATTATCTAAAAAAAGCCCGGTTAAATAACCGGGCTTTTTTTATCGATGCCTAACCTCAATGCAAACTAACATCTTCACGTTTTAGATGGTCGTTACTGGTGCCTGTGGGCTTACCAGACCAGTAGCTAGCCAGAAACGAACCGGAAATATTATGCCACAACGAAAATATTGCACCGGGCAAGGCTGCCATCGGTCCAAAGAAGCTGGAACCCAATACAGCGGCCAGACCAGAGTTCTGCATGCCTACTTCCAATGCCAGCGTGCGACAGACGGATTTGTCAAAACCAAACAAACGGCCACCCCAGTAACCGCCAATCAGCCCCAAGGCATTATGCAGAATCACCCCAATGACAACAATGGCTGTTTCAATCCCGATTTTATCACTACTCAGTGATACCACAGTAGACAATACGATGATAATCAAGCACATGGTAATCAATGGTAGTGAAGGTACAACTTTTTTTACCAGTTGCGGCGCAAAATAATTAATGGTTACCCCGAAAGTGATAGGTAAAGCCACAATCAGTAAAATCTCCTTCAGCATACTCATAACTGGTACAGCAATAGATGCAGCAATATACATTTTTGCTAATAATGGCGTTGCAAAGATACCCACTATGGTAGACAAAGCACTAATAGTCACCGATAGTGCTACATCACCCTTGGATAAAAACACCATTACATTGGAAGCAGTACCGCTGGCCACACACCCTACCAGCACCATGCCTGCCTGCAATTCTGGCGACATATCCAGCATCTTGGCAATCAGCCATGCTGCCAGCGGCATAATCAGGTAATGCAAACCAATACCGGCCACTATAGGAGTCGGCCGTTTCAGTACTCGAGTGAAATCCTCAATTTTCAGTGTCATGCCCATGGATAACATCACCAGCATTAACATTTCAGAAATATAAGGTTTTAGCGGAATAAAAACAGCAGGATTACGATAGGCAAAGATAGAACATAAGGCTGCCCACAATGGGAACAGCCTTGTAATAATGGCAATCACGAGAATCGTCTCATGCGATGATAGAAATCAGCTTAGGCAGCCATAGCCTTGATTTTGGCAGCCAAACGACTTTTATGACGTGCTGCTTTGTTTTTATGAAAAACACCTTTATCAGCAATGCGATCAATCACTTTAACGCTTTCGCTGTAAGTAACCTGAGCGGCAGCTTTATCACCTGCTTCAACGGCTTTCAATACTTTTTTAACCGCAGTGCGAAAAGCGGTACGCAAGCTGGCGTTGTGAGCACGTTGTTTCAGTGCCTGACGAGCGCGCTTACGAGATTGTGCACTATTGGCCATCAATATCTCCTAACATACATATACAAATCATGAAACGCAGAATTTTAATGACTTCGCAGCATAAAAGCAAGTGCCCCTGTTGTTTTTTAGCTGGAAATCTATGCAGACAAGTAATTAAGATTGCTTGTCTTAGTCTGTTTTCTCGTCCTTAATGATGGCATTTTCCGGCAGCTGGCGAAAGTAATCACTGCGCCAGTATGCCTGTGTTCCTTCCTGAATCAGTACCAGACACACAGCTGCCAGTGGCAACGCCAACAACATGCCAACAAAACCGAGTAGCTGCCCAAATGCCATTAACGAAAAAATCACCCAGAATGGTGACAGGCCAATCCGGTCACCCACAATTTTTGGAGTAACAAAAAAGCTTTCCAGAAACTGGCCTACTGCAAAAACACCCCACACCATTAATAGTCCTGTCCAGCCATCAAATTGCAATAATGCCGCCAGTGTTGCTAGTAACAGACCAGTAAAAGCCCCCAGATAAGGCACAAATACCAGTAAACCAGCAACCATACCAATAGCAAATCCGGATTCCAGCCCCACCAGTGCCAGCCCCAACCCATAAACCATTCCCATGATTACCATAACCAACAATTCACCACGCAGGAATGCACCCAGTACCGTGTCCATATTGGTAGCTATGCGGTTGTAAGTTGGTAAAGCGCGGCGAGGAATCAAATGGCGGATACCTGATGTCCAGCGATTCCAGTCCAGCAGAAAATAATACAGTAAAAAAGGCAATAGCAGCAGATTGGTAATCCATTCCACCATGCCACTGCCATGCTGCCACACCATGGGCAATACCTTCGATGCAGCATCCTTAATGCTGGCATTATGGGTTTGAATCCATTGCCCTACATATCTGGACATATAATCCACATCCCAGCGAATGCGTATATGAAAAGTCTGATTCAACCAGGGAATAAGCTTATGATGAACCCAGTTGAGAAAATCGGGTAATTTAGCATAAATACTGTCAAACAAATTAATCAGCATCGGTATAACAATCAGCAACAAAATCACAATCACGCTCAGCCCAAGCAACATGACCAGCATGGCCGCTACCGAACGGGACATTTTCAGACGATGGAGTTTTTCTACCAGCGGATTCAAAATATAAGCCAGTACTCCGGCCGCCGCAAAGGGCATCAGAATTGGCTTCAATCCGATAAACAGGCCGATGGTGACCAATAGCATCAGTCCACCAATAATCCACGGGGTGATATTAGAATGCTTCTTGCTGTTGATATTCATTAAACTTGTACTCAGACTGATTATTAATAAAAATATAAGCCCACAGCAATATGCAGACAATGATTTAGCTGCACATTATTTCTGATAATAACTGAATAAATACCGTTCTGGAATGACTAAGTGCATCTTTATAGTTAAATTTATATATTATTTGTATATATAATTAATATTGAGTAAGCAAAATTTACCTATTAACAACAGTGTATTTCCTAGCCAATAAAAAAGCTGTTCGATAATACTCGAACAGCCTGCAATACAAGCATTTACTGCTTATTTTTTGCGTTGGGGCGGCAAATCAGTACAAGTACCCATCGCCACTTCAGCAGCCATGCCTATGGATTCACCCAGTGTCGGATGCGGATGAATTGTGCGGCCGATATCGTCTGCGTCACAGCCCATTTCGATGGCCAGACAGATTTCACCAATCATATCGCCGGCACTTGGACCAACAATAGCGCCACCGATAATCAAGCCACTGTCCGCATCAAAAATCAGTTTGGTAGCACCCTCGCTGCAACCATTGGCTACAGCGCGGCCGGAAGCTGCCCACGGGAATACCGCTTTGGTGATTTTCACACCTTCTTTTTTGGCCTGATCCTCTGTCATGCCTACCCATGCTACTTCTGGATTGGTGTAAGCCACGCCCGGAATCACGCGTGCATCAAAGTAAGCCTGATGGCCGGCACAGTTTTCAGCGGCCACGTGAGCTTCATGCACAGCCTTATGCGCCAACATCGGCTGACCAACAATATCACCAATAGCAAAAATATGCGGCACATTGGTACGCATTTGCTTGTCAACATTAATAAAGCCACGATCAGTTACGGCTACACCGGCATTTTCAGCACCAATCAGCTTACCGTTAGGTGCACGACCAGCAGCTACCAGAACCAGATCATAGCGTTGTGGTTCAGTCGGCGCCTTGGCTCCTTCAAACGTAACATAAATACCATCTTCTCTGGCTTCAACAGCCGTGGTTTTGGTATTTAGCATAATATTATCGAAGCGATGTTCGTTTTTCTTCTGCCAGATTCTAACCATATCCCGGTCAGCGCCCTGCATCAGACCATCCATCATTTCCACCACATCCAGACGTGCGCCCAGTGTACTGTACACCGTACCCATTTCCAGACCGATAATGCCACCGCCGATAATCAGCATTTTTTCAGGCACAAATTTCAGTGCCAGTGCGCCAGTTGAATCAACAATGCGTGGGTCTTCAGGAATAAACGGCAAATTGACCACACGGCTACCGGCAGCAATAATGCTGTTCTTGAAAGCCAGTGTTGTTGTTTCACCAGTTTCAGCCCTGCCTTCACCTGAAGTCAGTTTTACTTCAATATGATGTGGGTCAATATAGCGGCCATTACCACGGATAATATCCACTTTACGGGTTTTAGCCATGCCAGCCAGCCCACCAGTCATTCTGG
Source organism: Snodgrassella alvi (assembly GCF_002777425.1). GTDB lineage: Bacteria > Pseudomonadota > Gammaproteobacteria > Burkholderiales > Neisseriaceae > Snodgrassella > Snodgrassella alvi_B. The sequence continues at coordinate 129,219 of NZ_MDVC01000115.1, forward strand.
CTACAACTTTTTCCTTGTAGCTGCGCAGCTGATCAATATCGATTTTCGGTGCCGGATATTCGATACCGTTGGCTTTGAGTTCTTTAACTTCATCAATTACCGCTGCATTGTGTAGCAAAGCTTTGGAAGGGATACAGCCCACATTCAGACACACGCCACCCAAAGTAGCATAGCGTTCTACAATGGCGACTTTCAAGCCTTCATCGGCCGCTGCAAAAGCAGCAGAATAGCCACCCGGACCACCACCGAGCACAACAACATCATATTCGGCATCACTGCTGCCACTGTAACTGGCAGCCTGTGGTGCGGCGGCTGGTGCACTTTCCGTTACGGGAGCTGCTACTGCTTCTGCTTTGGCCGCAGCTTCTATCACTGCAATCACACCACCTTCAGAAATTTTATCACCAACTTTAACTTTAACTTCCTTCACCACCCCGGCAGCTTCTGCCGGTACATCCATAGTAGCCTTGTCAGTTTCCAGCGTAATCAGCGTATCATCTACCGCAACGGTATCGCCCGGTTTGATTTCTACCGCAATAATATCGACATTCTGATAATTGCCAATATCCGGTACTTTTAATTCAATTAAGCTCATGGTCTAACCTTTTGCCTAGCTGTTGCAATTAACACAACAGAATTTACCTGTATTTCATGTATGCAGGCTGCCAGAAACCCAATTGTTTTCAGGCAGCCTCTAATTAAAGACTTACAGAGATACGCGGCGGAAATCAGCCAGCAACTGACTGATAAATACCAGAAAACGCATACCGGCTGCACCATCAATCACACGATGATCAAAAGACAGTGACAGCGGGCATTGTAAGCGTGGTTCAAATTCCTTACCATTCCAGCTCGGTTTAATCTGGGATTTGCACACACCCAGAATAGCCACTTCCGGCGCATTAACAATCGGCGTAAAGCCAGTACCGCCAATACCGCCCAAAGAGGAAATGGTAAAGGAAGCGCCCTGCATTTCCTGTGGTTTGAGCTTGCCTTCACGAGCACGTTTACTCATGTCGGCCAGTTCCTGCGTGATTTCCTTCAGGCCTTTCTGGTCGGCATTCTTGATAACCGGCACCACCAAACCATTCGGCGTATCCGCAGCAAAGCCAATATGGATATATTTTTTCAGAATCAGGTTATCGCCATCAAGCGAAGAATTGAATTCTGGAAATTCCTGTAAAGCTTTCACGCAAGCCAAGATAATGAAAGCCAACGGAGAAACTTTAATACCGGCACGTTCCCATTCTTTGTTCAATTGTTTGCGGAATGCTTCCAGATCAGTCATGTCTGCATCTTCATGCAAAGTAACATGAGGAATCATTACCCAGTTACGTGCCAGATTCTGACCAGATATTTTCTTGATCCGTGACAGCTCTTTAACTTCGATTTCACCAAATTTGCTGAAATCTACTTTAGGCCACGGCAATAAATCCAGCCCACCGCCAAGTGATGCACCTGCACCACCCTGTTCAACTTTCTGCATCACAGATTTAACAAAGCTACGCAGGTCTACCGGTGTAATACGTCCTTTACGGCCACTACCAGTTACACGTCCCAGGTCTACACCCAGTTCACGAGCCAATTTGCGTACAGACGGGCTGGCATGGGCTTTTGCAAAACCTTTTTCATCAATATCAGAGCTACCAAAGGCCTGTGGAATATGGCTCTTGATTTCGGCACGCAAATCATTGTTTTCAGCCGTTGGAGTTGCAGCAACCTGTTTTTTGATTTCTGCGGCTTCTTTTTGTGCCGGCGTTGCTGGTGCAGCCGCATCAGCACTGGCAGATGCAGCAGCCACTTCAATCAGGGCACTGCCTTCAGAAACCTTGTCACCTACTTTCACATGTACCGCAGTTACCTTGCCGGCAACTGTAGACGGTACATCCATGGTGGCTTTATCAGTTTCAAGTGTAACCAGTGTCTGGTCAACAGCCACTTCATCACCGACTTTAATATCCACCTCAATCACATCTACATTCGAGAAATTGCCGATATCAGGCACGTTCACCGCAACAGCCTGTGTAGCTGCATTGGTTGTTTCACTGGCCGCCGCTTTGGCTGGTGCTTCAGCTGCTGTGGAAGGAGCGGTTGCAGCATTGGCTGCTTCCACTTTCACAATTACAGTACCTTCAGAAACTTTATCACCCACCTTAACCAGCACTTCCTTAACCACACCAGCATGGTCAGCAGGCACATCCATAGTGGCTTTATCGGTTTCAAGCGTAATCAGGGTATCATCTACCGCAATGCTATCGCCAACCTTGACCGCCACATCAATAACATCGACACCAGTATAATTACCGATATCTGGCACTTTTATTTCTACAATCTGACTCATCATTATGTCCTTTGGTGACAGCAGGCTTACACCTGCGTCCGACAATCGTTAGCCTCTAAGCCAACAAAACCTGCCTGAAAGGCATATGCATTCAGGCAGTCGGTTCATTAGCGTGTCCAGCTCGGCTCTACATCAGCCTTGATACCATATTTATTGATGGCATCCTGTACAACCTGTTTGCTGATCTTACCTTCATCAGCCAGGCCACTCAGGGCAGCCACCGCCACGTGGTAACGGTTGACTTCAAAGAACTCACGCAAATTGTCACGAGAATCACTGCGACCAAAGCCATCAGTACCCAGCACAGTAAATATATCCTGTGGTACATAGGCACGGATACGGTCAGCAAAGTGACGTACATAATCAGTTGAAGCCACAACCGGGCCTTCGTGACCAGACAGCAGTTCAGTCACATAAGACACTTTCTGCGTATCAGTCGGATGCAGACGGTTGTAGCGCTCAATATTAATACCATCACGATACAGTTCGTTAAATGAAGTTACACTCCAGATATTCGCATCTACATCAAAATCCTGTTTCAGCAATTCTGCAGCAGCAATCACTTCCTGCAAAATCACACCACAGCCCATCAACTGTACTTTCAGCTTGCCGCCAGTTCCTTCCTGCAACAGATACATACCTTTCAGAATCTGCTGCTCGATACCTTCACGCTGTGGCATGGCCGGATGTTTGTAATTCTGGTTCATCAGGGTGATGTAATAGAACACATCCTCACGCTCTACATACATACGGTGCATACCGTGCTGAATAATCACAGCCACTTCATAGGAGAAAGACGGGTCATAAGAAATACAGTTTGGAATCAGCTCAGCCTGAATATGGCTGTGGCCGTCCTGATGCTGCAAACCTTCACCATTCAGTGTCGTACGGCCAGCGGTGCCGCCCAGCATAAAGCCGCGGGCACGCTGATCACCAGCAGCCCAAGCCAGATCGCCAATACGCTGGAAACCGAACATTGAATAGTAAATATAGAACGGAATCAGTGGATAATCATTATTGGAATAGCTGGTAGCCGCTGCAATCCACGAGCTCATGGCACCCGGTTCATTAATACCTTCCTGGAAAATCTGACCATTTTTTGATTCTTTATAGAACATTAGCTGGTCATGATCCTGAGGCGTATAAATCTGGCCTTTCGGATTCCAGATACCATACTGGCGGAATAGGCCTTCCATCCCAAAAGTACGGCTTTCATCCGGTACAATCGGCACCACACGTTTGCCAATATTTTTATCTTTCAGCAACGTACTCAGAATACGTACAAACGCCATTGTGGTAGAGAACTCACGGTCACCACTGTCCTGCAACTGCGGAGCAAACTCACTCAGTGCTGGAACTGTCAACTGTTCGGAATCAGGATGACGATATGGCAGGAAGCCACCGAGCTGAGCACGACGCTCTTTCATGTATTTCATTTCTTCACTGTCTTCAGGCAGACGGAAGAACGGCAGAGTATGTTCCATCTCTTCATCAGTTACCGGAATCTGGAAGCGATCACGGAACTGTTTCAAAGATTTCATGTCCATTTTCTTGGCCTGATGGGCAGTATTTTGTGCTTCACCGGAAGCACCCATACCATAGCCTTTAATGGTTTTAGCCAGAATCACTGTCGGACGGCCATCCGGATTATTCACTGCTTCGTGGTAAGCCGCATACACCTTGTGCGGATCGTGACCACCACGGTTTAGTGACCAGATTTCATCGTCTGACATATTTGCCACCATGGCTTTCAGTTCAGGCGTATTGAAGAAGTGTTCACGCACATAGGCGCCATTTTGTGATTTATACATCTGATAATCGCCATCAACACATTCTTCCATGCGTTTTTTCAGCAGATTATCCTTATCCTGTGCCAACAGGGCATCCCATTTGCTGCCCCAGATTACTTTCAATACATTCCAGCCTGCGCCACGGAAATTGCCTTCCAGTTCCTGAATGATTTTTCCGTTACCACGTACCGGGCCATCCAAACGCTGCAAATTACAGTTCACGACAAAAATCAGGTTGTCCAGACCATCACGTGCAGCCAGTGCAATTGCACCCTGACTTTCCGGTTCGTCCATTTCGCCATCACCACAGAATACCCATACCTTACGGCCCTGAGTTTTGGCCAGACCACGGGATTCCAGATATTTAAGCAAACGTGCCTGATAAATACCCTGTATTGGTCCCAGCCCCATGGATACAGTCGGAAATTGCCAGAAATCAGGCATCAGCCATGGATGAGGATAGGAAGACAGACCATTACCATCAACTTCCTGACGGAAATTACGCATCTGTTCTTCAGTCAGGCGGCCTTCAACGAAAGCACGGGCATAGAAACCAGGTGCACTATGCCCCTGAAAGAATACCAGATCGCCTTCCTGGCTGTCTGTTTTACCATGCCAGAAATGATTAAAACCAACATCGTATAAAGTGGCGCAAGACTGGAAGCTGGCAATATGACCACCCAGCTCAAGATTCTTCTTGCTTGCATTTAACACCAGTGCTGCTGCATTCCAGCGCACCAATGAACGAATGCGATGTTCTAATTCATGATTGCCCGGTGATTTTTTTTCTTTACCAACAGGAATAGTATTCAGATAGGCGGTGGTAGCACTGAACGGCATATAAATACCTCGGCGGCGAATATAGCGCACCAGGTTTTCCATCAAATAATGAGCACGTTCAGGTCCCTCTTCTTTCAGCACCGAACTGAGCGAGTCCAACCATTCCTGGGTTTCAATCGGATCGATATCTTGATCATGGAAGTCAGCAGACATAGCAATATCCTCTTTCATATGGGATTGAGTCATGAACAAAACACTTTATGTTGTTGCTATTTCATCTAATATTTTCTTTTTTTAACCAATTGCTTTACCAAATTGATTAGAAAAAATACATATAAATTCAAACAACTTACAATAAATCTGCATAATCTTAATTCAACAAAAGCATATATTATTGTGATGCAACATACTGTATTTTAGCCTAAATCGTACCAGTGTAATGCGTAAACAGCAATGTCTTTTTACACCAATTTTCTGATTTAAAACAAACAAACAAATAATCACAAATTAATATATATCAGCTACTTAACAGCCCTTTTTTATGCCAGAATTCGGTAATCAGATAAAAAAAAAGTAAATATAAATAGTTAAAATTGTAATAATAAACAATTGTCATTAACATAAACTATTATTCATTGTACTTTTTCAAGAACAAAATCTGTACAGCAATTCAATACAATGATTCACATGGACTAACTGTAAAAAAACATTCTCCATATAAACATTGTGACTATGGCTAATCAAACTTTCTCACCATATAATCACAAACAGCATAATCCCAATAAAATAATTTGTATACTTTTAACTATAAAAGCTTAATTTGTAAATTCTTAACCATTAATGCAGTATAATTTTCAAATTATCCTAATTTATTTAACCAAAATTTATACATCTGGTTTCGATTAGTCCAATATCGGAAAGTTGTTTTCTGCTGCGCCATAGCTATTTAGCCTGCCACATTGTGCACAGGATTGCGAAACAACCGTCGATAATTCTTGGCAAAATAAATTTAGTTATATGCTAACAAAAATTAAAAGATAGCAGCCAAAATCACATAACCCATCCTCTGCTAGCGCAGCACATCCCTTTAAACTTTAGCTTTATGCCCCCAACTTTAATAGTATAGTAATTTGAAAATCTAAAGAAATTTCCGCAAAGGATAGAACATGGCTGAACGCAACTATTATGAAATTCTGGGTGTAGACCGCAAAGCCAGTGATGACGATATAAAAAAAGCCTATCGCAAACTGGTACGTAAATATCATCCCGATGTCAGCAAAGAACCCGATGCCGTCGCCAAAACCAGCGAAATCAACATCGCCTATGAAACCCTGCACAATAAGGAAAAACGCGCAGAGTACGATGATATGCTGGCTAACCCTTTCCGGCATGGCAACCAGCAAAATAGTGGCGACCGTGGTGGCTATGACTACCAGCAATACGACTTTGATCCAAGCCATTTTGGTCAGAACGGAGCTTTTGGTAGCGGAGATTTTCGCTTTGATGACCTGTTTTCTGCTTTTGGCAGCAGTGGCCGGCATGGCTTTCAGCAGAATCGTACCGACCCGATGCGCGGTGAAGACCAGCATGCCGAGCTGGTGATTGATATTGCTGCGGCCTATCAGGGTGCTCAGCGCAATCTGTCACTGGATATGCCCACATTGAATGCTCATGGACAAATGACATACGAGCGCAAAACCCTGAATGTAAAAATTCCGGCAGGCATCACTGAAGGGCAGCAGATTCGGCTTGGTGGTCAGGGACTACCGGGCTTTAACGGCGGTGTCCCCGGGGACTTATACCTGAAAATCAGCTTCCGTAATGAAGAAAATCTGTATGTCCAAAATCGCAAAGATGTTTACCAGCGCATCAATGTTGCACCATGGACAGCAGCTCTGGGCGGCAAAACCGATATCACCACCCCAGCCGGAGCGTTAAGCGTGAATATTCCAGCCAATAGTCATAACGGTCAGAAAATGCGCCTGAAAGGTAAAGGGATACCAGCAAAAGAAGCCGGCGACTTATATCTGCTGATTAATATTGTGCTGCCACAAACCAGTACCGAAGCCGACCGTGCCGCATGGCAGGCACTAGCCTCACATTATGCTGCTTTTCAGCCCCAGAACCACGTTTGATAGCAGGAGCGCAAAATGAATAACAACCAACAAGATGTAGAATTAAGCTTTGATGATCTGGTTCGCGCCTGCGACAATCAAAGTAACTGGATATTAAGTTTGATTGCCGAAAGTGTTATCCCCGTTGAACAGGAACCACAATTGGCGCGTTATACCGGCTATCACATGGCTATAGCCCGCCGTGCATGGCGCATCCATCGTGATTTCGATGCCAGTGCCAGCGCAACAGCCCTCATTTTGCAACTACTCGATGAAGTGGAAGACCTGCGCCGGCGCAGCTAGTCTAGCTTAAATTATTATCAGATATGCTGCGCCATTACCGGTCATTATCCGGCAATTGCGCTGAACCCATCCGCCGTAAGATCACATTGGCTTTACGGTGGATTTCCTGATCATGCGGATGGTCGATATAATAAAGCGGTCTGGGCACACGAACAGCCAGTTTCGCCGCCTGTTGCGCAGACAGTTGCATCGCGGTACGCCCATATATCGTTTCACTTGCAGCTTCTGCTCCGAATACCCCATAGCCCCATTCAATCACATTCAGATATAAAGCAAAAATTCGGTCTTTATTGGTCGTAGCCTCAAGCAAAGAAGTAATCACCGCCTCTTCAGCCTTGCGCCAATAATGGCGGCTTTCAGATAAGAACAGATTTTTAGCCAATTGCTGGCTAATAGTTGAACCACCTGCCTTAATCCTGCCCTGATGTTGATTTTTTTTAATTGCCGTGCGAATACCATTCCAGTCGAAGCCGTCATGCTCGGCAAAGCGGGCATCTTCCGAAGCAATCAGGGCTTTTTTCAGATTGGGCGAAATCCGGTTATAAGGTACCCACTGATAATTTAATTGGGTATCTGGATGGGTTGTGGCCAATTGTTGCATACGCAATAGCATAAACATAGTGCGGTGTGGCGCTACAGCACGATAAGTTAACAGACTGCCATACACATAGGTATTAAACAGCAAAAATATCGTCACCAGCATAATTAACAAATTGCGCACTAGGCTCATGACTGCTCCATTTCCTCGCGCATCTGTCTACTTACCGGCCGAATATCCGGCCTGAACCCATGCCATAACTCATACGAAGCTGCCGCCTGAGCGACCAGCATACCGAGACCATCTGCCAGCTTTGTGCATCCGGCCGCCTGTGCCTGGAGCAAAAAAGGAGTCAGCTTTTGCGCATACATCATATCGTATACCAGTTGCGCCCGTGCCAGTACAGCTGGTGGCACAGGTAATTCCTGCCCATGTAAACTGCCAGAGGTAGCATTGATTATTACATCATAATGCGGCTCAATCTGAGTTAACTCACACCAGTTCACCGCATGCTCCTGCGCCAATATCTGTGCTTTTTCTACAGAGCGGTTGGCAATCATCAATGACGCTGGCTGTTGCTGCAAAAGCGGCAGAATCACGCCACGGGCTGCTCCACCCGCACCCAACAATAATATATGCTTGTTATGCAATGAAAAAGACAGTAACTCTTCAATTGCCCGCACCAGCCCGATACCGTCAGTATTGTCCCCCAGCAAATGCCCATCGCGCCAGAACAGCGTATTGACCGCTTTTGCAGCCTCTGCCCGTGCAGTTAACACATCAGCCAGCCTGAAAGCCTCGTGTTTGAAAGGCACAGTCACATTGGCTCCCATCCCGCCTGTAGCAAAAAACTCGCGCGCAGTTTTTGCAAAATCATCAAGTGGAACCAGACGCCGTTCGTAGATTAATTTACGTCCTTCCTGAGCTGCAAAAGCCTGATGTATTTGTGGAGAACGGCTGTGCGCTATCGGATTCCCAAATACTGCAAACATACCCTTTTCCTCCCCTACTGCGTAAATAATTATTACTATTATCCAGACTACGCGCACGAATAGCAAAATAGCAACCAGATTCAGAAAGCAATTTATTGCCTCCCCTTCAGCATATAAAAACCGGCACCGCCACAAAATATCAATTATTTTGATATATCGATTAAGCACAAACTAGCGTATCGACCATAGTTTTATCCTTTATCTAACAGTACCCTGCAAGACATATCTGCTGATATTTATCCCGTAAAGTAGCCAATTTTGCAACAATTAAAAAATTTCTTTATATTTAACCTAAATTTGCTATATTATCTATAAATTACCAACTATTTTACATTTTTATTATCCTTCAACTCTAATATAGCCTGATTACATCCAGGTAAACACATAACTACTTATCAATTCGCTGGCTTTAATTAACCTGCTAGTTCAAAAAATAACCTGATAACTGGCCAACACCTAAACCCTCAATTTATTGGTTTTGCGCCTGCATAGTGCAAAGCAATTGATACAGTATTTATCCGGGATGAATCATGCATACTCGCCAGATTGCCGTTCTTCAAGCATCAAATAAATTACCAGTCCACGTTAAACTGGGCTACGCCATCGGGCAGATGGCAGACTCACTGGCCTATAATCTCTTTTATGTTTTTTATCTGTTTTTCCTGACTAATGTTGCCAACATCCCCGCCGGGCAGGCTGGCACAATTGTCCTGATTGCCGTTATCTGGGATGCAGTTGCAGACCCGCTGGTGGGTCAGTTTTCAGATACCCTCAGCTCGCACTGGGGACGACGCAGACCATTAATGCTGGCTGCTATCCTGCCATACACCCTGTTAATGCTCCTTTTATATACAGATATCTCAATCTTCAGTGTGAATCAAAAAACAGTATATTTCACTGTAATCGCCATTCTGTTCTGGTCTGCTTACAAAATCTACGTGATTCCTTTCTACACCCTCGGTGCGGAAATGACCAACGACTTTGATGAGCGTACTTCTCTGCGGGTATGGGCTAGCTATGCCCTTAATCTGGCGGTACTTGTTTCATCTTCCGCACCACCACTAATTGTCAAAGGGATTGTTGGTGCAGGTTGTAGCGTGAGCACTAGCTGGTTTGGAGTCAGCCTGATATTTGCCATCCTAACCCTGATTAGCGGCCTTACCTGCTGGTATCTTACCCGAGGTTATGAACTGCCTGCCCGGAAGAGACAATCTGAAACAGATAGCCAATACCGTCCTTTGGCCTTTATCGGTGAAGTTTTTAACAATATGTTTGAAATTGGCCGCCTTTCATCCAGCCAGTTTCTTGGTGCTTCGGTTTTTTTCTGGTCGGCGGCCTATGCACTCAGTACCGGCGCACTTTATTATTTATTCCTAAACAATATGGCTTACAGTGAACAGGATGCAGCAATCAGTTTTCTGATTTTTAGCCTGCTGGCTCTGGCTTGGCTGCCAATAGTGAATTACACCGCCCAAAAATTTGATAAGAAAAATGTCTATTATTTGTCCATGCTTATCAGCTCCATAGGCACAGGGCTATTCTATTTTTGTGGTTTTCCCAGCAGAACCATGCTGCTTATCTATTTAATCTTACTACAGCTTGGCAACAGCTATTTCTGGACGGTTTATTATTCAATGATGTACGACATATGTGAACTGGATGATTTTATCAATAACAAGCGGCGGGAAGGTGCCATTACTGCCTTAATGTCGTTTCTACAAAAATTCGGTAGCGCACTATCTATCTGGTTTATCGGTTTTTATATAGACAAACATGGCTATATTTCTTCCAGCGGGCAACAAACCATTACTCAGCCACCACAAGCTTTGCACGCTATTTTGGAGTTGAATACCTGGATTCATGCACTAGCAGGATTGCTGGCCGCACTTTTTGCCATTGCCTATCCCCTGACCCGCAGCCGTTATCAGGCATTACTCACAGCCCTACAGGCCAAAAAAGAGCAACAACCCTACACCACCAGCGATTTCAAACAATTGTTATAAGCATCATCATAAAATTGCCATACAACCAAACAATCAACAAATTATGAAATACAACTATGCCTACTGTTTTCCGTATCTGCTTGAAACCGGATAGATAACCACACCACCCTAATAACATCAGTTAATAGTTCACAAAATCTGATATAAACTGGAATAAATATCCACAACAACATGTTTTTAAATAAATTAATTTAAAAGACATCCCAAAGCCGGCCTTTTTTTACATCAGTGCGTTTTTTTTGCAAAGCGATTGTGGCAGAATCAAGCTAACTTAAAGAGAGTACACTACTCTCCAGACCTTAATGGGAGTCCTGAAATGTCAGTAAAAGATGTAGTAAGCCTGATTGAAGAAAACGAAGCCAAATTCATAGATTTGCGTTTTACCGATACAAAAGGCAAACAGCAGCATGTATCCGTACCAGCCCGAATTGTGCTGGAAGACCCTGAAGAATGGTTTGAAAATGGACAGGCTTTTGATGGTTCATCCATCGGTGGCTGGAAAGGGATTCAGGCATCTGATATGACCCTGAAACCAGATGCGTCTACAGCATTTATTGACCCTTTTTACGATGACACTACCGTGGTTTTAACCTGTGATGTCATCGACCCAGCCAATGGACAGGGTTACGATCGCGATCCTCGCTCCATCGCCAAGCGTGCCGAAGCTTATCTGAAATCCACCGGCATCGGTGACACCGCCTTCTTTGGTCCAGAACCAGAATTTTTCGTGTTTGACGGCGTAGAATGGCAAACCGACATGAGCGGCACCCGCTACAAAATTCATTCTGAAGAAGCAGCATGGTCTAGTGGCGAATCTTATGATGGCCAGAATACCGGCCATCGCCCGGGCGTTAAAGGCGGCTACTTCCCAGTTGCACCAGTTGATTCCGGTCAGGATTTACGTTCAGCCTGCACCCAGACTCTGGAAGCCATTGGTATCCCGGTTGAAGTACATCATCATGAAGTGGCTACTGCCGGCCAGATGGAAATCGGCACCCGCTTCAACACACTGGTTCGCCGCGCAGACTGGACACAGGACATGAAATACGTGATTCAGAATGTAGCGCACAACTTTGGCAAAACCGCTACCTTTATGCCGAAACCCATTCTTGGAGACAATGGTTCCGGTATGCACGTGCATCAGTCTATCTGGAAAGACGGCCAAAACCTGTTTTCCGGCGATGGCTATGCTGGTCTGTCTGACTTAGCACTGTATTACATCGGCGGCATCATCAAACATGCCAAAGCACTGAATGCATTAACCAATCCGTCAACCAACTCCTACAAACGTCTGGTACCGCATTTTGAAGCACCAACCAAACTGGCCTACTCTGCCAAAAACCGTTCAGCTTCAATTCGCATTCCGTATGTAGCCAGCGCCAAAGCACGCCGCATCGAAGCACGCTTCCCAGATCCTACCGCCAACCCTTATCTGGCTTTCGCCGCATTGTTAATGGCCGGTCTGGATGGTATCCAGAACAAAATTCATCCGGGCGACCCATCCGATAAAAACCTGTACGACCTGCCACCAGAAGAAGATGCATTAGTACCAACCGTATGCGCATCTCTGGAGGAAGCACTAGAAGCCCTAAAAGCTGACCACGAATTCCTTACCCGCGGTGGTGTATTCAGCCAAGACTGGATTGACAGCTACATCGAATTCAAGAGCGAAGATGTAAAATGCATCCGCATGGCGCCACATCCGCTTGAATTTGAAATGTATTACAGCCTGTAATCAGACATATTAGCATCAAGCTAACTCATCAGACCGTTCACTTCAGGATACAAGCCTAACCGGCACATTCATCCTGCCAGTGCAACGGTCTTATTCATATCTGCTTATCGGCCTACCAATAAAATAAGCCTGTAGCAACTTATCTCCTGCTAGAATCTTTCAGCACAGGTATACAGAAAAAGCATATTCTTCCCAGTTCTGACACTTTCTGTACAACTCAACATAAATTTTCCTAACACAACAATAACCCACATCATAGTAAAAATAGTAAAAACAGGCGGTTACTTGTGTATCATTCTCGCTATTAACCTATCACATCACAGCCATTCATAGCAGTGATGCTAGCTATACGGTAACATTATACCTATCTGAAGCCGAAACAATTTCATTATGACCGCGCAAGACATGCTCGCCACCGTAGACCTGGGTTCCAACAGCTTTCGTCTCCAAATCTGTCACAACCAGAATGGCCATTTGCAAGTAGTAGATTCCATAAAGGAAATGGTGCGACTGGCCGCCGGACTGGATGAACAGAAGAAGCTTGACCAGGCTTCCCAGCAACGCGCATTAAACTGTCTGGCCAGATTCGGGGAAAGACTGCGTGGTTTTGAACCTGATCACGTACGGGTTGTTGCAACCAATACTTTCCGTGTAGCCAAAAATATCAGCCAGTTTATCCCACAGGCCGAAGAAAAACTGGGTTTTCCCATTGATATTATTGCCGGACGTGAAGAAGCACGCCTGATTTATACCGGTGTCGTCCATACCCTGCCACCCAAGGGTGAAAATATGCTGGTAATCGATATCGGTGGAGGTTCAACTGAGTTTGTTATCGGACATGAATTACAACCAGCCATCACCGAAAGTCTCAGCCTGGGCTGCGTGTCCTACAGTATGCGCTTCTTTCCACGCGGTAAAATAAATAACAAAAATTTTCAGGCAGCTGTCAACAACGCCCGTGCCGAAATCCAGCGTATCTCAGTAGCACTAAAAAATATTGGCTGGGACTACGCCATCGGTACATCAGGTTCGGCACGTTCCATTCGCGATGTCATTGCTGCTGGCGATGAATCCATTGATGCCATCACTGCCGCCCAAATGCACAAAATTGCTAACCACATTATCACTGCGGGCAGCACCAAAAAAGCCAAACTGGAAGGATTGAAATCAGACCGGATGGAAGTCTTTGCAGGCGGTCTAGCCGTCATGATTGCTGCTTTTGCCGAGCTGAACATCAGCGAAATGACCGTAACCGATGCGGCACTGCGTGATGGCGTATTTTACGACATGATCGGACGACAACTGGGCGACGACATGCGCAACCAAACTATCGCCGACTTTCAGAAACGCTACCATGTCGACACCATTCAGGCACAAAGAGTCGCCAGTCTGGCACAAATGATATTCAACCATCTAACCTCCGCCATTACCCCGGTTCATTTGGAACAGTGGCAACAATACGTACGCTGGGCGGCACAACTACACGAAATTGGCCTAGACATTTCCCATACCGGCTTTCACAAACACGCCGCCTATATTCTTGATCAGGCTGATATGCCCGGTTTTTCCCGCAAAGAACAGCACATTCTCGCCACCATGGTACTGGGGCAACGCGGAGACCTGCGTAAAATTGCAGAATTCACTCAGCAGGAAATGCTGTGGCTGGGCATACTTTCACTACGACTGGCTGCATTATTCTGCCGGGCACGGCAGGATATTCAGATACCGGTAAACCATTGTGACATCCATTACCACAAAGGCGATAAACAATTGATTATCAGCATCAGCGCAGAATGGTTAAAACACAATCCGCTTACCGCAAGTGCCTTATTGCAGGAATCTGCTTTATGGCACAAAATTGACTTACAGTTAGAAATCAAGGCTATCTAAACCCTATTTAGTCAAGGATGTCATATGAGTACACCGCCACGTGTTTCCAGTAATAAACAGGCTCAACTACATAACCTGCCCAGTCTGGCACATCGCAGCAATGTCAACAATATGCCGGCACAATCACTGACTATTACCCAGATTACATCCAGACAACTACTCACTCACAGCTATACCGGTGCCGATATATGCTGTGGAAACATACCAGCCCCTACAAAAGACAGGCTTATCTGGATTCATCTGATCGGAATTACCGATAATGAGCAGCTACACCAGCTATTACAAACATTTAACATCCATGAACTGGCCATGGAAGACATCCTCAGTCGCAAACAGCGCCCGAAAATCGAAAATTACGGACATTATCTGTTTGTGGCCGCACGTGTTTTTGCCTATAAAAAACAGAAACTGCAATACAACCAGATTTACATCATCATCGGGCAAAACTACATCATCACCTTCCAGTTCGAACCACTTGGATTACTGCAAGTGATCCGCGAATACATCCAGTACAATTACAGCGATATCTACCACAAAGGCATTGATTTTCTCGCTTATTCATTACTGGATCGCATTGTCGATGATTACTTCGTTACAGTAGATGAATTTGATAATCGCGTCGAAGGTTTAGACAAACAATTATTTAGCAACAGCAACAAAAACCTGTTGGTTTCCATCCACCAACTGAAACGCGATGCCATCAACCTGCGGCGTACCCTGTCACCCATTCGAGATATTGTCGGCCGTATCGTACACAATGAGTTTCCCCTGTTCAGCAAAGACATTCACGTCTATTTACTTGATGTTTACGACCATACCCAGCAACTAATGGAAACCCTTGACAGCGCACGCGATACCGTAATGGGCATGATGGATGTACATTTATCCTACCAGTCCAACCACCTCAATGAACAAATGCGCATGCTCACCGTGTTCACCATTATCGTAATGCCACTGAATGTCTTAACCGGCATATATGGCATGAACTTTGACAACATGCCTGAACTGCACTGGCACTATAGTTACTATGTAGTACTTGGCCTCATGGTCACCATCATCATTACCATGATAGCATATTTCCACAGGCGCCACTGGTTATAACCATTGGTAATTTCTATAAAAATAAACAATCTTCACAGAAAGAAACTAATTGACATATAAACACTCATATCAAAAGTAATTCCATCATACCTACACCATGCCTACCGCAAGGTGCGCAACATCAATTCGCCATGCCGGTACTAATTACCAAAGTATTAGCAAACTTCATGGTAATGTACATGGTGGCAATTTACTCAAACTGCTGAATCAGCTAGCCTATACCTATGCCAGTCGTTATTCTGGTAAATATGTAGTAACATTATCGGTGGATCAGGTAATATTTAAAGTACCTATTCACGCAGACGAGCTAGTTATCTTCTACGCCTCAGTCAATCATGTAGGACGTACTTCCATGGAAGTAGGCATCCGAGTAGAGGTGCAAGATATTCAGCACCGCAGTGCCTGTCATACTAATAGCTGCCATTTTAGCATGATAGCTGTTGATAAAAACGGTAAGCCCACTGTAATACCACCACTAAACATAGACAGCGAAGAACAGGCTCGCCGTTTTCAGGAAGGTGTCATTCGCAAAGAAGCACGCTTAAAGGCTGCGAAAACCAAACACAAACCATATATCTGATTATTATTGAAAGTAGAAATAAATGTTTACAGGCATCGTTCAGGGTTTAGGTATCGTCACCGCCATCAATGAGCACCATCAGCTACGTACACTACAGGTGCGCCTGCCTCAAGGCACCAGTGACAACCTCTGTATTGGCGCTTCCATCGCCAATAATGGCTGCTGCCTCACCATTACTGCCATCAAGGGCGATGAAGTATGTTTCGATGTAATGGCAGAAAGTCTGGCCAAAACCAATCTGGGACAACTCCAAGTGGGCGACGCAGTGAATATTGAACGTGCAGCACGTTATGGTGATGAAATTGGCGGCCATGTCATGAGCGGTCATATTTTTACCACCACTACCATCAGCCGGATTGAAGACACCCCGCACAATCGTACCGTCTGGTTTAACCTCCCGGATAACGCCAAACCCTATATCCTCACCAAAGGCTTTATTGGCCTCAATGGTTGCAGTCTTACTATCGGAGATGTAACCGAAACTGAATTTAATGTACATCTGATTCCCGAAACCATGAACCGAACCCTGTTTGGAAGCTGTCAGGTAAATGATTGCATTAATCTGGAAATAGATGCACAAACGCAAGCAATTGTTGATACCGTGCAAAAATACATGCAACAGCATGCAGCTAAATCAAATATTAATTAATTTCCGAATCTGTTTACCACGGTTGGGCAACACCGTGGTTCCACCATATAATTTTTATAATCAAATCAATTAGAAAATTATCATATAACTCACATCTTAACAATGTAACATGCATAGAATAGGCTATATTAATAAATTGGGTGATAAGCATTAAAAACACTTAGTAAACAACATCTCTCTTGCGGAACTGAACTGGTGACTTACCTTCTAACATTGACTGATTTCATCACTAGTCCTGTTCCAAAAATACCAGCCAGTAAGGTATATTGACAATATTACAGCTGGCAAAATTAACAATCCCATTCCAAAAGCCATCGTTCCAGACAACAGACAGAATAGAACATTAGGTATACCACAGCAGTGGCCATGATTATTAAATATCCATTCAAAGCAAACTCTAAAAAGCACCGCATATAGCATAATTAAGAATATTACTGTTACAAAAAAGCCACTACTTCTAATGGTAAAGTAAAGGTCTTCATAAATATCCATATCTTTATCGCATAGATAAAACATTCAAAATTTATAGATTGGAAAATTTTTTTACTGCTTTCTCCTACCCCCCTATAAAAAACAAAAACATCCTATCAAAATAGAGTATTAAAAGAACATGAGCTGTAATGACAATGTGGTAACAATTTATACTATTCCATATCAAGTCTTACTAAAAATTTATAATTTTCAAGTTTCTATATATCCAGTATCTATTCATCTGATATAGCAACAACAATTATCAATAAAAAATAATTAAAACAATTTATTAGCCATAAGAAGATTGAAAACATATTAATAAGCTGTACTGGTATCAATACTACTTAATAAGGAATATAGTTAAAAGATAAGAATATTGAGATAAAATCTAAATTGTTAATATTTATTAATTTATATTAAATATTAACAAATATTCCATATTTAGTTTATTTATATTTAAAATAATACTTTTATTGCAGTATTTTATTTATTTAAGTTAAAAAAGAGGATAAAGCAATATGAATTGGTTCATCAGTTGTGTTACCACAAACTACCTAAACTTTCAAGGTCGTGCTCGCCGTAAAGAATATTGGATGTTTACATTAGTTTATTTCTTAATAGGTTTGGCACTAGGCATACTTCTGAAAATTTTGGGAATGCAAGGTTTAGCTAAACTGGTTCAAGTAATTTTAATACTGGCGTTTTTTTTACCAAGTCTGGCAGTTACAGTACGCCGCTTACATGATACAAACAGGTCTGGTTGGTGGTGTTTAATAACTATGGTACCATTTTTGGGATCAATAATATTATTTATTTTTATGCTGTTAGACTCCACCCCGGGTGACAACAAATATGGCGTAAACCCAAAAGAATAGAATGTCTCACAACCTCATCAAGGTTCTTGATGAGGTTAATCGAGCTAATTTTCATACACAGTAATTTTATCAGAGCTATTCTTAATTAAAAAGTTGTTAATTGCGTATACAAACTTTTATTTGCATCATTATAAACACTGCTTAGCCAAGCTTAATCTTCATTTTCAACGCAGGTTTAACTTCAGGTTGATACTTTGCCCCTCCCCTTAAATACCAGCGAACCAAATAACAAGCCAACAATGTTGCAGGCAAAATTAATAAACCAACTCCCATAAGCATACTGCCGATTGTCAGGCATACAAAAGCATTAGGTAAACCACAGCAACAACCAATAACAACAAGAACTTTTAGAAAACGATTAGAAGAAACATTAAATATCCACCCGAACATCATAATTAATAATATTACTGTTGCAAAGAAAGCCATCACACCCAGTGTAAAATAAAAAATATCTCTATTATCCATGTATTCAGGCATTGGAAGAATGCGCAAAAAACGTAAAACTGGAAAAGCTTTTCCATCTCCTACAATTCCGATAAAGAAACATGGTGAACCGATAATCAAGGAACCTAGACATATCAAAAAACGTTTTACAAATGTGGTATTGGTATATTCTTTTTCCATATCGACCTCCATTTAAATATGTATGTTAACTTAAAGAACCGTTTATCAAAGATAATACATAAACTAAACATAGCTTCAGATAATTTTTTATATAAAATGATTTTAATTACATCTCATACTATTAATGACTTTTAGGTTTTAAAAGTTATAACTTCAAATGCAAGCTTTTATCCGCATTAAGTATAAATTCGAATTAGCCTAGCTTAATCTTCATTTTCAACGCAGGTTTAGGTTCAGATACATAAGGTTGCCAACCTTTCAAATACCAATACACCAAATAGCAGGCTAATATATCCAGAGGTAAGATTACTATTCCAGACAAATTAATAAAACTGATCACTACATGGGGAATAGCACAACATGTCCCTGTAATAACCATGACTTTAAAAAATAAATTTGGTTTAACATTAACTATCCAACCGATTATCATTACAATAATAATGACCGATGCCAAATACGCTGACCAGCACCATAGTAAATGTGAAATTTTTTCATTCTTATCAACAAGATTTAAAATAACAAAATAGATAAAAATCCAAAAGGGAGCAACAGTTATAAACAATGCAAAAATTGAAAAAGCTAAACGAGAAAAAAATATTGATGATTTAAAATAATTCATAATACCGCCCATTGCTTTCTTTTTAACACACATTAATTTACATTAATATACAAATTATAATTTTAATAGTCAATAATTTCTTTAGCTATTTCAATATACCTTTATCGTCGCCAAGTTTAGTTTTCTTAAACAAATAAAATTAAATTTATATTTCTAAATTACATTATTTCACTTATATATCAAATTTATAATATAACAATTGCCTTTTATCAACAGCCCTATGTGCAGCAATATAAAACTATCTCCATTTTACCGCACACAATTATTTGTAAGCATTTAGTTGTTTAGCAAAATTATATTACTCCACATAAAATATTAATTTTTGTAATTTTATGAAAAATTGGTTATAATAAAAAAGTCCCTTATGATATTAAACAGTATGTTAAAACCTTACTTTTTTGATTACTGAATCATCAGATTTTGATTAGGTTTATTGTAATAAGCGAGAATAAAAATGACAAAAGAATGTATTGGTGCAGTTTTCTTACAGCGCGTAATATGCTCTTTATCCACTTTAATCTTCAGTTCGTGGCCTATGTTGCTGGCACTCATTGCAGATGGCGGGAAAATGCCTATTTTAAAGTTGGTTAAAGTATTTACCGACGATATAACACTAAATTCAGGTGATATTTTATTCATCATGGCCTTTTTTGCCATATTGATACTTTTAATCATGATAACCGGCTGGATTTTTAATGTTACGTCTAATTTGTTCTTAAAAATACTGGTTGTTATTGGCTGTATTTGTGGCATACCTAACACAATTATATCGCTGATACTATTTATCGGCGGCGGCTTTCTGATTTTGCCAGCAGCAATTTTGGCCGTATATCTTACTAACTGGTATTTCAAAGGTGGTGCAGATTATCCCATTGAGCAGAAACCTAATATTATTCTGAAAATAAAAGCCTGATAAATATTTCACACTTCGCTCGATAAAGCCAATGCAGTAATCATGCTGTTATACATACAGCAATCCGCTTGATATTAATTTATAAATTATTCGTAGTTTCCTAGTTTCATATATTGAGTTTAAAGAGCAGAGAAAAACAAAAAAACAGAATTAATTTATTATTGATATTTTAAGTATCAGCCTTTTGATAAAAGCAAGCTGCCGCCACCAATCCAGAGTACAATAGCGTTTATTTTGCTAAGAAAGCGTTGTCTACTATCATGAGTATTGCCACCATCCCAGAAATCATTGCCGATATCAAAGCCGGCAAAATGGTTATTCTTACAGATGCGGAAAACCGTGAAAACGAAGGCGATTTAACTATGGCCGCACAGTTTGTCACACCAGAAGCAATAAATTTCATGATTAAACACGCCCGCGGCCTGGTTTGTCTGCCTTTGGAAGAAGAAATTGTCGACCGCCTGCGTTTACCTCTGATGACCCAGAATAATGGTGCTCAGTATGGTACTAATTTTACCGTTTCCATTGAAGCAGCACACGGTATTACTACCGGTATTTCGGCCGCAGACCGCGCTCATACCGTACAGGCAGCAGTATCTCCTACGGCCAGAGCAGAAGATATTGTTCAGCCTGGCCATATTTTTCCATTACGCGCGCAAAAAGGCGGGGTTCTGGTGCGCACTGGGCATACCGAAGCCAGTGTTGATTTAGCCAAACTGGCCGGTTTGATTCCGGCTGCGGTTATCTGCGAAATCATCAATGACGATGGTACTATGGCACGCATGCCGGAATTAATGCTTTTTGCAGAAAAGCATGGGATTAAAATCGGTACCATTGCTGATTTGATTGAGTATCGAAGCCGCCATGAAAGCTTGATAGAAGAACTCGGCGTTAATAATATCCATACTACCTGGGGTGATTTCACTCAGCATGTATACGTGGATCAATTATCAGGTGAAACCCATCTGGCTCTAGTAAAAGGCAATCCGGCAAATGCTGAAGAAGTACTAGTACGGGTACATGAACCATTCAGTGCCATGGATTTTCTGCAACCAGACCAACTGCATACCTGGCCACTACCTGAAGCCATGGCACGCATACAGCAGGCTGATGCCGGCGTAATCATTCTGATGCACCGCACTGAAACAGGTGCCACCCTACTCGACCGCACCTTACCCAAAGGTACACACCAGGCTAGACAATGGGATAGTAAAACCTATGGTATTGGCGCGCAGATATTGGCCGGCCTGCAAGTAAAACGCATGCGAGTTATGGGCAAACCTTCAGCCTTTACCGGCCTGAACGGATTTGGCCTTGAAGTAACCGGATTCGAAGAGCCAGCTAGATAATATTTCTTTACTAAACAAGTATATATTTTAGTAGCACATTTGAAATACAATACGCCCCCTCAGGCTGTCTAAATGATGGGATGTTACCGGATAGGGACATTACATCATTCAGACAGCCTATTGTAATGGCTGTTTTTCAAGGATGGTATTTAATGCAACTGACCCCGCAAAAATGGGCTGCTTTCGGTTTAACTTTTGGCTGCATTGTATTCGGGCTGGGTAGCCTGATTGTCAAATTTGTCTCCATTGGTTCCTATGCTATCGCCTTATGGCGCGTATTGATTGGTGGTATTGTTTTTCTGTACCTCAGCCGGCATTTTGGACAAAAATTACCCACAAGCGGCAAAGCAAAACGTTTTTGCATTCTTTCCGGCGTATTTTTAGGCTTTGATCTAGCATTCTGGCATGAAAGCATTCACGCCGTTGGCCCGGGGATATCTACTTTACTCAACAGCATGCAGATATTTTTTCTAGCTGCAATTGCGTGGTTTTTCTTTGGCGAGCGCCAAAATAAACTGCAACTATTCAGCATGCTACTGTCTGTCGTCGGCATTTTACTGATTGCCCATCCAGAGCTCAGACATAATACCCATGGTGGATACGGTATCTTTATCGGCTTAATTTCCGGTGCAGCCATGGCTGCCTCCATGGCCTGTATCCAGCAGGCGCATCAGGCAGAAACGGTTTCATTATTTCCACTGATGCTACTGATAAGTGTTGGTGCAGTTAGTACTTTAATTGTGCCAAGCATATTGATTGATTCAAGCCATTTCTGGCCGACGAATATGGCAGATGTACTTATGGTCATAATATATGGTGTGGTTATGCAGTGCTTTGCCTGGGGGTTGATTGCTTATGCGGTGCCGCTACTGTCGTTAACTTTAACTGGCCTATTATTATTAAGTGAGCCGGTAGCCGCCATTTTAATTGATTATTTTTTTCTTAATAAACCAATTAATACAGTGCAGTGGACTGGCACAGCACTAACCTTACTGGCCATATATCTGGGGTCACTCAAACCCAGAAGCAGCCAGAAAAAAACCGCTTAAAGATTCCACGCTATCGACAAATTCGGTAAAATCAGGATGCTAAACATTGGCGTCTGAATGCTCACTATAAAAGTATTTTATTCTGGTTCACCTACCACGCCAATGGCATAACTGAAGAAAAAGGAAATCAAATGAATACCATCACCCCAGAATACAATGGTTCTGGCCTACGCATAGGCATCGTACAGGCACGTTTCACTAATCCAATTGGTGCTCAATTGGTTAAAGCCTGTACTGAACGTTTGGTAAAACTGGGGGTTAAGGATAGCGATATTACGCTGGCCACCGTGCCCGGGGCATTAGAAGTACCGCTGGTATTGCAAAGCATGGCACACAGCGGTAAATTTGACGCATTAGTAGCCATCGGTGTAGTTATCCGCGGTGAAACCTATCATTTCGAACTGGTATCCAATGAAGCAGCCGCTGGCGTGTCTCGTGTTAGTCTGGATCACCAGATACCAATTGCCAATGCCATCCTCACCACTGAAAACGATGCTCAGGCACTGGCACGTATGCACAATAAAGGCAGCGAAGCAGCAGTGGTGGCAGTAGAAATGGCCAATCTGCTCAAAACCCAATATTGATTATTTACTTAACAAGGACATTGTATACATGTCAATGATTACCCCTCGTCGCCGTGCACGTCAGTTTGCCGTACAGGCGCTATATCAGGCACAGTTGAACAAAGAAGAATCAGCAGCCATTATTGCGCAGAATATCCGTGACAATGAATATTTTGCCAAGGCAGACGGCGAGTTGTTTGCCCAGATATTTTTTGGTGCCTATAACAACCAGCGCGATTACATGAAGCGTATCCGCCCTTTGCTTGATCGGCATGAAGATGAACTCAATCCGGTAGAACGGGCGGTATTGTTAATGGCCTGCCATGAACTGTCAGCCATGCCAGAAACACCACATCCGGTAATTATTAACGAAGCTATTGAAATCACCAAAACTTTCGGTGGTACAGATGGCTATAAATTTATCAATGGCATTCTGGATAAGCTCTCAGCAGAATTGCGTGTTCCTTCATAAAGAATCTGGCACCCCAAAAGTGAAAACAGACAGGTTGATCAATCAACCTGTCTGTTTTTTATTAATCACAATTAAAAATATATATTTTACATATTATTTCATCAAAAATCAGTATTGCAGGATACTCATCATTTACTTACAATAAAACATCTTTTATTACATATATTATCAAAATACTGATATGCGAAAACAATATCGTATCAAACCAAGCGCATCAGGTTCTGATCAATACATAGAATCTATGCCGGCATTGGCAGATGGAAAACTAGAGCTGGCCACACCTGCCTATCGCCTGTGTGCAATAACCATCAATCAGCTATTCCAATATATCATTTTTTTGCCTATATCTATCTATTCACTATCAGCATTATTTGAAGCTATGGAGGAAGAGTATGATTCAGATGAGTTAACAGAGTTTTTTCTGGACTGGCTTACACTACCGCAAACGCTGACTATAATCTGTTTAACGATAATGGCACTGATTATTTTTACTGCATGGCAAATAAACTGGATGACTAAATATGGTCAGTCAATAGGTAAACGCATGCTAAATCTCAGGGTAATCAGAACCAATGGTGATAATCCCGGCTTTGTACGCAATGTGATTTTGCGTGAAATCGTATATCAGTTAATAGTAGTAATAATAGGTTCATTAACTTTAGGTATTGGTTATTTTGTCTTTATGTTTTTTCCGGCTATGGTATTTATTAATAAATGGCAGCGACGAACATTACCGGATTTTCTGGCTGATACAATAGTTGTCAGAGATAGAATGGCTGAGAAGCCTATAAAAGTTAGAATTCCCAAACGTTAATCAGATATTCTAATTGTAGGTGTTACGGTATTGTTACTAAGTCTGTATAAGATATTTAATACTCAGTATGGATAGCGAATCAATAGTTCAAACCAGCAATCATTTAATCGCTCAATAGAAAACCGGTTAATTTGAACAATAAAAGTTGTCATTGCTATTCATCAAGCACCACCCATCACTAACTGTAACGTAATTATTTATACTCTATCGAAAAACTGATAAGAGTATAAAAATCGAAGTTGAATATTGATTACAAAAAATTATAGAATTGATAAGCAATATTCTTTAAAATATTTAACAGTATTTTTTATAGTTTTATGCATACTAATTGAAGCAGAAGTAACGATTAATGTTATTTACTCAATTTCCATCAACTAATTTTTAGAAAAATCAACTATGTCTAATACCCAAGAAAACTTTTCAATAAATAATCATGAATATGACCATACAGCAGATATGGAAATTGAAGTGGAACTTGCCAGTCCCTGGAACAGAATTAGCGCATATATTATTAACAGTCTATTATTAACTTTGGTTGCATTTATTGGCGTTATACTCTCTCTTTTTTTTGTTAAATTTGTCTTACGATCTAAGTCTGAAGATATTGTAATTCTAAGTTTAATAATATGCATTTCTATATCTCTATTAATCTATGCTATCTTTCAATTTATACAAATGAGCAAAACCGGACAATCTTTTGGCAAACGTCTGATGGGTATTAAAGTTATTGGCATTGACGGACAAAATCCAGGTTTTGTTGGTACTGTATTACTGCGTGAAGGTATCTTTAATATAATTGCGGAAATTATTTCAGTTACTTTTGTAGCTATATTTGTTCATTTATTTAACTTTCCCGAGCTAGCTACTGAATTGTTATTTGCTTATCTGCTTCCGTTTATTTGCCTAATTATGCTTTTCCGAAAAAGTACAAATCAACGTACCCTTCAGGATTATTTAGCCAGAACAATAGTTATAAAAGTAGAGAAATAGTCATATAATAATCATATAGATAATATATATTAACATATACTATCTCGAAAAAATAAATCTAGGCTTACACTGGAAATTTGTTGGCAAAATTACTGTAATCAAAAGTCAGCCTTGAATCTACAAACATCAATGGCCCGCATATGCTGGTGCGCATATATTATGCTGGATAACTAGTGCTGCCGATTAGAATACTGCTCATTCATGCTTTACGTAAAGAACTGTTTTTCGAAACCGACCGCTATATTGTTAAATTAGATAAACTATATTATAAACAGGATGATAGTATTATCCATACCGCTACTACTGATGCAAGGATTACTAATATCGATCAGTTAAGCCGCCATATCTCCTGTCTGTGTAAAGTTGTACCGGCTACGCTAAAATATTATATGGAAGAAAGACAGTATCCATTCAGAATTGGAAAAGTGCGATAAGTCGATTTATCATAAAATTTAGTAACAGAATTAACAGTTATCTATAAAAGCAAAACATACAAAATTTGGGATAGATTCAATGATAGTAAACACACAACAACATTCAGATTCAAATAATAATCAATCAAAATTGTTTATGACTGAATCCCGTGGATCAGTTGCAGTTGAATTGGCTTCCCCGTGGAGGAGAATTGCAGCATACTTAATTAATAATGCAATATATTATTCTATTATTTTTATAGGTCTGCGCATTTACAACGCAACATTTGATTTTGAATCTGAGGCCTTAGGACAAAATATTGTACGACCTTTTGAATTATGGTTTCTTTCTGACTATCAGTCTACTGAACCAGTCTCATCTGTTTTTGGATTGCTGTTTGTTTTTGAAAAAACACATGATCTATCAAGTATATTTTTATATATTATTTTACCAGTAACCATTTTTGCACTTTGGCAAACTATACAGATGAGTATCACAGGACAATCTATTGGTAAACGATTCATGAAAATCAAAGTCATCAAAACCACTGGACAAAATTCTGGGTTTGCTAGTACGGTACTGATGCGTGAGATTTTATTTAATATTCTCGTGGGATTAGCATTATTATTTATATTCACACCAACAAGCATTAACTTCATACTATCCTCATTTAATACGCAATTCACTTTGATTATAATTATATATTTACGTAAACTTATATTCCCATTTATTTGTTTAATTATGCTATTTTTCAAAAAGACTAATCGCCGTACTTTATAAGATTATCTTGCTAACACAATTGTAATCAAAGTATAACGTCATAGTGACATAAATATTCATCGCTACTAATACACCAATTATCATTAATCAGTTAAGTTAAATACAGAGCTGCTAAATAACACCTGCAAAAGATTTTATAGATTGAATAATTACTTTAATGCTTTCTAATTAAGTAGAAATTTATAATTACAGTTGCATTACTATTTATATAAACAGCAGATATATCCGTTCAGTTAATGATTTATATTTTGTCAATTTAGCTATAAGTTAACAAATTAAATATAAAATATTATTTATTCTGTAAAAATAAATTTTTTATTATATAACTTTAATATATCTTATATTTATTTATGGATAATCCTACATATGATTAATTTTTTTCCTCTTCATCCAATAGTAGCCTAGCAGATGATTATGAAATAGAAGTTGAACTAGCCTCTCCGTGGATACGTATTGCTACTGTTTTAATTAACTGGCTCATTTTTCATCTTAGTATAATTCTGGGCACACTTTTTTGGGCTTTTAGCCAAAATGTTGCACAGTGCCCTAGCCGAGAAAATATGTATAATACTGGCTGCTTTAGTTCCATTATTAATGTATTTTATTGGTCAGTGCATTATGATGAGTACAAAAGGTCAATCTTTTGGTAAAAAATTGATAAGAATAAAGGTTATCGGGATAGATGGTAGTAATCTCGGTTTTATTGGAACTGTTTTACTCCGTACAATAATTCCTGCTGTTGCCTTAACCATAATAGGTCTGTTATTGAATCTGATTTTTTATCCAGATATCTATACTGTACTAAGTAAGCCTAACTTTATCTCGTTATTTTTTTATATTATTTGTCTGTTTATGTTATTTCGCACCACAACCTATCGGCGCACTTTAGAAGACTATCTGGCCAAAACCATTGTAATTAAAGTTTAATCCTGAGTTTACAAATATCAACTGCCTGCGTACCATGCTGGCAGTTGTTTTACATTTACAGATAAAAAAACATTACAAGGGAATGATCATGCCACAATACCGTTCACAGACTTCTACACACGGGCGCAATATGGCTGGTGCGCGTGCACTATGGCGCGCAACTGGGGTTGCCGATCATGATTTCGGCAAACCTATTATTGCCATCGCCAATTCTTTTACTCAGTTTGTTCCCGGCCATGTGCATTTACATAATATTGGTCAGTTGGTCGCACGCGAAATTGAGCGTTCCGGTGGTATCGCAAAAGAATTTAATACTATTGCCGTAGATGACGGCATTGCCATGGGTCATGAAGGGATGCTGTACAGTCTGCCTTCACGCGACCTGATTGCCGATAGCGTTGAATATATGGTTAATGCCCATTGTGCAGATGCACTGGTGTGTATATCCAACTGTGACAAAATTACCCCGGGCATGCTGATGGCGTCGATGCGCCTGAATATTCCAACCATATTTGTGTCCGGCGGCCCGATGGAGGCCGGTAAAATCATCGCCACGACTAGTGGACAGCAACAGATGCGCAAGCTGGATCTGATTGATGCCATGATTGAAGCCGGTAACGATAAAATCAGCGATGAAACTGTGGCCAGTATAGAACGCAGTGCCTGCCCTACCTGCGGCTCCTGCTCCGGCATGTTTACGGCTAATTCAATGAACTGTCTGACTGAAGCACTGGGCTTATCTTTACCCGGTAATGGTTCTTTACTGGCTACCCATGCATTACGTAAAGAACTGTTTCTCGAAGCTGGACGGCGTATTGTTGAATTAGCCAAACGCTATTATGAGCAGGATGATAGCAGTATTCTTCCTCGCAGCATTGCCACCAAGGCAGCGTTCAATAATGCCATGAGTTTGGATATTGCTATGGGCGGTTCTACCAATACAGTATTGCACCTGCTTGCCGCAGCTACCGAAGCTGGGGTTAATTTCAAAATGGCCGATATTGACCAGTTAAGTCGGCATGTACCCTGTCTGTGTAAAGTTGCACCAGCTACGCAGAAATATCATATGGAAGATGTACATCGCGCTGGCGGAGTAATGGCCATTCTGTCCCAGCTCAATCGTGCCGGCCTGCTAGATACCAGCGTGCATACTGTCCACATGCCCACGCTGGCAGATGCGATTGCACACTG
The DNA here is from genome assembly GCF_002777425.1 of Snodgrassella alvi. Classification (GTDB taxonomy): domain Bacteria; phylum Pseudomonadota; class Gammaproteobacteria; order Burkholderiales; family Neisseriaceae; genus Snodgrassella; species Snodgrassella alvi_B. The sequence goes on from NZ_MDVC01000115.1 coordinate 158,086, forward strand.
GGATGCAAGCGATCCGGCCAATACAGAGGCAAAACAACGTTATCAGGCAGCACCGGGTGGTGTACGTTCAACCGAAGCTTTCTCACAAAACTGTATGTGGCCATCGCTTGATCTGGATCGCGCAAATGGCTGTATCCGTGATAAAGAACACGCCTACTCACAGGATGGCGGTCTGGCGGTTTTGTTTGGCAATCTGGCTGAACGTGGTAGTGTGGTGAAAACCGCCGGTGTAGACGATAGTATTCTTAAATTTAGCGGTCGTGCCCGCGTATTTGAAAGTCAGGATGAGGCGGTTGAAGCCATTCTGGGCAATCAGATTGTGGCAGGTGATGTGGTTATTATCCGTTATGAAGGCCCTAAAGGCGGCCCCGGCATGCAGGAAATGCTTTATCCAACCAGCTATCTGAAATCCAAAGGCTTAGGTAAAGCCTGTGCCCTGCTCACCGATGGCCGTTTTTCTGGTGGCACATCCGGCTTGTCGATTGGCCACGCTTCGCCAGAGGCAGCTGAAGGGGGCAATATTGGTCTGGTACACGAAGGCGATATTATTGAAATTGATATTCCTGCACGCCGGATTCATCTGGCTGTATCCGATACTGAATTACAGCAACGCCGTGCAGAGATGGAAAGCCGCGGTGCCCGTGCATGGAAACCTGTACAACGTCAGCGCCATGTTTCCGTTGCTTTACGCGCCTATGCCGCAATGACTACCAGTGCTGATACCGGTGCAGTACGTGATGTAACACAAGTAGAACGACAGGATTAATGGCTTCTGAAAAGCTACCCGTTTTGCTACGGAAAAAAATTACCGGTTAGCAAAACGGGTTTATTTTTGTGGTAAACAAACCTGTTAAATAATCGCCAGTCATTTATCTGTCATCAACTGAGGCAAAGCCAGCCAGAATAGCGATATGCGGTTAAACATGCTATGGTAACAATATTGCATTATGTCTTTTAACTGTTTCACCATGTCTACTACTGCTTTTCCTTTTCCAGTTAGTGCCGGCACTCTTGCCAAACTGGCCAAGCTCAATATCAGTAATATCTGGGATTTGGCTCTGCACTTGCCTTTACGCTATGAAGACGAAACTCATATCACTCCAATTGCTGATGCCCAGACGGGTGCACCGGTACAGATTGAAGCAACGGTAATCCATCAGCAAATACAATTTCGTCCACGCAAACAGTTAGTAGTACAAGTCAAAGATGTGTCCGGCCATGTTTTGTATCTGCGTTTTCTACATTTTTATCCTAGTCAGCAAAAACAACTGGCAGAAGGCAATGTGATTCGTGCGCTGGGTGAAATCAGACATGGTTTTTTTGGTGATGAAATGGTACATCCCAAAATTCGTACTGATATCGACAAAGGATTGGCCGAAAGCCTGACACCAATCTACCCTACAGTTAATGGACTGAATCAACCCACTTTACACCGCCTGATTCAGGCTGCGCTTAAGCATCTGCCTGCCGACGATACCCTGCCAGCCGAGCTATTACAACAATTGCAGTTACCGCCCTTTCTGGAAAGTCTGACTTTTTTGCATTCTCCCCCACCCGAGTACACGGCGCGGGACTTACATGAAGGTACTTTACCAGCATGGCAGCGGCTGAAATTCGATGAATTGCTAGCACAGCAATTGTCAATGCGGCTGGCTCGCCAGCAACGTTTGAGTGGTCACGCCACAGCTTTATGTGGTGACGGACGCATCAGTCAACCTTTACTGGCTAATCTGGGTTTCGCCTTAACCACGGCACAACAGCGTGCCATTGCTGAAATCACTAATGATTTGGCACAAACACATCCGATGCACCGTTTATTGCAGGGAGACGTGGGCAGTGGCAAAACTATTGTTTGTGCACTTGCTGCCGCGGCAGCAATGGAAGCGGGTTTTCAGGTAGCGGTAATGGCGCCCACAGAAATTCTGGCTGAACAGCATCACCTGAAATTTCAGCAATGGTTTGCGCCATTGGGAATCAGGATTGCCTGGCTTTCCGGCAGTGTGCGCAAAAAAGCCCGCGAAGAGGCCAAAAATGAGCTGGCAAACGGTACGATTCAACTGGCCGTTGGTACGCATGCGCTGTTTCAGGATGATGTGGCTTTTCATAATCTGGGATTGGTTATTGTTGATGAACAACACCGCTTTGGTGTAGCCCAGCGTCTAGCCTTAAAGAATAAAGGAGATGATGTACATCAGTTGATGATGTCTGCCACACCGATACCGCGCACACTGGCAATGAGTTTTTTTGCTGATCTGGATGTTTCGGTGATTGATGAACTGCCGCCCGGGCGCACGCCGGTAGTAACCCGTCTGGTGAACAGTGCGCGCCGGCATGAAGTGGAAAAACTTGTGAAGCATACTTGCGCTCAGGGGCGGCAGGTATATTGGGTATGCCCATTGATTGAGGAATCGGAAACCTTACAACTACAAACAGCAGTGGATACTGTTGCCCAATTACAGGCTGCCTTGCCGGAACTGACCATAGGCCTGATACATGGCCGTCTGAAACCTACAGAAAAAGCGGCTGTGATGGCGGCATTCGTCGAAGGCAGTACTCAGGTACTGGTAGCAACCACTGTGATTGAAGTGGGTGTGGATGTGCCTAATGCCAGCCTGATGGTTATCGAACACGCGGAGCGTATGGGACTAGCGCAATTGCATCAACTGCGCGGGCGTGTGGGTCGTGGCGCTGCGGCCAGTCGCTGTGTATTGCTGTTTAGTGAGCCGCTGGGCGATTTGGCTAAAGCGCGCCTGAAAGTAATTTATGAAAATACTGATGGTTTTGAGATTGCCAGACAAGATTTAAACATCCGTGGCCCGGGAGAATTTCTGGGAGCACGCCAAAGTGGTGTGCCCATGCTGCGTTTTGCCAATCTGGAAGAAGATTTGCCATTACTGGAAAAAGCTCGTGATCTGGCACCGATACTGATTAGCCAGCAACCAGAAGTAGTCAATAAGCATTTGCAACGCTGGCTGTCTCAACGTGCCGCTTATCTGGGTGTATAAGTTGAGTTCCGCTGTATCCGCAACATGATTAAAACTTATCCAGTTAGCACACTAATAAGTAAGGTTTTTGAAACAAATAGCAGCCTGATAAATACATCACAGCGACAAATTATAAACAAAATAAAAAACCTGCTTGAAAAAATCAAGCAGGTTTTCAGAATCTGGCACGCCCACGGGGAATCGAACCCCGGTTACCGCCGTGAAAGGGCGATGTCCTAACCGCTAGACGATGGGCGCGTTGGCTTGATGGTGCACCCGGAGCGATTCGAACGCCCGACCCTCTGGTTCGTAGCCAGATACTCTATCCAACTGAGCTACGGGTGCATTGCTTTCGAACTCGTTTAAGAGTCACCGAAAATCAAGAAGCGCGATAATACGCAATAATCTGTTCTTTGGCAAGCAAAAACGGGGGTAAAAATGAAATAAATATTTATATTTATGATTTATATAATTATTTTATATAAGCTTCAGGCACGAGATCTACAACATACCAATACCGGATACCTCACGCGCCAGTTTCGCTGCGGTGTTATCCGTCATGCCGCCGACAAAATCCAGCACTTTCATATAGGCCAGATACAAACCATCGTCTCTGCTTAGCTTCTGCTCCTTCAATAAGGATAAGGCCAGCTCCTGCCGTTTGCTTAATTTATCGGTTTTAATAAATGCATACACAGCCGGTACCAGCAAGCCCAGTATCGAACCAAGACAGGGAAAAGTAGCGATTTCCGTAATCAGCTTACTCTGGTGGCGGAATATCCTTGTCCGTGCCAGCTCCTTGGCTGCATGCAGTGCCTCATTTACGTCCGGGCTGGCCAGAGCAAGTAAATCTTTGCCGCGAAAGGAGCCATTTAATAAATCACCGTGGTGTTTGATAAAAGTATGCGCAATATCATCTACCGCGCGGCCAATAGCAATACCACGCAAACGAGCACAACGTTCCTGACTAGCATACGAATGCCATTCATATTCTTTATTGGTTAGTCTGGACAGGATTTGCTCTACTTCATCAACCTGTAATAAGCCCAGCTCCACTGCATCTTCCAAATCCAGCAAGGCGTAACAGATATCATCGGCAGCTTCCATCAGATAAGATAATGGATGCCGTACCCAGTGATTTTTACCTGACTGTGGTAGGCCAAGCTGCTGAGCAACACAACGGATAAAAGGCAGCTCTGTCTGATAGATATTAAACTTATGCCGTCCCTGCTCAGCCGAACTTGTCCAGGGGTATTTCAGCAAGGCACCGATAACTGCTGCGGTGAGCCGCATACCGCCATCGTTCTGATACATTTCCAGACTGGCCACCAGTCGCAGGCTATGTGCATTACCTTCATAAGTTTCAATATCATTGCGCTCGGCAGTGCTTAGTTGCTGTAAATAATGCGCATGCTGCGGGTCACGAAACCATTCTCGCAGTGCATCTTCACCGGTATGCCCAAATGGCGGATTACCAAAATCATGCGCCAGGCAGGCTACCTGTACTATCGCACCAATATCGGCAGCATGACTGCCCGGTGGTAAAAAATTACCGGCAGCCAGCATAACGCCGACACGATTGCCCAAACTACGCCCCACACTGGCTACTTCAACACTATGAGTGAGGCGGTTGTGCGTGTGGTCATGCAAAGCAAACGGATGCACCTGCGTTTTACGTGCCAGACGACGAAAACCGCTGGAAAACACCACACGATCATAATCTATGTGAAAATCAGTACGTAAAGCCTCCGCGCCTTCTTCACTGGAAGCGGTCACAGTAGGCACGATACAGCCATTATCCGGTTTAAAACGTTGGGCACTTAATAATTGTGTCCAGTTCATACAGTATGGCGAAGTTGTTTTCATATTCAGACAGGTTGACAGGCTGAAAGCGCCATAAATCTTTCACTGGCCGATATCATCAATTGTTATCATTCAGCCCTGTTTCAACTCATATATTCCTTCATTATTATGCTGGCTCAATGATAACATGCTGTAACCTATACCGTAATCAAAAACGGTTTTTCCATTCCCGCAAACAGGTAAATACTGCCAGTGGCTCAGTGGACTGCTGCTCAGGCAATCCTTTCTGCACTACTGAAGTGATAACTGGCAGCTGGCTGGTACGCAAAAAAGGATTGATATCACGTTCATGTGCCAAACTTACCGGTAATGTGGGTAATGTTGCTGTCTGCGATAATGCCTGCCTGATTGCCGGATTATCAGGCTCTACAGCCTGAGCAAATTTTAAATTAGCTGCCGTATATTCATGTGCCGGATAGAATAAAGTATCTTGTGGCAAGCTGTTTAAGCGCTGCAAGCTGGCAAACATTTGTGCCATAGTTCCGGTAAATACCCGCCCACAACCGGCACTAAACAGCGTATCACCACAAAATACCCGTTGCTGGCCGGCAGAATCAGCCAATATATAAGCCAGATGATCAGCAGTATGACCGGGAATATGCCATACAGCTACCCGTTGTCCAAAGGCTTCAAATTCGCTACCCTCATTTACTGCCCTGTTCACCTCGGGCCACTCACCCCAACCAACAACCTCACACTGGGGATAGTGTTGCTTTAACGCTGCTACACCACCAGTATGGTCATGGTGTGCATGGGTAAGCCAGATAGCATTCAGGTTTAACGCCTGTGCAGCCAGATAATTCTTCACCACGGCCGCTTCACCCGGGTCTACTACTATTGCCTGATTCCCTTGCCGCAACAACCAGATATAATTATCCGACAAGGCTGGTAATGGAACGATTTGCATCATGGCTTACTCCTGTTTTAGCAATACAATAGCCAGTACTGTAAGGCAATCAGAGTTTTGCCGTCATGAATCTGGTTATTAGCCAATGCTGTACGCACTTCATCCCGACTTAGTAGCAATGGTTCAAGAATCTCATCTTCATCTGCTGCCAGTGCACTATTGGGCTGCACATTTTCCGCCAGATAAAGATACATTTTTTCATCACCGAAACCGGGCACAGTATAGAAAGTATGAATAAGTTTAACTTCTGCTGCGGTATAAGGGGTTTCTTCCGCCAGCTCCCGCAAGGCTGCATCAGCCGGATCCTCATTTTTGCCATCCAGCTTGCCCGCCGGAATTTCCAGTAATGCCTCTCCCACCGGATAGCGCCACTGCCTTACCAGTACCACTTTCTGTTCAGCAGTCACGGCCAGTACCGCAGCAGCGCCGGGATGCTGTACTACTACCCGCTGTGCCTGATTGCCATTCGGCAAACTGACTGTATCCTCAAACACATTTAAAAATGAACCTCGATAAATTTCTTTGCTGGTAATTTTGGTTTCGGTTAAATTCATATTAATACTTTTTACAGTGACTAAAACCCTAGCGTAGTCATTTCAGTTGCTCATAGCAATATAGGATACTGCTTTAGCGTAAAATAAATAACTCTATATCCATATTTTTTACTGAATTCATTATGTATTTATCTTTATTCGCCATCGCCAGCGGAGCTGCGCTGGGCGCCATTTTGCGCTGGCTGCTGGGTATCAGCCTGAATTCACTTCATTCCTGTCTGCCGTATGGCACCTTAGTGGCCAACTTGATCGGAGCCTATCTGATTGGCCTATCCAGTGGCCTGTTTATGCATTTAGTGAATATTGCACCCGAATGGCGATTGTTTGTCATCACCGGTTTTCTTGGCGGACTGACTACTTTTTCAACTTTTTCGCTCGAATCTGTGCAATTACTCCAGTCACAACGCTATGCTATTGCCATAACCCATATGCTGCTGCATACAGGCGGTTCCTTACTGCTCACCATACTCGGTTTACTAAGCGTACACTGGTGGCTGAAAATCGCCTGAAACAGCATCATGTGTTTATCAGCCGTCCACAGGCTGCGCTGGTGTTTCCAGAATGAGCTGGTATAGCGCCGCATCCAGCCAGTGGCCGAACTTGAAACCAATCTGCGGCAATGTGCCCACATGTTTGAAGCCAAGCTGCTCATGCAGGCCTATGCTGCCACTATTGGCTGCATCAATTACACCCATTAATACATGCATATCTGCCTTTTGTGCACGCGTAATCAGCTCCTGCATCAGCTTGCGTGCCAGCCCCTGCCGCCGGCAGTCATTGCGTACATACACACTGTGTTCTACAGTATATTTATTAGCCGGATAATCTCGGAATGCACCCCATGAAGCAAAGGCCAGCAGTTCTCCCTGCCCGTTTACTGCACCAATTACCGGACAGTTGCGCGCACGCTTGGCTGCAAACCAGCCTTCCATGAATGACAGTGAGCGCGGTTCATAATCATACAGAGCAGTAGAACCAGCAATAGTATCGTTAAAAAGTGCCAGAATGGCTGCCGCGTGTTCTTTTTCCGTACAGTCTACCAGCTTTACCGTATCATTCCTGTCTATATTCATTATCTTTCTCCCATATAAAAAAACTGCCTGTAAACACAGGCAGTCAGCACACAATCAGACCAAACCTTTTTTGGCCAGATAGCCTTCATAATCACCCAGATAATACTCAAAGCCGCCTTCACCATCCAGCTCAAGAATCTGCGTAGCCAGACTGGAAACAAACTGGCGATCATGAGATACAAACACCAGCGTACCCGGGAATTTTTCCAGCGCCATATTTAACGCTTCAATGCTTTCCATATCCATGTGGTTAGTGGGTTCATCCATCACCAGCACATTCGGTTCCTGCAAAATCAGCTTGCCATACAGCATACGGCCTTTTTCACCGCCCGACAGTACTTGCACCTGCTTGCCCACTTCATTGCTGCCAAAAAGCAAGCGCCCCAACGTACCGCGAATTACCTGCTCATCATCGCCTTCTTTACCCCACTGGCGCATCCACTCAGTTAAAGTCATCGGTACATCAAAATCATTTTCGTGGTCTTGCGGATAATAGCCTACCTGTGCTTTTTCCGCCCATTTAACTGTACCTGTATCTGCCTTGATACCTTCGTTACAGGCTTCATCGTATGCACCGGCCAGTAATTTCAGCAGAGTGGATTTACCGGCACCATTCGGGCCGATAATGGCCAGTCGTTCACCAGCATCCAGCATCAGACTTAACTTGTTAAACAATTGCCGGTCGAACCGTTTGGATAATTCCTGCACTTCCAGCGCCTGTCGGTGCAGTTTTTTCTTATCGTCAAAATTAAAGCGGATAAACGGACTCTGACGGCTGGATGGCTTCACTTCTACCATATCGGCCTTGATCTTGTCTGCCAGTTTGGCACGACTGGTTGCCTGCCGTGCCTTGGATTTATTGGCAGAAAAACGCGCCACAAACTCCTGCAATTCCTGTAGTTTTTCCTTGGCTTTGGCATTGTCTTTCAGGGTACGTTCACGAGCCTGAGTTGAAGCCAGCATATAATCATCATAATTCCCCGGATACAGTGTAATGCCACCATAATCCACATCGGCCATATAAGTGCACACTTCATTTAGGAAGTGGCGGTCGTGTGAAATAATAATCATAGTAGATTCATAGCTATTCAATACCCCTTCCAGCCAGCGAATGGTATTGATATCCAGATTATTGGTGGGTTCATCCAACAGCAGCACATCCGGTTTAGAAAACAGTGCCTGCGCCAGCAGTACGCGCAGTTTAAAGCCGGGCGCCACTTCACTCATACTGGCATTATGTAAATGCTCATCAATACCCACACCGGCAAGCAATTCGGCGGCACGTGCCTCAGCCGTATAACCGTCATACTCGGCAAACTTAGCTTCCAAATCAGCCGCGCGCATATAGTCATCTTCAGTAGCATCTGGATTGGCATAGATAGCATCACGCTCTGTCATAGCTGCCCACATTTCCGTATGCCCCATCAACACCACGTCCAGCACCCGCATATCTTCATATGCAAACTGATCCTGACGCAGCTTACCCAGCCGCAACCCCTGATCGATGGCAACTTCACCACTGCTAGGTTCCAGATCACCACCCAGAATTTTCATAAAAGTTGATTTACCTGATCCGTTGGCACCAATCAAACCATAACGATGGCCGCCACCGAATTTCACTGACACATTTTCAAACAATGGCTTAGCGCCAAACTGCATCGTAATATTATTGGTACTGATCACAGGAATGTTTCCTTTAAAATCCTGACAAAATAGCTTAATTTTAGCACAGACACATGCCAAAATTCGGCAATCCCTGTACTGACGTTTACAATATAGTCATTTAAAATATAAAAAACACTTTTTATCTACTACAAATTCATAGTGATATGGCCAAATTAAGCCCTAAACTAATAGCCTTATTATTGCTCTGTGGTGCCATTGCAGGTGTGGCCGGCATGGCGCTTATCGGCTTATTGCATCTTATTCAGCAGATAGTTTACGGAATTTCCCGCGTTAATGGCATCACTTTTCGTAACATAGTCGAACAAACCAGCGCTACACATCGGCTACTGGCCTTAAGCGGCTGTGGCGTGGTTGCCGGCACAGGTTGGTTCTTACTACACCGTTATGCTTCCAAACTGGTTGATATCAAACAGGCAATCGGTAACAGTGCCACGCCTATACCACTAACTACCACCTTGATTCATGGCCTGCTCCAGATATTTACCGTAGGTATGGGTTCTCCCCTTGGACGTGAAACAGCACCACGTGAAATCAGTTCGGCACTTGCTGATTATATTAGCCGTCGCTTATCTATCAGCACTGAGGAGCGCAAAATCCTGCTGGCCTGTAGTGCGGCTGCCGGTCTAGCTGCAGTTTTTGATGTGCCACTAGCCGGTGCCCTCTTTGCGCTGGAAACCTTACTATTCAGTTTTCAGCGTAATCATGTTATCGCTGCTTTAATCTGCTGTACGACTGCTGCCTGGGTCGCCCGTCTGGGGTTAGGCAGCTTGCCAGCCTATCAGCTACCAGTCTTTACTTTGAACAGCCCTCTATTAATTTGGGCACTGCTGCTCGGCCCGGTAATCGTTGCCAGCTCATGGTTGTTACAACGCCAGCTGGCCTACTGTAAACCAGCCGCTCGTAGTAATCCCAAACTGATTTTTATCAGTATAGCTGCTTTTATATTAATTGGTGTCATGGCTATATGGTTACCAGAAATACTGGGTAATGGCAAAGCCGGTAACGAACTGTTGTTTAATGACAGTATTGGCTGGCATTACGCTCTGGCACTGCTAATCAGCAAATGGCTGGCACTGCTGCTGGCAACCCGTGGCGGCGCTTATGGTGGCTTTATTACCCCCTCAATGATGCTCGGCGGGCTCATCGCATTACTGGCAGCCACAGCATGGAACAGCGTACTACCATCAGTGCCCGTTATTGCCGCAGTGGTGACTGGCGCCACCGTTTTTCTGGCCATACAGCAAAAAATGCCCCTCACCGCCATATTATTTGTACTGGAAATAACCAATATCACACCAGACTTTATCATGCCTGTGAGCCTGTGTCTGCTTACCGCATTACCCTGCCAACAGCTCTTAAACAAACAGTAAACCAAAAGGATTCGCTATCAGCCTAAACCGGACAGGTTTCGGCTTCTGCCAGCCAATCGTGTATACGCAAATATTCTGCCAACTGGGTTTCAGCAGAACCCATTCCTGGTTCGTACTGGTATTCAAAGCGGGCTAAAGGCGGCATTGACATCAGAATTGACTCAGTGCGTCCGCCGGCATGCAAACCAAACTGCGTACCGCGGTCGCACAACAGATTAAATTCAATATAGCGCCCGCGCCGGTATAACTGAAATTGTCGCTCCCGTTCTCCATAAATCATATTTTTACGTCGTGCCACAATAGGCAGGTATGCCTGTAAATAAGCTGCACTTACCGTCTGTACAAAAGCAAAACACTGTGCAAAATCCCAACGGTTTAAATCATCAAAAAATAAACCGCCCACACCTCGTTGCTCCTGCCGATGTGGTAGATAAAAATAACGATCACACCACTCTTTAAATTCGGTATATACCGTTGTACCAAATGGCAAACACGCCTCACGCGCCACCTGATGCCAATGCACCACATCTTCCGTAAATGGATAAAATGGCGTCAGATCAAAACCTCCGCCAAACCACCAAACCGGCTTGGCCTGTTCAGGATAGGCCACAAACAGACGCACATTGGCATGGCTAGTTGGAACATATGGATTACGCGGATGTACTACCAGTGATATCCCCATGGCTTCATACGGAGCACCAACCAGATACTGGCGTTGCTGTGTTGCTGAAACTGGCATCGCTTTACCCGTTACATGGGAAAAATTTACGCCAGCCTGCTCAAACACAGCACCGTCTTTCAGCACCATACTGCATCCCTTGCCCAGACCACCAGACCATTCATCTGCCACAAACCCCGCAGCACCATCCTCCTGTGTCAGAGCTTCAGTTAAACTTGCCTGTAAATTTTTAAAAAAATTTAAAACTTGATTAAACTCATCACAACTCATGAAAAAACCGTGAACTAAAATTAATTAATATATGTATAATATCAATTAATTCTTATTAAAAAATAATTCAAAAAACCAGATTTTTTAAAATTAAAAATATTATGTAAAGAAAGTATTTTACTGCACATTTATCATCATCAAGAGGCTAATTACAACATTCATACCTAATAAATGTGTTCCAGACAGCGCAAACAGCATCTCTTTAATTCACACAATATACTAAACAAGGAAACCAGAATGAAACTTTATCTTTATGACCATTGCCCCTACTGTGTACGTGTCCGCATGATATGTGGTAAAAAAATCGTACCAGTAGAAAATATTTACCTGCTCAACGATGATGAAGACACACCTAATAAACTAATCGGCACGAAAATGGTACCGATTTTGATGAAAGACGATGGCAGTGCCATGGGTGAAAGCATGGATATTGTGCACTATATCGACCAGCTTGCCGGTGATACTTTATTAAACAGCACAGTTCGCCCCGAAATTGAAGGCTGGATAAAAATTGTAGATACTTACCGCAATTTCCTTACCTTGCCGCGCTGCATCAGTATTAATCTGCCCGAATTTGCAACTCAAAGTGCCATAGATTATTTTGTTAACAAAAAAACAGCTATCTATGGCGATTTTCAACAACATCTGCTTAACAGCCAAATCTATATTAAGCGCCTGAGTGCCGATTTGATTGCATTGTCACCATTACTTATCAGCGATTGCGGTGCCAGCGGTACATTTGGCATAGAAGATATTCTGTTATTTCCATTACTGCGCAATCTGACCATGGTTAAAGGTGTTGAATGGACGGCACCAGTACTTGACTACATGCACAGCATCAGCCGCATTACTCGAATTCCGCTGTTTGATGACCGAGTCATCTAAAATTTCTTCTTTGTCCTAATTGGCAGGCGATACTATGTATCGGCTGCCTTTTTTATTAGATGATATTCATAAATATCAACTTATAATGAGTTTACCAACATTCTAGTGTTGCAAATTACTCACTGCCACAATAAATATTGATAAAAGATTAACATTCTGCTTAAATTTACTGTATACATAAACAATATAGAAAATATAACCATGTGATTATCAAGAAAACTATTTATTCATTTTCTATCTATTAATGAATAATCAACTTTAGAGAAAATACATCATGTTTAAAACCAAAACCGTTTCAGAAGTACTGATTGATGTACTGACCGCAGCAGGAGTAAGCAACTGCTATGGCATCATCGGTGACACCCTAAATTTTGTCGGCAAGGCCATCGAAAAAAGCAGCATTAACTGGATACATACCCGCCATGAAGAAGCTGCTGCATTTGCCGCCGGTGCTGAAGCCTTGATTACCAATAAACTCACCGCCTGTGCCGGTTCATGTGGTCCTGGCAGCCTGCATCTGATTAACGGTCTGTACGAATCCAATCGCAACAATGCTCCTGTCATTGTGATTGCCAGCCAACTGGCGGCCACATCAATGGGTACTGGATTTCCTCAGGAAGTGGATTTCCTCAAAGTTTATCAGGACACCAGCGTATTCTGTCAGATGGTTAATCAGCCACAGCAAGCACAGCGTATCTTCATCCAGGCAGCTCAGACAGCAATTAATAAGCGCGGCGTAGCCGTTGTTATCCTTCCCAGCGACATCAGCAAAATGGAAGTAGTCGAACAACCGATAAAAATCTGGCAGCCGCAGCCAGTTACCCGCCCGAATGATAATGAAATCGAAGAACTGGTTAAAGCCATCAATCAGGGTAATAAAATCACCATTTATGCCGGTTATGGTAGTAAAGATGCGCATAACGAAGTGATTGCCCTGGCTGAAAAACTTAAGGCACCAGTTGTACACACTTCACGCGCCAAGGACAGTATTGCCTGGGAAAACCCCTATCAAATAGGCATGACCGGCATGTTTGGCACCAAAGCCGGCTATGAAGCAGTCAAAAACTGCGACACCTTATTATTACTTGGCTGCGGCTTTGCATGGGCAGAATACTATCCAGAAAACGCTAACATAATCCAGATTGATCACGATGCGACTCAACTAGGTTTACGTCATCCAATCAGCCTGGGACTGGTAGGCGATATTAAAACTACCCTGCAAACTGTTTTACCCAAAATTCAGCCACATAGCGACAGCAGTTTTCTGGATCACCATACCGCTTTATTTACCAAAATCATGGATAAATATGAAGCTTATGCCACACCAGACGACAAACATCCAATTCATCCGCAACAACTGATTGAACTGATAGACAAGCATGCCGACGACGATGCCCTGATTACCGCTGACGTGGGCACTCCTATGTTATGGGGTGCACGCTACCTGACCATGAACGGTAAGCGACGTTTTCTTACCAGCCTGAAACATGGCACCATGTCAAACGGCATGCCTCAGGCTTATGGATTGCAGAAAGCTTTCCCAGCACGGCAAGTAATTTCCTTATCTGGTGATGGTGGCCTAGCCATGCTGATGGGTGACCTGCTTACCGCCAAACAGGAAAATCTGCCGATTAAAATAGTTGTTTTCAACAACAGCTCCCTCAATTTTGTTGAACAGGAACAAAAAGGCGAAGGACTTGTAGAAGTATTTGTTGATTTGAAAAATGGTGATTTTAAAACCATTGCCGAAGGCTGTGGCTTCAGCGCCCAGAGTGTCAGCAAATCTTCCGAACTGGAAGCCGCAGTACAAACCTTTCTGGCACATAAAGGCCCCGCTCTGCTGGATGTCGTAATCAGCGATAAAGAACTGATGCTGCCGCCAGCAATCAGCTATGAGAATGTGAAAAACATGGTTTGGTATGGTTCCAAGGCCATACTTGAAGGCAAAGGCAAAGACGTTATCGACATGATAAAGAATAATATCTGAACTTACCAAACACAGGCTCACTGCTTAGACTTTACCATAGCAGTGGGCTTTATTTATCGCTGCAAGTATGCAAGTGCTGCTGCATAACTTCCATATCAATACCAGCTTATCAGGAGTACATACTGAATCTGCTCGCCAGCTTACAATAGTATTTATAAAATATGAAACAATGAAAGGATATTAATTTAAAATATTTAGAACATTAATATGCTTTAATTCTGCATATCAAGTTTAGTAATATTCAAATCAGCTGTTGCTATCCGCACTGAAAATATCATCAAAAGATTGATTGCCCATAACCCTACCAAGTTTATGTTTAAGTATCGTAGATATATTAGAAAATAAACAATCTCCCATGCTGATCCGTTTAACACCTAACTCTTTGAGCTTTTCAAAACCAGGTAGATCAGGCATAGCCATAACATTAATAGGTAACCGAGATTTATCTACAAGAAATTTAATATCTGATTCATGCACTAAACAAGGGATAAAAATTCCATCAGCACCAGCTTTTGTATACAGTTCAATGCGTTTTTGGGTTTCATCCAGCTTATTCGGAACATTTAATAAATAAGTATCTGTTCGGATATTAAGAAAAATATTTAGATTAGCTTCATTAAGTCTGCTTTTAACCTCATGAATAATATTAGCGAAGCTTTTACCATCAACCAGTATTCGTTCTTCATTCACAATACTATCCTCAAGATTAATTCCTGCAATTCCATATGTAGCCAGCTCCTTAATATTATTGACTATTTCAGTTGGTATTCTGCTATACCCTGCCTCCATATCAACTGAAAGAGGTAAAGATGTGTTATCAGCAATTCTTTGTATAACATAACACAACTCCTTAAATTGCATCTTTTCTCCATCTTCATAGCCAAGCATACAAGCAATCGCAGCACTGGAAGTACCAATAGCCTGAAAACCTAGTTTTTCGGCTATCCTGGCACTATTTGCATCCCAAACATTACATAGTATTAAAGGATAAGAATTTTTATGTAATTCATTAAATGTCATAATAAAACCTCAGAAGTTATTGATGACATTAATAATAGAATTAATAAATTGAATACGACAACCTAAGAATTGACAAGTATTTTTTTATTTAGAGCACTAATCACATATAGCATTGATTATTAAACATTATGTACTATAAAATAAATAAGACTACTGAAACTTTCAACCCAGCGGCGATTTGCATCAAAGTCATTTTCAATATCATTCAAAAACAAAAAAATATTCCTGATACATTATTTTATCCATATAAATATTACAGCATTAAATGATTAATTTCAGATACAAAAGTACTCAAGCTATTCTGAATTATTCATCTGCCTGAGTAGCCGGCAATCAGCCTCAAGTATAAAAAGATAAATACTTCATTTTTAACAACACTCAATCTAAATTTAATAACCATTAAAATCATATAGTTAAACATTAACACTAATTAATCCTTTTCAATCAAAATAATTTAAAGTATTGTTATTTCTTAACCTTTATTCAACATGAATAAAGGTTATCTGTCAGCAGGGTTTTCGAACAGTCAGGCATTTTTGACAATGCGGGAAAACTTCTGGCTCTAAGATTAATATGATCATTCAACGCTGTAATAGACTACCCAGCCATTGATATAGAATCAATAGCTGGGTAGTTTTCGCTTTACCATGTTTATATTTAGATGCTGCAATGTCAGTCTGAAAATAATCAGACACTTGAAACTTTTGACCTTTTATATAGGTAATTTTATAATAAGCTAAAGTAAAGAAATTGCAAAGGAGGTATATATAAATGCCGGCAAAGGTGACATTTACAGAGGCTAAAAACTTATACGAATCAAAATTTCCAAATAATAAACTGATTAAGTTTGAATCAGCATCAAGACCTTGTTCTATATTATGTTACAAACATGGCTTGGTAGAAGATTTAGGTTTCAGGAATTTAAGGCTCTCCAAATTTGGTTGTCCTAAATGTGCACGGGATCATCGTAGGCGAGGCGTTGACGCTAAAATTAAGCAGTATTTAGATATGAATTCTAGTAAACGTTTAAATAAGGTTAAGAAATTTGGTGATACCGTACCTCGTAGAACAGATAAAACCAGACGGATCAAGTCCTGTACCTTAGCAGAATCTCCGGTGGAGTATAGTAGTAAAGGATCTACTGCCAAACACGCTTTAAGTAATAAAGCGCGTACTGGGCAACTTTCTTCATCTCATGTACAGCCAGTATTCGATGATAAGCCAGAAGATTTACCAAAAAACAACTTTGCTCTAGTACCGTATCATAGTGATGTAAAAGTGGCTGCCGGATTAGGGCGTTTTAATAATACTCTTGAAACTTTGCCTATTCCTTTAAGTCTACCTGAGCTACAAAAGTTAGGCGTTCAACCAAATAACATTATTTGTTGTCGAGTTCCTGATGATAGTATGGATCCAATACTACAAGATGGTGCTTTGGTAGGAATTGATACGGCGGAAACTGAGATTCGTAGTGGAAAAATTTATGCGTTTATTGACAATGATGGTTGGTCGTATATAAGAATTTTAGTTAAGACGGACGATTCTCGTATAAAGATTCATAGTTACAATTATTCTTATGAAACAGAGATAGTTATTCCTGAATCAATTCGTGTTATTGGCCGTTTGTTCTGGGCTGCCTCAATATTTTAGGCAAATTGTAATCAATTGCTGCATCAAGTACGCCATCTTATGCATTACAAATATTCAAAATATTGACCAATGCTTCAGGTTTGACAGGATTTACCTATCTACTTAGCTACCGAACAGGGTTCACCTAAAAACATATAGATGCTTTAATTATCACGATAACCGGCGAACAGCCTGCTTTACTTTACGATACCATGCACGCTGTTGCCGTTTTTCCGGCATACCGGCAGCTCCATACTGCCAATTAATATATTGAGCCAGTAAAGCAGCCAAACTATCATTAAGTAAACCATGTTCAGCCAGAATAGCCTGTAGTTCCAGCGGGCCGATGGCCGATAACTCCGTCTCGTCCCCTTCTATAACAGCCTGCTTAAGCAGATTGATACCATCAGTCAATGGCTGCGCCTGCATATTTCCCTGCTTACGCAGCCAGATAATCAGTGGCAGCGCAGTAATCATAATCGCAATCGCAATCACCAGTAACAATGCTGACTTGGGTATATCTTTTAACTTAAGCCAGTCCAGTATCGAATTTTGGCGGCCAGAGTCATAGTTAACTACCCATTGCTGCCAGTAAAACTGGCCTTTATCCAGATATTTTTGTAATAATGGATAAGGTGAAGACAAACCAGCTCGCTGTTCTGCTGGCAAAGCATTTTCCACCCCGTTTTCCACCCGTACTGATGAAACAGCACTGGTTGGGTCTACCCGCTGCCATTTACCTTTTTCTGCTATCCAGATTTCTGTCCATGCATGAGCGTCCTTACTGCGAATCTGCCAGAACTTTTCATCAGGATGGTATTCGCCTCCCTGATAGCCAATCACAATTCGTGCCGGAACACCTACCGCACGCGCCAGCCATACAGTAGCATCTGCATAGTCTTCACAAAAACCTTCTTGACTACTAAATAAAAAATAGTCGGTTTTATTCAGAGATTCATGACTGCGTTTTGGTGTTAGCGTATATTGAAAACCACCATTACGAAAATAAGCCAGTATATGGCGGATAAATTCCTCACTGCTGTTGGACTTCTTAGCCAATTGTTGCGCCAGCCGGCGGGTTTCAGGATTAAGTCTGGCCGGCAGTTGGGTATAGTAATTCAGCAAACTCCGATCCATTTGCTGATGCAGATAAGGTACCAGCTGAGAATATAAATGCACCCGGCGCAAGCCTTCCCGACTTTTATTCACCCGTACCACATTTCCCACCCGCCGGCTTAAATCAGACTGACTGTCTGCCAGTGGCTGATCCAGCGCCGGTATACGACCATGATCATCCTGAATAATCAGCTGATAGCCCACCAGCCTGCTATCAGGTCGCTGTGCTAAAACAGCCCTGTCTGACAACTGCAAAGTATCTTCATCGGTATACTGTTCTTTCACAGCATGCCACTGCCCGTCCTGATTATTACCCATCACCATCACGCGCCAGTATAGATCGGCATTGCGAGGCATCACATCATTATCAAAAGTAACATTAAACGCCAGTGCATTACTCGGAATCAGATTACTGATACTGCCAGCGTCAAGCGTATCTGATAACCCAGTTATGGAAGATTGCTGTGGCTGCGGTACACCCCATAATGGCGCATCCTTGCGCGGTACCACCATAAACAGAATCACGGCCAGCGGAAAAGACAGAACCAAAACCAGTGCGCCCTGCCGCATAGCGGCAACCGGATTAATACCAGCCAGTAAGCCCAGCGAAGAAATCAGGCAGAATAAAGCCGCAATCAGCCATGGTGCCATCAGCATGCTTTGATTAAACAGCAGGCCGCCACCCATTAAGATCAGCTGTGCCAGTAACAATATCTGCCAGTCGCGCAGAGTTTCGCCCTCAAAAGCCTTAAGGACAATCATCAGCATCAGCAGCGAAACACTGGCATCGCGGCCTATAATTGTTCCAATACGAAAATATACCCATACAGCAGTAGCCACCAGCAATAACACCAGTGCCCACAGCGGCAGCTTTTTAACATTGGTAAAAAGCAGGGCTACACGCACAATCAACAGCACAGCAAATGCGGCGCCTACGCTCAGTGGCAAATCAAATAATAAAGGTAAAGCTACCCACGCCAGCATCAGCAATAAAATAAACTGCGTACGTACCGGAGGAGATTTACGTAAAAAAATCGGATCAGCAAGCCACATCACCATCTACCCAAAGCATTCAGACATTGTGTCCGCTGAGCAGTAGCTGCCTCATAGCGCTGCCGCGGTAATTCCAGTATATACTTTTCTCCACTGACATCTGCTGCCAGAACACGATAACACATCATACTGGCCATTTTTTCCAGACTGGTACCCTGCGGATAATCACGATAGGAAATCAGCAGTGGCTGTACCTGCGTACTACCCTGCTCAAAATACTTATCCAGTAAATCACCTGTTTTGGCATAGTGCTTCCATGCAATCTGTCGCGGTGAAGTGGTATTCTGATGTGGCAGCAAATATGCCGGGTCCTGACCGCTCAAACTGATTTGTGTACTCTGCTCATCGCCACTGGCTCTTGCCGTAGGGATATTGTGCTCAACGGGTTCGGGAAAAATCACAATCTCATCAGTAAATTCCCAATGTGTTTTAATCATCAGCAACCCAAATGGTGCCATACTGGCACCAGCCAGCATCAGCGTGGGCAGAATCCCGCGCCGCTGTGGTGGTAATGTCCAGACAAAATCTGTATTTTCGGGTGTAATCGTCCATAACTGCCAGTCGCTGGCGGTACCGGTTATCTCCTGTGCTGTTTGCAGCCACAACCAGCGCGTGCGTTTACAGCTATCACAGGCACGTAAAGTCAACACACAATCTTTACCGGCAAAGTATTCCTGCTGCGGCACAATAGCCAGTACCAGCCCAGTAAGCTGACGTATACCGGCAAGTGCACCAAACAGCAATATACCCAGTAACCAGAATACCAGCGCATAGGCCACATTTACCTGATAATTAACCGCCATAATCCACAACAGAATACAGGCGATAGCCAGTCCCCAGCCCATGCGTGTCAGATTAATGCGCACATTACGGGCACGCAAAGCAGTATGCCCATCAATAAGCGTGGGTGCCGGTACCTCAGACCACTGCAACATAATCCAGCATCTCGGTGAGCAGCGTACTGCTTCTGGCTTGACTTTGTAAAGGTTGCAGACGGTGCGCAGCCACTGCTACCCATACTGCCTTCACATCTTCCGGTACCACATGTGCCCGCCCATGCACCCAGGCATAAGCCTTGGCTGCCTGCACGACAGCCAATCCGGCACGCGGGCTGAGGCCAACAGCAAACGTACCCGGTGTGCGCGTGGCCGCTACCAGACGGTAAACATAATCTGCCGCTGCCGCAGATAAATTAACTTTAGCTACTTCCGCCTGCCACTGCTGCAATATTTCCCCATTGCAGACAGCTTTAAGACGCGGTACAAACTGACGACGCCCGCCTGAAAGATAGAGCTGCTTTTCTTCTTTTTCTGCCGGATAGCCAATACTCAGACACATCATAAAGCGATCCAACTGCGATTCAGGCAGGGGATATGTACCCAGTTGTTCAGTTGGATTCTGGGTAGCAACTACCAGAAACGGCTTTGGCAGTGCATAGGTTTTACCATCTACAGATACCTGTCCTTCTTCCATCGCTTCCAGTAAAGCCGATTGCAGCTTGGGCGAAGCACGGTTAATTTCATCTGCGAGTAAAAAAGAATTAAAAACTGGCCCCGGATGAAAAATAAATTCACTGGTTTTCGGCTGAAAAACACTTACACCAAGTAAATCAGCAGGCAGCATATCGTTAGTAAACTGTACACGCTGATAATTTAATCCCAATACGGCGGCCAGTGCGTGTGCCAGTGTAGTTTTGCCAACACCTGGCACATCTTCAAGCAAAATATGCCCGCGCGCCAGCACACAGGTAACAATCTGTATCAATAATTGCTGCTTACCCAGAATCAGAGCATTGAGCTGTTTGAAAATTGGTTCAAGTTTTGGATTCATGTTTTAACGCAGTTGTAAGAAAAAATCCGGCAGCATCATCAAACATGGACATACTGCGGTAACAATTAATAATAAACCCTGCAATACTTACACCATCATTGCTTAATACCAACATTATCTGAAAACATACACGCTTTACCGCAATAGCTCAGACTATAAATGCCATATAAAAGCAAAATTACTAACTAGATTTAACATTATGCATGATTAAGAGCAGATTAATCAATGCGAACATACTCTACTGCCAGTATTTCAATATTTTCCACACCATCAGGACCATGCAAACGTACTTCATCGCCCTCATGTGCTTTCAGCAAAGTACGCGCTAACGGTGATACCCATGAAATTTTATTCCGCGCAGTATCAATCTCATCTGTACCCACAATATGCACGGTCTGCTCCTGCCCGTTTCCGCGCAAAATGGTTACCGTCGCACTAAAAAACACCTGATCACTGGCTTCACGTGTCTCTGGGTCAATCACCTGTGCGGCTTCCAGCCGTTTGGTTAAAAAACGAATCCGGCGGTCGATTTCACGCAACCTGCGCTTACCATACAGATAATCACCATTTTCACTGCGGTCGCCATTACCGGCGGCCCAGTTCACTACATTCACTATTTCCGGACGCTCCTTATGAACCAACTGATAAAGTTCATCCTGCAAAGCCTGATGGCCAGCAGGAGTAATGTAATTGGGCGCTGTCGGCACATTAGCCATAGTGTATCTCCCTAATTGATACAAAAACAGGCTGTCTGAAAAAATACAGACAGCCTGCTTGATTTTACAACAAACTCAGCGATTATTTACGCTGTGCATCCACTGCTGCCAAAGCTACCATATTGACAATACGGCGTACAGAAGCCATTGGCGTAACAATGTGTACAGATTCATTCATACCCATCAGAATCGGGCCAATAGTGACGCCATTAGATGAAGTACGCAACAGATTGTAACTAATATTAGCCGCCTCAACATTTGGCATTACCAACAGATTAGCTGCGCCCTTGAGCTCGCAATCTGGCATCAGTTTCTGACGCAGTTTTTCGTCCAGAGCCAAATCACCCTGCATTTCACCATCAACATTCAGCTCAGGATCGGCTTCTTTAATCAAAGCCAGCGCTTGCTGCATTTTACTGCTGCTTGGTTGATTCAGTGAACCAAAGTTGGAATTGGACAATAAGGCTACTTTAGGTTCAATACCGAAGCGTTTCATTTCCTTAACACACATCAGTGTATTAGCAGCAATCTGCTCGGCAGTAGGCTCTGGATTAACATAAGTATCAGCAATGAACATATTGCCTGAAGTCATAATCAAAGCATTCATGGCACAAGCATTGTGCTCAGGATTGTTATAACCAATAACTTCTTCCAGAATATTGAAATGGTCATGGAAGCGGCCTACCGTACCACACAACAACGCATCAGCACTGCCCATGCGTACCAGCATAGCACCAATCAGAGTAGAGCTGCTAATCATGCGGCGACGAGCCATTTCCTCAGTTACACCATGGCGTTTACGTAGCTGATAATAAGCCTGCCAGTACTCGCGGTAACGCGGATCATCCTGATTATTAACAATTTCAAAATCTTTGCCCGGCTGAATAGTCAGCCCCAGCTGTTTCGAACGCGCTTCAATGACTGCCGGCCGGCCAATAAGAATCGGAAAAGCCAGTTTGTGGTTAACAATATGCTGGGTAGCATGCAGAACACGCTCATCTTCACCCTCACATAACACCACACGTTTAAGCTCTTTCTTAGCCTGAGAAAATACCGGTTTCATAAACAGGCTGGACTTATAGACAAACTGACTCAGTTTTTCTACATAAGCATCCATGTCGTCAATCGGACGGGTAGCCACACCAGAATCCATAGCCGCTTTAGCTACAGCAGGAGCCACCACAGCAATCAGACGAGGGTCAAATGGCTTCGGAATCAGATATTCACGTCCAAAAGACAGCTCGGCATTACCATAAGCAGCAGATACTTCATCACTCAGCTCGGCCTTGGCCAGTTCAGCAATGGCATGCACACAGGCCAGCTTCATCTGTTCATTAATGGTGGTGGCGCCTACATCCAGCGCGCCGCGGAAAATAAACGGGAAGCACAATACATTATTTACCTGATTCGGGAAATCAGAACGACCAGTACCGATTACAGCATCTGGTCGGGCAGCTTTGGCTTCCGGCGGCCAGATTTCCGGTGTCGGATTGGCCATGGCCAGAATAATCGGGTCTTTGGCCATGGTATTGAGCATATCTACGCTCAATACATTCGGACCAGACAAGCCCAGGAAAATATCTTTACCATGAACAGCATCAGCAAGGTTACGCTGACCATTATCCGCAATGGCAAACAGTTTTTTCGATTCCACCATGTTTTCTTCGCGATTCTGATAAATAACACCTTTGGAATCGCACACAGTGATATTTTCACGCTTCATACCCAGCGCAACCAGAAGTTCCAGACAGGCAATAGCCGCTGCACCTGCGCCAGAGCACACCAGCTTAACCTCGCCAATGTCTTTGCCGACAACTTCAAGGCCGTTTTTAATCGCTGCGGCAGTAATAATTGCCGTACCATGCTGGTCGTCATGGAATACAGGAATATTGCAGCGCTCGCGCAGTTTTTTCTCAATATAGAAACATTCAGGGGCTTTAATGTCTTCAAGGTTAATACCGCCAAATGTCGGCTCCAGCGAAGCAATAATATCTACCAGCTTATCCGGATCAGTTTCATTAACCTCAATGTCAAATACATCAATACCGCCAAATTTCTTGAACAGTACACCCTTACCTTCCATTACCGGCTTACCGGCCAGTGCACCAATATTGCCCAGCCCCAGTACCGCCGTACCATTCGAAATCACAGCAACCAGATTACCACGTGCCGTATATTTGTATGCATTCAGGGGGTCACGGTGAATTTCCATACATGGCGCAGCCACACCCGGTGAATAGGCCAATGACAAATCATATTGAGTAGCCAGTGGTTTGGTTGGCGTAACCTGAATTTTACCGGGACGGGGTTCTTCGTGAAAATGTAATGCTGCTTCTTTGATTAATTCATCCATATCTGTTCTCAGTCTTAGGTTTTTCAACACCAGTAAGCTGTTCTTGAAAGAGCGCGCTAAAAGTCATTTTTATCTGAGCAATTTATTAAACATGGCCAAGATAAAGGTTATTCACATTATAGCGTTATTTAACAAAATCATGCACCGCTTTATTATCAGTATAATCAACTGCCATTAATTGTAAGTGCATGACCCATCCCATTTCACCAGCCTGAATAGAGACAATTATTTTGTAATACTAAAACTGCATATCCCGGTTTCTGCCGGCAAGTCAGCCCAAAATAACCAAAATCATTTATTTTGATTTACGCATAAACTTTCAGGACTGGTTCTCAATATTCCTGCGAGCAAAATCTACTGCCATACTGATAGCAGTTTTGGCTTGTGGGCTATTTTTCCAGCAACTGCTGCCAACCAGACTGGCTGCCTGCTCAGTAATATCCTGAGGATTTGCCTGTGCCAGTTTTGCCAATGAATCAATGCCCATTTGCTCCAAACGCAAAATCACTTTTTCCCCAACCCCTTTTACCGTCAACAACACTGCTTTTTCAGTTGCATTAAATGCCATTTAACCTCCGTCTATTTACTCATGATTAATCTAAATATAGAAAAATTAGTAGATATTAAACAACTCGGCAAAGTATGACTAACCAAAGGTAATGCAATTTACCGGATAAATCACCACAAATAAATGATAACAAAAAAAGAGCGAGTATTTAACTCGCTCTTTTTGCTATTTAATGCTTAGAACCATTGTCCAAAGCGGCGAATGTACCAGCGTTT
Organism: Snodgrassella alvi; assembly: GCF_002777425.1. Lineage (GTDB taxonomy): Bacteria > Pseudomonadota > Gammaproteobacteria > Burkholderiales > Neisseriaceae > Snodgrassella > Snodgrassella alvi_B. Next base: position 182,844 of record NZ_MDVC01000115.1, read on the forward strand.
CACTATCTGAGTAACAACACAGTAGCTGCCCAGCGTGAGTACCAGCCACGGGAAATATTGCCATGGTAATGCAGTCAGGCCAATCCAGTTGCTAATCGGTGAAAACGGAATACAAATTCCGATTACCATAATCAGCCCTGTCATCAGTAATACTGGTAAAGCAGCGGTGCTTTGTACAAACGGGATTTTGCGCGTGCGTAGCATATGCACCACCAGCGTTTGTGACAGCAATCCTTCCACAAACCAGCCGGAATGAAACAGATTCTGTACTTCTGGTGCATTGGCATGGAATACAAACCACATCAGTGCAAAAGTACTGATATCAAAAATAGAGGAAATCGGGCCGATAAACAGCATAAAACGGCTGATATTGGAAACATCCCATTTGCGTGGTTTACGCAAAAATTCCTCATCCATTTTATCCCAAGGTAGTGACAACTGAGAAAAATCATACAACAGATTCTGAATCAGCAACTGAATCGCCAGCATGGGCAGAAATGGCAAAAAGGCACTGGCAAACAATACTGAAAATACATTGCCAAAATTAGAGCTGGCCGTCATATTCAGATATTTAATAATATTACCAAAAGTTTCACGCCCTTTGATTACCCCCTCTTCCAGCACCATCAGGCTCTTTTCCAGCAGAATAATATCGGCGGATTCCTTGGCAATATCAGTGGCCGTATCTACGGAAATACCAACATCGGCATCGCGCAAAGCAGGAGCATCGTTAATACCATCACCCAGAAAACCCACTGTATGCCCATTTTCCTGCAACAGGCGGATAATGCGCGATTTCTGCAATGGTGTTAGCTTGGCAAATACAGTATGCTGTTCCAGTAATGGTTTCAGCGCCTCATCACTCAATCCTTCGATATCATTGCCCAGTAAAGGCTGTCCGGCTTCGATACCAACTTCATGACAGATTTTGCGCGTCACAATGGCATTGTCACCGGTCAACACTTTCACAGCCACACCATTTTCACTCAATGCAGCAATGGCTTGGGCTGCGCTGTCTTTCGGTGGATCAAGGAAAGTCAGAAAGCCAAACAAAGTCAGTTCAGTTTCGTCCGCCACCGCATACTGTGCTTTCTGTGCTTCCGGAGCGATATACTTTTTACCAATCGCCAGTACACGGAAACCTTCCTTATTGTAACTTTCAGCCAGTGCCAGTAACTGCTCACGCCGTGCTGTATCCAGTGGCAGATATTCACCCTGTTCATACACGCAACTGGAAATTGACAGCATTTCCTCAACAGCACCTTTGCAAATCAGTACATGGCGCTGCTCATCATCCCGCAGCACGACAGACAAACGCCGGCGTATAAAATCAAACGGCAGCTCATCTATCTTGCGATAACCACCATCATTGATAACAGCACTGTTTTCCGGTTCCTGAGCAAAGCGCACAATCGCCTTGTCCATCAGGTTTTTCATACCACTCTGATAGGAGCTGTTCAACCATGCCAGCTGCAAAACTTCACTATCATTATTGCCATTGATATCAGTGTAATGCTCGAGAATAATTTTATCCTGCGTTAATGTGCCGGTTTTATCGGTACACAACACATCCATGGAACCAAAATTCTGGATAGCACTCAGGCGTTTTACCACCACCTTACGCCGCGCCATCGCCATTGCTCCCTTGGCCAGATTGGCACTTACAATCATCGGCAGCATTTCCGGTGTCAGCCCTACCGCTACAGCCAGAGCAAACAGAGCAGCATCACCCCAGTCACCTTTGGTAAAACCATTTATCAGCAATACCACCGGTACCAGAATCAGCATAAAGCGAATCAACAGATGGCTGACACTGTTTACACCACGGTCAAAAGCAGTCTGGCTGCGTGTACCAACAATCGATTTGGCCAGCGAACCAAAATAAGTATCACTACCCGTAGCCACCACCACTGCTTTAGCCGTACCGCTCACAATATTGGTACCCATAAAGCAGATATTTTCTGCATCCAGCGGATTGGCTGATGACGGTTGCTGCTGTTGAGCAGCCGCATTTCCATTCATACCAACAGTATCGGATTTTTCTACCGGAATGGATTCACCAGTCAGCACCGCCTGACTGATAAACAAATCGCGTGATTCAATCAGACGCACATCAGCCGGAACCATATCACCGGCAGACAGCAAAATAATATCGCCCGGTACCACTTCCTTAATCGGTACTTCAAGCTGCTCGGCACTGATATCATGATGGCTGCGACGCAACACCGTAGCAGTGGTGCTAATCATTGACTTCAGCGCCTGAGCCGCCTTATTGGAACGATATTCCTGCCAAAAGCTGAGCAAACCACTAAGCAGAACCATCACCAGAATAATGCTAATTCCACTCAAGCTGGTTTCTTCACCACTGCGCAAAGGAATCAGATAATCGGTAAAAAAGCTTACCAGGGCCAGCGCCAGTAACACAAAAATAAAAGGATTCTTAAACGCCAGCAACAATTGCAGCCATGCAGACGGCGCTTTATCGTGCACCACATCATTGCTGCCAAAACTGGCCAGCCGTTCTTTAACATCGTGCTCGGTCAGACCACTCAGACTGGTCTGTAATTTGGACAGTGTGCCGTCAAGGCTGTTGCGAGACTCCAGCACAGCCTTGATTACTACTGGTTGAGAAATGATTTTTTTTAGTTTTTTCATAAACAGTACCTCACCGACCATGCTGTTTCCCGGTCGGCAGACACTGTTAACCCGGAAACATCAACGGCCTAGTTGCAGTTGTGGTATCAATAAAATAAACGGTCGACTCGAATCTTCTTCCATTGTTTTATTCCCGGTTAAATAGTTAGAAGCTCAATGCACAGCATTTAGCTCACCTGTACTGAAATTACTGTTTTCCGCTTTTATCCATATAACGTGAAATAGCAAAAAGACAGCCACATTTCAGCAAGATAGCGTTTATACGTGACAATAATGATAGCGTCAATTAAATTTACCCTAAATAGAGTAAAAAACAATATTCACTGCGATTTATTCACATAAATCAGACAAAATTAAAAATAAACATGCTTTACAAGCATAAAAAATAATTATGCCATTAAATTAAAATAGAATTAAAATTAAAACAGTCTGCTTTGTACAGCATTCAGATAATCATGTAATGGTTTAGGGATACCATAAGCTGCCAGATTATCAAATGACACCCATTCACCAGCTACTGGTATGGATTCTATCGGCTGCCCGCTTGCCTGCACCGTAAATGGCACAATAAATAACTGGCGATGGGTTAAACGATGGCTGATTTCAGCGCCTTCGCTCAAATCTTCAGCTGCAAAGCCAAATTGTGCCGCCAGCTCATACAAAGCAGCCAGACTGTCCACACAGGGCACACACCATAAACCACCCCAAATACCTTTGGCTGGGCGCTTGTGTAAGAATACCGCTCCATCGCGATTACGCAATACCAGCCAGTATAGCGACAGATTTCTTACCATTACCGCAGTTTTCTTGCGTGGTAATTCAGTAATACGGTCTTGCGCCCGCGCCAGACACATGTCATTCATGGGGCATACAGAACATACCGGCTTACTGCGCTTGCATACCGTAGCGCCCAAATCCATTAATCCCTGAATATAGGCCGGCATATCAGCAGCATTCGGTGGCAACAAAGCTTCGGCTGTGCGCCAGAGTGTATCTTCAAACGCCTTGCTGGCAATATCACCATCCAGCGCTAGCAACCGGCACAACACGCGCTTTACATTGCCATCCAGAATCGTTTCACGAGCATTAAAACAGAAAGCGGCAATCGCCGCTGCCGTACTGCGCCCTACTCCGCACAAAGTTTGCAGCTCAATCCGGCTGCGCGGAAACTTGCCGGCAAACTCGGTTACCACCTGTCTGGCAGCCTTATGCAAATTCCGCGCACGACTGTAATAGCCCAGCCCCTGCCACAAGCCCATTACCACATCTTCATCGGCGGCCGCCAAAGCCTGCACATTTGGAAAAGCAGCCACAAACCGCGGATAATAATCCAACACTGTCGTTACCTGTGTTTGCTGCAACATAATTTCCGACAGCCATACCAGATACGGCTCACGCGTCTGCCACGGCAAACCATGCCGACCATACTGCCGTTGCCATTTGACTAAACGGAGAGCAAATTCCGGCATTGGTGCTGCTTGTTCATTCATAACGGATTAATCTTGAAATAACCAAATTGTTAGCAAAGAAATATGACTGTTACAGATAAAAAGCTAATATTGGTGACAATGGCCATAAAACAAGCAACAAATTTTGCAAAACCAGATTTATCGCATCCATACAAAAATCATGATTCACCAGATACTCATTATGGATAATTTCAACGTTGTTTTTATCTGGTAACTTATAATATATAATAAAGAAAAATATTTGATAAAAAAATAAAGCTATTTTTTATTTCAATTGCCCATATATCTCGCAGGCTTCTTGTTTACCATTTTCACAGCTTTTTCTAAGCAATTCCATAGCCATACGCTTATTTGGCTTTACACCAGTACCATTTAGATAGATTAATCCTAAAGTAAATTGGGCATTAGCATCTTCCTGCTTTGCAGCCAACTGGTAATATTCAACGGCTTTTGCATAGTCCTGCACTACTCCATGGCCATTTTCATACATATTACCTAAATTACATTGAGCAGAACTATTTCCCTGATTAGCTGCAAGCAGATAATATTCAAGTGCCTTGATATAGTCCTGTCTTACACCTTTCCCAGTGTCATACAAATACCCCAAATTAGCCTGAGCAGCAGCCTCTCCCTGAGCAGCAGCTAATTGAAAATACTCAGCAGCTTTTTCATAATTCTGTTTGCTCGCTTTGCCTTCGAAGTACATTAGTCCAAGATTATATTGTGCAGTGGCCAACCCATCTTTAGCAGCCTGATAAAAACACTGGAATGCCTTTTGATAATCCTGTTTAATACCCTTACCGTTATATAACATCAGTCCTAAATTATAAATAGCATAAGAATAGCCCTGTTTAGCTGCCAGCTGGTAATATTTCACAGCTTCAACATAATCTTATTGCGTAATCTGACCATTTTCATAAATAACACCAAGATTATATTGGGCAATAATATTGCCCTGTTCGGCCGCTAACTGATAGTAGCTAAGAGCTTTTTTATAATTCTGTTTTATACCATAACCATATCTATAATATACTCCGAGATTAAACTGTGCAGTTACATTACCTTGCGCAGCAGCAAGATGAAAATATTTTACTGCTTGTTCATAATCCTGCTTTACTCCTAATCCATCACTATACATAAGTCCCAGATTAGTTAAAGCATCACTACACCCCTGATTAGCCGCTAATTGATAATATTTTAATGCCTGAACAAAATCCTGTGCTGTGCCTGTACCATTATGGTAAATCAGTCCTAATTTATATTGTGCATCAACATTTCCCTGTTCAGCAGCAAGGTAATAATAATGCATTGCTTTATCATAACTTTGTTCTATTCCTTCACCATGATAGTACATTATCCCTAAAATATATTGGGAAGTAATTTCACCCTGCTCAGCTGCCAACTGAAAATAGTTGGAAGCTTTTATATAGTCTTGTTTTACACCTTCACCCAAGTAATACATCAATCCTAAAGAAGATTGGGCTTTAGCTTCATTCTGGACAACTGCTAGCTGAAAATATTTTAGCGCTTCAAAATAATCCTGTTTTACCCCATTGCCATTCTTATACAGCAATCCAAGACTACATTGAGCCGAAGCATTGCTCTGTTTAGCAGCCTGAATAAAAAATTCTTTAGCCTTAACATAGTCCTGCTGTACACCGTCGCCATTTTGATACATAACGCCCAGAGCAAATTGTGCATTAACGTTTCCCTGTCTGGCTGCCATGCTGAAATATCTGGCAGCTTTCTCACAATCCTGAGATACTTCCTCACCTGCATAATAAAATATACCCAAGTGAAATTGAGAATCTGCATCACCCTGCTGCGCCTGCATTTCAATATATTCTAACTCATTAAAATTATTTTCTTTTTCTTTTGAAAAATCTCCCACCCTAGTTTTAGAAATACTTTGTTTTGCTGTATGTTTTACATTAGAAAGTTGCAAAAAAGGAATATATTTTGACAAGGACAACACAAATAGAATTAACTTTTCTTTCATCAATTACCCCGTCATTACAAATAAATTATGTATGGATTAAGTTAAAAACCATATCAATATATAGTTACCCATGATAATCAATTCAATTAAGATTAGAATTAATCAACGCAATTACCAAAACTAAAATCTTTTCAAACACATTATAATTACAGCCAAAAAACAGAGTAACTTTATCAGTTTCATCATTTAAGAACAAATCATCATGGAACAAGTAAAGACCGCTATACTGCGCTGAATATTCCATTAAAAAAATTCCAACCAGCAATGGTTATTACTAAATCAGTTAAATTAAGGCTTCACCGCAGGTAAATTTTTATTGCCTACTGGACACAAGTTTGCCCTGTTTCAGCTTAACCACCGAAACCAGCCCATTAAAACCATGTTCAGTTAAATCAAGATTACGCAATATGGTTAAAGGCAAACAGAACTGTGTATTTACGCATTGACAAATCCAAACAAACTACCCATTTCCACCCAAAAATTTATGATTGATGATTATTTTTTTCATGATTAATAAGCCATTGTTTGCGCGCCAATCCACCACCATAGCCAGTTAATTGGCCATTAGAACCGATTACTCTGTGGCAGGGAATAATGATGGCGACACGATTAAAGCCGTTGGCGCTAGCAACAGCTCTAACTGCTTTAGGATTATTTAGCTTTTCTGCCTGTTGCTTGTAAGTAGAGAGTTCGCCATAAGGTATTGTTCTCAAACAATCCCAGACAGCTTGCTGAAAATGCGTTCCGGGTGTATGCAATTGAACAGTAAAGTTTGTCCTTTTACCCCGAAAGTATTCATCCATTTCAAGTCTGGCCTGTAAAATATAATTATTTTCACCAAAGATAATTGTCCCCTTAAGTAAATTTTGTAGCTGCCTGAACTCCGTTTCAAGCATACGTCGGTCAACAAACTCCAACAGACAAATACCCTGTTGAGTAGCACAAATAAACATAGGGCCAATAGGCGTGGTTAAACGATTGATAAGGATAAGATTCTCATTTGAATAATTGGAAGGTGATTTTTTGACAATCTTTTTATAGGTATAAGCAAAGCCACTTAATGATTCATATCCATTATCAAAAGCTGTATCCATTATCTTTTTACCCGTTTTCAACTCCTGATAAGCCTGATTAATCCGGTACATTCTTTGATAAGCCTGAAAAGTAATACCATAATTTTTTTTAAACCAGCGGCGAACAGTTTCTGGGCTGATTTGATGCTCTCTTAACAGCGCATCAGATATTCTTATCTTTGGATTTTCAGTACTGATTCTTATAGCATCAATCACCTGTTTGGGTGCTTCATTAGCATTCTCTGCTGGCCGGCAGATTTTACAGGGTCTGTAGCCTGCATCAAGAGCATCTTTAACCGTGCGAAAAAATTCCGTATTTTCAAATTTTGGCTTTTTTGCTCTGCATGTAGCTATACAAAATATTGAAGTAGTTTTAACACCTACGTAGAAGATACCAACATAGCTTGGGTCTTTTGCGAGTAAAGCTTGGTAGTATTTTTGGATTTCAATTCTATCTGTAAGCGGCTTCATTGGTCATACTCCCTTTACTTCGGATTATCGCGGTAAATCTGGTAGACCATTCATATCTGGCTATTCTGATTCATTTGTTTTCTGCAATCCAGCGCATAAAAGGATATTAAAAATTTAGTAGCAATAATGACAACCGAAAAATGGACAACTATTTTTTAAGCACAAAATAACTTATCTGCCATGATTGTTTATTTGTACTTTTCAAATAAGAGATGGGGACTACGAGCTAAATGTACTAAATATGTACTATTGGAATAAAATAAAGCGGCCACAAAACAAGGTAGCAGACAGACTGCAATACAGTTACTGTACAGGCTCATCAACCAATAGCAATAAAACGATATTACGTTTAATCGTGGTTACTACTCTAGCCCAGCCAACCAGTAGATACAACTAATTAAACGATCTTTGTATCTAAAACCGGCTTTTATAGCTAGCTGGCAGTAAATAACTGAAGCAGATTTAAAACGCATAAACCAGATTCTATAAACTAATCAGCTAACCCTGAAATCAAATCAGATAAATACTTCAAAACCATTTGCATATTTACTTGGCGCAAATTCAATCACCTCATATTCAGCAACCTGATGGATATAAAACGGATCCTCCTGCAATATAGCCTCAGCAGCAGCTTTACTACTGGCGCGACACAGAATTCCCCCGCCAACACGTGGTACTTGCCGGCCGGAAGCAATAAAATGACCCATATTATAGTATTCCTGCAAATAGGCCAGATGAGCAGGTAAATACTTCTCCACCTCTTCTATCGATTGCAGATAGGTTAACTTAAAAACAAATATAGCATTCCCTGTGCTAATTATTAGCAATATGCAGACATAAAACTTGCTTTTTCCAAAGGTGCAGCTACACACTTAATCACCCAAATTTGCGCGCCAGAAAGTACAAACAATAGTCAACACCTAAACTTCAATATTACAATCATACTATTCAAACATGCATAAACAAGTTTAGCATGTCCTTTCCCTCTTAATTAAAGTATTGCATGAATTCATATCCTCTTTTCGTAAGCTGTCCGCGTGGGCTTGAAACCATATTAAATCAGGAGCTAGTTACACTGGGCTGCAAACAGATTCACAACCACGATGGTGGTGTTGCTGTTGATGGTGATTTAGCCAGCGTTTACCGGATTAATCTGTACAGCCGCGTGGCCAGCCGTGTGCTCATTCGCCTGAATACCGGCCACTTTCGCAACGAAAACGACATTTATCAGCAGGCCAGAAAAATTAACTGGCCAGAATGGTTTGACGTTAACAAAAACTTCAAAATTCACATAGAAGGCAAACAGGCACAAATCAACAGCCTGAACTTTGCCGCACTCAAAGTAAAAGATGCACTTTGCGATGTATTTCGCGACAAAACCGGCAGCCGCCCCAGCGTAGAGAAATTTCGCCCGGATGTACGCATTCATGTCTTCATCGAAAAAAATGAACTATCCATCTATCTGGATAGTAGTGGTGAAGCCTTATTCAAACGCGGCTATCGCAGCGATACCGGCGAAGCACCATTACGCGAAAATCTGGCGGCCGGCCTGTTATTACTGGCTGGTTATAATGGCAGCCAGCCATTTATGGATCCATTCTGCGGTAGTGGCACTCTCGCCATAGAAGCAGCATTGATTGCCACCAACACAGCACCCGGACTAGAGCGAGCTTTCGGGTTTGAAAACCTATGCAATTACAATGATGCCTTATGGCAACAACAGCGCCGTGCTGCTTCAGCCGCTAAAAGCCAGCCTCAAGCACCCATTTTCGGCGCAGATATTGATAGCAAACTAATCAAACTGGCACAAAACAACGCCCGTTACGCCGAAGTAGAGCAACATATTCAATGGCAGATAACCGATGCACTGGATACTCGCCCAAATGGTACCAATGGCATCATGATAAGCAATCCGCCTTATGGCGTACGTCTTTCAGAAATCCAGCTATTACACGCTTTATATCCGCAGCTTGGCAGTTGGCTGAAACAACATTTTGCCGGCTGGCTGATTGGCATGTTCAGTGCCGACCGCGATATGCCCAAACTGATGCGCCTGTCACCCAAACGCAAAATTCCCCTCTTCAATGGTAATCTGGATTGCCGCCTGTTTCTGCTGGACATGGTAGCCGGTTCAAATCGACAGAAAGAGCATAAAGCATGACAACAACAGACCAAAATGAACCACAACGCCTATCCAAGCGCATGGCACAACTGGGCTTATGCTCGCGCCGCGAAGCTGATAGCTACATCGAGCAGGGCTGGGTAAAAGTGAATGGCGTTACCGCAGTACTGGGGCAGAAAGTTGTCAACTCCGACCGCATCGACCTCGACCGGCAGGCACATCGCCAGCAGGCCGAACGCGTTACCATTCTGTTAAACAAACCAGTAGGCTATGTCAGCGCGCAGCCAGAAAAAGGCTACCGTGCCGCCGTCGAACTGATTACCGAAGCCAATCACTGGCAGGAAGACAAAAGCCGTATCCAGTTTCAGACAGCCCATACCCGCCATCTGGCACCGGCTGGCCGGCTGGACATAGATTCAGTAGGCTTACTGGTGCTTACACAGGACGGGCGCATCGCCAAACAGCTTATCGGTGAAAACAGCGGCATCGAAAAAGAATATCTGGTACGCGTCAGCGGCAAGCTTAGCGACAATGGTCTGGCCTTACTCAACCATGGCTTGAGCCTGGATGGCGAAAAACTGCGGCCGGCCAAAGTCAGCTGGCAAAATCAGGATCAACTGCGCTTTATACTCAAACAGGGTAAAAAACGCCAAATCCGGCGCATGTGTGAACTGGTAGGTCTGCGCGTTACCGGCCTGAAACGAGTACGCATGGGCAAAATCAAACTGGGCGCCCTGCCACCGGGGCAATGGCGCTATTTAAGTGCGCAGGAACAATTCTGATACCAGTAAGCTCCTACATAAAGCCTGCGTAATTAAAAATTTTACACTTTTAGCTAATATATTTTTGACATAAAACAACAGTCTCAATATACTCCACCCAACACATTTAACTTAAACAATCATGAATAAACTTTATTTAACCATATTAAGTGCAGTTCTATTATCTGCATGCGCAACCGAAAGCTCTCAGGTTCTGAACGTTCCAAAAGTAGAAACCTATCAGCAGGCCTACAATGGCGTAAAAGCACCGCTGGCTGTAGGCAAGTTTGATAGCCGTGGTAATCTGGGAGGCGGTATTTTCAGTAATAGCAACAATCAGCTTACCAGTCAGGCCAAAACCATTTTAATGGCAGATTTGCAGCAAACCGGTCGTTTTTCAGTATTAGACCGTGGCAATCTGGATGAAATCAAAAATGAAGCGAATATTAAAGGCCTGAATCAGAAAATAAAGGGCGCACGCTACGTCGTTACCGGTGCCATTACCGAATTTGGCCGTAGAAATATTGGTGACCAGCAACTATTTGGTATCCTAGGTCAGGGTAAAACACAGGTTGCTTATGCCAAAGTTACCCTAAGTATCGTTGACGTACAATCCTCCGAGATTGTCTTCTCCAGTCAGGGCGCTGGTGAATTCAAACTATCTTCACGTGAAATCCTCGGCACTGGTGGACACACCAGCTACGACGCTACTCTCAATGGCAAAGTGTTGGATCTGGCTATCCGAGAAGCTGTAAATAATCTGGTACGCGGCATCGAACAAGGTCAATGGAAGCCACAACCCTAATATCCATCAGGTATAACAGATATGAAACACATCCTGACAACGGCCGTAGCTGCCTTGTTATTAACTGCCTGCGCAAATAATAATCAGCCGGCCAACTCACTTTACTACTGGGCTGACTTTAACAAACAGCAATATCAAACCTTGAATAATGCTCTTACACCTCAGGAACAGATTGCCAACATGGAAAAATACTTTCTTGATGTACAGAGCAACCATGCCAAAGCAGCACCCGGTACACATGCACATCTGGGGATGCTCTATGCCAAAGTAGGCAATCTGGCTGGAGCCAAAACCCAGTTTAAGATGGAAAAACAGGCGTTTCCTGAATCGACCACCTATATGAATTTCTTACTCAAAAACGTAGTAGGAGAAAAATAATAATGCGTTTATTACGTCAATTATTACTGCCTTTATCTGTTGCCGCCATCCTGTCTGCCTGTAGTACTACTAGCCATAAACAGCCTTACGATTACAGCAAATTCCAGCGCAGCAATCCCCGCTCCATACTCGTGGTACAGCCAACCAGCTCTTCAGTAGAAGTAAAAGCACCAAATGCAGTTATGGCACAATCAACCAGACCACTGGCTGAATCCGGTTACTATGTGTTTCCAGTTGCATTAGTTAACGAAACTTTCAAAGAAAATGGCCTCAATGAAGGAGCAGAAATACAGGCTGTTGGTTTGAATAAAATCCGTCGGGTATATAATCCTGATGCCATTCTGTATATGGATATCGACGATTATGGTACCAAATATCAGGTAATTAACAGCACTACTACTGTAAGTGTTAAAGCCAGACTCGTAGATGCCAAAACTGGCGATGTTATCTGGACTGGTGCAAAACGAATCACCGTAAGTTCAAGTGACAACAAGCAACAAGGCTTTCTGGGTGCGGTTACTTCAGCACTTATCACCCAAATTAAAGACAAGGTAAAAGATAGCGCTTTCGATCTGGCTGGAACCGTTAATGCCAATCTGCTCTCGGCCGGTGCTACCAATGGCATTCTCTACGGACCGCACCACCCAAGCTACCAAAAGCCAGCCACAGCCACCATAACACCCGTTCAGAATCCATAATTAAAACCAAAGCCCCTTAGTAAACCTAAAGGGCTTTTTAATTATCAAAGTAAGCAGTTTAAATACAGGTAAAACGCAATAGTCTCAAAAACGACTATCCGATAAATTGATAACCATGCAATTTCCCGTAGCTGGCCTGAATATCAGTTATCAAAACTCAAAGTAGATTTTTAGCTTTCTGCATATACATGAAACAAAATACCATCAAACCAGCAGATTTTTCCATTGCCACCACTGCCGTTTTCACCTAAATTGTCACAAGACAAAACTGCTAAAAGTAAAGTTAATCAGTTAAAATACCCCACTCATAGCCCTACCAATTTAACGCCAGCAGAGCGGAACGGAACACATCAATGAGCACACAAGCCAGTCAGCGTATACGCGAAATCCCCTACAACTACACCTCCTATTCCGACCGGGAAATAGTCATCCGCCTACTCGGCAGCCATTCATGGGATTTACTGCAACAACTGCGCGGGCAAAGACGTACCGGCCGCTCAGCGCGCATGCTGTTTGAAATACTGGGCGACATCTGGGCAGTCATCCGCAACCCCTATCTCATCGACGACCTGCTCGAACACCAACAACGCCAGCAGGCACTGGTTAAAGAAATGCGCCACCGCCTGCACGAAATCCAGAAACGGCGCGACAACAACCAGCAAGTTGCCCAACTGATGGAAAGTACCGAACAGGCCATCAACGATTTTGACAGCAGCTTCGGTAAAACCCGCAACAAACGCGAACAGGTATTCAACCGCCTGCGCAAAATCACCCACAAAGACAACATCATGTTTGACGGGCTGGCACGCGTTACCCATGTTACCGATGCCACCGACTGGCGTATCGAATATCCATTTGTGGTTATCAATCCAGACCACGAAAAAGAAATTGCCCCACTCGTACGCGCCCTGATTGAACTCGAACTCACCATCATCCCGCGTGGCGGTGGCACCGGCTATACAGGCGGCGCCATACCCATGGATGCCATGAGTGCCGTAATCAACACCGAAAAACTCGACCAGTACAGCCCGGTAGCCTTACAGCAACTGCCCGGACTGGAAGGTACCCACCCCGTTATTACCTGTGGTGCCGGCGTCGTTACCCGCCGCGTAGAAGAAGCCGCTACCGCAGCCGGCTGGGTATTTGCCGTCGATCCCACCTCCGCCGATGCCTGTTGTATCGGCGGCAACATAGCCATGAATGCCGGTGGTAAAAAAGCCGTACTATGGGGCACAACCCTCGACAATCTGGCATGGTGGAAAATGGTCAACCCACTGGGTCAGTGGCTGAAAATCGAGCGCGTGCGTCACAACTTTGGCAAAATTCACGACGAAACCACCGCCATCTTCGACATACACACACTAGATGACGACGGCTATTCCATTATCAAAACCGAGCGCCTCGAAGTACCCGGCCAGCGATTCCGCAAAGTAGGCTTGGGCAAAGACGTTACCGACAAATTCCTTGCCGGCGTGCCCGGTGTGCAAAAAGAAGGTACCGACGGCATCATAACCTCTGCCGCCTTCGTACTGCACCGCATGCCCAAATACACCCGTACCATATGTATGGAATTTTTTGGCACCGTAGCCAACGCCACCCCGTCCATTGTCGAAGTACGCAACTACATGCTCAACCACCCAAGCGTCAAACTGGCGGGGCTGGAGCATCTGGACTGGCGTTATGTACGCGCCGTCGGCTATGCCACCAAGGCCACCGGCAAAGGCCGCCCGAAAATGGTTTTACTTGCCGACATCGTTGCCGACGACGAAAACGAAGTACAGGCCGCCGCTGCACATATCGTACGACTGGCCAATGCCCGCTGTGGAGAAGGCTTTATCGCCGTTACCCCCGAAGCACGCAAAATCTTCTGGCTCGACCGTTCCCGTACCGCCGCCATTGCCCGCCATACCAACGCCTTTAAAATCAACGAAGACGTCGTTATCCCGCTGGAACAGCTTGGCAGCTACTCCGATGGCATCGAACGCATCAACATCGAACTGTCCATACAGAACAAACTGGCCTTGTGTGCTGCCATCATCGACTACCTGCAAACCAAACTGCCGGTAGACAAGCTCGACACCGACCTGCCGAGCACCGAATTACTCGGCTCACGCAAACAGCATGCACTGAATCACGTTACCGGCATCCAAACCCGCTGGACATGGCTGCTCAATCACCTTGATGCCCCGCTGGCCGACTACCTCAAACAGTTCCCGCAAAAACTTGAAGACAACGAACCGGCAGGCGACCAAAGCTGCTTTATCGCCATGCGCGACTTCCACCTGCGAGTATCCGTAAAACGCGACATCATGCAGCCGCTGGCAGAAATTTTCAGTGGCAAAACCGATACCCTGATTCTGGAAAAACTCGACCAAATCCACCGCCATATCATCCGCGGCCGCGTCTTCGTCGCCCTGCACATGCATGCCGGTGATGGCAACGTCCACACCAACATACCGGTAAACTCCGACGACTACGACATGCTGCAAACCGCCCACCACGCCGTAGACCGCATCATGGCACTGGCGCGCAGCCTGAACGGCGTTATTTCCGGCGAACACGGCATCGGCATTACCAAAATCAACTACCTCACCGCAGCCGAAATGCAGCCCTACTGGGACTACAAACAACAGGTAGACCCGCACGGCTATTTCAACCGCGGCAAACTGATGCCCGGTGCCAACCTCGACAAAGCCTACACCCCCTCCTTTGAGTTGCTGGGCGTAGAATCCCTGATTATGGAACAATCCGAGCTGGGCAAAATCGCCCATGCCATCAAAGACTGCCTGCGCTGCGGCAAATGCAAACCCGTATGCAGCACCCACGTACCGCGCGCCAACCTGCTCTACTCCCCACGCAACAAAATCCTCGGCGTAGGCCTGCTTACCGAAGCCTTCCTGTACGAAGAACAGACCCGCCGCGGCGTATCCCTGAAACACTTCGACGAACTCAACAGCGTGGCCGACCACTGTACCGTATGCCACCGCTGCATCAAGCCCTGCCCAGTAAAAATTGATTTCGGCGACGTAACCGTAGCCATGCGCAACTACCTGCGCAAGGCCGGTAAAAAGAAATTCAACCCCACCGTCTACATGGGTATGGCTTTCCTCAACGCCACTGACCCGAGAACCATCAAAGCCCTGCGTCAGAGTGTAATCAAAACCGGCTTCAGATTGCAAAACTGGGGCTATGAAATGGGCAAACACTTCAGCCTTGGCTGGCTCAAACGCCAGAAAACTGCCCCGCGTGCCACCACCGGCAAACCAGAAATCCGCGAGCAAGTTGTTCACTTCATCAACCGCCCGTTACCGCGCCACATACCAATTAAAACCGCCCGCGCATTGCTGAATATCGAAGACAACACCACCGTACCGATTATCCGCAATCCACAGGTAAGCGAAGAAGCCGAAGCCGTCTTCTACTTCCCCGGCTGTGGCTCCGAACGCCTGTTTAGCCAGATTGGTCTGGCCACACAAGCCATGCTGTGGCATGTAGGCGTACAAACCGTACTGCCACCGGGCTACCTCTGCTGCGGCTACCCGCAAACCGCCGGCGGCAACAAAGACAAAGGTGACCAAATCACCATGGACAACCGCGTCCTGTTCCACCGCGTAGCCAATACCCTCAACTATCTGGATATCAAAACCGTAGTCGTAAGCTGCGGCACCTGCTACGACCAGCTTACAGATTACCATTTCGATAAAATTTTCCCCGGCTGCCGTATACTCGACATCCACGAATACCTGCTGGAAAAAGGCCTGAAACTGGACGGCATCAAAGGCCAGCAATACTTGTACCACGACCCCTGCCACACACCAATCAAAACCAACCAGCCAATCAGAGTAGTTAACGAACTGATGGGACAAAACGTGCCCCTGTCCGACCGCTGCTGCGGCGAATCCGGCATGTTTGCCGTCAACCGCCCCGATATCGCCACACAAGTACGCTTCCGTAAACAGGAAGAAATCGAAAAAGGCAAAGCCAAACTGCCGCAGAGCGAACCGGTAAAAATCCTCACCAGCTGCCCCGCCTGCCTGCAAGGCCTCAGCCGCTACAGCGATGACACCAATATCAAGGCCGATTATGTCGTGATTGAAATGGCCAAACATATACTGGGTGAAAACTGGCAGGAAGAGTTTGTGCAAAAAGCCAGTAATGGGGGGATTGAAAAAGTGTTGTTATAAGTTCCTAACTAAGGTGGCATGTAACAGTTAAATAAATTTTACATATAAAAATTTATTTAACTGTTTATTAATATAAATCAATTAATCTAATATACTGATATTAATAAAATAGCTAACTAATTTTTCATTTTAAATATGGGAGGTTATATTGGATATATCACAATCTGCACCAGAAAATAATCCTCTTGCTTGCCCACAACGCGAAAATGCTGGTGCATTGACTTTCGAAAAATTTGAATATCAGTATCATTGGGCTTTATGCAGAATACTTGAAGCACATGAGGTATCCAAAGATTATGTAATATTTATGGAGTTACATGAAGATGTATTATTCGCTACTTCAACGGATATAACAAATGCCGAATTTGAGTTCACTCAGGTAAAAAGCATTAGTTCTTCGCCATGTACAGCTACACAATTAGTAAAATTACAAGGTTCTAATAAATCTAATTCATTATTGGGAAAAATGCTTTCTGGAATAAAAGATAAACCATTTATTTCAAGATTGAAAAATGTGGATCTCGTTTTAACTTGTGGATATAAAATAGATCTTAAAAAAGAAAAAAAAAGTTATAAATTAAATATTATTACTATCAATGACATTGATGAAAATTGTTTACAAAAAATTCAAGATGCTATTAATAAAGAGCTAGGTGATTATCCATTACCACAATCATTAAGATTTGTTATACCAGAACTTCCATCTATAAGTTTTCAAGATACAACCAAAGGAAAAATAATAAATCTTATTGATAAAATTTATCCTAATTCAAAATGTTCACCGCTTACAATTTATAGAGCCATAATAGATGATTTACATCGTAAAGGTACAAACCAAAATAACTATTTAAATTGGGAAAAAATGATTAAAACCCAAGGAATTACCTACTCTCAAGTTCAAGAAATTATTTTGGTGAATACTGATTTTAATAAAGAACGTTTCATCCAAACGTTCAATGAGCTAATTCCAGAATTGGGATTAAATAGATTAGAGAAAATAAGTATCCGATTTGACTTCGACAGATATATGAATACAATACATATAGGACGTTCGCTTGATACAGTTAATAATAAAAATGAGATTATAAAAGTAATTGACAATAATTTTCAAACATTTAAAAATTATTCATTTAAAGACTTTATAGAAGCTACATTAAATGACTTACCTCAAACAATTAAAAATAATTTTACAGATAGAACCGAACTTTTAGCAGCGATAACTTATGAATTGATAAATAAAATCTATGAAAAAAGAACCTACAATCGATAATTACAAATTACTTATAAGAAATCTAAGGACAAAACAATATGAAAAACTTAGTATTCCAACAACTTGTAGTAATATCAAAGTCAAAAAAACTGGGAAACCTGTTCAAGTTCAATCCTCATCTGAATTTGATAACAGCAAAGAATAATAGCTTTGGTAAATCAACTTTAGCTAAATTATTAGTATGGACTTTAGGGTGTGAGCCATATTTAGATCCAACATGGAAGAACCTCGAAGTACATTGCCGTGTTGATTTTAATATAGGAGAAAATAATTTTAGAATAGAACGTTATAAAAATACCATAATAATATATTGGCCTGATAATTCTCAAAAAAAATATTCAAAAATATCAGGGGAGTATGCTGAAGAATTTGCTAAAATTGTTGGTTTTAGAGCTCTTTTACCCCAACGTACGAAAAATGGTGAAGACGACTTTATATTAGAGACACCTCCACCAGCTTTTTACTATTTACCTTTTTACATTGATCAGCAATCTAGTTGGTCTAAAACATGGATAGGTTTTTCTAGCCTAAATCAATATAGAGACTGGCAAAAGACTATTATACAATATCACACTGGATATCTAGTGCCAGAACACTTTGCAATTCAGAAAGAAATTGCTCTAGAAAACAAAGAAAAAAAAGCTCAAATACAAATTCAACAAAAAATTGATACAGCCATTGAAATAGTGAATACATATTTTCCCACACCTTCTAAAACTATAGCTTTAACTAATGAAGAATTTGATATTTTAAAAAAAGAAGTATCGGAAGATATATCTAAACTTCAAGCTGAACAAGAAGAATTATTTAATATAATAGCTAAAGATAAAACAAAACGTACCTATTTGTTAAGTCAGTTAGAGTTAGCTAATATAGCAGTAGACGAATTAGAAAAAGATTATTTATTCTCTATCGAATATCATAATGATGATGAGCTTTTATGTCCGTTATGTGGGACAATCCATAATAATTCCTCTCCTTATAGAGCTTCTATTCTTGCAGACAAAGACCAAGCCATTAAATTAGTTCAATCCTTAAAAAAAGAAATTGAGCTTATTGATAAAAATTTATCAGACAAAAATATTAAAATTACAATACTTCGAAGCAAAATTAATCAAATAAGAAACAAATACATTTCGAAAGACTTAGTTTTAGAAAAATCAAGTATTGGGATAGATGATATTAACATCTTTGATATGTTAACAGTCAAAAATGTTGAAAAGCATGTACAACAGGCCAGAGCTAATAGCTTATTACTAGCAGAAGAAAATGAATTAGAGATAGAAAGGTTAAACCAAAAACAAAAACAACTTTTATCAAAAGAGCAACGTCTTTTCATAAATAATAATTTTTTAAAATATTTAAATGATTATATCGACAAACTGGATGCAAAAGGAGTTAATTTAAAACCAATTAAATCCCCTATAGATTACAACAAACTGCATGGAAGTGGTGGCGCTGCTGAAAGTACTAGAGGACTACTCGCATATTATATGGCCGTACTGAAATTGATAGAAGAAGCAGAAAATGAAGTTTTTGCATCTATTATCATTGATACACCAAATCAACAGGAACAGGCTAATTTTAATTATAAAAATATTTTAAATTTTCTTATTAATACAATTCCACCTCAAGCTCAACTTATTTTATGTGCAATGGATTGTAAAGAAATTAATTGCTTCAAGGAAAAAGCTAATGTGATTGAATTAGATGAAGAAAAAATTTTGAAATCATCTGAATTTATAAAGGCTAAAAAATTATTAAATATGGACATATACCTATAATTTAATATCTCATTATTCC